>CAYHPW010000055.1:0-15698 GCA_964358645.1 uncultured Bacteriovoracaceae bacterium | reverse complement strand
TTACCGACTTCATCTCAAACTTCATCTAAAAACTGAGTTTTTCCGGGGCCTGCTAAGTTTCACAAATTGCGTTCACGCCTGCGTGCCCTTAGCAGCAAGTAGGCTGGCAGGGAAACGACAGCGGCAATCACGCATGTGATTTCACCAAGCACTGCGAGCAGCCCAAAGCTCACAAAAGCCCGGTTGCTTGCAATAAGAAGCGAGCTGTATCCGATTATCGTGGTGAGGCTGCATAGGGCGACCGCGCCGCCGGTGTTTTTAATGATGTTCAGGATACCCGCGCCGCCCTCCTGCCGGTAACGTTGAAAGATATTTACGCCGTAATCAACGCCTATCCCGAACGTAATCGGCAAGGCGATGAAGTTAAGGAAATTTATTTTAATCCCGAAGCCCAGGATTATCCCGCCAAGCCATGTGGCACCGAGGATCAGGGAGAAAAGCACCAACGTAATGGTTTTGATTTCTCTGAAAAGAAACACGACTAGAATCAAAACAGCTGCAAACGCAAAAAACGTGGCCCTTGGTCCGTCCCTGGAAATCGCTGATATCATATCCGATGTGATGGGCAGGGTGCCGGCGACAGGCGCGCCAGGCGAGACTGAGTCGGCCACATCACGCAGTTCACGGATGAGGGATATCATTTTATCGCCTTCCCAAGTCGAGTGATCAAGCGGAGGTTCTATTAATACAAGTTTTCCTATTGAGCCGTCTTTTTCGGTGAATTTGCTGAGTATCAGCGGAGGTAGGTCGTTTTGGTAAATAGGTTTCATGGCTGTTTCGGATAAGAAGCGCGCGACCAGGGCTTGGTCCGACTCCGACAGCCTTACTATCAGGCGATGAGGCAGTAAGCGTCTTATATTTTTCAGGATCTTTATTTTTTCCAACTGATCTTGTGGGATGAAGTCATCCAGCGTCTGCACTGAGGCTATCATGCTTGCCTTGCCTTGCTGCTCTTTTAGCTTGCGCAGCCGGTTTGCGATTTCAGCGGCTTCATCCCTTGATTTAGTGAGAATCACCAGCGGTGAGAGATAGCGTTGGAAGATCTGGTCCAGATAACGCGAGTAATAGACTGAGCCATGCTCTAGGCTATGCTTGCTTCGCAGTTTGCCGAGATTCGTTTCGATGATGCCTGGATGGTAGCTTACAAGCGTGCTTAACGAAGCCACTGTAAGCAGGAACGAGAATCCCCATATGATCGCAGGGCGTTTTGAAATGATCTTGGCAATGATGGTGGTGAAAGTAGAATGCGGGATACGCCGGCCTCGTGGGACTAAAGAACTAAATTTATCGATAAGCGTAAGATATGCCGGAAGCAGCGTGAATGCGCTTAACCAGCAAAGTAACATACCTATCAGCCCGATGATCCCGAATTGTCTGAAGCCCCGAAAGCCGGTCAATACCAGGGAACCGTATGAAAGCCCAGCCGCGAGAGCCGCCGTCCATGTCGCAGTTGCGGTGTAAACCATGGCAGTTCGTATTCCGCGTAGATTGTTGAATCCCTTCCTGCGCTCCTCTATGTAGCGGGCGAGAATGATTATACCGAAGTTAATTCCATTACCTATTATGATGCTGCCCAAAAAAGCGGTGTTCGCGTTTAAGTATCCAACAACGAAGTATGAGACTCCGAATGTCCAGAGCGCTCCTCCCAGAAGGCTTGCCACGAGCGCGAACGTGGCCCGAAGGTTTCTGAAAAAAACAAACATCGCTATCGCCACTAAAACTATAACTATCGCCGTTGAGATCTCTAGATCCGCGATGAGTGCGGAGTGCTCCTCAAGCGTGTCTTGTACGCCGCCTGTGTATCTTATCTGTATGTCCGCCGCATAAGACTGCAGATTGAGGCTATGGATGGCGCCTTCAACGGCTGACTTAAGTATATGAACCTGATCCATGCTGGATGTCTTGCCTGGCAAATAAGCCAGTACAGCTCTTATGGTTTCATCCGGCGTCGCATAATAGCCGCCAGGAAGTTTGCTATATCCACTTGTTTTAAGCTCGTATTTCTGCCGCAAGGCTAGGAAGTCCAGTCTTGGCTCCGGTATTTCCTGCTCGCTGAAGATGTTGAGCGGGTTGTAAAGTGATTTTTCATATTCTATGCGATCAATTATGTAGTTTCTGACGCGTGATAAATCACCGAGGTCCATGTAGAGCGGGGAGTGTTCACGAAAAAACTTGAGTTCTTTTTCAATACGGTATTCAACGCTTGCAATGATATTTTTTGGAACAGACTCAAGCTTACCGACCAGATCATGTACAAAACGTTTTGAGGCTTCGGTGTTTTTTGAAAAAACAAGCACCGCTAGGCTGTCGATGGACTCAAGGCGGCGAGTTACATCATCAAGATCCTGTACGCTTCGTGCGCTGGTTGGAAGAAGTTCAGCAAGATCGGTCCTTAGGTTTTTGTACAATTCTACGGAGAAATATGCCCCCGCTATAGCCAGTGTGGTGCCTATAATAGCTACCAATCCGGCACGTCTTAAGATGAAGTGTGAAAAAGTTCGCAAACTGCCCCCCCAAGTCCCTTGTATTTATTGCCTTTATGGTCTTAACTAAACCAATAGTGAACCTACTTGAATTATTAAAGTCATTTATCATCGTTTTAGGAGATTTTACTGTTTTTGTCCTAGACACTCTTCGTGCGTTCAGAGGTTTTTGGAAACGTCGTGGTATTTTCATTAGGCAGTGTGAATTCATTGGTGTGAATTCGCTAGGAGTCAACATAGTAGCGGCAATGTTTCTAGGCGGGGTGCTTGGTTATCAATTATATATATCATTTCACCTATTTGGCGCAGAAGCGCTGCTTGGCGGCAGCGTTGGTGTTACACTATATCGGGAGCTTGGTCCCGTGATGGCGGCGATCATGGTCACAGGAAGGGCGGGCGCGGCGATGGCTGCTGAGATTTCCAGCATGAGGATTTCAGAGCAGATTGACGCGCTTGAGGTCATGGCTGTTGACCCGATGGAATATTTGGTGGCTCCTAGAGTGGCTGGTGGAATTTTAATGATGCCGCTGCTCGCGATCTTTTTTTGTAGTGTGGCGTCGCTGTCTTCTGCCGTTGTTTCCTGTGGTGTGATGGGGTTGGATCCGGCAATTTTTTGGAAGCAATTTACAAAAATCGTTGATGCCATCGAGGTGGTACACTGTCTGGTAAAGGCGTCGGTATTCGGGCTGGTTTTGACATGGATCGGCTGTTTTTGTGGCTTCCGCGCCTATGGCGGGGCGAGAGCAGTCGGACATGCTACTAGGACCAGCGTAGTGGCATCTTGTCTGACGATCCTGCTTAGTGACTACATTCTTACATCGTTGTTGCCGTATGGGTTTTCAAAACTGAGGGTACTCTGAATATGAGCGCTAATGAAGGCGGTATGAAAGTGTATTTTAAGGTCGGTATTTTCACGTTGTGCGGGCTGCTTTTGATGGTCGCAGTCACTGTTTATGTGAATGATAAGCCGTTTTGGTGGAAGCCTTGCCAGCTTGTACACATCAGTGTTGAGGATGCCACCGGTCTCAAGATGAAGTCACCCATACGCTCTCTTGGGCTTGAGATCGGATATCTTAAGACGGTGGAACTTTCTGAAACTCATGTGAGTCTTGGGATTTGCATCACAGCCGCGGTCGAGGTGTTGCCTTCTACGCGCGCGTACATAAGAGGTGAAGGATTTCTAGGTGATAAGTTCGTTGAGTTAAAACCTGTTAAGTATGTGGGGCCGCCGGTTGAACACGAGCCATCTGAACACGATCAAGAGCGCGGATTTCTTTTTGCGCCATCTAATTTTACCATGGCAGTTTTCATAGGCCAGTTTGCTGCCGCGGCCTTTGGCGAAGATCAAGCTACAGCGGATGAGCCAAGTGCGCCTGTTGAAATATCAACGAGCCCTTCTCCTGAGCACTCGCCGTCGCCTGCGCCTGTGGCCACCTCTTCGTCGCCTAACACCAAGCCCGTGCCAAATAAAACGCCAATCCATGCAGGTCGCGAGATTCCGGTTGGCTCACAGTCGCAAGACGTCCAGCAGCTTGTAAGCCGGGTGGATTCACTGGTTAATGAAATGACGAGCCTTACAAGTAATTTAAAACAAGCCATCAACCCAGAAGAGCTCAGGCAAACGATGAGGCAGTTAAACAAGACGCTTGAAAATGCTTCGCGCACGCTTTCACCAGAAGGCGGTCTAAACCAAACAGCGCAAAGAACGCTTGCTAAGCTTGAAGACGCGATCGAGCAGCTAAGATCCTTGATGACCAGAGTTAATAAGGGTGAGGGGTCAGTGGGAATGCTTCTTAATGATCCTTCTTATGCCGAGGAAATCAGGGATGCGATCAGGAACCTAAACAGGTTGTTATCCAAGGTCAGTGGTATAAGGTTCACCGTTGATATAGGTGGGGAGAGGATAACTGGCCACGATGGTGGAAGGGGTTGGTTCAGGGTTGCAATCTGGCCTCGCCAGAAGCGTTACTACCTGCTAGGTTTGTCAGTTGATCCGCGAGGCAATCGCATTTCTCTTAATACGAAAACAAACACAACGACAACCACCACCACGAATGGTGTAGCAAGTACGACGCAGGAAGAAAAAGAAGAGCAAAAAACCCAGATTGAACAAACAGGAATTTTATTTACGGCAATGATCGGGAGGGTTTTTTATGAGCGCCTTGATTTATCTATTGGTGCGCTTTATGGGGATGGTGCGGTATCTATAAAAACTTATTTTGGTGCAGCGGAGTGGAAGGAACGGTTTTATCTCGAGAATGATATTTATTACCGCGGTGGCAGAGGCGTGGATGATCGCTTGTTTGCTGTTTTTCACCCATTAGTCGGAGCTTTTTCAGGTCTTTACGTAAAATCAGGTCTAGAAGGTATCAGGGAAGTTAATAACAAAATCCCGTATTTTTATGGTGCAGGCATAGCCTTCGATGATGATGACATCAAGATTTTATTTGCTTTAAGGTGATGCGGTTACCGCAGCGCTTCGGATAGATCTTTTTCGGACAGGCCGAGCAGATACAGTATCGACCGCATGTTTTTTTGGCTTATGGCAAGGTCGGCCTTTTCACGTACCGTCGGCTTTGCGTTGAACGCAATGCCGAGGCCGGCTTTTTCAAGCATCAGTAGGTCATTCGCGCCGTCGCCGATCGCGATAACCTGATCAAGTAAGATATGTTCCTGCTGTGCAATCACATCAAGTAGATCAGCCTTCCTAGCTGAGTTCACAATCGGCGGGATCACCTTGCCGGTTACTATGTTGCTTTCCAATTCAAGTTCGTTTGCGAAAGCATAGTCAAGGTGTAGCCTCTCCTTTAACCTGTCGGCCACGAAGGTAAAACCGCCGCTGATCACTGCGATTTTGTAACCAAGTTTTTTAAGGACACGTATCAGGTCTTTTGCGCCTGGTGTGAGCGTGATTCTGTCAAAGACTTTTTCCAGGTCTGCCGTCGTAAGACCCGCGATTTTAGCGCATCTTTGTCTAAGGCTTTCGTCGTAATTAATTTCGCCTGCCATCGCTCTTTGCGTGATATCTGAAACTTCTTTGAACGTCCCTTTTTCTTTAGCAAGCTCATCGATTACTTCGCTTTGGATCAGTGTAGAGTCCATGTCCATCACAACGAGACGCTTTGCGCGCCGGTAGAGCCCTTCTGATTGCAGGGCAATGTCGATCAAATGCCTCGCAGCCAGGGAGAGTAGCTCTTTTTTAAGTTTAGATTTGTTTATTTCATCAGCCGACGAGACTAGCATCTCGACACTGCTGAAAGCGCCTTCGCTTAGGCGCTTTATCACGTCTATGTTCATGTCATGGCTTGCTAGCGTGGATGAAACGTCATGAAGTGCTGCTGCGGTAATTCTGTCAGCTATGAGCGTGACGGCGTAATGGTGTGCCTTTGGGATACCAGGTGTTTTCTTGCTTGATTCATGGTCTGCTTTTTTAAACTCAAGCTTCATGCCTAGTTCATTTGTTTTAAGCACGAGTTCTTTCAGCGCGGTTTCGTCATTGCTTAACTCGCAAAGGATCGAGAGTGAAAGCAACTCATGTATCACGGCCTGTGCAACATCGATTATTTCGGCGCCACTCTTAGCGAGCACGCCCGTGATGGCTGCGGTTATCCCAGGGCGGTCCTTGCCTGAGACTGTGATTAAAAAACTTGATTTCATCCGTTTCATACGGAGTATATTAGTTCCTAGTTAGGTTTACGTCTTGGGCTACTATCTTGCCGTCCTTGTATGTAAATTCAACATGTATCGGGTTTTTCCCAAGATTGAGAGGGATGTAATCCGTTGAGTATTTTCCGCCACCTATATCGGTGAATATAGTGGCGATGAATTTGTTGGAGCCGTTAACTGCTGATGTTTTTGCGAGCTTTGATGCGTCCAGGCCCTGGATAGATCCGCAAAGCTGCCCACTCAGCCTGGCTTTGACGGCGCCAGTGTTTTGTTCGACGAGCGGTGAGTTACAGCTTACATCGATGTTGAGAAAGGATTGCGGGACTGAGCCAGCCGGTGCACGGCTTTCGCTGCTTATAGTTGTGAGTGTCATTTGTGGGGTGGGGGAGATGAAGCTTTGCCGTTCGTAGAACAAGTTGTAAACGGATCTTGCGAACAGTGCCACGAAAAGAGCGAAGATAACGCCTTCCATAGGGTTTATTGGGAAACGGCGCGTAACTGTTGACTTCCCCATGTACACTCTATCGACAATATTTTGTTAAAGATTAATGACGCATACAAAAAATAAGTCTAGAATTTTATGAATAGGAAATGCTTAAAATTTATCAAGAAAGGCTTCCCTTATGAATCGTCTAAAACATCTTTGGCGGGATGGGCTGTTGGTCGGGGTTTTGTCAATAACAGTATCCAGCCCATATGCTTGGTCGGGTAGGAGTGCCATTACTTATCCTGTTGTGGCATCATCAAGGTCAGTCGGAGAGGGTGGGCCTAGTGGCCTTGGTTTTAATTTAGCTATCTCGCTAACTAACTTGTCGGATAAAGATCAGAATGTTGTTGTTTCTGTCATGCAACCTGAGTTGTTTATGTCTATTGCTGTGATGAATTGTGATCCGGAATATTTCGTGGATAATAAAATATGCCGGGAAATCAAGAGATGTGACAATGCATGGGTGAATCCTAAAAGCTATACGTCCTCTACCGATCCTACTAAGAATGAGGTTATTGCGGATAATAAAGTAGTTTTAGCAACCAGAAAGAAGAATGGGGACTATCGTGCAGCTAGTAATAGTGCTTACTGTGATAGTGTATGTAGTGGCACTGTTACTAAAAATTGTCGTGAGTGGAAGGGAGAAAATGCGCGGCTGCGTTCTGATATCCCAGACGACAATATCACAAATTATTATAATTGGAGCGATGAAAATTTTTTAACAGCATTAGGTAGAGAGGCTGAAAATACATATGGAAGACTAGAGCCTCCAATTACATCATGGGCCAAGTATTCATCTGTAAGCAAGGGTGGATTGGTGAAGAAAGTAAATTTCTATACCGAGCCTACTGTTGATAGCGATGATCGTTTCTCTTTTGCTTTTGAGAATAAAGTAATTAAGCCAAACACAACGCTCAAATTAAGTGCTACCGGGTACTGCTATTTTAAGCCCGATGGGCCTAAATGTAAGTTCCCTTTTAATCCTAGTGCCCCAGAAAATGCTTACTTAGATGCATTTGGGAGCACCTTAAAATATACCACGACATTATCATCCACCCCAGCAGAGCATAGGATACTACCCTGCAGAATGAATCCCAATACCAGATTATATACAACATACACTCCATGTGTTTATTATGCAGGTGTTGAGGCTAGCATGTCGGTGAAGGTTAATGTTACCGAAGATCGCGGTGCGATACTTGGTTCTGTTCAGTTAACCCCATCGATTAGCGCTCCCGGATCCGACGAAGGCAGTCCCTCAGGTATCCCCATCAACGGTGGGAGGCCATTTTAGGGTAATTGTCTGTTCAAGGCACGGGCTGGATATGCTTAATTTCACTTTCTGGAATCCTACTAAAATCATATTTGGGAAAGATCAAATCAAGGCGATAGGCGATGAAATACCAAGCAGCGCCCGGATCCTGCTCACTTACGGAGGCGGCAGCATAAAGGCAAATGGCGTATATGATCTGCTTAAAGACGCTCTCCGTGGGCGTCCCGTGCTGGAATTCGGCGGAATCGAGCCCAACCCCACTTATGAAACACTGATGAAAGCGGTCGCGCTTGTCAGACGAGAAAAAGTGGATTTTCTCCTGGCAGCCGGTGGTGGTTCTGTGATCGACGGGACCAAGTTCATTGCGGCTGCTGCTCCGCTGACTGAAGAAGCGGATCCGTGGCAGTTCCTTACTGGTAAAACTACCCACCCGCGCGCTTCCATTCGGAACCATCCTGACCCTGCCAGCTACCGGTAGTGAGATGAATTGCGGCGCGGTCATCACCCGTACGGAGACCCATAGCAAACTCGTGTTTCTAAGCCCGCATGTTTTTCCGAGTTTCAGCGTACTCGATCCTACGGTCACGTTTTCTCTGCCAGTGAAACAAGTTGCCAACGGTATTATCGATGCTTTTGTCCACGTCACGGAACAGTACCTGACGTATCCCGTAAATGCGATGATCCAGGACCAATTCGCCGAAGGCATCCTGAGAACCTTGATCACTGAGGGACCCAAGACCTTGCAAAACCCTACGGACTACGATGCACGCGCCAACTTCATGTGGGCCGCGACGATGGCTTTAAACGGACTGATCGGTGTCGGTGTTCCGCAGGACTGGGCCACCCATATGATCGGTCACGAACTGACCGCAATGTTTGGAATTGATCATGGCCGCACATTGGCCGTGGTTTACCCTGCGTTGATGCGGATTTTATCCGCTGAAAAAAAAGAAAAACTTCTTCAATATGCGGACCGGGTCTGGAACATTAAAGCTGGCGCGGAAGAGGCCCGTATCGCGCAAACTATTTCTAAAACTGAAGCATTCTTCCAGTCCTTGGGGGTGCCCACCCGCCTGAGAGAATACAATGTAAGCAAGAGTGATATTCCAGCTGTACTTGAGAGCCTAAGCGGGCATGAGATGACATGTCTTGGTGAACATGGAAATGTAACTCTTGAACTTAGTGAAAAGATTTTAAACGACTGCTTCTAAGCATGCTTTTTTAGTATAGCCAGCTACAGCTGGCGTGTTAAATTATAGAAAAACAACCTAGTAACCTGAGAGGGAATGACCATGGAACGGAAACTTCTATTAATAACATTGCTTGTACTTTCTTGCACATACGGATGTAGTAAGAATTCGTCATCTGATACGCCATTTGGCAGTGGCAATGTACCTTACATAACAAGAGAGGCGTCGAGCACGCTGCCTACTGGTATGAAAACTGGTGGAGCGCTTTCACTTTCATTGATGGATATGTTTCGCGAAGGAGCGGGTAATTTTGCGCGTGCAATTGGTGACCCACTTGGCAGCGAAAGTGTTTCGCCCCCACCGTCTGCTGGCAATATTCTCTGGTTGGTTTGGAACATGGATTACAACAGTTATTGTACTGATGACAAGATAGCCGCGGGAGAATGTTTTAAAGTCCACCCTTCTGTTTCAACAACTGAATGGACTAAATACTACAGGCCTGCCGCACTTGCTGATCCTACGATATGCAGGACTAACGGCAACTATAGTAGCATTATAGGTACATCCATGGTTTCCGAGGCCTGTAAATTCGAGTACATGCTTTTGGAGAGTGGGACTTCCGTTGATAAATGTTATGAATCAACAGGCCAATCAGTCGATATCACGACATGGATTCCATGGGCTTCGTCTTGGGGATTGCCGACTTCCATCAAGTTCCAAGGTTCTTTTGGCGGCTCGACGTGGGCTAATTGGTTTGGTTTGAACAGGACCGTTACTGGTGCCGATGGTCAGTACATGATTACCTTAAGCAACGAAGCTGGCAGTTCAATGGGTCCTTATCTGACCGCCGTCAATCTGGATCGTGTTAATAACAAGTTCTTTCATCTGACTGCCCAGACCGGATCCGGCAGTGTTCAAGGCATCAAGGCTTATCAAGGGGCGCTGCCTACCGGTAGTTCTACGCAGAGTTCTGGTGCATTTGAGGCACTTCAAATTCTTGATTACAATGGCGTTGGCACAATGGGGAGTTCAAGTTTCAGCATTCGTATGAAATCAGATGGAACATATGTTTGGATTCAGAGCTGGTCGAACAAGGTGCCAGGGGATAACGGATTCGATGCAAGTTCACCTGATACATCTGAATGCCTGCAATTTGGGTCTACGTTACCGGCCAGTTACTATGTTTCAGCAGAGGATGGCCAAGCTTGTTTGGCTGCTTTCGGAAAGACCAAGACACAAATGAATGCCGACACGAATTATGACCTTAAGCTTACCACCGTTGGTACCACTGTGAGCAGCTGGTGGGAAAAGGGCGGTACGCTGTATGATGCGGCAACTACACCTATCGCGACTTTAGGGAATTGCTATCAGTAGCTAGCGTATGGTTAAGATGTATCTCAAGAATTGTTGGGAAATAAAGAACTGTGGTCGTGAGGAGGGCGGTATAAATGCGGACAAACTTGGGATCTGTCCGGCTGCCAAGAACAAGTTGGGACGCCAATGCTGGTGGATAAGTGGAACGTTATGCGGCGGAAAAGTGCAAGGCATGTTTGCTGAGAAAGAAAAAAACTGTATGACCTGTGAAGTATATAAGCTCTACAATCCCGTGAACGGAATATATAAAGATACGGTGCTTGCTGAATATAAAGATGAGATGAAGCGTGGGATGGCTATTAGGAAAAAGTAATTCAGTGGAGGATCAGTGACATCTAACTCCAGCGAGACCATGCAAGAGCTATATAGCAAGATCAAAGCGCTTGAGGTCAAACTCGAGGCCCAGGCTAAAGAGAGCCAGGAAAAACTCAGCAGCATGCTTGGTGAAATGGATTTTCAACGTGCATTGCTTGAGGATAAAAATACAATCCTTGAAAAAATGAACGGGTTCGTCAACCGGGTTACCGATTCAATGGATGAGATTCTCTTCGTGCTTGATGGGCTAGGGCGGATCATGATCGTGAACAAAAGAGTCACCAGTATTCTAGGTTACTCGCTAGATGAGCTGATCGGGAAAACCCCAGACTTTTTGTTTTCAACAAAAGATATCGAAAAGTTTTCAAACTTCTTGCAGCCAGAAGCGACTGACTCTTCATCAATAATTTTTAGTTATTTCGAACACGAAAATCACCTAGAGTGTGAGGCAAGCCTGGTTTCCAAGGAGCATGGTGAGATTATTCATCTGCTTCATGGTTCGATTATTTACAACCATCAATGCAGAGAAGAGGGTCTTGTCATTATTGGGACCGATATTCGCGAAATCAAGCACGTCCAAAAGTCCCTGGAAATGGCCCGTAACGATATCCAGAACCTATTGGACAACCTCGACCAGGGATTCATGGCATGTGATTCAACCGGGGTGGTTCTGGAAGGCTGTTCCAAAGCGGCTTCGTTATTTTTTGGTGGGAACCCTGTAGGAAAATTTTTTTGGGAAGTCGTGCAAGCACCTGCGGAGAAGGTTTCTGAGATTCAAAAATGGTTAGATTGCATCTTTTCTGAAAGTGTTCCATTTGAAGATTTGAAGAGCTTGGGCCCAGGTTTTTTTGATAAACTTGATGGGAGATACATTGGGTTTGATTATCGTCCTATTCGTGACCAATCCGGTCACATCAAGCGCCTTATCATCATAGCAACTGACAAAACTACCGAGCGCATATTAGAGCAAAAGGCTTTGCATGATGCAAGAACGGCGAAGATGATATTGTCCATTGTTCAAAACCGCTCTGATTTCATAAGCAACTTCATCCCGGAGATCCGTAAAATCATCAAGGAAATACAAAATGAGCTAGGGTCAGAAGCTACAAAATTTAACATTGATTCCATTTTTCGGAAAATACACACCATAAAAGGTACCGCTGCATTTTATTATATTGAATCAATTGAAACAATTGCCGCCAGTATTGAGTGGCTGCTATCTTCTATTCGCGCATCGGTAAAAGAATCGTTGATTGCCCATGCCCATCAGTTAAAAGCAGAAGTGGCTAAGCTTGAACAGGAGTTTGAATCATTTTTAAATAAACATTGTGGGATAGTTGGCGACTTGACGTCCGGCGGTGAAAGAAGCGTGCGCGTTTCTGAAATAATGAACATCGGCGAGGTGCTTAGAAAAATGCTCGGGCCAGAGTCAGAACTATTGCGCAAGTACACGGAAAGCTTCCTGCTTGAGCCAATTCATCATTTATTCACAAAATATGGATTTACTGTCCAGAAAATCGCAGGAATGCAAGCTAAGGAAGTAAGACTTACGATAGACGAGTCGCCCATTAGGATTTACCGGAATCATTACGTATCGCTTACCAATGCGATGGTGCATGTTTTTCGGAATGCAGTTGACCATGGTTTGGAAACACCGATAGAGCGTAAAGCCAGTGGGAAGCCTTTAGAGGGGACAATTCGTGTTTTTTTTACGACAAACATGGCTGCTTCCGGTCAACAAATGCTAGACATTCATGTGTCTGACGATGGTCGAGGGATCGATCCGGCGGTGATATCCGCAAAGGCCATCGAAAAGAAAGTCGTGACCGGCACACAAATTAGCAGGATGGCGACAGACGAGATCATACAATTAGTATTCAAACCCGGCTTTTCAACGCGTGAAGAGGTTACATCCGTATCTGGTCACGGCGTTGGACTTGACGCGGTGAAAACCGAAGCAGAGAGACTCGGTGGCAAAGCATGGATCAAGTCAGAGATGGGCAAGGGAAGCGTTGTTAGCTTACGGGTGCCGATAATAAGAATTTTAGCGTAAAAGATTTTCCAAGCCGGATAAATTTAAAGTGATGAAATTCTTCTAAGACAGTGATATTCGAGTTGTTCTCGTGTCGATCCCGGTTTATATAGCATTGCTTCATTATCCGGTAGTTAACCGTAATGGAACCGTGGTTACGACGGCCGTGACCAACATGGACATCCATGATATTTCACGGTCCGGCAAGACATTCGGTGTGAGTGGTTTTTTTATAGTCACTCCAATCGAAGATCAGCACGAGCTGATAAATCGAATCCTTGCTCATTGGCGGTCGGATAGCGCCAGGAGCTACAACAAGGACCGTTTTGAGGCGGTTTCGTTGGTCCGGTTGGCGTGGTCGTTTGATGAAGTTAAAGCCGCCATAAAAGCTGAATGCGGTAAGGAGCCAGAGGTGGTGCTTACCGACGCGAAGCAGTTACCAAACTCCATCAGTTGCGCCAAATATAGGCTAGAGCTGGTGGGGCGCCTGTGCTCGGGTAATTTTGACAAGCCTTTGGTGCTGGTCTTTGGTACAGGTTGGGGTGTTTCGGAGCTTTTTTATCCGATGGTGGATCGCGTGTTAGAACCTATTTTGGGACCTGGTGGTGAAGAAGGATATAATCATCTCTCGGTTCGCGCGGCTGTAGCGATTATTCTTGATCGTTTGTTCAGCTGGAATAGATAGCCAGCAAGGTATGTAGAGTAGGGTGAACAAGTAAGTGCATTAGGAGGTTTGAAAAATGGCTGCAACAAAAACAAAACATAGAAGGACTTCAAAAGGGCTACAAGTTTCACTTAAAGGGCTTGATGCTCGTGTGGCGCTGGTGGAAAGCGCGCATAAGCGCAAGGGGGAATACGGCTTCAAACCAGGCGACACAATTAAGGTTCATGTCAGGATAAAAGAAGGCGAAAAAGAAAGAATTCAGATTTATGAAGGCGTTGTTATAAAAATCAGCAACAAAGGTGTTAACTGCTCCATGGTGGTAAGGAAGATTTCGCATGGGGTAGGAGTAGAGAGGATATTTGTTCTGGCTTCCCCGAAAATCGCCAAAATTGAAGTAGTGCAAGAAGGGCGAGTTAGACGAGCTAAACTATACTATCTCAGGGGCCTCGCTGGTAAGGCCGCACGAGTTGAGCGTGAGGTTGAGAGCAGTGCTGCACAAGCAACCACTGCTGTGCCTAAAGCTGATAGTGAAAAGAAATAAGGACCAAAGATTACCAAATTTGCATTTTGAGTATCAATCCGGCTATCCTTCCGAATTTGTGGCGGGGGTTGATGAAGTCGGAAGGGGATGTCTTGCTGGTCCGGTTGTAGCTGCGGCAGTTGTTCTTCCGACGGAGTTGGATTTAAACAATGAGTGTGTGTCGCAGATAACTGATAGCAAGTTGTTGACGCATATAAAACGTGTGAACTTGGCCGCATTCATCCAAGAATGGGCAGGGGCTTGGGCCATCGGCAGCGCAAGTGTTGAGGAGATAGATAAATTTAATATTCTTAAAGCTTCTTTGATGGCCATGACTAGGGCTGTGGAGGCGTTGGGGCAGCAACCTAAGCACGTGTTGCCAGGGCATGTATTGCCAAAGCACGTATTGGTGGACGGAAAGTTTATTCCACCAGGACTGCCGTGCAAGTCAACAGCAGTGGTTGGGGGTGATGCGCGCTGCTTAAGCATTGCTGCAGCTTCCATTGTGGCAAAAGTGTGGCGTGATACACATATGGCCGAACTCGAATCTGTTTATCCAGGCTATGGTTTTGGCCAGCATAAGGGCTATCCTACGGCAGTGCATTTGGATGCGCTAGGGAGGTTTGGCGTAACCAAAATCCATCGTGTTTCATTCGGCCCGGTAAGGGAGATCTTGACAGCAGGACGGGGCGTCCAGGCTAGTGCCACAAATTACTAACACACTCATTAGTAACACCAAGATTGGTGTAAAGTATGCACGGCGTGCTGATGATGAATTCCAACACAGCCGTGAGCCGTATACTGACAACTGTCGAGAAGGGTAAACTTGTCGAAGAAAGTGCTAAGGATTATTTTTTAAGAATACCCGGTTCGCGTCTTCTCGCGCAAAACTACAGGACAAAATTAGGCGAAATAGATTTGGTTTTTGAGGTATCTGTCAAAGTGGGTGGCGGTGTTGGTGGCGAAACTATTGAACTCGTGTTTGTTGAGGTTCGTGGGCGCAGCAAAAATTCATGGCAGACAGGCTTGGAGAGCGTGAATTTCGTGAAGTTAAGAAGGCTGCGTAACACGATAGCGCTTTATCTTTCAAAATTTAAAGGCCATCGCCATCCACGTTCCATAAGATTAGACGTTATGTCTTGGGATGGAGAGGCCTGGAACCATGTTAAGAATATTTGGGATGTCTAAGTATGATGATTTTATATTCGAGATAACGCGTGATGAAGTCGATTTTTTGATGTCACAAATAGTGATATCAAAAACAGACCCTAACGTATCCTAGGAGCCTGTACCATACTCCAAAAGTTTGCAATAGGTTGGGAGCGAGCCTTTGTTTATATGGCTTCGGCTTAAATGATTCGCTGGCGGGAGGTGAGGAAGCTGTTATTGAGCGGGCGCAATTGCGGATTGAGGCCACCACTCATTGATGTACCCAGCAATAAGTGCAGCGCCATCTTGTTCCCCGTCCCCAAGCATGTGGTTCTTGCCTTTAGCAATGATCACACTGACTTTCGCTTTATGCAGTTTCTCTTTCCAAAATTTTGCCAGGTTCAATGGCACTTCGTTATCAGCTCCCCCGTGAAGAATTAGATACCTAGGAATATTTGACGAAGAGAGGATTTCCCAATTGTTCGGCATTGCTAGTGCCTCTCCCACTTAATTCTTTCCGGTTTTGTAGCCAAACTTCCGACGCG
>CAYHPW010000054.1:13255-15819 GCA_964358645.1 uncultured Bacteriovoracaceae bacterium | reverse complement strand
TGATCACAATGGGCTTTGGTGGGCTGTGGCACGGGGCGAATTGGACATTCGTGGTGTGGGGCATCTACCATGGAATCTTATTGTCTATTAGCAGGATTTTGCCGAAAAAACATTCGCTCATGCCACACTGGATTGATAAAATTAAAACATTTTTATTGGTTGTAATAGGGTGGGTGTTCTTTAGAAGTCAAGATATGCATATGGCTAGCAGCATTTTAAAAAAAATGTTCGGCTTCCATAATGGGATAGGGTTGGAAGGACGTTATGGCTTACTTAGCCTGATTGCTATCGCATTTTGTATTGCTCATTTCTGTAAAAATACTTTCGAGCTTTCACATAAGTGGAGCAATGTTGCTGCTTTTGCATTGATTGGTTTATTTGCGGTTACTATGCTATTTATAATCAGCGGAAGATCATCGCCATTCCTTTATTTTCAGTTTTAGTTGATTATTTAAGGTGGTGCCAGTGAAAGTACCTTTTGGAAAAGCTGCGGTGGTTGTTGTAGTTATCTATGGCGCTATAGATATCACCTGCCGTCTTCTTATCCCTTTAGAAAAGGTAAGCTTTCGCGCATGGGAAGCAATGTCACGTTACCAATCAATATCATTATACCGGCCATCAGGCCCTTTTATGGCCAACAAATATTATGAGAATTATCATACTTATGGAGAACTCGCGCATATAGGCAATCTAAAGCAACTTCGCCAATACAGGAAGGAGCGCCTTAGAACGGATTCTTGCGGTAATCGTAATGCCCCTGACAAACTAAAACAACTACCGCCAGATATTCTAATGGTAGGCACTTCATTCACCGCTGGTAGCGGTGTTGATGATGACGATACACTCCCAGTTCAACTTGAACGAATGACCGGGTTAAAAACTTATAACGCTGCAGGGTTGTTGCAACCGGACTCTTGGATAGACCCTTTGATTAGTCGTCTAAAAATGACAAAAGGCCTAGTCATGCTGGAGCACATCGAGCGATGGGATATTAAAGAAGGCAGTACAAAAACATCTTATATCTGCTCTGATGAGCAGGAACCAAACATATGGGCCTTCATTAACGGTCTACTATGGAGAATGCGGTATGTATCTCCATTAAGGTTGCTCGGGAAAAAAGTTATCAATTTATTTCAAAATGGAACTATTTTACCAACACCAAATAAAGACGAAGTCCTAATAGGAGAGCTTAATAACGGCCAAAAAACCCTTTTTTCAAGCGAAGAGATCGAAAGTATCACTAGAAAAAGAAATATTGATGCTTCCGTGCGTGTTTTGTCGCGTATTGCATCACTACTAAAAGAAAAAGGATTGGACTTTGCGGTCTTATTAGTGCCTAACAAGTATACTATATATCAATCACTGTTAAAAAAATCACTCTCCGATGAAATCGATGGTGAATATTTTCTACAGCTTGAACAAAAACTTTTAGAAAAAAATATTATGGTCGTTAATTTAACAAATATATTCAAGCAGTTTTCTATAAAACTAATAACAGAAAACAAATATCTTTATTGGTTAGATGATACTCATTGGAATCCCATTGGAATCAAAATAGCCTCAGAGGAATTAATCAAAAGACTTGGATTACCCAAATCTAATCAATAGTGGTGTGTCAGTCCCGACATAGGTTGACGGGGACACTTCTTGCCAACTTGTTATCGCTTGCGTAACATAATTATTAATTGTTCTGATTAAGAACAGAGGTGGAACGTCTGTGCATAATAATAACATTAGCGTTAATAAATTAAGAATATTTATAATATTATTATCATTGGGCTTATCAATACAGATGTTTGTGGCTTGCTCGGGGCAAAACACACCCAAAGGAGCCCCAGTCCTCCTTGATAATGACAGCACCAAAACCACCTCAGCCCCAGCGACTCCGGCGCCACAAGGCATAACCAATACTCCACCACAAACAGTGCCAACAGATGGTAACGCTGTACCTATAGCCGAACCACAAAGTGTAAACATCACGCCGATCTCGCTTAATGGTATTGTAAGATCTATAAAAAAATATGACGGTGGTGTTTTCATTGTAGGTGGAGATTTTACCTCGCCACCAAGAATTGCCAAAATCGATGCGACTGGCAGTATTGATGCCACATTTAATGCAAATACAGGCATTGGAGCAAACGCCTCAGTCCATGTGATAGCAATACAGTCTGACGGAAAAATAATTGCTGGCGGTGAATTTACCGATTGGAATGGGCGAGTGGCCGGAAGAATAGTCCGCCTAAATTCTAATGGTACAATGGATATAAATTTTACTGAAGCAACGGGGAGCGGCTTCAATGATAGAGTGTTAAGCATTGTAGCGCAAGCTGATGGTAAAATCCTTGTTGGCGGTAACTTTACACAGTTTAATGATGTTACAGCAACGAGAGTTGCAAGACTGAATCCTGATGGCAGCATCGACATAACATACGGGAGCGCACCTCCGACTCCGTCACCAACTATATCTCCGACTCCGTCACCAACCGCACCTCCAGCGCCATTACCAACTGAGTCTCCAACTCCGTCACCAACTATATCTCCAACTCCATCACCAACTATATCTC
>CAYHPW010000054.1:12974-13155 GCA_964358645.1 uncultured Bacteriovoracaceae bacterium | reverse complement strand
CAACTCCGTCACCAACTATATCTCCAACTCCGTCACCAACTATATCTCCAACTCCGTCACCAACTATATCTCCAACTCCATCACCAACATCAACACAATCAGCTGCTGAGATAATTACACCTGTATCGACTGGAAACTTTTTCACTTGCAGAATACTTGCGAACGGAAGCATTAAGTGCTG
>CAYHPW010000054.1:0-12874 GCA_964358645.1 uncultured Bacteriovoracaceae bacterium | reverse complement strand
GGGACAAAACAATCATGGTCAGCTTGGGCTAGGAGATAAAGAAAATCGTGGTGACTCCTCTGGCGAAATGGGCCAGAACCTACCGGAAGTACCTCTTGGCACCGGTCATACTGCTACAGCTATAAGCGCTGGACTTGACCATGTATGCGCCATACTTGAAGACGGAAGCGTTAAGTGCTGGGGACAAAACAATCATGGTCAGCTTGGGCTAGGAGATAAAGAAAATCGTGGTGACATTCCTGGTGAAATGGGAAATGCACTTCCATCCATAGACCTTGGATCAGGACGAAAAGCCATCGCTGTAGCACTTGGCGCTGAACATTCTTGTGCCCTACTAGACAACGGAACAGTTAAATGCTGGGGACGGAATAATGATGGCCAGCTTGGGCTAGGAGATTCCAAGAGTCGCGGGGACAAGCCTGCAGAAATGGGCGACAATCTTCCGGCGGTAAACCTAGGCACGGGAAGAACTGCGCGAAGCCTCTCTGCAGGTAAGAACTTCACCTGTGCGGTTTTAGACAATGATACGGTCAAATGTTGGGGTTACAACAATTACGGCCAATTGGGCCAAGGCGGTAGCAAAACACTGGGAGATTCTGCAAATGAGATGGGCGATAACCTTTCGACCATTTCTTTGGGAAGCGGTCGCACAGCCAGGTCAGTAAGCGCAGGCGAAAGCTTTGCTTGTGCGCTGTTGGATAATTACGAAATAAAATGTTGGGGGAGAAACAACTACGGTCAACTTGGGATCGGCAATAAATCAGCCATCGGAGATAAAGCCGGACAAATGGGCGATGATTTGCAACGCGTGGAGCTTGGTACCGCGCATACAGCAACCTCCGTGGTAAGCGGCGCATATCATACGTGCGCGATCCTTAATAATGGAGACACGAAGTGCTGGGGGCGAAACACATTCGGACAACTAGGCCTGGGCGACACTGCCACGCGCGGCGATAAGACTGGAGACATGGGAGACTCACTCGGCGCCGTCTCCATTGGCGCCTCACGTTCGGCGCGTTTCATTGACATCGACGAAACCCACAGTTGCGCCGTATTAGATGACGGGACAACAAAATGTTGGGGTAAAAATAACAATGGCCAGCTCGGACAAGGAAACACATTGTTGCTAGGTGATTCACCAACAGAAATGGGTGATAACCTTGCGCCTGTCCAGCTGCAGTAAGTATGAGGTACGAAGGAATGTCAAAGTTATACGGACTGAAAACAGTTTTTATAAAACATAAAACAATTATTATTATTACTTCACCGATTGCTATTGCCATTGTAATGATAGGCATACATCTGGCTACTTCCAGCTCAAGCCAACCAAACAATGAAGTAATGGCCATAGCTCTTCAATCTGATGGAAAAGTCATATTAGGTGGTAAGTTCACTGATAACCGTATCCTCCGGAAAAATACCGACGGTTCAGATGACGAAAATTTTACCTCTTCTTGGGAAGTGGGCGGCTTTAACCAAGCCGTTAATGTTTTGTCAATCCAACCCGATGACAAGATCATAGCTGGCGGAGACTTTACCAGTTTTGATACTTCCATAGCCGGGTACATAGCCAGGCTTAACTCGGACGGCACGCTTGATACCGACTTTCTTAATTCGTCCGGGACCGGCTTTGACGACTCCGTAACCGCGATTTCATTACAACCTGACGAAAAAATATTAATAGGCGGGAAGTTCACTTCTTATAACGGAACAGAAGTGAATCATATTGCCAGGCTTAACCCCAATGGCACGCTTGACACAAGTTTTGCGCCTGGTGACACCGGTTTTGACTCCGCGGTACTAGCCATCGAAAGCCTGTCCGACGGCGGCATACTTGTTGGCGGGTCATTTCAATCGTTTCAAGGGAGCCCCAGCCTTTATCTACTGGGCCTTGCCAGAGATGGCTCAAACAAACAATTTGCCCTAAGGCTTGGAAACTGAACCAAGGAAACATGTCTCGCCATCACTGCCAGACTGCTTGATAAAGTCCACCTTGTTTTTCCATGTACCGACAAACTTCACGCCTTTGTATGCATACCAGCAACTTGCTGTTTCCCTGCCGTTTAAGGCGTGAAGCCTTGCGGTCTTCCAATTGTCACCATGATAATTGAGGTCGATCGAATCCCTTGTATAATAGCGAATCGGCCAGTAGTTCCAGAAATTCTCGGCGACAGCCACGCACTCACGCGATGGACAGTGTTTTACAAGCCATCTAGCCGCAAGAAGTGATGGATCATTTTCCATAGACGCCCCTACAACAGGAATTGCCAAACGCGAAAAATAAAACACAAATAACAAAGCAAGGAACACACCACCAAGTTTACCAGACCATCTTCTGAAGGCATCAGACGCTATAAGAACCCAGCCGGGCACTAAAGAGAGAAAATACCTCTCGTGCCCTATCAGCACCAGGGACCGACCGCTATAACACATAAACAGGATCACCGCGGTGCCAACAATGTGTAATAAAAAAAATGCTTTTAAAAACTTGTCTAAGCTATAACTACTCCGCTTAACAGCCCACCACTCTCGGTACATCACGTATCCAGTGAGACATAAAAACACGGCAAGCAGTAAGTTTGGTGCTATGTCCTTATGTAACCAGAAAATATATGGCTGGTACCCGCTGACGATATTGAGAAGATTCCGAACTTCCATCAAAATACTTCTGCCCTTTTCAGCCCCAGCCTCAATGGGAGGCGGGAAATTCCTGATAACCGGATATGCGATGACCAGAAAAAATGTACAGCCGATAATAAATCTGCCGGGCTGCCGTATCGACTGCCTGGCGATTATCCTAGCTACCGGCATAAAAACAACAGCCATTCCAAAAACAGCGGTTGTATGCAAATCAGCGGACACCCCTGCAAGAAAAAACAGCAACAAGAGTCTTACATTACCCGTCCTGTAAATCCTCATTGATTCTGCAACACAAACCGAAAACAACCCAAGCATGAAGGAATGCGGGAACGCGACCCTTGAATAAACAAGTGTCATCGGTGTGATCGCGGCAAAAAACAAGAACCACATCGCACTGGACAGTGACCACCTGCGGATCTCAGCAAAAAGAAACCACGTCCCGATCCAGAAAAATAAAAAAGGAGGAAGCCTGACCATCCAAGCCGCGGGCTCAATTTGCGGCAACATGGACGTCAGTGCGTATACTGAACCAAGCGCCCAGAAATTGAGCGGTCCACTGTAATGGATTATGGGATTCATGGACGGCCACTGTCCGCCGGTTATCTTTCCCAATTCTTCCATAATCAGCATGTAAATAGCTTCATCGCCATTCATCCTAAAAGCACTTAATGTCGTAAGCTGAAATAAAAAAACAAGGAAAACAATTACCACTATAGGCAAATAAAGTTTTGACTTCGATTCTATATCCATATGCAACTCATATACATTTTGGCCGGTACTTAATCACTCTCATCAGATCAGCCGGCCTCCCTCCACGCCTGGCATCAGATTGGAAAACGCCCTCCCCCACTGGCTCCCCAAGGTGCGAATCAAATTTCACCTTGCACTCCGCACTTGCGGCGCCAACCCAAATATCCGGGTAAACAAGAATAGCGGAAAATTCGCCGTGAGAATCAAGATAAGCGCAAAAGTTAGTAAACTCAGCGTCTGTAAAACAGCGCTGCCTGGCCCAGGCATCAAACCAAGAAACATATGGCGCATGGTTATAGATACCACATTGCGACTCAACAAGCCTTGACTGATAAAGGCCGAAGACCTTTTTTTCATGCCACATACCAAAACATTGCCCGATGGTGGACTTTGGATAATTCGGGCACTGGGCCGCCGTACAAACACCATTACCGCCAGCAACGCAAAAAGGAAGATCAAGAACCGTCGTACCAGCACTGAAGCGTATGCCATCCAATAATCTAATAGTGGAACCGTGTAACGGCGGAAGCATGTTGGGTTCGACAAGCAGCCATCGCATTTCCAAAGCCGAAAGTGCGACAAACGCTACACACCAGACGCGCGCCTGCCGCCGATTGCGCTTAAACCAAGAAGAGAACCAAGACGAGAGTTCCGACCAAGACAGCATGACAACGATGAACGTCAGAAGCGGCAGGAATTGGCCCCAGCGACTTGCCACCCTGAAAAACTTCATGAATGGGATAAAGGCTTGGATAGCCTTCTGCACGATATACGGCTTGCCCCAGCTCATATATAAAACAGCTGTTATTATAAGAAGCATGAATGGAATAACGGCGCTAAAACCAGGCCCTCCCTTTTTTTTCGATAAAGCACGTACGGCTAAAATGAGCGGGATCCAGTAAAACCAGCCTATGGTCACAACGGTTTCAGGCGTGTCAATTACTGGGAGCTTCCATTGAATACTTAGCCCGGTAATAAGCTTAATAAGCCAGACGCCGGAACCAAACAAATCATCAAGCCATAACGGCCGCACGACAAAACCAAAATGCGCAAACCATCCTGGTCCCTGCGAAACAGTCCCGAGCTTACGCATTTCTGTAAGCAGCGGCAGGAACCAGCGAATTTCAATCAGCACCATAGCCACACAACCGATAACAGGAACCGCTGCAGCCCAAGAAGGGCGCCTTATCGCCACGCTCTGGCCCATCTTACGCCATCGCCACACCATTGCCAGCATCACAAACCGCATGATCATCCATTCAAGCACGGTCGGACCCCAAAAATAACCGGGCGAACAAAAAACCCCTAGCTGTATAAACAACCGCCAGAACTCCGAGGTAACCGAAACTTTTTTTTCACGATAAAATCGCCACCAGATCCATGCATCAAGGAAGAAACTCAGATAAACCCAGTGCTGAGCCATGTATTCAAAGTGGTGCCACATTTTAAAGTGGCGCGGCACGTGGAACAACAACGGTACAAGTGCGATAAGCCAGGCGCTGGCACCCGGAAAACATATCTTTCGCAAAACCAGGCCCACGGCTAGATAGCTGATCAGGAGCGAAAGCCCGAAGTACACCCACATAAACGGGAAGTCCTTGTTCCACATCCATACATAAGCACCGATCCAATCACGCTCCAGTGACCATGAAAAATACGGTACCGTCATGCCGGAAGGCGCCATGAACCTATCAGTGGTGAATTGCGGGCTGCCGAATTTTTTCAGGCTGTCTGCCATGATTTGGCGGCTTAAATCACCGCAGAAATCCTCGACATACCCTCTGGGCAAGCCGATAGGACGGGTCATGTACCAGTACCCAGCCACCACCGCCAACCCAGCCAAGAGCGCAAGGACTGACATCCTTTGTTTATTCAAAAGCATTTTACAAACCTAAAACATCTTTTAACGCCAATCCAGAACAACCGGTTGCGTAGGAGAATTTCTTGGACTACGGTCGTTGGTGAAATGATGATCTCAATTTGCATCCCGGTTTTCAATGAGGCACGCAACCTACCGCTCGCAATTGCCGCGGTAGAAAAGATCTTTAATGAAAACCTGAAAAAATATGACCTAGAAATAATCGTGACCGATAACGCCTCAACCGACGGGACATGGGATACGGTTAAAAAACTCGCCAACGCGAGGCCGCACATCAAGGCTTTCAGGTTTTCCCGCAACTTCGGCTACCAGAATTCCATTTTCGCCGGACTGACCATGGCAACCGGTGACGCGGTGGTTGAACTGGACGCCGATCTGGAAGACCCGCCTAACGTGATTCCACAGTTCGTTAAAAAATGGGAGGAAGGCTATGACGTCGCCTACGGAGTGAGGCGGAAACGTTATGCCCCTTTGCCACTCAGGATGATGATCTCGTCTTTTTATCGTGTGCTAAATCTCGTCTCAGACCTAGAAATACCGGAGAACTCAGGCGACTTCAGGCTGATGGACAGGAAAGTAGTAAACATAATGAAGCTCCTGCCGGAGAGGAATCTATATCTACGAGGTCTGGTGTCTTATCTCGGCTTTAAGCAAGCTGCCGTAATATACGACCGCGAACCACGTACCGAGGGAAAAAGTAAATTCAGCATCCTCCACTATACGACCTTGGCAATTGATGCGATCACCGCTTTTTCAAAGGCACCACTAAGATTGATAGGCGTGCTTGGAGTAGGTTTATTCTGCATGTCCATGCTGCTTTCGATATACTATCTCGTTGGAAGAATGCTGTTCGGTACACCAGTCGCTGGTTTTACCACCATTGTCGTCCTGTCGTTGTTCCTGCATAGTATAACGTTCATTTTTCTGGGAGTGCTCGGTGAATATCTGAGCCGGATATTCGATGACTCAAAATCCAGGCCGCGCGCGATCATTACTGAAGCCATCAACTGCAACAAATATCAAGAAATACTCTAACCCGGCTCTGCTGCGCCGACCTCGGCCTTAAGCCATTCAATAACACCACTCACGGTATCACGTGGTTCGCCAAGCAGCCACCGCTGCGACCGTGGGAATATATGCTCTCGGTTCTCAAAACCAGGCGACTTAATCACACCGACATTTAGCAGGCGCTCTTTTCCAAATGCCTTAAAAACAGCCCAAGCCAAATCAACAAGTCGGACCGGAGCACCTGAATTTATTTCAATGGTCGAACCGCTAAACTCCCACTTAACACCGGACAGTGCCTGGAAAGAAACCGCCATATCATCAACGTGATGATATTCCCGCAACTGTGCCCCGTCTGACATGTTAAACACCAACCCGGATTTTAATGCCGATGCGATCTGGCCTAAAAACAAGTGATCCCTCGGCCGACCACCATAAAGGGTATGGAGCCGCAAATGCAAAAGCCGCTCACGCATGCCTGTTTTTTGAGATTCTTTTCTGATCCATTCGGATAGATCATATTTCGACTTCACGTAAGTATTCGAAGAAACAATTCCTGGAAATAATTCCATCATTGTTCCAACGGTAATGTACCTGAGCCGGTCATTGTCAGCCGTAGCTTCGATGAAGTGTCTGGGAAGTGCGCAGTTCGCTTCATAAAGGTCAACAGCAGGGTGGCTTGGGTTGGTAAGACCGCAAGCGAACACGACATCATATGACCCGCTTTGAAGCAATAAAACGGCCTTCTCCAAATCCCGCCAGCCAAAACCTACAGCGCGGTCCCCAAATCTGGCCATAAGCGCGGTCCCCAGGCAACCACTTGCGCCAATAACGGCAATCATCTTTTGTGGTATTGATAAGAACTCCGAGGTCAAGTATCTTTCCTTTCGATGCCAGCAAGAATCACTGTTATCTTTCTCTTATACAATGCGAAGAAAACAGTCCAGGCGCTGTTAACAGCTGTAATGCGACAAACGCACCCCGCGTTCCCAGAAACCAAACAGCAAGCCAAATGGCTAGATGTTATTTTTGTCGATGACCAGTCACCGGATGGAACCGCAGCGGAACTGAAAAGTTTATTAGACAGAAACACAGCCCTATCTCATTACATGCTGGTTTCAAACAAGCCCAATCTAGGGCTGTCGAAATCCCTAAACAAGTCATTGGACATGATAAAATCTCCTTACGTGCTCACATGCCATTGCGACTGCATATTTGGATCTGAGTTTTATGTAGCCAATATGCTTGAACTGCTCGAAGAAAACCCGAATGCTGGCGCGATTACTGGGCAACCTTTAATAACGCCAGAAAAAAGCATCCCATTTTCAGAAAAAGTAAACCTCGTTGCCAACCTTATGGATATCATACCGCCTGCGACACAAGATAAATTAGTACCTACCGGATTTGCGGAAGGCCGATGTGACGCGTTTAGATTGGACGCGCTCAGAAAGGCAGGCCTATATGATACCAAACTGCGCCTAGCTGGGGAGGATCAAGTCCTGGCTGCCAGGCTCAGGGCTTGTGGTTACGAGATATATCAGGCTCCGCGGCAAGGATATTTCCTATCGGCATCTGATGAACAAAACACGCTGTTAAAACTTGTAAGGCACCAGCGGCTGTTCGGACGGGCACATCCATATATATTATTTAAAAACTCTGGAACGCTGGCCGGCATTACAAGCCAATCCGCGGGGGCCAACCGCCGGACCCGAGCGCTGCTAAGAATGCAACAACTTGTCTCAACCGTGGTTTATGTCGCCGTTTTGCTCCCATTAGGCTTGCCGTTATCCACTTATCTTGTCCCGATCGCTTTGATATTCGCTTGCAAAGCCTTTATTTTTCGGCGCCACTTAATATCTGTGAAATTGAGTTTTATGGAACAAGTCATGTTCTTCGCGTTCCAGCCAGTACTCGATATTTCATACACGATAGGATTGATCCAGGGAGTGTGGCTGATATTAACCAGATCAGAAGCAAAACCAATAAGCTGAATCATGAAACTATCCACGCAAAAACAAAAATGGGCGCCGGCAGTCGTAGCTATCGTGCCATTCATCGCAGCGTTTGCCGTGTGGTTTTCGGCCCTGGCTTTTGTGCCAGTACCTTGGCCTGATGATTCGGCTTTTTATTTCGTCGCAAAGGAACTCTTCGACTGGCCGCCACGATGGGTGATGCTGCCACAGGCGCCTTTTGAACCGACATACAGAATCTTTAATTTCAACACCATGCCGCTTTACCCTGTCATCATTGGGATCGGCAGATTGATCTGGATTGATGGCAGTTTAGCAATAAAATTCTGGCCACTGCTATTCTGGGCCTCTAGTGGCGCATTGCTAGGCACCATACTTATCCGAAAAGGGTTACCGGCATTAGCTGGGCTTTTGGTTGTCATGCTTTTCTCATTCGACCCTATAATGCGATGGGCATCCGTGCTTGTTAGGCCAGAATCGTTCGTCGGCCTATGCGGCTTGGCCTTGGTGCTGGGACTCAGCCTTGGCTTTCCGAAACGCATAAAATATAGGCGACTTTGGGACCCGGTCGCTGCCCTTCTTGCGCTAGCTGCATATGCGCATTTCAACGCCATACATCTTACACTCCCAGTATTGATTATATTTATTATGAATCCAAAACGTCTTTTTGCGATCGCGCTTAAGACTCTTCTTTATCTTTCGCCATGGATTGTCTTAGTAATCTGGCACTTCAAACTTTTTATCACCCAGATGGCGACCCAGTGGGAAAGGCTTGCAGTACCTAATAACTGGCTCCATGGCTTAACGTCAGCCTATCAGAGTCTTTTCCCAGCTTTGGGAAGCCCCGAACCGTGGCCGCACATCCTTGAGTATGGTAGCATTTGTTTTTTTGCCCTATTTTCCCTGGGAGCGCTTCTCGGATTTATTAAGTACAAGAAATCCACTGACAACATCAACTTGCTGCCGGCATCGGCTTGGGTTTTAAGCTCGGCTTGGCTATGGCACAGCAAACCAGAAGTCTGGTTCGTTTACTATATCCATATAGCCACATGGTGCTTCACAGGACTAGCAGGCTTGAAGCTATGGCTGCATTTTAAATCAACGCAAAAAAGCATTTTCTTGTTTTTACTTGGACTCCCTTTGCTTAGCGCTATGGCATTCTCCGCGGTTGTTTTTGGATATGTTGACGTAAGCCAAGCCATGCGTCTCGGATCCAGCAAAACGTGGCACTGGAAGACATACAACGAGTTTGTGGAATGCGTTGACGGGAGGCTAAGCAAACTCGAAAGCGAACTCAAGCTGACTGGGCCCTTCAGGGTCTGGTGCCCTACATTCCCGGACATCACAATCGAACTTTCAAGAAAACATCCTCACTGGGAGTTGACCCGCACGAATGATTTCTGGCAACGCGCCCCTTTAGCTATCAAACACGGTCACGAGGTCGAAGCCGTTGTAATAACAGAAACCCTGCACTGGGATGAGCGTGACATCTCGACCCCGGCGTCTGAGCACCCAGAGCTCCAGTCAGAATGGATGATTTGGAAGGAGTATTTCCTGAACCGCTTGTGGGTTGACCCCGGCTGGAAGCAAAACCGCTACATTTGCCAGCGCGGCCGCTGGCAGGCCTTCTTGTTTATGAAAAATCCATGAAATATCCAAGGTTATTTTCCATTTTTGTAATCAGACCTCAAAAAAATCCAAAGATAAACTGCAGAGTGCCTCTTCAGGAGAAGCCTTAATTACGTGTTTGCATCGCTCAACAGCTTGCATCAGTATTTCACGAATATGTCCCATGTCATCTTGTGACAGACTCACCACGGACGAATAATGAAAGTCTTTTGTGATAAGATGCTTTTCGATGGATTGCATCGCTTTGAGTCTCCAGTTCAAATGATGCCTGGATACGAGTGGCGAATCCGCCCCAAGGTGAATGCGTGCTGTGCCGATGATATAGCGGTCCTCTTTCTTTTCCACCATTCCACATCTGGACAGGAACTCCAGTGTTTCGCGAACACGTTCTGTCTCAAGTCCCAGCCGTGCCGCTATGGAACTGATCGATTGAAACTCTGGAATGCTAGTTAAGATGTGGACTGCGATGTAAACCCAGGAACTGTAATACTCAGCCTGGTGCGCATGAGTGAGCGTTTCACGAATATTGAGCCGGTTTTTTAGCAACAGTCGTTCTTCCCGAATGCGGCTAATTTGCTTTTGATAGTGCTCCCGAAGAGATGAAGTACCTGCACGAGCAATTGAGACAAGCAGAACGAAAAAACGAGATTGTTCCTCCGTATGTTTTAAAAAATGGCTCACTGCATCGGCTTGCTCGAAACTGAAATGTGCGCTTCCACTTAATACCCGCGCAACATACGCCGTCTGGCAACCGATCGCCTGGGAAAGCTGCGACCTTGCACCCCAGCCAAATCCATGCGTTTTGTCGGATAAGAGCTTATTTAGATAGGTCTTATAGTCACTTTCTTCAAATAGATCAGAAACCATTGCTAATCAATAGTACCAAATTATTGCCATTTTTTGATATTTTTAATGTATAAAATAGCAATTTTATCCATTATATTGCTGCTCAGCACAATAAGTGCTATAACAATGGCCGCTAAGGCGGTCGAAGGAGATCGTATGATTAAGAAATTACAGTTAAATAAATACAAGACTCAAATGGTTTGTTTTTATTTAGCCTGCCTGATTACATTTAACATGTCCTTGTTTAGCATTGCAGCAGAACCCTCACCCGCTGCGTTCGGTGCTGATTCAAGCGGAGGAGGTGGCCCCTTCACTCTTTCGCCTATTGAACTGGATGAAGCGGATCGTATGCTGGTGGGTTTTGTGTCTGAAAGTTCCCCGCGTCCTTTGGAACTTTATCGGCTTATCGCTGCAAGCGTTTTACTTTGTAATAATAACAAAAAATGCAGTAACGGCGATCCAATGCTCAATCCGCATAACAACATGCTGATCGCGCATAAAATGTACGACCTCAAGAGGATCCTCTACCAATACCCCACCAACTGTACAAGCCGCGCCTATTGTACGGGATACGCCAATGGCACTTTGTCTTTTATCCCGGTTTGGTTTATGTCCAAAAATTTCTACGATGTCCTTACGACTCTCGTGCAGAGGGCTCACTACCAGGATGAAGCGCTTATGATTAATGCCATCCGTTATATCAAAAATCACCATGAAGCCGTAATGAACTGGGTAGCGGGCAGTTCTGTTACAAATATCAGGTTCGCGATTGCTCCAGAAGAGCAAAGAATTAGGCCTTTCCCTAATGAGTGATTTCATCTTTAGCGATCGCAATCGGATCAGAACACGCCTAGCGATGCTAGTGGTCTTGTGCATGCAGGTTACAACTCTCGCCCTGGGCGCTGAAATAGCCGAGATAAATATCTATCCACGCCCGGGGCTTGCAAACGATGGAAGCGTCTTGCTTTTACCATCTCTGCCAACTGTAAAGATGGGAAATCACCTTCCTGTCCAGGTCAGGGTTTTTAACTATGTCAGCCGCTTTTTCAAGAACTCAGCTCTTGAAAAAAAACTCGCTCAATATTTCGAACAAGGTCTGCTTGCTCAAACACTCCAGGAAATTGATCCTGATTGGTCACGGACACTTCTCCAGGAAAATGTGGCGGTTCTTCTGGATGACCTGGCGTTCATGGGAGACAAGCATCGGATGTTCTACTGGTCTTTTACTGAGGAAAAACGCACCCTCATCTGGATTGATTTCCGAATCGCCCTTGGACTGGCAGATGACCTGGAGCCTGCGTTGACTCATGAGCTTGCGCATATTCTTTTACTCCACAAGAACGTTCCTTCCTGGCTCAATGAGGCTATTGCTCAACTTGCTGAAATGGAGGCAGGCGGCAGGGTCCCGCTCCAGCTTGCCAATAGTGCATTGGCCTCTGCTAAAGAACTACCCAATCTATTTGAGCATAATAAGTATTTTTCCAAAGAGCTTTACGGCCTTACATACCTTTTCGGTCGATACATCCATCAAAACTACAATGGATGGGATGCGATCAGGCATATCCTCTCAGATCCCTCTCAAGACAAGAAAAGAGATATTGTTTTTATTGCCACTAAGCTTGGCGTACACATGGACGCTCTTCTTGACGACTTTTTCCATGCCCTGCAGCTGGGCACAGGGAAGCGATTACCCGGATGGAATGGTTTCGTAATCCAGCCAATAGAACCTTTGTGGAGATGATTTCCCAGCTTTTCTTGATGGCACAAGCAGGGGTCTCTGGGACATACTCCATAAACTCAACATTGGCTTGTCCGCGATAAGCTGCAAGGATCTCTCCAGATGTCCATCCATGGCGATTGGTGACGAGAATTTTGCGACCAAGAATTCTCTCTTTAATTTATCAAATGCATCATCATCTACGCGATAACTGAAGCTTAGTTTTCCTGTACCCAGAACGAATATCTCGAATTTAAGTCTGCACCATGAGGCGGGTTGATTGCAAATCACCGCTTCGCCACCTTCCTTCGTGGCTTTGCCTGTTCAATGGTCATCCTCACTCCGAGGGCACCCATAACGACTAAGAGTGTTTTTGCCGATGGGTTTCCATTTTCGGCGAACATTTTGTAGAGGTTTCTTCGGCTGACGCCTGATTGC
>CAYHPW010000053.1:0-16534 GCA_964358645.1 uncultured Bacteriovoracaceae bacterium | reverse complement strand
AGGCCCCTATCCAAGCGTATAGCGTACACTATCAAGTCAGGATGATGCGACAGGATTTTTCGGATATATTCTGGCGTGACGATGCAATGTATCGCGATGTATTTTAATGCTTTACCCTGATTCTTGTACAGATTGACGGCTTCGACAATCGTTCCGCCGGTCGCCCCCATGGGATCAGGGAATAGGACGATCGCTTCGTTCACGCTGCCGCCGATTTTATGGCCTGAAACATTGCTGCCCGTCACTCTATGGCTATCGTCCACTTGCCTGGCGATGCTTATGTGGTCTTGACGTGTTTTCTTCGGGTTCATGAAATAATTAAGCGCGGTATAGCATATATGTGAAGGCAGGGTACCTGCTCTAGCCAGGTTAACTGATACGACGGGTATTTCAGGGTTGATAAGTGGGCCTTGAAGAATGGCCTCATCGTGAAATTTCGCCATTCTGGTCCTGATGGCGCAATCACGGAGCGGGAATTCATTGTTAACGACGATTTTCAGCATTGAAAGATAAATAGTCGTGACTAATTCGTTGATGACAGGCTGACATGTTTCTTCGGCGCAAAGGCTGGCGAGGTGTGAAAGCAAAAAGGGATCTGACAATAAGTGGACGTTCTTGCCGTATTTATGCTCGCGCTCTGAAAGACGGTAGAATACTTCTTTAAATTGTTTATCAGGATACGGACGTGCCTTTTTCATTGGGCCCGGTCCTTTCATCCGCAGTGGTTGAAGAAGCAATGCCCGGCTCATGACAGAAACGGCAACGGGCTTCGTACATATCTTTTGCACCCACCGCGATTCTTGAAGCATTTACGCCACGGTCACCTGCGATTTTTTGCGTTCTAGATGCCGGTTTGCCACACACTACACAAACGGCTGATAATTTCGTGACTTCCTCGGCTACCGCCAGCAATTTGGGCATGGGCCCGAAGGGTATGCCGCGAAAATCTAAATCCAACCCGGCCACTATGACGCGCATCCCGCGGTAAGCTAATTTTTGCGCTACATCCACGATATTTTCATCGAAGAACTGTGCTTCGTCTATGCCCACCACTCTGGTGTTGTCGTCAACTAATCTCAGTATGTCCCTTGGGCGGTCCACGCACAATGAGGCTATCTTATTGGAGTCATGGCTTTGAACATGTTCCGAGCTATAACGGTTGTCCATGGCCGGTTTAAAAACTTGTACTTTTTGCCTGGCTATCTGCGCTCGCTTGATGCGCCGTAAAAGTTCTTCGGTCTTGCCGCTGAACATACTGCCGCAGATTACTTCAATGAAACCAGGAAGTGTCTGATGAAACATTCAATTCCCCTTATGGCTTATATCAAATTAACCCATTACCAGAGGAAACTCTTTTTTGGAATACAGCAAATATCGTTGTTTCTTATCTAATTTCGAAGTCGCAGTAATTCTCATTGCCGGTGACTTGGCATCCCAAGATCTCCATGATTTTTGGGTTGTCGGCGAAGATTTTGTTGATCCTCAATCGTGGTGATGGGTGGTGCTCGGTATCTGTTTTTAAGAGTTCCTCCTCATCTTCCTCGCATAAATCCCGCACGGAGTTGGCTGCTGACTTTTCTAGTTCCTTTTGAGAAAAGCTTGCACCGAATTTTTCCAGGGCCTGTGCCGTGATTTTTACAGCGATCCAATCAGCAAAGGTTTCTGACAGCTGATCGTTATGGCCACATTCGGACCTGGTCTCCCGTGTGGCAATCAGGCCATCTTTCAGGAAGCAAGCAGTCAGCCGGTCGTAAGCCGGGAAGGAATGCCGCGCGCTTCTGATTTCACACGGATCTATGGAATGCCCGAGTTCATGAGCAAAAGTGAAGACCATATTGAACCAGGATTTTCCGGTTGCAAGATAAGCCCCCCCGACTCTAAGACGCATGTCACCATTTATTAAGCGCTCGTAGTAGACATCATTCTTTGTGAAAAGATCCATTGCATCGCTATAAACCGATGCCGGAGGGGGTAGTTCGAGTTTTACTTTCCGTACGCGGGTCGTAAGTTCTCGTTTTTCAGTCACGGTGATCAGCTTATCTGGAAGGTTTTCTATATAAGTTTCGATCGCGCTTCGTACCCATTTGAAAACTTTATTCATCTTTTTTCTCTTTTTCTGGGTATATATGCGTTTTATGAATCCTTCGGTGACTTGTTCATCGGACCATTCGGGATGTGATTTCTTTATTTCTTGATATATTTTGCGCGTGATTGCTTCTTCCACTTCATCCGAAAGAACCACGCCGGTTGGATCACTCCTATGGGCTTTGTTTTTACAGATCGTGCCGTAAGGATCTTGGCAGATCAAAGCGGCAGGCCTCCTTTGCGTGACAGTTAGCCGGTCTTTCCCATTCGATGGGTAGAGCACTCCTGCCGCAAGCAATGTTAGCGCAATCGCGACCATGGTGGGCCGTGATTTCAGCACGAATCCTCCTTTGCATGCTTGAGCGTCTAGTATTTGCTTAGAGAAACAGGGGTAGAAACACACTGACAACAGCAGCCGCGAACAAAAGCATGCCTGATATAATTATCCCAATAATAATTAATTTTGGGAATAGGGCTATTAGAGCGGCACGGCCTGTGCCAATCCTGTAAATTTCTCGAGCGCCTATCATGGTAAGTATAATTGTATATATGCTTGATATAACAGGGCCTATGGCCGGAATGACTGAAAAAACAGCCGGGGTCATCCCGAAGGCCGTAATCCTCACCGCTGATTCAAAAGTGATTTCCCTGGGGGAGAAGTTCACACCTGGGGAAACCAAGATTCTAGCGCCGATGAATATCAATGAGGCGGTGAACAGCAATGAAACCAGTGTTATGAAAGGGTCGCTTATCACTGACCCGAGACCATAGAGCCAGGTGAGTATATTAGGATCGGTTGAGCCACCAAGTATGGCTGAAATCAAATCGCCGTGCCTGAAAATTCCGCTAAAGATGTTTCGCCACAAGAATGCCACGGCTGAACCAAGCCAGTGGGTTACAAGCGCGAACGCTAAGGGGCGTGCTACCCCGCCTGTGAGCGGCATTGACGAGAAAAACTGCACCGGATGGGCGATGATGGACCATACGGTTTGAAAATATTGGATAACTATGTCGAAAGGGTATTCGACTTTGTCACCCGGCTTGGGAGGCTGGGAGTTTTGCTGGTTCATTTTTTTTATTAAAGAAATTCCTATCCCACGGTAGCCCATCTTTCAGTACATTGTCGACCAGAAACGCTTCATTACGCTGAGAAAGTAGGTCTTTTGCATAAAGCTTCTCACCATTTTTCCAGAAAAGGATTTGGCGCTTTGTCGCGGTTTTTTCATCCCCTAGCGTAAGTTTTAAACCGTTTTCAGCTCCCGTTGGGATTTTAGAGCCTTGCAGAAATTCCTTTATGTAATTGCCTGATAACTTATCAAGCAGTGATTGGACTTTTTCACCATTGATCTCTGTTTTCAGCTCGGCCTTGTTTACCCATTTTCCATCTGAACTTGAGATAACAAGGGGAGACGGGCCGATAACGGTACCACTGAATTCCAATTTCTTTGTATCAAAGCGGTCCATCGACGTGATTAATTTAGAAAGCCTGAGATCTTTTAATTCCTTGTCAAACCTGTTTAGCGATGAAGTATCGAGCTCGAAAAGCGGGTCACTTGCCGAACTTGTCGCATAAACTTTTTCAAGTTGGTCTTTTTTGTCCTTTGTATTTTTTGGTGGTTCCTTCTTTTTATACAAAGCAAGGATGATTGGTGCAGGCGGCTCTTTTGCGGTTCCTTTTCCCTTTGTTAAACTCAGAGTGATCGTGGCTTTGGCGCCTTTAACGGCATTTTTAGCTTTTTCATCTGAAGAATTTTCTGAAACAAAGTCCTTGGCTGTTAGAAAAGCTGCGGCACTGATAAGGCCATCAATGTTATCGGAGTCACCTGATATCTCTCCATCTTTTTTGCCATCTTTTTCGTGAAGGATCCACTGGCCGTTTTTCCTTGCGCCATTGATATTTGCCTTGGGCCCCTTGAGCTCGAACGCTTCTATCTCATTTGTGCTGATAGCTAGGAGCTTTTTATCCCGCCAATAAGTCAAATCACGGTCCAGATTGCTTTTGAAATAATTTGGTACAAGAAAAACGTGGGTTTCATCCATCTTCCCGTTTTCGGCTTTTAAGCAAAAAATATTTTCGCCGATTGGATGGGATGATCCTAAGTAAAGAACATGCTCACCGGCCGTAGTTTTTACTTCGACCCGCTTTGTCTCCGTTGATTTAAGTGAAGACGCATCGAGCCCGTATTCTTTCAGAAGTGCCTGGCGCTTTTCAGCCGGCTCGTCCTTGAGGTCTATGGTTTCGGTAGGCGTCAGATGGCTTAGTGTAGATAAAAGCGAGTTTGCGTTTGAATCATCCGCGCGCAGCTTGCTTGGAAAGGTTATCTGCCACTTTGAATTATCAGATGGTTTGCAAAGTTTTGTCGCGATATCGGAGCACGTGATTTCCACAGTTTTTCCAGGACTTGTCAGGCGGACTTTTTCAATCTGCACATCCTTCAAAGTGAAAAGTTTCTTTGATTGTTCTTCAGCTGTTTCTTTTTCCGGCTTGTGCTTGAATTCAAGCCAGTATGCAAATGAACCTAGTACAAAAAGTGCGGCAGCAAGCAAGAAATGTTTCTGCCAGTTGATCTGAGTCATAAGAACCTCTCACCTGATCTATAATTTCCTGCGTATGGCCCAAATGACTATGCCACCGGCAAAGACAAGTACCGGGATCACAATGACCGTTAACAGGAATATAAAAGTGCCTTGTTTTTGAGAGAGCTCGACTTTTCCGGGGCCTTCTTCCTTGGCCCTGATGGAAATCAGGCTCTCATCTTCCAATACCCACGAAACGGAATTAAGAAAGAAATCCATGTTTCCGCCGTAACGTGAAAAATTATTAGTGGCAAAAAGCGATGTGCTGAATACCACCATGCGGGTATTTTTTGTGGCTTTTGAATCTTTCTTCTTGCCGCTTGCGGCGATCACCGTAGTAAGCGGGCCGGATTTGTCCTTGCCTGGCTGAAATTGGATTTGACCGGATGAAAGTTGTTTAAGATCGCCGACAGCCCAACTTTTAGGAGTTGTCTGGGCTAGCCACTGGACATTCATGCCCTCAGGAGCTCCTGGAATGATTTCTAGCGGACGCGAGAATGGGAAATAACAATTGGTCTGGAAATCCTTGGTTATTGAATGATCTTTTGAAAAGGATGCAAGTATCGGCACCGCTGCATCGACACCGAGCATTTTTGATAGTGGGTCCACTATCAAGGCGTATTGGGCATTGATGTGCCATGTTTTCAGTAACGGCAACAGTTCTTGTGCGTAATCTGCGCCCTTAAGGTTAAGGTCAAGCGCGATAAGTGCGTGCCCGCCGTTGTCCAGGTAATCGGAAATGGCTTTTATCTCCTGCTCGAAGAACGCTTTTGTCGGGCCTATTATGGCTATTGCATCACAGGTATCACTGACCTTGCCTTCCTGTAGGAGATTAAAATCCTTTATCTCGTATGCCTGGTTATTTAGCGCTTTTTTTGCGGCCTCGTAGCCATCAGCTTCAGTTGATGAAAAATTCTTTTCACCGTGACCGCTCAACGCACAGATCGTGGGGGGTTTTTCTTTCAGCAGTTTGATAAGCGCGTTGGTGAGTTTTTCCTCATTTGGCTCATCAATCCTGTTGTCGCGCGGACCTATGGCGAGAAGCAGCGTGCCGTACTTGCGGATGTTGGCTTGCTTGGCGCGAGTCGGTTCTCTGTCCGGATCAACGTATTCCACCTCGAACTTCGGGTTAAGGCTTTTGTAATTGTCAAGCAGCGGCCTGAATTGTTCACGCTGTTGCATCTTTGCAAACAGTACCGCTTTCACCGGTTGTTTGAGCCCCTTTACGAGCTTCACGCTTTGGTCAGAAAGGGTGTGAACTTTGTTTTTAGTGAGGTCAAGCTTATATGGGTACCTAATTGCTAGAAAATTTAGGACACCTATTATGCCGATTACTAAAACAATGTTTACGATGGCGTTAAGTCCGTATGCAGCCGTCCTGCTCTTTAGGCTCGTGCGGTTTTGCTGTATTAGCAAGATCATTATCAGGAGAAGAGGTGCTGCGACCGCTATTGTAAGCCAAAGGAGTTCAGGAAAAATCGCCCGCGCAAACATAAATGCCAAGAGTAATAAAACAAGAGAGGTCCATAGTATTACATTAAAGTTTTTCTTAGGCATGTGTGATCACCTCCACCTGAAAGAATCAAGGACCCTGTGGGTTAGCAGTAAACCAACGCCAATAAACGACAGGTAATAAAATACATCAGTTGTATTCATTAATCCTTGGCTGAAATTATTGTAATGATTAATGAGAGAAAGGTGTGTCAGTAAATCGCTCCACACCGGGCCGGCTGATTGCGTGGCCCAGCTGACGAGCCAGAAAAACAAACCGGTGGCGAATGTCAGCGCGCCTGCGACTATCTGGTTTTCCGTCATCGACGAGAAGAAAAGACCTGTCGAGAGGTAGCAACCGCACAAGAGAAGTGTGCCGAGATAACTTGCCGCTATCGGCCCAAACTCTGGGTTGCCAGTCCAAAATAAAATAACGGGATAAACGACGGTAAAAACAAGCATAGTCACCACTAGAAACAGAGATGACATGAATTTGCCAAGTATTATCTGGGTTAAGGTTATCGGGGATGTCATGAGCAATTCGAGGGTGTGTTGCTTTCTTTCCTCTGCGAACAGACGCATTGTTATAAATGGTACGAGGAACAGGAATATGACATTCATATTGCCGTAAAGCGGACGTATTATCCCGTCTGTTACGCTGACCCCCTTACCCATGTTAAATTGCTGGTACTGCATGTTTTGTAGATTAAAATGAGATAGGTTAAAGAAAAACATCCAACCCATTATCGCCATGAAGCCAGCAATCACTATGTAAGCTATAGGCGAAGTAAAGTAAGCATTGAAGTCGCGTTTGGCGATTATGATTATGTTCTTCATGCTGTTACCCCTTCCGGTGATTCCGTTGTGGTGAGTTGCAGGAATATTTCCTCCAGGCTGATTCTTTCAGCAGCGAATTCAAGTACGCCCATGCGGCTACTGACTGCGGTTTCAACAAGTTTGTCGCGGATTTCGCCTGTGTTTGGCAGCATTTCAACAACGAGCCTGTCGCCGCTTGCTGTCACCGCGCTTACACCCTGTATGCGTCGTATGGCATCCACCCCCGTGCTGCTTGGGGATTTCACGAGCATCGTATAGACCAGGCCTTTTTTAAGTCTCGCAGTGAGGCGATCCAGTGTATCTTCTGCCACGATACGACCCTTGTTTATGACCATGATCCTGGAACATGTTGCCGTCACTTCGGGCAGTATGTGTGAACTCAGTATTACGGTGTGTTCACCTGCCAGCCCTTTGATTAGCTCGCGTATCTCTATAATTTGCTTCGGGTCAAGGCCGACCGTGGGCTCGTCAAGGATCAGGACATCTGGGTTATGCACGAGTGCTTGTGCTAGGCCGACTCGTTGTTTGTAGCCTTTTGAAAGATTTCCTATAATGCGCTTGCGTACATCTTTAAGGGCAGTTTTTTCAATTGAGGAATCCACGGCACTTTTGGTATGCGATTTTGGCACACCGTGAAGCTTGGCGACAAATTCCAAAAAATCCTGTACTCGCATCTCTAGATAGAGCGGGAGATTTTCTGGAAGGAACCCGACGTGTTTTTTAACCTCAATGGGTTTTATAAAAACATCATGTCCGGCAACCATTGCAGTGCCTTGGGTTGCCGAGAGGCAACCGGCAAGTATCTTCATGGTCGTGGTTTTCCCGGCGCCGTTGGGGCCCAGGAAGCCGACTATTTCGCCTTTTTGTACTTCAAAATTAAGGTCATCTATGGCCGCCCTTGGACCATACATCTTTGTAAGATGGGAAACCTGTATCATAAGTAGCACCTCTAAGGATTTTTATAATGTCCGGTTGTTTTGCGTTGTCAAGTGGCAAGAAAAAAGTTTCTGGTGGATAACTAATGCCTTGCCAATTTCGAGTAGCGGGCCCGCGCCTTATTTTTAGCGGTACGGGGTATGTGCTTACGGTAGTCATCTATGGTGAGACATCCGTATATTTTCTTGACCAACATGGTGTTTACTTGTGTCGACAGCTCTTCAGTAATAGAATCTTCAAGTGATTTAGGCACTATGACTTTCCTCTTGCGGAGAAATGTTAGATAATCTTGCACAACATTTGTAATAAAAGTCTTGCGGTCTGTGTCGGAATCCTGAAAGTTATAAAGATGCTGTTCGAAAATAATATAAAGAGGGTCAACGAAATCTTGTTTGGTTGCTCTCATTCGCACTGCATGACCTCTTAACTGTTTATTCGGAAGGCGAGGCTGCGATCTTGAGCACAAAAATCCTTCAGTTGCCATTGTCAAAAACAAAGGAATTCCAGAAGTTTAAGACTTATCTAGAGCAATCAAAACGGGTACTTATTTCCACACATGCATTACCAGACGGTGATGGGCTTGGTGCTGAAGCAGCGCTTTTCCATTATCTTAAGCGCGCCAGAAAGGCATGTCGGGTTTATAATCCCGATACTCTACCTAAAAGGTATAGATTCTTAGATCCAAAAAATTCAATTCTCCTTGGCCCACGTGAAGTGGAACTTTGGGATACCTGTGACTTATGGATAATTGTCGATACAAACGATCCACGCAGGCTCGGTTCACTGTGGGGTGAGCTTTCATTGAGGGCTCGGAAAATAGTTTTTCTTGACCACCATTCACCTTTGATCAGCACCCCGGAACTTACTTATCCCCCACATGCGCTTTTGGTCTCTGACACAGGATCAAGCAGTATTGGGGAGTTGCTTTATCATATGTTTCAGGATCTGAACCTGGCCAAGATAAACAAGGATATTGCCCAGGGACTTTATGTTTCAGTGATGACGGATACGAATAGTTTCAGATACGCGCGTACTACCCCGCTTGCACACAGAATAGCGGCAGAAATGATCGAATCTGAGGTCAATCCTGAAGAAGTATACCAGGCCATTTACTCTTCAAAGGAACTCTCTCATCTGCAGTTGCTGGGCACCATGCTGCAAAACGTGAAAATCAGCGCGAATGGAAAAATCGCATGGATTGAAATGGGACTTGAACTCAGGAGAAAACATCTTGCGACATCGGATGACACCCAATCCTTCATGAACCTGCTGCTCTTATTAAAAGACACCGAGATTGTCTGCTTTTTCCGCGAAGAAGACGACAACCGCGTGCGAGTCTCGATAAAATCAAAGGGTGCTGTTACTGTAAATCGCGTTGCCGTGGAACTTGGTGGTGGCGGGCACGAATATGCTGCCGGATTGGCTCTTTCTGTTCCACTTGATAAAACGGTGGAGGCAGTCATCAAGCGTTTAGAAGCACTGTTAGATGCTCACGAAAAATCTATTAAGTGACCTAGGCTACACTTAACTTATCTTCGTCCGCGTACGGATCGCTTGATGTGAGTGATTATTTGAGCGGCGATGTTTAAGCCCGTCGCATGTTCTACGCCTTCAAAGCCAGGGGAGCTGTTAACCTCGAGAATCACCGGGCCAGAGTTGCTCTCCATAAGGTCAACGCCAGCTATTTGAAGGCCAAGGACCTTAACTGCACGAATGGCGGCTTTTTCAAATTTTGTAGAAAGTTTGATCGGCCGACCCTCCCCGCCGCGGTGGATATTGGATCGGAACTCGCCATCCGGTGCCGTGCGCACCATTGCTGCCGCGACTCTGTTACCTATGACAAATGCGCGGTAATCCCTTCCCGCATCCTCGGCGATGAATTGCTGGATCATGACGTCTTGGTCCAAGCTATGTATTGTTTCAATCACAGATGCCAGCGCGACAGGCGTATGAAGCAGCATTACGCCAAGACCTTGCGTGCCTTGCAAAACTTTCAAGATCACAGGCATCCCATTCACTTTTTCTACCGCATTACGAAGACCTCTCAGATTACGAAGCAAAACAGTCTTAGGTACCTGGAGCCCCGCATGTGCCAGAATCTGTAAACTTCTCATCTTGTCGCGTGATTCTGATATTGCTTTTGAACCATTTATTGCTACTACGCCTAACGTTTCAAAATGTTTTACCACCGCCAATCCATAATCCGTGATTGAAGCGCCTATTCTTGGTAAAACCGCATCGAAGTCGCTTAACTGATTTGTGCTGGTTATAATGCAGCTATCTCGCCCATCAATGACAAGATGGCAATCCAGAGGGTTTATGACGTTACATTGAATCCTAGCTTTTCTGGCCTCTTGAGTTAGCCGTCTAATACTATGTAATGCCTTGTTACGGGAAAGAATAGCCAGACGCATGAGGGATCACCTCTTAAAAAATTACTCTTCTGATTTTATTTCTTTCCAGTTGTTTCTGGCGGTCTTATGCAAACGATCTTTGGTGATTTCCTTATGTTTGCGGACTTGGCGTTCTATTTTCTCTAATGCTTGGTCAATGGAGGCATGGAAGTCGTCAGTTTCTGCTTCACCAAAGTAATCCATGCGGTTTCCCACCAGGTGACAGTGCGCGACTTTTTTCATTCGTTCGATGCTGAAGTTCCAAGTCACGGAGATCTTGCCTTCAAAATATTTCTTGAGTGTTTGGCACTTTTCTGCGGTGTACGTTCTTAGTGCATCGCTGGTATCAACATGTTTAAAGCTGATTTGAAGATTCATTTATTTACCTCCATTTATATGAGCTTTTTACGTTTTCCAGATGAGAGGATCCCAAGCATATCCCTGTACTTAGCCACCGTGCGACGGGCTATGTCTATATTGTCGTTTCGCAAAAGTTCAACGATTTTCTGATCTGACAACGGGTTTTTAGGATCTTCCTTCTGTATCATTTGCCGTATCTTTTCTTTAACTGCCTCGCTGGCAAGCGAATCGCCGCCATCCGCGGCATGGATGCTTGAGTTGAAAAAATACTTAAGTTCGAAGATCCCGACCGGCGTGTGTACGAATTTGTTGGTCGTTACACGGGAAATCGTCGATTCATGCATGCCAATGTCGTTTGCGACATCTTTAAGGATCATGGGTTTTAGATATTGTACGCCTTTTTCAAAAAAATCACGCTGCCTTTTGACAATCGCGTCAGTTACTTTATAGATTGTTTTCTGGCGGTTGTGAATGGAACGGATAAGCCATATGGCTGACCGCAATTTGTCCTGCACATATTCCTTTGTGACCTTGTTTTGATTTTTTTGCGCGGTTGCCAGGATATTCTTGTAATACGGCGAAATGCGAAGCTTGGGCATGCCGTCCTCATTGAGCACGATAACAAATTCATTGCCGACTTTATAGACATAGATATCCGGCGTTATGTACTGCGTGTCGCTTGCATGGAATGACCTACCCGGTTTTGGTTCAAACTCCATTATGAGCTTTGTGGCTTCAATCACTTTTTCAAGTGATACGTCTAGGTTTCGTGAAATCGCCTGGTAATTCTTGCGCTCAAGTTCACCCAGGTGCTGTTCGATGATCTTTTCGACCAGCGGCTGGCGCGGGTTCATGAATTTCGCCTGGATACTTAAGCATTCCTGGAGGTTTCTTGACCCCACTCCGAGGGGGTCGAAGTTTTGAATTATTTTCAGGACTTCTTCGGCGTCCTCGGCTTCCATCTCAGCTTCTTTTGCCAGTTCCTCAACTCCTACATTGAGGTAGCCGTCATCAGAGAGGTTACCGATAATCAGTTCACCAAGCTTTCTTTCCTGGTCGGTTACGGTAACCATTGAAAGCTGCCAGGCCAGGTGGTCTTCAAGCGATGTGGTTTTTGTCAGGACATTTTCAAAACTTGGCAGCTCTTCATTTATTTCCCTCATTGAAGGAGCCGAGCTTGAAGTGGAATTAAATTCTTCTACGTAAGACTCCCAGTTGAAGTCGTCCTTCCCGGCCACGATCTGTTCTTCTTTGGGCATTTCCTTGGCCAAGGATTCTTCATCACGCTTTTGTTCGACTTCCGGGTCTGTTTTCTCGGCGCCGCTTTCAGTTGTGTTTCCCGATTCACCCTCGGGGGTTTCTGTTAGTTCCTCAAGGATGGGATTTTCCATCATCTCTTGGTTGACAACCTCGGCTAATTCCATGCGGGTCAGCTGCAAAAGTTTTATTGCCTGCTGAAGCTGCGGTGTCATCACCAACTGCTGACTTAATCTGAGGCTTTGTTTAATCTCTAAAGCCATGTTGTGACTTATTACCTTCCGTGTTTCTACCCCTGTGAATTTTAGAACTGAAAACTGTCACCTAAATAAGTTTCACGTGCGGCGCGGCTGCTAGCTATTTCTAGCGGAGTCCCTTTTTCAAAGATTTTACCATCATTTAGCAAATAACCCAAATCACAAATTTCTAATGTTTCCCGAACGTTATGATCTGTAATGAGAATGCCAATGTGCTTTTTCTTAAGAATTTGTATCATTCGCTGGATATCAGCAATAGCGATCGGATCGATTCCAGCAAACGGCTCATCTAGCAAGAGAAATACCGGTTCACGCGCCAATGCCCGAGCGACTTCAACGCGCCGCCGCTCGCCGCCGGAAAGAGTGTATGCTTTTTGATTAGCCACTGAGTTGAGATTAAAGTCATCCAAAAGTTGATGGAGGCGGCTATGACGTTCGGCTGTTGATATTGGGAGCGTTTCTAGTACCGCCATTATGTTATCTTCTGCTGTCATTCTTCTGAAAACTGACGCTTCTTGCGGCAAATAGGCTATGCCGTTTTGTGCGCGCCGATGCATAGGCCATGATGTGACGTCCGTGGTGTCCAGAAAAACTTGTCCCGAATCAGACTTTACCAGGCCAACCATTATATAGAATGAAGTGGTCTTGCCTGCGCCATTGGGGCCCAAAAGTCCGATAACCTGCCCTGATCTGACCTCAAATGTGACATTGTCAACAACCTTTCGGCCTTTGTAGGACTTGCGTATTTCAACGGCCCTAAGACAATGTTGCTCAGTTCCCTTTGCTGAATGCATTACTGTGCTCCACTTCCACTATATCGCTGTCTCGGTGAAGTTTTATCACATCTCCCGTGACAGTATCACTATCTTGATACACCTGTGGGAAGTCGGAAAGAATAATCAAATTCAGGTTGGAGTCGAAATCAGCTTTTCCTCCTGTTGCATACTTTAACGTGTTTTTGGCAGTTGTTTGCTTGATCAGGACGTCTTGGTGCAGCACCAGATATTTAACCTGTTGGTCATTGCTGTCATAATTAAGCTCAGCCTGCCTGCCTTTGGCAAACATATCCGTCTCATTGATCGTGATAAAGCGGCTGTCAACCGGCCTTTTGGGGTTCATTGTGAACTGGGCCGTTTTGTTTTTGCGGAAAACGATGCAGCGGTCGGATCTTATTGTTGTCATGCTCGTTGAAAGTTGCACATCTTTCAAAAGTGAAATTTCCGCTTTTGATATCCAGTTTATAAGACCATAGCTGGTGAATGAAAGGGTCTTTGGCTTATTGGTTTTTTCACCGATGATGGGCCCGTGGCCGTGCGCAAGATAACGCTCTGGGATCTCAAGAACACGTTCATTAGGCCTGTACAGCATGTATTCGCTTTCGATTTTAAATCCGTCAGGGAAAACAGCGTGAACTTCTCCAAATACTTCGAGGTTTCTGGTGGAATCAGTGAAATATTTTGCCTCCCTGCCGGTCACTTCGGTAGCTGTTCCTTCGGGATTGAATAGGAAGGCTTTCGTATTTCGCGCGTGTACGAGCTTTTCGTCATCGTACATCGCGGCTTTTTGCGCCGTTAATTTCCACAGTTTCTCTGTTTCTTTTGTTGATATGTAGCTGAATCTCTCTATCGTGTAATCAGGTATCTTATTTTTTGGGATTCCGTCGGCCAGTATGGTTTTATTTTCATTAGAGTGTTCTTCAATAAGTGCACTTTGCTCAACCGGGAATGGATTGTTGTCGTTTTCCTCCAGTGAGGAGGGGGAAAGTATAACTATCTGGGTAAATATCAGGCCTACTATGCCGGCCATTATAAGTGGCCGCAGATATTGTCGCCTTATAGGACTTGATCGTTTGTTCTGATGGTCACTCATTGCTTACTTTATGATTAAACGAAAAATCTCCCGCCACCAGAATAAATATATGATATGAGCGGCTTTATGGACATTATGCAGTTTGAAGGGCGGAAGCGTGAACATATCAAGCACGCACTTGATCCTGCCAATCAAGCAACAGGTCTTAGCGGTTTGGACCGCATACGCCTGGTTCATGAGGCGCTTCCGGATTTTGATTTTGACGAAACAAGCTTGGAATCCATTTGTCTTGGCCATGCTTGTGTGACGCCATTTTATATTGCTGGGATGACGGCCGGGTGTAGTGATGCGCCGCGGATTAATATGGTAATAGCTCGTGCCTGCCTAGAACGTGGCTGGGCTATGGGTGTTGGTTCGCAAAGGCGCGATTTAGAGGAAGCCGTAAGCTCCGGTGACTGGTTAAAACAATGGCGTGATTTCCGGGATCAGGTGCCGCAGTTGACCATATTTGCCAATATAGGGCTTACCCAGCTTGTTGATGTTGATGAGAAAAGACTTTTCAAGCTTGTGGATGCTTTGAGTGCGCAAGCTCTGGTTATTCATGTAAACTCTCTTCAAGAGGCATTACAGCCGGAGGGGACACCCTATTTTCATGGCGCATTTGAAACATTATCGAGGATTTGCCGTGGAATGTCGGGATTTGGAGTCCCGGTAGTATTGAAAGAGACTGGTTGTGGTTTTTCTTTGCGCACGTTACAGCGAGTGGCTGAGCTTAATCTTGCGGCAGTGGATATAAGCGGTCTTGGAGGCACGCACTGGGGTAGAATTGAGGGCGCGCGTTCACAGGCAGGCAGCTTGCGTTCTAGGGCGGCGCTGACATTTGCGGATTGGGGTGAGCCCACGGTTGACAGCGTACTTGCTGCAAAGACCGCACTTTCTGGGAAGCGCACGGAAATCTGGGCTTCCGGTGGGGTGCGCTCAGGACTTGATGTAGCGAAGCTGATAGCATTAGGCTCTAATTGCGCTGGTTATGCCAAGCCAGCTTTGGAAGCCGCGCTTTCCGGCCAGGACCAATTGCGGGAATGGATGGAGCTTCAGGAGTTTGAGCTCAAGCTTGCATTGTTTTGCAGCGGCCATAGGACTCCCACGGATTTACGAAGCAGTAAGGAGAATGTTTGGACACGAAAAGGCATCTGACTGAAGGATTTCATCGGCTTCGCCAGTGTGATCGATTATCACGCGTTAAGGAATTTTGTAACCTTACGGAAGATGAAATTGACACTTTATCCGGGAAGAAAGCTGTATCCCTGGAAATAGCTGAACATCTGATTGAAAACGTGGTTGGTTACTTTCCTATCCCTCTGGGTGTCGCAACTAATTTTACGATCGATAGCAGAGATATTCTTATTCCAATGGCTGTGGAGGAAACATCCATAATAGCGGCGGCCAGCGCCACGGCAAAATGGGTTCGTAAAGAGGGTAGTATAAGAACATATTCTAAAGGGCGCCTTATAATAGGGCAGGTGCAGCTGCCGTACGTACGGGATATCGGTCGTACTAGACATATTTTACATGAGGAACGCGAGACGTTGCTTGAAATAGCCAACACTTGTGTGCCAGCCCTTGTTTCCAGGGGTGGTGGCGTATCTGACATCGCTATCCGGGAGGTCAGCCGCTCCACCGGAGATGGCACTATGTTGGTGTTGCATATTCTTTGTGATCCTTGCGACGCCATGGGCGCAAATATGATTAACCAGATTTGCGAGGCGATGAAACCGCATATCGAGGATTTGACGAGTGAAAAAGTGGGTCTTTGTATCTTGTCAAACCTAGTTGATACAAAACTTGCGGCGGCGGAGGTGGTTGTTCGCAATGTTGATCCGGTTGTTGGAAAAGGGATTCAGGAGGCGACCCTTTTTGCGAAATCTGATCCATATAGGGCGGCGACTCATAACAAGGGAGTTCTTAACGGGATTGACCCGATTCTTATTGCCACTGGAAATGACTGGAGGGCGGTCGAGTCGGGTGTTCATGCATACGCCGCCAGAAGCGGTGTTTATCAGCCTGTAACCGATTGGTACATGAAAGGCAGGGATCTTGTTGGAAATATTGAAGTGCCTATGTCTGTTGGTACGGTTGGTGGCGTGACAAGATTGCATCCAGTCGCACGGGTTGCCCTCAAAATGCTTGGTGTATCGAAGGCTGAAGAACTGGCCCGTATTTGCGCAGCGGTGGGGTTGGTACAAAACCTTGGTGCTCTCAAGGCGCTTGCTACGGTTGGCATAGTCAAGGGGCATATGCAGCTTCATGCAGCAAATCTTGCGATTGCTGCTGGAGCTGAGATTCATGAAATTCCAAAGGTGCGTGAGAAATTAGCGGAAGTATTACGTGTGGAGAAGCGCATAAATTTAACAAAGGCGAAAGAAATTTTGGAGGCGATACGTGTTTCAGAAGGAAGTGCAGCTCTCTTCTAAGAGGGCTTTGCCGTCGGTTCAGACAGAGATCGCGGCATACGATATTCCAGGCAAGGTT
>CAYHPW010000052.1:0-16809 GCA_964358645.1 uncultured Bacteriovoracaceae bacterium | reverse complement strand
AATTTGCGGCTCGGCAGGCACCCGTCTGCTTTTTTTTAGGCGTCTGAGTCACAGTTTAAACAGCCGACCCCAAGGCCTTGGCCATCGTTGTGCCAAGGTCAGCCGGGCTTCTTGTAATATGTACGCCGGCCGATTGCAAGGCTTGGAACTTTTCCTCGGCTGTTCCCTTGCCACCGGAAATTATCGCGCCCGCATGGCCCATGCGTTTACCTTTCGGTGCGGAAGCGCCGCTGATAAAACCAACCACCGGTTTCTTGAATTCTCTTTTAATATAGTCAGCCGCTTCCTCTTCCGCTGTGCCGCCAATCTCCCCGATCATGATCACGGCCCGTGTGTCCGTGTCCTTGTTAAAAGCATCAAGAACATCAACAAAGCTGGTGCCGTTCACCGGATCGCCACCTATACCCACGCAGGTGCTCTGCCCGATCCCAAGCGTGGTCAACTGATAAACCGCTTCGTAAGTCAATGTACCGGAACGAGACACCACCCCGACATTGCCGGCCTTGTGAATATGTCCTGGCATTATCCCGATCTTGCACTGCCCAGGCGTAATTATGCCCGGGCAATTGGGGCCGATAAGCCTTGATTTTTTTCCGGAAAGAAACCGTTTTGTGACAAGCATGTCGCGCACGGGTATGCCCTCTGTGATACAAACAACCAGTTGGATCCCCGCATCAGCCGCCTCGCAAATCGCATCAGCCGCTCCAGCAGGCGGAACAAAAATAACGGTTGCGTTAGCCCCTGTTATTTTAACAGCTTCCTCCACTGAATCAAAAACCGGAAAGCCCTCATGGACCTGGCCACCGCGGCCAGGTGTCACCCCTCCGACAACGCGTGTGCCATAGTCCCTGCAACCAATAGCGTGAAATGTCCCTTGTGAACCTGTCACTCCTTGAACAATCAGCTTGGTATTCCTATCAACCCAAATCGACATTATCTCCCCCGATAGCTATCTACAAAACACCGCCACTTGCGGAGGCTACAGCCTTTTTCGCGGCAACCGTCAAATTATCCGCTGGTGTTATCTTAAGGCCGGATTTGGATAACAAATCCTTCCCTTTTTCAACGTTAGTACCCTCAAGCCGAACAACCAATGGAACTTGCAGCTCCATTTCCCTTGCTGCTGCTATAACTCCCTCAGCAATCACGTCACACTTCATGATCCCCCCGAAAATATTGATCAGTATCGCCCTAACCGAGGGATCCTTTAGAATGATTTTGAAAGCATGTGCAACTTTTTCCTTGGAAGCCCCTCCACCAACATCCAGGAAATTCGCCGGCTGCCCACCATGAAGTTTGATGATGTCCATTGTCGCCATAGCAAGCCCGGCTCCGTTGACAAGGCAGCCTATATTGCCATCAAGCGTGATATATGAAAGGTCGTATTCCGACGCTTCGACATCCTGCGGGTTCTCTTCTTTTAAATCACGAATTGCCACTACATCTGGATGCCGGTACAGGCCGTTATCGTCAAAGTTCAGCTTGGCATCAAGAGCAACAATATTACCTTGTTTTGTTAAGATCATTGGATTGATCTCGACAAGGGAACAGTCTTTATCCACAAAGCAACGGTAAATCCCGGAGAAAAACTTCACTGCTTCCTTGGTTTGCTCTGCATTGAGCCCAAGAGCCCTGGCGAGTTTTCTTCCGTGATACGGCATATAACCAGTTACAGCATCAACAGCCACCTTGTGAATTTTCTCTGGAGTTTTAGCCGCCACCTCCTCGATTTCCATCCCTCCTTCAGTGGAAGCCATCATCACTACTTGTGAGGTAGCCCGATCCACAACAACACCGAGATAGAACTCCTTGGCGACGTCAGAGCCTTCTTCGATCCACACCTTATGGACTTTTTTGCCATGGGCACCGGTCTGTGGGGTGACAAGCGTTTTGCCGATGATCTCTTCAGCAGCTGCCCGCGCGGACTTCACGTCTTTACAAACCTTCACACCCCCGGCCTTACCGCGGCCGCCTGCATGGATCTGGGCCTTCACTACCCAAACACTGTTGCCACGCTCTTTTGCTAGCTCAAGCGCCAGCCTCTCAGCGCGCGCACCAATATCAGGCCCTTCTTCCACCAGGCGGCCTTCCGGTACTCGAACGCCAAACTGCTTCAGCAGATGCTTTGCTTGGTATTCATGAATATTCATCCTCTAGACCCCGAGCCGTGACATCGCATCCACAAGTTCCTTCACGGACGCGGCGGACCTGTTGAACATATCCATTTCTTCTGAATTCATGTCCAGCACCGGGATCGCCTCAACCCCGCGCGCACCGAGCTTTGCGACCACTCCGCAAAACAAATCCTTGACGCCGTATTCACCAGTTAAATACACGGCACAAGGCAGATATCTCTTCTTGTCCCTGATGATTGCCTCGGCCATCTGGACAGCACTAGCCGCGGGAGCATAATAAGCAGAACCAGTTTTAAGAAGATTTACGATTTCACTGCCACCTTTTCTGGTGCGTTCAACAATGGCGTTTATCTTTTCCTTGGCCATCAATTGCTGCAAAGGTATCCCGCCTACGCTTACGTAGCGTGGCATTGGCACCATCGTGTCGCCGTGGCCGCCAAACACAAAAGCCTGCACGTCTTCAACGCTAGCGCCGAGTTCCATCGCAATAAAGCTCCTAAACCTAGCGCCATCAAGCACACCAGCCATGCCGATGATCCTTTCACGCGGAAATCCAGAAACCTTCATTGCCACGTGGCACATGGCATCCAGCGGGTTGCTGACCATTATGAATATAGAATCCGGTGAATATTTCGCCGCTTGTGAAGCACATTCCCTGACGATCTTCGCATTCGTTGAAAGCAGATCATCCCTGCTCATCCCCGGTTTGCGCGGCATCCCAGCGGTTATGATAACCACGTCGGAGTTTGCCGTTAAAGCATAGTCACTGCCGCCCTGGATATTCGAGTCAAACCCTTCAACAGGGGAAGCCTCGTACAAATCAAGCGCCCTGCCCTTTGCTGCATCACCGTTGATATCGATCAAAACGATATCACCAAGCTCCTTCGATGCTGCCCAATGAGCGCAAGTTGAACCTACAAATCCAGCCCCAATAACTGAAATCTTAGCCCTACGCTTAGACATGACTTACGTCCTTTCTTAATGTTTTACATCCACTTAATTACTTCCTGCCCGAATTCAGAGCATTTGATCTCTTGTACTCCGGGCGCCCCTTCCGCTCTCATCAAACGTGCAAAATCATACGTAACTTTTTTGGATCCGATCGCGCCATCCATTCCTTTTAATATCAAGTCCGCGGCTTCAGACCATCCCATATAACGAAGCATCATCTCACCTGAGAGAATCACCGAGCCAGGATTAACCCTGTCAAGGTCCGCATATTTTGGAGCCGTGCCGTGGGTGGCTTCGAATACCGCATGACCGCTTAGATAATTAATATTCCCGCCAGGCGCTATCCCTATCCCGCCAACCTGTGCTGCCAGCGCGTCAGAAAGATAATCGCCGTTTAGATTGAGCGTGGCTATCACGCTGAACTCATCCGGACGTGTAAGCACCTGTTGAAGCGTTATATCTGCAATCGCATCTTTAATAAGCACTTTGCCTTTGGCGAGTTCTTCTTTCATTTCCGCATCAGCAACATGTTCTCCGTCTTCTGCTCTTGTTTTTTCCCACTGTGCCCAGGTATATACCTTGTCCCTGAACTCGCGTTCCGCAAGATCATATCCCCAATTACGAAACGCGCCTTCCGTGAACTTCATGATATTGCCCTTATGCACCAGCGTAACGGACTTGCGCTTGTTGAGAACCGCGTACTCAATCGCCGACCTTACCAAACGCTCCGTCCCTTCTTTTGAAACCGGTTTAATCCCTATCCCCGATGTTTCCGGGAAACGGATTTTTGCATATTCCTTCGGAAATTTCTGCTTTATGAAATCAATAACCATGCGCACCTGATCGCTGCCCATCTCAAATTCGATGCCCGCATAAATGTCCTCCGTATTCTCACGGAAGATCACCATATCAAGCTTCTCCGGCTGTTTAACCGGAGAAGGGACACCCCTAAACCATCTTACCGGCCGCAGACACACATACAGATCCAGCATCTGCCTGAGCGACACGTTCAGCGAACGCATGCCGCCTCCGATAGGGGTCGTAAGAGGGCCTTTTATTGAAACCAGATAGTACCGCATCGCTGTCAGCGTATCTTCCGGCAGCCAGTTGTTGAATTTCTTGAATGATTTTTCACCAGCGTAAACTTCGAACCATTCTATCTTCCTGTCGCCGCCATAGGCTTTTGCAACAGCGGCATCAAACACCGCCTTTGACGAACGCCAGATGTCCGGGCCGATACCATCACCTTCTATAAAGGGTATTACCGGGTTCTTCGGCACCTGCAATTTCCCGTTGACGACTGAAATTTTTTCTCCGCGTGCCGGCACTTCAAGATTCTGAAATTTTGGATTGTTTTGCATATATAAAACCACCCCTCCGCTAGGGTTAAGTTTGATGTTAGATATTTAACGAAACGCTAAAAGACTTTATTCAACAACATACGTTCTGGTCAATAATCAATTGTATTTAAAACAAATTGCGCGTTATTCACTGCGCAAAAAACATTTTAATCCCTGCACTCCGGTGTCTCGGTAATGTTAGAATCAGCTCCACCAGCTTCGTCAACCGGGACGTGGGCTGACGGAATCATAGAAGCAGTGGGCTTTATGTGTTTTGTTTTCAGGAGCCTGACTTTGCTATCACGCTCCTCGCCGTCAACTTCAAAATTCCAGAGAATCTCGCAGTTCTGCAAGTGTGTAGTTGTCTCTTCCTGGTTTGATTTTATATGAAGAATCCCGTTTTCATATAACGTGACATCCGCTTTATCGATGTACGTGCCTTCTTCGCCAGGGTAGAAAAAAATAATCCGCCTTGCCGGACCTTTTTTTAAAATTCTTAATGCGTGCCCCGCGGGGGATTTAATGAAGGATCCCATTCGCCCCATAAACTTCATATAAATTTTCTCCTCAGCGTATATTGTTACTTAAGCCTATTGAAGTTGCCAGGCTTTTCAATAAGAGCTAGAGACTAAGTTGATTATGCCGGACGACATCTTCAGGGCTATCGAGCGACTTAAAACAGAAAAAAATGCCATACTGCTTGCTCATTATTATCAGGAACCTGACATTCAGGACATCGCAGATTTCGTGGGTGACAGCCTTGAACTAGCTAGAGCGGCAAAGCAGACAAAGGCCAGAATGATAGTTTTCGCGGGAGTACATTTCATGGCCGAAGGAGCCAAGATCCTTAACCCTTCCCTGAAAGTAGTGATGCCGGACATGCGCGCTGGATGCTCGCTGTCGGATAGCTGCCCGCCTGATGCATTCGCAAAGTTCCGCGCCAGAAATCCTGAACATTTCGTTGTATCTTACATTAACTGCTCAGCCGCGATAAAGGCCCAGAGCGATGTGATATGCACAAGCTCAAACGCGGTAAAAATAGTGGAGCACATACCTGGCGACCGCAAGATCCTCTTCGCGCCTGACCGCAACCTCGGCTCTTATGTAGCGAAAAAAACCGGACGTGACATGCTCCTGTGGCCAGGCACATGTATAGTCCACGAAACATTTTCTGAGCGTAAAATCGCAGCACTAATGATCAACACCCCAGAGGCGGAATTAATCGCGCATCCAGAATGTGAGCCTACGCTTCTAGCAAAAGCAGGATTCATAGGCAGCACATCCGCTCTTTTGCGGCATATCACCGAAAGCCACAAAAACACATTCATCGTAGCCACCGAGGAGGGCATCATTCACCAGATGAAGAAAATGGCCCCGACCAAGACATTCATCCCCGCACCGCCAAACCACGAATGTTCATGCAATGAGTGCCCATTCATGAAATTAAATACGCTTGAAAAGGTTTATCACTCACTCCAAAATGAATCCCCTGAGATAACAATGCCAGAAGACTTACGATGCAAGGCTTTGGCACCGCTGGAGAGAATGCTAGAGTGGTCAGTGCAGCAATAACAACAAAGCGCCCGCGTCTCAGCACCCCACTTGCAGAAGAATCACGTAATGCAATCAAACGGTGCCATAATTAAAAAATTGCCCATAAGCGCAAAAAAAAACCTTACTCTTGAAGCCACCGACCTGTATCGCTCCGTGAATCCTGATGATCTCAAGTTTGAGGATACGGCTGATATCAAGCCGCTTGAAGGCACGATAGGCCAGGCGCGCGCCATCGATACGATCCAGATGGGAGCGAAGTTCTCTTCGCCTGATTTCCATATTTATGTCGCTGGAATGACCGGCTCAGGCCGTGAAACAACTGTACGCGAGCTGGTGGCGAAATATGCGGCCGAGCTGCCGACTCCACCTGACTTCATATATGTGCACAATTTTTCATCACCCGACCACCCGGTCGCGATTGAGCTGCCGGCCGGCATCGGGACAAATTTCGCGCGGGAGATGGATGATTTTTCAGCATTCATAAGGCGCGAGATCCCAAAAGCCTTTGAAACCGAAAACTACGAGAAAAAAAGAAGAGACACCTTGTCACGGATTCATCACAGGAGACGAAAACTCTTGGACGAGCTGAGCATTTACGCCAAAGAGCGCAACGTGACCATTGAAGTCACGCCCTCTGGTTTTATAAGCGTGCCATTAATTCGCGGCAAGCCTATCCCTACCGAGGAATTCGAAAATCTTGCGCCCGATGACAAGGATGTCATTGAAAAACGCACGCACGAAGTGCAAGCAATAGCTACAACAACACTTAGACAACTAAGAAGCCTCGACAAGGAAGAGCAGGAACAGATAAGACAACTTGACCGCGAAATAGCCCGCTTCGCCATCGGCGGTGCGCTTGATGAACTTAGAGACGAATTCAAAACCTACAGTGCTATCGGAAGTTACCTAGATCAAGTCGAGGAAGACCTGTTGGAAAATCTCGCCATATTGAGATCACAACAGCAAGACGATACGGATGCTGCAGATATCATGATGGCAAAAACGCAAAAGATGGCTAAACAGGACCATTTCAACCGTTATCGTGTAAATGTGTTCGTGGATAACAGCCAGACCAAGGGAGCTCCGCTGATTTTTGAGCAAAACCCGACCTACTACAATCTTTTCGGCCGCATCAGCTTCAGATCAACTTTCGGCGCGCTTGTGACCGACCTCCTTGAAATTGAATGCGGCTCAGTCCAGCGCGCCAACGGCGGCTTTTTGGTCATCGATGCGCTTGAGGTGCTCCGCAACCCGTTTTCCTGGGAAGCACTTAAGCGCGTGCTGCTATCTAAGAAAGTCCAGATTGAAAATCTTGGCGAACAGTTCACGCTGTTTCCGGTAGCTACGCTGAGGCCACAGGGAATCAAGATGGGTTTGAAAGTGATCCTGATAGGTACACCGTGGATTTACAGGCTTCTCTACCAGATGGACCCAGAGTTCCCGACGCTGTTTAAACTCAGGGCTGATTTCGGCCCCGAAATGGACTGGGACAGCGGGAACATCATGAGCTATGCAGCATTCATAAGTCGCTGTGTACGCGAGAAATCGCTATTAAACTTCGACAAAGAGGCCGTATCAAGGATAATCGAGCATGGCGCCAGGCTCAGTTCAAATCAGCGCAAACTAAGCACTCATCTTAGCAAGATCGCCGACCTGGCAGCCGAAGCAAGCCATTGGGCACGCGAGACAGGACACACGCTTGTGACCGGGGCTGATGTTGATTTTGCGATTGATAAGAAAATCTTCCGTTCAAATATCGTGGAAACAAAAATTCATGAATGGATCGCCGACGGCACCATCATGATAGACACGGATGGAGCCAAGGTCGGCCAGATCAACGGAATCGCAGTTATAGATATTGGTGATTACATGTTCGGAAGGCCATCCAGAATCACGGCATCGATAAGCATTGGCCGCGGTACGGTACGGAGCATAGAGCGTGAAACCAAGCTGTCCGGCCGCATCCACTCAAAAGGCTTTCTCATTTTGTCCGGCTACCTGCGCTCAACATATGCGCAGGAATGGCCGCTCTCACTTGGAGCTACAATCACATTCGAGCAATCATATGACGAAGTTGAAGGCGACTCGGCATCGTCCACCGAACTTTACGCCCTGCTTTCCGCGCTCTCAGGGATACCGATTTTGCAAGGCATCGCCGTAACTGGTTCTGTAAATCAGCATGGCGAGATTCAGGCGGTGGGAGGAGTTAACGAGAAGATCGAGGGATTTTTCTCGGTCTGCCGCGAGAATGGGCTCACCGGCAATCAAGGGGTGATAATTCCACGCTCAAACGTGCCAAACTTGATGCTGAGGAAAGACGTGCGCAATGCCGTCGAGGCTGGGCAATTCAGCGTATGTGCAGTCCAAACGATAAATGAGGGCATTCGGCTTTTAACTGGTGTCGAGCCAGGCGAGAGACGGCCAGATGGCAGATTCCCGGTCGAGTCACTGCACGGGTTGGTTCAGGAAAAGCTTGATAGCTACGCAAGAACCCTTCAGATCTTTCAGCGTTTATCTAAGAATGCTTCTTAAAAGTGGCCTGCCCCCATCCGGAAAACGCCACGGCTTGCCGCCAATGATAAGTGAAAAGCAAACTACAAGAATAGCCCACCTTATTAGGCCGTGCTCAGAAAATTCCGGCTGTCCCTTCAATCGAACTCCTCCAGACTATCCAAAGCCCAGTGAAAAGCAGGCCCAGAACCCCGGGTGCTACAAAAGAAAACAGCGGCTTAAGCGCGCGTGTCGCAACAAGTGAAAGCTCATGATCAATGCACGATCTTAATTCACGGCGGATATCAGAGAGCATGCTTTCAACACGTTCCACGCATGGTCTACCATCCATTACAGCAACCTGAATCACTTTCCGCAAAGCCCCCCCAGCTCCCACCATAACACCATGCGCTCTACACATTGTTTTGCAGCCGAACCGACCTGGCTGTTCAACACCTATCCAAACAGAATAGCCCCATAGTGAAGCAAGACCAGGAGCGATGGTCGAAAGCCACTTCACGCACTGGCCCCACGCCACATCCGGCGTGTTTCCAGCCCGCACTAGAGCAAGGAATCTTTCACCAGCACACTGAAAAGCAAGCATCCATGGCCTATACTCAGCAGTAAGCCCGGCCCAGCGCGCGCTTTCAGCAAGCTTCAGCATCCAGATAACACCAAAGACAGTTGAAACAAACGCGGCGGCACAGCAGCACAGCCAAAGCCAAAACCTTGTCTCAAGCCCTGGCAAGAGAAGGTAAAGCATCGTGCCGAAAAGCGGCACCAGACACGCGCAAATCAAAGCCTGTGCGAAGGCTTGTGAAGAGCGGGTCTTAACATCATTGAATGTTTTTACATTTTCCTGCGCCAGTTCTCTTAGGCGCCTTATAGTTGGAAGCACTGATCCCCCGGCGGCTTTTAATTCGCCCAGGCTTGAATGGATGAGCGTGCCCCATGGCTCTTGTATTTGGTGTAACCGCTGCCAGCGGCTTTCATCGGGAACCAAACCACTTGAGAAAATATCCTCGAACTCACCGAGCAGATCGCCAACGCATCTTGCGGCTTTTATGTCTGTACTGCGGCTGAAAAATCCGCCTAAATTCAGGCGCCTGACAATACTATCAAGTCCGAATAACAAGCAGCCAATTGACAAAGCCCAAACAAACATCCGGCGCAGCTGTGCAACAAAAATGCCCACACTTCAAAAGTGTCAATTGACTTACCTAAACAGGTGGCAAAAAATAAAGTCCGTGAAGTTTAAGACCATTAAGTTAAAAAACACATTAAAGTATCTTGTCATCAGCGCGTTTGTTTTCACACAACATGCGCATGCCTCGCAGCAGTACTCAGAGGGCGACTCGGCTTTTCTTAAAAGGGGGGATCAGGAAGGGGGTGGGCAAGATCAGGCGCGCAAAGCCCTGCAACTCTTCCGTGAATATCATTCAAAAAACCCATCCGATCCTGAATCCGGCTGGCGGCATTCGATGGGCTGTTATTTTTTCGGCCTTCATATTGCCAAGGATGACGACGAAAAGCTGCAAATATTCGCCGAAGGCAGGGACGCCGGAAAATCAGCATTGGAGCTAGCGCCAAAATGTGCTCCATGCCACTTCTGGACGGCAATAAACATGGCACTGTATGGAAAACATGCAGGGATTTTTAAAATGTTCTTCAGCATAAGCACCATAAGGCACCATCTTCAGGAAACCGTCAATATCGACCCTGGTTACGCCGGTGCCGGAGCTTACCGTTTGCTGGGATTGATCGAACAAAAACTGCCAGGCATACTTGGAGGCAGCAACAAGCGCGCGAAAGAATACTTCGAGAAGGCCATTCGGACCGTGCCTGATGAACCACTGAACCACCTTTTTTTGATGAAGCTTCTTATCGAGGAAATGGATGATATTGAAGGCGCGAAAGCAGTGGCTAAAAAAGGACTTGCCGTGCCACCGCCACCCCCTGACAGGATTGAATCCATTGGTTCACTTAAAGAACTAGAAGAGTTTTTAAAAAAACCCAATCTCTAGACGGCTTAACATATTTCGTGTTTCCTCGATAAAATCCGGCGGAATCCTAAGCTCCAAATCACGATAAGGATCCCCCGGCTGAAAATCCAACGTAGAGTAACTTGTTATTCCTTCATATGACTCAAGAATAAAGTACACGAAAGCTGAATCCTCCGTCCGCACCCGGATGACTTTCCGTATCGACTTTATGCGCTGCGCTGTTTTTGGCAATGTTTTAACCACAACTCTTGCTCTATTCCAGCTGTCAACTTATCCTATAATCATTATGTTGCTGCAAAAAAAATATATGGTGAGCCTTGCGCTTGGCGTTATTATGGTAGGCTGTTCAGCCGCGAAGGTATCGCAAGAAGATACCCTGCGTGAAGAAATAAACAACGCTGCAAAAAATACCACGCAGACAACCGCGGCAATCTCAGCCCTGACCGCAAGAATTGACTCGCTTGAAACAAAATTAAACGCAATGAATGATAAGGTCACCGCGGTCAAAGCCTTCTCACCAACTCTACCAGATGAAGACTCTTCGTATGCTATCAAACCAAAAATAACCCAGGTCACTCCACACCCAGCCACTGGCATCGGGGTTTCACCAAAGCATATGGAACTTGATTCTGGCTTCATAAACGACGAAGCCATTCAAAGTTACAGAAAAGCCATGATCCTGTTCCAAGCAAAGCGCTATCCTGACGCGATGCTGGCATTTTCGTCATTTGTTGAAAAATACCCAGATCACGCGCTGGCTGGTTCCGCGCAATACCATGTGGGAAGCGCTTATTTTAAACAAGGTGAATATAAGCTTGCGCTCCAGGAATTCAAACGTGTGCTGATGTCATACGATCGAAGCAGTCATATTTCCCACGCGATCGGCTCCATGGTTGAAACGGAGGAAAAATTAGGCATGTCGGCCGAAGCTTTGCGCCACCGGCAGATATTGACTTCGGTATTTCCGCAGTCACCGGCGATGGCTATAGAGAAGGAAACCGAGCCTGAGCATAAACTAGATACCCCGCCAACGGCTCCGCTATCAGCTCTGCCAGAAACTATGCAAAAAGAGCCTATGCCAAAAGAAACCACGCCAAAAGAAACTACGCCAAAAGAAACTACGCCAAAAGAAACTACGAAAGAAGCGCAATGAAATTTACCGCGCTCTTTGTATTATCGATGCTTTACCAGGCATATGGATACTGCGCGGTTTCGCCTGAACAAGAAACCTTAGTCATGTCAAAAAAACTTCGTGCCATACCGGATGAGGAATGGAAGACGCTTGCCGGCGATAGGATGGAAGAAAAATACGAGATACAAAAAGGCGACACGCTTTATGACATTTCAAAAAAACTCTTCGGCGATGGCAGGTATTGGCCAAAAATCTGGGCGCTCAACAACAACGCGATCACGAACCCCCATCAGATAAAGCCAAAAAATCTGATAGCATTCATGCCCGGCACTGGGACGTCCCTGCCAGCGGTGGCTATAATGAAGCCTGAAGACAATCCACGTAAAGCGCATGAATATCAAGACGCGACAATCGAGCAACTATCAAAAAAACGTTCCGACGAATGGAAGCGCCTACCAAAACAAAGATGGGAGACTTTCGAGTTCGCAATGCCAGCGGAAGTTGACCCCCACGGCATCGACAGGCGGAGCAAAATAACATTTAAGACGACAGTGGACTTCAACCTTGAGGCCATCGTAAGCTCGGAGGAATTCGAACTCCAAAGCTCGATCCTTGCATCACACAGCCCCAGCGAGAATCTGGTGATCGGAGATAACGTCTATATAGATTCCAGCGCACAGCTAACGGAAAATACCGTATTCGCGGTAACGGAAGGACCGACAAAGATCAAAGCTTCCAGATCCGGCCGCACCGCTTATTCATATTACATACTAGGTACCATAAAGATCACCGGCGTACGCGACAGCATGTACATAGGCACTGTTTTGAGTACTCGGCACTTCATACCACGGAGATCATATCTGATCCCGCTACCTGCGAGGGCTAAAGAAGTTAAGCCCATTGCAGCTCCAAAGCCTTTAAGGGGCGAGGTGGTCTTGGACCACTCATTTTCCACGTCGGTGACATCCCAACAAAAACAGGTATACATCGATCTGGGGTCGAACGACGGCGTGACAGAAGGGATGGTGTTCAGAGCTTATCATCATATTGATCCAGCAACAGGTAAGACCATCACGCGGTCACATGTCATGATCAATGCGGATATGATGGCTGTCCAGATTTCAAAGGAATTTTCCACTGCAATAGTCCTGAGTGGTGGGCATACGATAAGCGAGCAAACGCCAGTGGTACTCCTCAATGATGTATCTGATGTGCGTAAGAGCGGCTTCCAGAAAGCTCCAATTGAGGCACTTGAGCCTGGCGAGGAGGAGCTGGAATCCCTAGGCGAGGGTGGCAGCGAAACCTCTGAGGAAGAAAAAAAAGAGCTCGAGCAACTCGAGGAGTTTCAGGAAGCACCGCCCGAAGAAGCTCCGTCATCAGAACTCCCGGCAACTGAAGAACCTCCAGTAGAACCTCCTGCAGAAATTCCAGCACCAGAGGGAACACCGCCGCCAGATGAAACTTTGCCGCCACTACCCGAAGCATTGCCGCTGCCACCAGAAGAAGCTCCGCCAGCTGATTTAGAGGCACCACCAGCTGAAACAGAATCTAACGGCGGATCACCGCCTGAGGAACTTACTCCAGATTCTCCTCCAAGTTCTCCTGGCGACTTGTCCCCTCCCGCAGAAACCACAAACTAAGCTCCAGATATCTTGGCTCAACATATCGGTTCCATCCGACTTATACACTCCCATCTCAGAGTTGTTTATGCGCTTAAACCCTGCTTGGTTTATGCGGCAAAACTTCTGCAGTTTTATATGACTAATGCTCGCGAAAGTATTTTAACCCCAGCCCCCACCGGGCCTAGTCTTTGCAAAACCTGGCGTCTAAATGTTACAAAAATTCAGCACACTGAAACTCACGCGGGATTCTTCCCTCCACTTAAACAATAATGAACTATGGAAAGTTCAGCCCCCACCAGAAGAGCTTTTTATAAAAGGCAGCGGACGTGCTTTAGAACTTCTGGCAAAATTACCTTCGCGCACTCTGGCTGTAGTCGGCACACGATGGCCTCAATCAAGATCAATAGGCATTACAAAGCAAATATTGAGTGATCTGTCCGGCTCTGACTTGGTGATAATTTCCGGACTTGCAAGAGGCATTGACGGCGCGGCACACAGAGCAGCGCTTGATGCAGGATTACCCACGATCGCGGTACTTGGAAGCGGCGTTGACAGGATTTACCCGCCCGAGCACGCTCTTCTTGCTGATGAAATCCTACATAATAATGGCTTAATAATCTCGGAATTCACACCAAGCGCCACCGCACACCCAAGCAACTTCATAAAACGAAACCGCCTCATAGCCGGATGGTCACGCGCACTATGGGTGGTGGAGGCGGGCCACAGGTCAGGCGCCTTGAATACGGCTAAATGGGCAAGAGAACATCACCGTGATTGTTTTGCTACGCCATGTTTTCCTGGCGACCAAGCCCTTGCCGGAAACCAAATACTTATCGACGACGGCCATGCATCTCCGCTCTGGATGGCGCATAGCTTGGGCTCGGTCTGGTTTGAATTTTCATCGCTGGGCAGGAAGAAAAAAAGAAAATATAAGTCTCCAGCGACATCCGATGCAAACCTTCTAGCGACTGTGGTCGAAAAACATAGTATTGAACAAGGCGGGGTAAGTGCTGAATATCTACTTTCGTGGGCGATCTCAACAGGGTGGGGCGCACAGCGCTTCTTCATGGCTTTTCAAGAAGCGGCAAGCCTCGGACTAGTTATAAGCAACGGCACAGCGATCGTGAGTTTTTCCGCAGTCAATCAGTAAGAACATTCATATCGCTAGCTGTTGCTCGTGTTGAGAGCATGAACTCTACTAGTGCATCAATAAGTTGATCAGCGTTTTTATTCATGGTCGATTGGGTCCTGAAATCGTTTATCGTATTCATGACCGCATCGTATATATCAACTCCAGAGCGCGAACCGATCAGCTTTTCAACCTTTGCAACAAGAGCAGGGTTTAATTTTCTTTGCTCTGCCACCAGCTTGCGTGTCAAGGCGTGGCGACGTTGTTTGTTGCGTCCATCAAGCCCGGAGCCGTCCGTGCCAACTCCAAAAAAACCCACCAGGCGGTCCTTGTCGGCTAACTTGCAACTGTTAACCAAACCTCGCTCAGAATCATTGCTCGGGCCACCGCGCGGATCAAGTGTCACGCCATGTTCGCTAGCACTGAAACTGGCGAGCATTGTGATCTCGGTAAGAGCGTTTTCCCACTCATACTTTTTAAGACCAGTCATAAGATGACGATCCAGCTCTGCCATGTAGATTGCCATGAAATCAGCAATCACCGTCTGTCCTGCATCACTCAGATCTCTGATTCTGGATGAATCCGACTTCAATAAAATCTCAAAAACAGTTTTATAAAACCTTTCAAGCTCTCGCTCATCCGCATGCGCCGCATACTTCGCAAGTTCCCTCAGATAGTCGTTGTCGGATGGATCGTAGGCACCACGGCTAGCGCTTGCCCCATAGCTCCTTCCGGTCTTACGGTTCAACTCATCTGCTACAAGATTGCTTCCACCGCTCCCAACAGCATATCCGTAATTGTAGCAGTAGGTGTCTTGGTCTAATCGGACAAGCACGCCTTTACCGCTTGCGATTGCAATAACTGGAACCAATGCTCCTGCAAGCCGTGATTGGTTTTGAGGATTTGTCGAGACGAAAAGACCATTTTTCCTAAGAACCGTCACCACCGTGCCATACATTTTATCTACTGGAATCGCCTGTCCAGCCATTTCCGAAACTGCCTTATCCAACCCACGAGCTCCGCCATTTATCTTCGCCTCAAGCTCCTTGATATGCGCGAAGTTCGAGGCCCTCTCGCGGAAAGTCCTGGCATCTACGACTTTCACTGGTGTCACATAATCTTTGTCCAACATAGCCTTGATGCCATTTGACTTATCACTCATTAGCTCAAAGAACGTGCCCTTATGGGCGCGACTGGAGAGATCAAAGACTGATGAAACTTTAAGCGGTGCTTCTGCGGCAAAAACCGCTAACGACTGTACAAGTGCAAGCAGTGCGATCAAAAACTTCTTTGTAAACAATGTATGGTATTTCACAGTTAATTTTCCCCTTATTATCATCTCTGTGTGCTGTAGAAACTACCCCAACAGAAGTGACTGATACAACATCTTATTGCGTTGCGCAATAGTTTTTTATACTATGCGTTGTTTATTGGTTTATTCAAGGGTGTGGCTGGAATGGCGAGGTATCGGCTCGCGACGAGCGATGGTGGATGGTGCAGCTATGTCAACCCAGCGGCACTAACGGTGGCCATAACAATAGGAGATACAGAGAAACAATGTTTCTTGAATGCGCTACGGAATGCTACGGAATTTATACGACCTATTATCATATTGAACGTCTTTTAAAGCTGTTTTGACGTGTTTGCTTTCGATCAGTTTCACGTCTATTGGAAGTCTATGTACGATGAGACTCAATTCAAATGGCCAACCCCCAGATGCTTTGTAAAGCTCATCAATGGCATCTTCTGTGAACTTCACCTCAGTTTCTTTGGTTATGTTGGTTAAGAAATCTCTGACACTTTCAGGGGATTCTGGCTTGATTTCAAAAAATATTGCAGACTTTGTTGCATCGTCAATCTGAATATCATGTTTTAATTTGGCGAGCGACTCATTGCTTTCGCTAGTATATGAAATCACCTTACTGGCCTTGTTATGAGCAAATAATTTTTTATGGAACTCGCCCCCCCACTCTTTTCCCATAATTACTGTTGTCTCATCAAAGAGAAGAAGTAACTCCTTATTCTCTTCTTTCGCCAATAAATTCAGTCGGTCCAAGGCAACGAAAAAATCAGTTTCGGTTTCCACCATATTAAGCCATTTATTTAAAAGCCTTGTCATAACTACGTCATCGCCTAAATTCCTTTGCATCGATGTGATGCTACTTTTAAGCTTAATCATAAGCTCTTTAGGTTGCCCGTCCTGAAAGTCTATACTAAGTGTAATTCCATTTTTTTTAGCCCAGTAATCTACCAGTGCACGAAGGATGCTTGTTTTACCAGTTCTTGGCAGACCAGGCATTACGATCGTAAATGGCTTATTTGACTTCTCTATCCAAGGTAATAGTCTTGCAAAATTGGCCCTAAAAGGGTGCCCATATATGTTTGTATTCATGTCAATAACTGGTCTACCTAATATAACCTTCATGGTCCACTGAATGCACTCATCCGCTAGT
>CAYHPW010000051.1:0-18767 GCA_964358645.1 uncultured Bacteriovoracaceae bacterium | reverse complement strand
TAAGCGAGATCTGCTTGCCAGAATTATCCTTCATTTTGGTTGCCACGGTAAAGTGTCCGCGGTCTGACTTATCCGTATCATAAATATATTCAGTCAATGTCCCATCACGATCCTTCACGCTTTTGACATTCTCCTTTTTGTCGATGTCATAGTAGCTTGTAACCATGGTGGTCTTATCTGAGTAACCGATTTCTACCATGTTATGACGTCTCTTTGAGTCATACTTGTATGTATACATATTGCCGTCGACATCCCGGCTGGACACCAATTCGGCAAGACTATTGTATTTATATTCGGCCTTCTTGCCGTTTTCGCCCTCTATCTTTTCGACTAATTTCTGTGAATTAAACGTAAAGAACATCTTTCTGTTGAAATTATCCAAGATTTTCTCAATAAGTCCGTCCTTGCGATATACAATTTCTATATAATTATTATTCTTGTCAGAAAGCCTGACCAGCTTGCCGCTTTCATTGAATTTCTCAATCTTGCCGCTATCGAATGTACGCACATAGCCGCCTGAAACTTTCGTTATGTATTGATAGCTGAACCTGTTTGACTGCAACCTCGCCCCATCATTTATCTGGCGTCCATTAACTCTTCCTTGGTGTATTAGTTTTTCCCACTCATCATTCCTAAACGAGGCGTCACTGCGCAGCTTTTCCTTATACTTAGCTAGTTGATCAGCACTTCCGATGACTCCGGCCTTCTGCGCTGACTCTGCTATCGTGTCGGCCGCTTTTCCTAATTCCTCGGAGCTGAACTTCTCTGGGTTAAACCTGTTATCCGCACCACCGCCGTATTCATGCACAACCACGCTACCATCGGCGGATACGGACAAATATGCCTCGTACTCAGTGCCCCAGCCCCAACCGAAGATCCCATGGAACGATGTTTTTGAATTATAAACACGCTCTATTTTTGGTTCAAACCCACCCGGATAAACAATGTCAGTATAAGTCATAAAAAAATTGCCATTCTTCAAGCTGACATTGGCAGATGCGGAGTCCATGACACAAAAAACAAGCAGTAGCGGCAACAAAACATTATGAATTTTTTTAACCATCATTCCCCCAAAAAATAATTTTAAACTGCCAAATAAAATCATACCTCAATTCTCACGATTTTTCGCATTACAAAAAAACCAACAATTTCTAGCAGGATTATAAGCATTATTATCGCCCACCCCAGCGTCGTGCTGAAAAGTGGTTTCATGAATTCAGGGTCTGACTGGTAAAAAACCATACCTAAAACTGGCGGTATCATCATGACTATAACGCCCTGAGCCATGCCTTGCGTTGTCATAGCGCTAATCTTGTTTTCAAGCTTTATTCTTTCTCTGATCGTAGTAACGATGGTGTCGAATGTCTCGGCAAGATTCCCGCCGGTTTCTTTGAGTATGATCACTGATGTGACGAACATCTCAACGTCATCGGCCTGGACACGTTTTGATAGATTTAACAACGCCTCCTCAAGAGACGCGCCTAATTTGGTTTGCTGTAATACGTAGTTGAATTCCTCATGAATCGGGTTTGGCATTTGCTCTGACACGAGAGCGAGCGACTGAACCGGAGACAAGCCCGCTTTTAAACCGTTTGACATCAAGCTTAAAGCGTCAACCATCTGCAAAACAAATTTCTTAACCCGCCTATCATAGATGAAATCAACTATGGGTTTAGGCGCCTTCCATCCGACAATGGTAGTCACTATGCCAAAGGTGATGCCTGGGAAAAAATTCGGAAGAAAAGCAAAGAATACCAATAAACCGGCGCCAAAGCTAAGAAGGAACATCCAGATAAGTATCCGCTGTTGGGGAATATCGATGAACATTAAACTCAGTTTATTTACAATATAATCACGTGTACCGAGGGACTGGAATCGCAGCCATTCTAAAAAGCGTTTGTTATAGTGGTACGAAACACCAAAAACCGCTGCACCAAAAAAAAGCGACCCTATTACCTTTAACATAATCCCCTATGCTTTCGCGGCAAAAAGGGTTCTCGAAATACGCATACCCTTTTGTTCCATCTCCTCCACGAATTTCGGTATGATCCCGGTCGGTACGTATCTGCCGATTATTTTTCTCTTCTTATCCAGCCCTTCCTGCTTGAATATGAATATATCCGATAACCCAATCACATCTCCCTGCATGCCGACGACTTCCGTGATGTGCGTTATTTTGCGTGAGCCGTCGCTGAGCCTGCTTTGCTGAATAATCAAACCAACGGCAGCAGCTATGTTTTCTCGTATCGCCTTCGAAGGCATGGCAATCCCTGACATCAACACCAGTGTCTCTAGCCTTGCCAGCGCCTCCCTCGGTGTATTCGCATGTAGTGTCGTCAATGAACCAGAATGACCGGTGTTCATCGCTTGTAGCATGTCGAGCGCCTCACCGCTGCGGCACTCTCCAACCACGATTCTATCCGGCCGCATCCTAAGGCAGCATTTGATCAGATCGCGTATGCTGACCTCGCCCTCGCCCTCTATGTTTTTTGGCCGCGCTTCAAGCCTGACGACATGTTCCTGACCGAGTTGAAGTTCGGCAGAATCCTCAACCGTGATGATACGCTCCGTCGCCGGGATAAAGTTAGAAAGAACATTCAACAGCGTGGTTTTGCCTGATCCTGTGCCGCCAGAAACAACAACGTTAAGCTTCGCCTCTACACATGATCTCAAAAAATCCGCGATTTCCTCAGTCATTGAACCAAATGTGATCAGGTCTTTAACTTCGATTCTTTTCTTTGGAAATTTTCGGATCGTGATCGTAGGTCCCCTCAAAGCCAGGGGCGGGATTATCACATGGACGCGCGAACCATCCCTTAATCTGGCATCAACATAAGGGACCTTTTCGTCAACCCTGCGGCCGAGCGGGGTAACGATTCTTTCTATCACCCGCATCATTTGCTGCTCACTCGAAAATACAACCTTAGAAAGCATGGGCTTTCCGTTTCTTTCGAGGTAAATCTGATCGCGCGAATTGACCATGATTTCCGTCACAGTCTCGTCTGCAAGGGGATCCTCAAGCGGGCCTAGCCCCAGCGCTTCGTCAAGAACTTCCTTGAGAAGTTGGGCCTTGGCTTCTCGCGTGGGAAGAAGATCACCGGTATCTTCGGCGGCAAGGATATCAAGGACGGTTTTTTGCGTCTTTTCACGCAGTATCATCCGCTGTTTGGCGTCACTCGTGTCAGTGCTCATTTTCTTAAGATCCATCTGTTCAACAAGCGCTTTATGTATTCTGAGCTTTAGACCTGTCCATGCATCAATGTTAGCCGCGTGCGAAACGGTACTGGTCTTTTGTTGATCTTTTACGAGCGAAAGATTCGTGGCCCTGGACGCCACGCCTGAAGGCTTTTTGAGACCCGCAAGATTTTCTAGCATATTTATCTGCTGTATTTTCCGCGCAATATCGTGGAAGGCCCTGGCGATATTAGAATTGGGTGCGGAAAGACAAAGTGGGATGCTCTTCGCCAGTGAACTGTCACATATGGAGGGATCATCCGGAATAGCGGCGAATATAGTACGGTTAAGATTTTTCTGGAGCATCTGCGGATTTATGAGATTGGTCTGCGAATACCTGTTGACTACTATCTGCACCATTTCTGGCGGGAATAAAAGTTCCTGTATCTTCGTAAGCACGCGCCTGGTCTGGTTGATAACAATCAAATCAGCCGACGTAACTACGAAGATCGCGGTGGCGAATTCAAATGTCTTAATCGCAGCTGCATCAGTTCCGTTCCCGCAGTCTACAACAACAAGGTTAAACCAGTTGGTGATGGCTTTCAGAAACCTGCCGTATCCATCAAGGTCCAGATCCTGCGCCATTATTGAATCTTTTGGGGCGCCTATGAAATGGTAACCGGCTTGCGCGCTCACCATCAGCGGCGCAAGATTTTTGGGTTCAATGGCCATCCCATGCATCTTGGATATATCTACGATCGTCTTTTGTGGATTCAGGCCTAGGATAATGTTCTGATCACCAAGGCTGGTCAAATCAAGGTCAATAATAAGCGGCCTATGCTTGCTTTCGAGCATATAGGCAATTGCCAGGTTAGCCGCAAACACGCTTTTGCCGACTCCGCCTTTTCCACCAACCACGGCTATGATATGTCCGGCCATTTTTATATAACTCCTATTTAACTTTGACCCTGAAATTCTTTTTCAAGTCTTCCGTTCCGTCAGATGCATTATCGATAATCTGTGGAGTGACGAAGATTACGAACTGTGATTTTTTCTTTCTGTATCCCTTAGAACGCAGCAATGTAAAAATAGGATCTGTCCCTTGATCGAACGCACCTGGTTTTGGATCATCCTTGTTGAAATCTGTGCCTATGTCAGAAGAGTTCACGCCAGCCACGGCGGCGCTTTCGTTTGATTTGATATAAATCTTCGTTTCAACCTTGTGGGTTGCTGTTATCGGCGGAGCCATGGCGGCAGGCGCCCTTCCGACTAGGTTGACTTGATCCATCACCAGATCCATCTGGATATCCTCGCTTTGACCAAGGATAAGCGGTGTTACCGCGACTGAAAGCCCTACTCCCTTGCTAGCCACGGTAGGCTGACCATTCGCGCCGATCAGTGAAAAAGGAAATTCGGTCTGCTCAATAAGTTTGGCGGGTTGCCCGCTCCGCACGATCATGGTCCCGGTTTTAAGAACACGCGCGTACCCGGCATGCTGCAAGCTTTGTAGCTTGGGCATAAGGCTTGAGATGGTCCCGCTGAATGAGGCACCACTACCGGTCGCGCTGCCACCCTGGCTAATTCCTACGCTTATTTGCGGATCCGCGGTGAAGCCTGGCTGCCATTTGAACCCAAATACCTTGTCGTAGTTCTTGGATAGTTCGACGAAGTGTACGGTGATACGCACCAGTTTTTCCTGTTTCTTCGGAGGAGGAGGGTTGACCATGATGAAATTCTCCACCAACCGGCGTGGCGGCAGGCGCTGTACCGTTGGATCACGCTCCAGCTGGCTCCCGGGTCTCATCTCAGGCAAATAAAGAGAAGCAATCGACTGAGACCGCTTCGCCTGGTCGATATTGTCCACGCTGCCTTCTAGAAAAATAACGCCATTAACGACACGGGTGCGGACGTTTTGAGCAAATGTGTTTACATCTTCCTGTATTCGTTTAGCCAAAACTTGCATTGCAAGCGGTGAGAGCGTCGTTAGGTTGAGCACATAATCGGTGTAACTTTTATCTTGTATAACGGTTAAAAGACGGCCGTAATCCGCGGGTACGAGAACTTCTCCATCCACGATCACCTTTGAACCAACCACCCTTATATCGATCCCTTCAATATCGCGGAGAAGGTCCCTCAATTCACCAGCCACTCTTAAAAGGTTGGACCCCGTCACGCGCACAGAAAATATAAGCTGAATAGTCCCTTCAGCATCCCTAACCGTGACAGTGGTGTCGCCGGCCTTAAGCGGCTTGAAAACAATCTGCCGCTTATCACCCATCTTAACGAGCGTAGTGGCAACTACCTGAGGGTTACCTATTGTTATACCGTTTGCGCCTGCATTGGCGTCAAAATCAATATCCACCGCCTTGTCTTCGCCGGTGGTGAGGAGCAGCCTTCTTTTGTCGGCGGCAAACTCCGATGTATCATGTGTCAGCCTGGATTTTTTCGTCTTTACGGAAGCGCCTTCCTCCGCCGCCACCGCCGTAAGCAGGAGACCTATGCACAGGAGAATCGCAAAAGCTGTTGTCCTTCTGACGTTCATCTTCCTCCCGTCGCGGGTCCTCTTCGTGCCTGGGCAGCATCAGGCCCTAGCACTTCATTAAAAGTGGTTGAACCAATATTAACTCTATCCGAATCATCATTGTTCCTAAGCGAAAGCGTTAAGGCGTTCTCACCGTTAGCCATCACCAGCGCCAGCAACTGTGCTTGCACTGGCTCAACCTCAAGAGTCACTGATGCGAAAGTGAAATCCTCCGCAAGGGACTTGACCCTGGGGTTCCCCCCAAAAGGATCAGCTTCGATTATGCGTGGAACGTTGTTGGTCACGCTCCGCCCGACTGCAAGCACCACGACATCCTGTAAAATGGTCTTTGATATCTTTGCGTCTTTTGAACCACCAAGATCAAGCACCGCGATCAGATCCACGCGGTCACCGGGCTTAACCAGCTTTGCCACACCGCTGACTTCGTTTACTGGCACGGCCACCGCGCGCTTTCCTGGTGCGACTTGCGGGGCAAGACCTGTCCTCATATTCGGCTCAGTGATCTTGTTGAATGTAATCTGTTCCCCCTTTTTGATAGGAACAAGCGCAACAGCCCCGGCAATATCATTCATGGCTCGTGAAGCTCCTTTATTTCCAGGATCACTTTCCTTTTTTTCGAAAGTGACGGCGGCTGGCTCTATGTACCGCTTTGGTACTTCCTTGAGCTCGAGCAAGGTCTCCTTTATGGTATCCATTTCCTTGATGTCTTTCTTAGCTGTCACAACCAGGACTTCGGTGCCGAATTTCTTTTTTGCTTCTTCCTCAATACCAGTAACAAAACTGTAAACGAAGTATACCGCAATCAAGGCCATCACCAGTGATAGGGTCAGTACGCGATTATTCATGGCATCTTCGGGCTCCTGCAAAATTCAAAAACTGTGTTCTCTCCAAGGGCCCACGGTCCTATGGGATTATTCTTCTGGTCAAGCGGAAGCAGCGGGCTTAATGAACTTCCGTTCCTGGCGACATTTTGTTGCGTGCAAAGACTGACCGTAGTCCTGACTCTGATCGCGGTCCTCTGTCGTGGCTCTGCCTTGGGTTCATTGCTGCCTTCGTGACCTTTTCTGGCGATGTTGTAAACAGGGGCATCAGGCTGCTCGCGCCCTTCTTCTACTGAAATAGCTTGGTCTGACATACCAACCAGCATCTGATTGTAGTTTTTTTCATCCAATTCTTGTCGGCGTAAATTAAGGTAAGGGTAAACAGAGCTATTATATGCAAGAGACAAGGTTTTCGCCCTTACATATTGTTGATTGACGATTGACATCTGGATGAGTGTATTAACCTTCACGAGCGCGTATGTAAAAATCAGCAAAACCGGGAGCATGAGCACAAATTCTATTATGCTCTGGCCTCTCTCATCATCAGCAGCCGTTATCAAACAAGCCATGATGTCTCCCCATTTCCCTAGCACACTCGTTGTAATTGGGCTCACGCCCAAGCCAACTCTCCGAGGTAAGCGACATAGAATTAACCTGGGTATTACCCCGCTCACCTCGCACACCGAGCGGTGCAAGGAAAAAGTTCCCCTTAAAAGTATATCGGACTCCCTGCATCCAGCTTGAATTACTATCAACGTCACTATATTGACTTGGCGGGTCCGCATTAAAACCTAGGATTTCACCACCTCCACCTTCAGCCTTTAATACAAGTGGCCATCTGTCAGTCCCTGATTGGCCGACTGATTTTTTCAACGTTGTAACTATAACATCACGGGCTCGCCTGACTTGGTCACCCTGGCGGTCCTCTCCAGCGGATAAATAAGCGCGAGCCGACATAAACGTGGCGTAATGGACGTAATTCGCGACACCAAAGAACATCGCGAGCTTCAAGAAAAACATCGAGAACGTGAACAGCAAGATAAGCGTCAGCGCGAACTCTATCGTGGATTGACCATCGTGCTCCGATACTTTTCTTTTAAACAATGAAACCATCAAATCATACCGCCTATCTCGGACTGATAAACAATCTACCATTGTTTTTCCCGCTGCTAGGCGGAGCGAACGGGTGGTTTTCAGGACCACCATCGTCATAACCTAAAGCCTGCGGATGGCCGTACTGATAGGCGCGCTTGAAGTCTCCGTTAAGTGGTGCCATCATTTTTTCAGACAGTTTGAACTTGCCAAGAGAATTGACAACTATGAGATACGCCCCCACGACCGTCATTAAAAGCAGGATGTACTCCAATATTGCCTGGCCGTCTTCGTGCTTCACCACCATAGGCCCATCCTCTTGAGTGGTACATCAAAGACGGTCCAAACCGCGGCAACAGCTAGTGCAACGCCAAAAGGCATTGTAAACCCACGATCTATCTTAGGCGTCTCGATCTCAAGCTCTTTGATAAAAAGACTGAGCAAAAAACGGTAAAGCTTTCTAGAAAAATCAAGGACTCTGCGCTTTGCTATCAGTTTACAGATTGCCAATAATCCGCCAAGCATCACGCCAAGCACCGCGACTTCAAGCACATACCTGGGCCCCCCCCAAGCGCCCAGGGCCATCAGGAGCTTAACGTCGCCACCCCCCATTACTCCGATCCAAAACATCCATCCATAAAGTAGCAAACCAACCAGAGCGCCTAGCAATGATGAACCAATACCGCTCCAACCGCCACCAACGGCCGCAACAACAAGTCCGCTTAAAAATGCCGAAAGGGTAAGCCAATTAAATATGCGACCAAACCTCAAGTCAGTGACCAGTGCTATGATCGATATGAGCGGAATAAAGTAAAAAGCGAGATCAGTTCTTCCAAACATTTAAAGGCGCCCTCCCCGTCTTGAGGTCCTTTTCAATCTGGCCCCCAAGGTAAAGCAGCCCTTTATCCATTGTACCACGTATCGCGCGTACGATCGCTGTAGTACCCACCACCACGAGTGAAAGTATCAGAATGTACTCGACAGTACCCTGCCCCTTGTCATCCGCAATCAGAGCCTTTATCAAGCAAGTAGTTCCCCATCCCCATAAAAGCAGCTAAATCACCGATCACTATTCTGTCATCGCCTTATCTAGATCACCCTCTAATTTTCCAGTAATATCACCAAGTTTTTTTAGAAACGTGCCTCTAAACTTCATCGCCACCATCACCACCACAGAAAGAATCAAAATGTACTCAGTCGTTGACTGGCCTTCATCATCTTTTAAAAAAAGTTTAATACGTGTCATAACGTTCATTTAACACCCCTCCCGGCTCCCCTACTGGTTCCCATCGATTACCCATCGGATGAAAGAATAGAAATCAATAGCCGAGCCGTAACTTAGCAACCTTAATTTAATTATATATCATTGATTATTTTGGTCAAATAATCTAGGCATTATACAAAAGTACTATTATTTCAATATGTTACTTCTGGTTAAACGCTCCCTTTATGGTTTCCACCTTCGCCGAATGCCGGATGTCCTCACCTGAAACAGCGAAGATCACGTCTTCAGCGATATTGGTTGCATGATCACCGATTCTTTCTAGATTTCTTGCAATCAGGATCAAGCTCAATCCTTGCTCGAGTAAGTCAGGTTGCCCTTTTAAGTGCTCAAGCACGTCACGGAAGATCTTGTTCTTTAACGCGTCCACCTTATCATCTCGCTTTAAGACGTCTCGTGCGAGCGGCTCGTCGCTCTTAACAAATGAATCAAGGGCTTCTCGGACCATTGAGCGGACTTCATCAGCCATAATAGGGAGATCAATCAAAGGCTTGAGCTCTTTGCCTCGAATGTAGCGTTCGCTGTTGTAGGCTATGTTCTCGGCCTGGTCTCCCATTCTTTCCAGGTCAGTATTGATCTTGATGATTGCCACGATCAAGCGGAGATCAGCTGCCAACGGTTGCTGCAATGCCAGGAGTTTTAAACAGGAGTTATCCACCGCCTTATGTGCATGATTAACTTTCTTCTCTATTTCATGCACATGGCTGAGTAGCCCTACATCCTTTGTCTTAAGTGCCTGGGTGGCTTTGTCGATTGCACTTTCAACAAGGCCTGCCATCCCAACCAGTTGTTCCTTTAATTCACGCAAGGATACATCAAAATGACGTTCCATTTTTACCCAAACCTCCCTGTGATGTAACGCTCAGTATGCTTGTCTTTAGGCGCTGTAAAAATTTGTGAAGTATCCCCGCACTCGATCAGCTCGCCAAGGAGAAAGAACCCGGTCTTATCCGAAATACGAGCCGCCTGCTGCATGTTATGTGTCACAATGACGATCGTTACGGCCTTTTTCAATTCCGTCATTAGTTCCTCGATCTTTGCCGTAGAGATAGGATCAAGCGCGCTTGTGGGCTCATCCATTAAGAGAACGGATGGTTCAACGGCGAGTGCACGGGCAATGCAAAGTCTCTGCTGCTGACCGCCTGATAAACTAGTCCCCGGCGAATGCAGACCATCTTTCACTTCGTCCCATAGCGCTGCAAGTATCAAGCTGCGCTCGACTGCCTCCTTTAATACTGCGCTTCGCTTCACTCCAGCCAGCTTTAAACCGACCGCCACGTTATCAAAGACGGAAAGAGATGGAAAAGGATTTGGTTTCTGAAAGACCATCCCGATCTTCCGCCTAATGGCAACCGGATCAACTTCAGGCAAGTAGATGTTTTTACCTTCGAGAAAAACTTCTCCTGAAGCCCTGGCCTCTGGCACTTCCTCGTGCAATCGGTTCATGCAACGAATGAAAGTCGATTTCCCACATCCGGAAGGACCGATAATAGCGGTCACCGAATTTTGCTCAAACTCCATACTGATTTCTTTAAGCGCCTGTGTATGTCCAAACCATGCATTTAATTTCCGAACTACGAGGACTGAACTCATGACTCTTGCCTCTTTCGAATGGTCGCGGCAAATATAAGCCTAGTAATGATGTTTATCATAAACACCAGAAGAACCAAGACGAACGCCCCGGCCCATGCCTGCCGGTGCCAGTCGTCGTATGGGCTGATAGCATATGTGTAGATCTGGACTGGCAATGACGAAATTGGTTGATCCAAGCCACTTTGCCAAAAGCGATTATTGAATGCTGTAAAAAGAAGTGGCGCGGTTTCTCCAGCGATACGCGCGATCGAAAGCATAATACCAGTGGTGATAGGTCCACGGCTACCCTTGAGCACAATCCATAAGATGACTTTCCACCGCGGTAGACCTAGCGCTAACCCTGCTTCGCGAATATGGTTGGGCACCATCTTTAACAATTCCTCGGTCGTTCTGGATACTGTCGGAATCATCAGCAAACCAAGCGCAAGCCCTCCTGCTAGAGCTGAAAAGCGCTTCATGGGAAGCACAACCAAGGCGTACACGAATAAACCGACAATGATTGAAGGAATGCTCGCCAGCATGTCAGCGCAAAAACGAACAATGCTGCTCAGGCGGCCGTCCTTGCCATACTCGGAAAGGTATAATCCCACCGCGATTCCCCATGGAACGCCTACGACGGATGCAATTAAAACCAGCGTACAAGTACCAACAAGGGCGTTTGCCATACCACCGCCGATTTCCCCAACTGGTTTGGGAAGCCCAGTGAAAAATTCAAGATTCAATGCCGGCATACCTTGGACAATCACGTACCCGAATACGCTCAAAAGCGGGATGATCGCGAGCGTAACAGCTATGGAGAGGAGGACATACATCACAGCATTGATCACTTTACGTTTTCGATAGCTTCGATAGATGTAGTCGGTAAACGAATGCTTCATCCCTTGGCTCCATTTCGTATTGCTCCCCAACGGAATCCGCGGGAGATGAAGATCCTAGCAATACTGCTGATAGTGAAATTCACTAAGAAAAGAGCTAGACCGACTCCGAGTAAGGCTGATAAATGCATATCGCTGGTCGCCTCCGCGTACTCATTAGCAATAATGCTCGCCATTGTTGCCCCTGGTGCGAAGAGCGATGCCGACACCTCGTGCCGGTTACCGATCACCATCGTGACAGCCATAGTTTCGCCAAGTGCGCGGCCAAGACCAAGAATCGTCGCACCGATGATTCCCCGTTTCGAGCTTGTGAGAACCGTCAGGCGCATCATTTCCCAGCGCGTGGCGCCGATCGCGATGGCACCCTCACGCTGAATATGTGGAATAGAATTAAAAAGCTCCCGCGAAATGCTCGAAATCGTTGGCGTGATCATGATAGCAAGGATGATCCCTGCGGCAAGCATTCCAACACCGTAAGGCGGGCCCTGGAAGAAAGGCAAGAACCCGAGAGTTTTACCTAAAGCTGGTTCGACCACTCGCCTCAGCCATGGCGCGAGAACGAAGATCCCCCAAAGTCCGTAAACAACGCTTGGAATAGCAGCTAGCATCTCAACCAGAAAACCAACAACACGCCCAATTGAGCGTGGTGCGATCTCAGTCAAGAACAGCGCAACTCCGATGCTAAGAGGTGTCGCGATCACAATCGCCAAAAACGAGGACACCACGGTACCGTAGATCACTGGCATGGCACCGTAGACATCTTGCACGGGGTCCCATACCGACGATGTTACAAATCGAAGACCCTGGGTATGAATTGCGGGAAGTGCCGCCCGAAACAGGAAGATCCCCACCAAGCCGAGGAGGACTGCCAATCCTATCGCAGACAATTTCAACGCGAGCGAAAACACGTGATCGCCACGGTGAACCTCTCTGTTGTTTAATTTTATGTCCTTGCAATACATTTTGCTTATTTAACGCTGATCTCGTCGATTTTTGCGTTTACTTTTGTTAAAAGCGCCGTAGGAAGAGGAGCGTAATACAGTGGCTCTGCATAACTCTGCCCACCTTTCATAGCCCATCGCAGGAATTTCACAATACCTTCGCCCTTTCCCTTCGGCATGTTCTTGTAAACTAGAAGATATGTGAAACCGCTTATGGGATATGCCTCTTTTCCATCAGCATTTGTGATCGACACTCGGAAATCAGCAGGCATCGACTTGACCACCCCGGCCGCAGCTGCCGTAACAGTCTTGGTGTTGGGCTCTATGACGTTGCCGGCCTTGTTCTTCAAGAACGCATAATTAAGTGAGTTGTTCTTAGCATAGATCAACTCCACATATCCTATGCTCCCAGGAGTCTGCTTGATCAGACCGGCGACACCTTCGTTACCCTTACCCCCAAGCCCCACGGGCCAGTTAACAGCCGTTCCTGATCCTGTTTTGGTCTTCCATTCCGCGCTCACCTTCGACAGATAATCAGTGAAGATGCCCGTCGTGCCACTGCCGTCCGAGCGATGCACCACAAGAATATCGGTTTCAGGGAGTTTTATCCCATGATTAAGTGCCGTGATCCTCGAGTCATTCCACTTTGTGACTTTGCCAAGAAAAATATAAGCAACCACTTCGCCACTTAGTTTCAGTCCCTGTTCGACTCCTGGAACATTATATGTAAGGACGACAGCGCCAAGCACAGTTGGGATGTGTACCACCGGAACACTTGCTTTGCTAAGTTGCTCGTCAGTCATCGGCGCGTCGCTTGCGCCAAAGTCGACTGTTTTTTCGAGGAACTGACGGATGCCACCGCCGCTCCCAATTGACTGATAATTAATCCGCACTTCGGGGTCGACCTTCTGGTATTCGGCAAACCATTTTGAGTAGAGTGGATATGGAAAGGTCGCTCCTGCGCCGTTAATTAGTGCCGCACTATATGCCACAGGCTGCCAGCCAATAACCGCCGTGAAAAATAACAGATAGATTGCTTTCATAAGTCCCCCAATATTTACCCTAAATACAACTACCACTTCATTTGTGTCCAGGTCCATCTCGCTATATCGAAGCACGGGAGCGATTCATTAACGAAGGATTACTTCCGCATCCAGAGCGCAGAAACACAGTGAATGATTATATTGAGGCGGTCTCCATCTATCGCAAAAATTATGGAAACACCAAGTTTAATCTCTCAAAACATACTACTTCGCTATCGCGCTTGGGAACTGTGTCGCATCACCAGCAGTTGGGATCGAGGTATACAGTGTCCGATTGACATCGGCTCCCATTGAAGCAAGCTCACTGTCGATTTCGGCGTCAGTCAACCCAAAGAATGACTTAGCGGTATCCGTCCCAGTTTTTGACCAGAATCCAGAGTCAGCAGCGAAGAACTTCTTGAAGTAATCCATTAATGCAGCATCGCCGTCACAAGCGGACCCATCAGCGCTCAGCGAGATGGCCCCCGAGGAACTTTGCGTGAGGCAGTAATAATGTGTAGTGCTATTATTATATAATTTTACGATAAAATTACCACCTACGATCGTGCCGGTAGCAGTGTCATAACCGCCCTTACCTATGGCGACCAAGCCGCTTCCATATTTAATAAAGAACCGGCTATCCGTGATGTTTAGCATAATTAAAGTCCTGGAGTACCAACCGCCGCCAGTGTCATATGGAGCTGCCGCCGCAAGCGAAAAGGCCATGAATGCTGGCTTCCCGTCTGATCCGTTGCGAAGATAAAGTTGCTGGGCCTGTGAATTGGTGGATTTGAATGTTTCGTTTCGTTCTTGAAAATATGTACCTAGCAATGAATAAATTTCACCGGCTTTATTGCCCGTTGTTTTCTTGTAAAGATAATAATGGCTCGCACTGCACCAGGAACAATTCGAAGTATCCTCGACAAAAAGACAATCAAAATCTGGTATGCTGTATATGAACTGAGGCGATCCTGTATAAGTAGGCGTATGATTGGTTAGCTCCGAAGCACCCGTCATGGTACACGCCGTTGTATCTTTATTAAAAACATGACTGGCAAAGTATTTATCCGCACTATAAATGAGACCGATCAACGTGGTGGCTGAATATTTATTATTAATGTCACGGGTAGTGCCCGCAGGACAATTGTTAACGGTGTCTTGTTCAGCTGTCATCCCATCATGGCATTCCATCCGAAATGGACCACTTGATCCGACCACCATAGTAGAATCGTTTGACGAAATCGTGCTATCCCAAGTAAGCGCGGTGTAGCCTCTGGTGCTTGTAGTGTTCGCAACCAAATGCATTTCAGTCATTGATGATGAACTAATTGCAGAACTTAGAGGCAAAGCCTTCTGAGCAGTGGATGCAAGATTCAAGTTGCTGCTGGTACTGTTTGTAGGATCATCATCTTTACCGCAAAAAGTAAAAAATACTACTAACAGCACTACAAATAGAACAACAAGCTTCCGTGATCGCATAAATATCCCTTTCTTATTTCAAGTTAATACACTTGTCTAAAAGATCAACACTTCATTTTTACTAAGCTATTGAAATATTGAGTCTAAGCACAGGCACCACGATTGCTCTCTTTTTTAACGAGAGAGAGATTGAGAGATGAAGCCACACTTATTGTTCACGTTTATGATTGTATATTTATTAAGTTCAGCCACCACCGGACACACCGCTGAAAAAAATGTCCTGCTTGGCAAGCCTGGGTTTTATGGAAAGGGCTGTAACGCCGAAAACACTTCTGTCGCGCTAAGCCCGGATGCATCCGCGTTAAGCATCATATTTGACAATTACTCAGCCGAAGCTGGCAAACAGTCGCCAGGGCGCAAGCAGTCTGATTCCAGCCAATGCCTGGTTTATATCATGATGAAACTACCGGCAGGCGTCAGTATCGGGATAGCCCGCGCTGATTATCGTGGTTTTATTTCTTTGCCTGCAAAAGGTAATGGCGAGGTAAGCGCAAGCTTGGGATTCTTGCACCAACCATATTATCTTGCATCAAACCATATGAAGCAGCGGTTTACAGGGCCCATTGATGAAAACTTCCAACTTTCGCAGAAAATAAAATCTCCCCTCTGGAGCAAATGCGGGGGCAACGTTTATCTGATGCTGCAAAGCTCACTTAAAGTTAAATCCAATAGCCATCGCGAGCAAGCGCTAGCGATTATTGACTCGCTTGACATATCTCACGAGCAGGGCGCGACATATGAAATCGTCAAACGCCGTTGTAATAACAAGATTCACAGATAACCAGCGCCATATTGACAATAAAATGTCAGTCCATTTTTGATACCAGTCCTTTTCCGCACTGCAATGTCTTGCCTGTAAAAATCCCACTAATCCTTCATAATCCCTCGTAAGAATTAATATTTTTTAAAAATATCCAAGATGGCATCCGTGTTGCTTTCGGGGCAGTACATATTCGGGATGTTCCCGAATGGGGTAGTTAAAAACAAATACAGACTGGGGGAAAAAATGAAAACACTCGTTTCTTTATTGTCGTTCATGCTGGCCTCTCAAGCAATGGCCGATGACACCATATGGCTTGGCGAGCCATCTTACGGAGGCAGCGGGTGTCCGAGAGGTTCTGCTTCGGCCACGCTAAGTCCTGATGCAAAAAGTCTGAGCATTCTCTTCGATCAATACACTGTCGAAGCAGGCGGATTTACCGGAAAAAGGCTAGACAGAAAAAGCTGTAACGTAGCCATACCCGTGCACGTACCACAAGGTTTTAGTGTGTCCGTCATCGGGATTGACTACCGCGGATTCAACAGCCTTCCTTTTGGATCGCGGTCGCAGTTTAATGTCGAATACTTTTTCGCCGGAACCCGTGGGCCGAGATTCACACAAAACTTCTCAGGCCCCCAGGACAGTGACTATCTTATTGAAAACGACCTAATTGCAAGAGGTCTGATCTGGTCACGTTGCGGAGTGGACGTCATCCTGCGCTCCAACTCCAGCATGTTGGTCATGACCAATGGCCGAAGCGAACAGGCGTTTTCCAGCGTTGATAGCATGGATGTCGACGCCGGCATTATTTATCACTTCCAATGGAAGACCTGTAACTGACAATCAACCAAACCACACCCCGTCATCTTGGCCTTTCAATAGGCGGTCAGGATGACGGGGTTGACTATTTGAAAGACGGCAGGCGTGCTTGCTCTATGCCCTGCTTTCGTGTAAATCATCAAGATCACCATGGACCCGTAGCTCAGTTGGATTAGAGCGTCAGACTACGGATCTGAAGGTCGGAGGTTCGAGCCCTCTCGGGTCCGCTTTGGTGAAACAAACTAATCGCTGGTCAGCACTCATCACGCCTGAGCGCGTGGGGACTAGATAAGATATTTTAAAATATTATGGATAAGATATATGGATAAATCATTTAACAATAACAATCTTGAAACACTGCTTTTGTTAGCCTTGCCCGCTTCAGGAAAATCAGAGGTACGCAAGTATCTTGCTGGACTTAGCGAACAGGAATGCCATCGGGATTTCCACCTAGGCCCCACGATTCAACTGGATGATTTCCCTTATGTGCATATGATGAGGTGTATTGACGAACAGCTGGCACTGTTAAATCAAAAACGTATTTTCTTCAACAATTCTGACAAACCCTTCCGCGAGCCAAAAGACTGGGGAACATTGATATCGCTGATAAACGAAGATTATGCTGATCTTATTGAAAGAAAAATCGTTAAATCAAACTCTGCCGCTTCTTGGCTTATGGAGCGCTTTGACAGATCAGCCCGCAAAGTCGGCATCCCTTACAGATTAGCCACACTGGATGACAAAGTACGAGCCGTAGTTGCAGAAAAAATTGAAACCGAAGCAGCAGAAATGCTACGCGAAAGGAATATACTCTGCCATACTGATATTTCCGGCAAAACTGTGGTTATAGAATTCGCCCGTGGCGGGCCTCATGGTTCAAACATGCCTCTTACTGAACCATTTGGTTATAATTATTCCCTAAGCAAGCTCTCACCAGCAATTCTTAAGAAGGCACGCATATTATACGTGTGGGTCACCCCTGAGGAATCACGGCGAAAAAATATCGAACGGACCAACCCGAATGATCCGGGTTCGATCCTACATCATGGTGTACCAATGGACGTTATGATGAATGACTATGGTTGTGACGATATAGAGTGGCTTGAGAAAACCGCGCGTCGTCCTGGAACTGTTTCGGTACAAGCCAGCAGCACGGTTTTCGACATCCCCATAGCCAGATTTGACAACAGAGTGGATAAGACATCCTTCGTGAGAAACAATCCCACGCAGTGGAAAAAAGATGAAATATGCGCGTTACATGATGGTTTAAAAGGCGCTCTACAAAAACTTTCTTGAGCTACGCCTCTTCCAACGCCCTCAGCTCAGAGTCTGTGTGTCTAAGCCGTGACGAAAGCGCGTGCGCCAGGCGCTCGAACACCATCCCTGGCAAAGCAGGGTACTTTACCGCCACGTCATTGAATTTTTTTCTAGAAATAGCATAAAGATCAGTCTCTCCGACAGACACTGCATCGGCGGATCGGATTCCTTTATCAAGAAAGGCCATGTCCCCAAAAAAATCCCCTCTAGAAAAGGTTGCCAGATGATGACTTTTTTCATCCGTCAGAGGAAGCATGATCTTGATAGTTCCTCTCCTGATGAAAAAGATTTCATCGCCCTCATTCCCCTGATTAAATACCTTTTCATCTTCCCTATAGTGGCGCTCATCCAAACATACGGACAACAGCTTTAAAGCATCCATAGGCAAACCATCAAACAGATCTATTTCATTGATCGACAAAAGTGCTTTACCCTGTTCAACCAGGCCGGATCCTTCTGTTAAGACCTGATCCTCTACCCACTCAAGGGCGCTATCGATCTCTTGGAAAATCTTTACGTTTGTCATCGGCTTAACAATCCCAACCTGGTCAAAATAACGGCGTAAGTTCTGTCCTGTCGGAAGATTCCTAGGAAGATCGGCAAAAACAAGGCATCCGTTATTTTCAGTCAGTTGCGCTGCAATCTGTTCCAACATATGAGCGGCGGTAAAATCAACTGACTTAATCCGGCGCATGTCAATAATCAGATATTTGCTTTTCTCAAGAAATGGCTCGATCTCGCTAAAAAACTGGTCAGTGGTACCAAAGAAAAGCGACCCCTGCAGCTCAAATACGGCTACCGCATCTCCGTTCTTTTCAAGAAGCTGCATCTCTGAGCGCAGCCGGCGTTTTTTTGAAAATGTTTTACTACCCAGTGTTTTCCTGCGAACAACGGAACCCTGTATCTGATCTCTTAGGAAAAGCAAAATAGCCAAACCAAGACCAACTCCAGCGGCGGCGATCAAATTCACACTGACAGCAGTTACAACCACAGCAGCCACGACTACAAAATCAAAAAAAGTGGATCGCTGTCGCAGCAAGCGCAAGCTGT
>CAYHPW010000050.1:0-18937 GCA_964358645.1 uncultured Bacteriovoracaceae bacterium | reverse complement strand
CTCTCACTAGACGCCGAGTTAAAGCTCTTGGAGCAGCAAATAGCGGCCGCAGAAGTCAAAAGCGGAATCAATGGCGTAGTCGTCAGCGACAAACTTGATGACCTGATCGGCAAGCCAGTCACATCTGGAGAGGAACTGATAAAAATCGCCCGCACTGATATGGTCTTTGCCCAGTTCGACGTACCTGAGGGAGATGCACCGCTTATCGAGACCGGCCAGGCAGTGAAGTTTAAGGTCTTCGGTTTGCCGACACAAAGTTTTTCGGAAAACTTAAAACTATGGAGTGTGGCCGCAGAAGGCAAAGGCTTAACCAAAGACGATCCCAATCGCTTTTTCAAGGCACGTGTGGAAGTCCCAAACACAAGTCCCGGCCTAGGGCCAGGACTTAGGCCAGGAATGACCGGCAGGGGGAAAATCTACACCACATGGCGTTCTCTTGGATGGATTATATTTCACAAACCCATGGAGTTTCTTGGTTACAATGTGCTGTTTTGATGTAATTCCCAGTCAGAGGCTCCAATGCTTCTCTTATTTGCTATCTTAGCTTAGTTCGCTATAGCAGCCGCACTCGCGGCGTTAGCAGTATTGAAGATCCTTCGTCTCCAATAGCGATCTGTGTCTTCACGCTATCCGTCCTGTCTGCAACCATACGTTGACCCTTGTTCGAGGAGGCAGGGCTCAAGATGCCGTTTACCTGTCCTCCAAGCGATTCTAAGCTTCGAAAATGATAGTTGTTGCGATCTCGTTTAAACAACACCTTAGCAAATCCATTTGAAAACACCTCCTTGACGGTACCTGGCCCATCAAGAGGAAGGTTAACTTTCTTGCCTTTATAAATTTCCATGACCCTACCAGTGCCACGATTTTTCTCATAGACGCGGTTGCCTCTACAGATTTCACCGAAACATGGGACAGCCTTTTCAAGAGAATTGGGGCTCGCTAAATAATAAACGTCGTAATGAGGTTTATAGAGTCTTGCGGGCCAGATGATGAAGATAATCTGAACCATATGGAGCAAGCCGCTCTATCCATTTCGCAATATCGTTTAGCAGGCCTGACTCCGCATCGTTTATGTAAATCCCGGCAGTAATATGCATAGCGCATATGAAACAAAGACCGTCTGCCACATTTGAACGCTTAAGCGCTTCTTCAACTATAGAAGTGATGTTAACCAGCGCGTAACGTTTTGGAATCTGTACATAGCAATATTCCGTATGGTGAATGTAAGGTGGCTTTTCGACATGTGAATTGATCTCATATTTTTTAAAACCAGGACAACCATGTGGATCTAACAGCCAATCTGATGATTTTAACATAGAGCTCTTTTTGTAACGTTTGATAGACTTTTTCAATGATTAGTTGATTTTTCAGTATCATCTTGTCGCACGAGTTCAAAACAGCACATTGTAACCAAGAAACTCCATGGGTTTGTGAAATATAATCCATCCAAGAGAACGCCATGTGGTGTAGATTTTCCCCCTGCCGGTCATTCCTGGCCTAAGTCCTGGCCCTAGGCCGGGACTTGTGTTTGGGACTTCCACACGTGCCTTGAAAAAGCGATTGGGATCGTCTTTGGTTAAGCCTTTGCCTTCTGCGGCCGCTATTTGCTGCTCCAAGAGCTTTAACTCGGCGTCTAGTGAGAGCTTTTCAGCTTCCTTCATCTTAAAGTCAGATATCTTATCCTCCGACTGAAATTTAATCATCTCAGTCATTACCTTGTGCCTGCTTGATTCTTTCTGCATTTTTTGTAAAACAAGTTCCGTGGTGTCGACCCTCATTAAGGTCTCACCTGGCTTGACTGAGACACCTTCACGCACCAGGATTTCTTTAACGAGCCCAGCTGCCTGTGCGTAATAAATCTGATTTGCCGGGATGATTTCAATATCGGCGGTGACGTTCCGAGAGTAGCTTAATTAAGAGGGAAGGTTAAGGCCTTCCCTCTTGGTTGAGTGTGTACGCCGCCAGACTTTGCCGACTTATGCTGGCCGGCTTTTTTCATCTGTGGTTATTTATTATTATTGGATCGTATAGACTGGTTCGGGATTTCCTGCAAATTTCATATGAGAATCACCCGTTCCACACCATCCCCAGCCTTGGCTGACCGAAGCTTCCCAGGCATATGGACGAGCGTCATCACATAGACGCGTGGAGTGATCGACTAAACGCAGGTGAAACCGGGCGAAGGTTTCTGGTTGATGCGGCTCGCGACCGGGAAGATCAGCTACGTAAACAGTGCTGCCACACGAACCTCTTTCAATACTGCTGATGATTAAATTAACTGTACGTTCAGATCCACTGTTCATGAATCCAACCTTGAAGCCAGTGGGGGTTTCGGAGCCATCCTGCCTGGTCATCGTGAGATCGACTACTTTAACGCCATCAAAATTAAGCGTTGCTTCTGACACTTCCATTTCAGCTGCAAGTATTGGGCGCTCCCAGCCTTGCTGGACCACAGCGTGGGCTGAAGCCGAAGCTACAAACAAAATAATTAACGAAACAAATATATTCTTTTTCATAAATTCCTCATTTCTGGTTGTTGTTATTAACAATCCGATGGGCTTTATAGGCGATAGACTTAATTAGTGATAATGATATGTTATAATTATAATTCAGTATATTTTTTAATGGTTTAAGAAAATTCAGGGTCCCTTCCTGTGCCACGTCTAAGATTAAGCTCCCACGCTAAGCTCAGAAGGCCAAGTTTCTCAGCTCTGTCACGCCTAAAAAAAGTATCGTTCCAAACAGTAACAGATTAAGCACGAACATGCTGTGACCAATGACTAAAATAACTATGTCTTCTTCTAGGCTGCCTACTGATAGTAAAACAACGGCAAGGGCTGGTGGGAAATTGGTCCCCGGAGGAAGAGGTAAAGACAAAAATATCCCACAAATAGCCATAACAAGCCCATTGAATTTGCGGAACCATGGATGTCGCAACAAGAACGTGCCGCGCGGCCTAACGATTTTTTCCAGCAACTTGCTGGCCTTTTCCCCTTGATCAATGACCTTTCCAAGAAGGTGCCCGGACACTTTTTTTTGTAAAAAAATTTTTGGCAGCCAAGGTTTTTTACCCGCAGCTATCGCGCCGCCCGCTAAGGCTATTATGAGGCCAAAGAAGATCGATAAACCAGGTAATGGCAACGGAAGCAAGAATGGCAAGGCAAATATAAGCGTAAGCAAGGCATGACTTCTTGATGTGAGTGAGTCAAGAAGTTCGTGCAAGCGGATGTCCTTTTGCTGGCAGAGGTGCCGTAGCCTTTCGAATTCAAATGACAGGCGTCTACCATTTAGTGCTGATGGCCGCTGTTTTTCCGTGTTGGTCACCATCTGCCATGAGGATATGGATTGGCTGAAATATAGTCAATACGCACAAAGCGTTAGGTTCCGAAGTCGGAAAGGTGCACGTATTTTGCAAAATCACAGCGATGGAGGGCCCGGCCTTTGGCGCAACATGAATTCAAGTATGTGATAATTGGTGGGGGTCTAGCAGGTACGTCTGCAATAAAGGGTATTCGTCAATTAGATAAAAATGGAAGTATCCTGATGCTCGCAGGCGAGCGGCACAGGCCTTATGACAGGCCTCCTCTGACAAAGCAATTATGGTTTGGGAAGAAGGAGGTTCGTGAGATATTTCTAGGCAGCCCTGACTATTTCAATGAGCAAGGTGTTGATCTAAAACTCGGTGTGTTAGCCGCATCGCTTAATCCTGAGAGAAAAACAGTTATCGATAATAATGGACAGTCGTATGCTTACGAAAAGCTGTTGCTCGCCACTGGCGCGGTGCCACGGATGCTTGATGTGCCGGGAGGCGCGGCGACAAGCTTAAATGCGGGAGTTTGTTACTATCGTTATTTGGATGACTATGAGCATGTTCGGAGCACTGTTTTGCCTGGCGTAACAGTGGTGGTTATTGGCGGTGGATTCATAGGCTCTGAGATTGCAGCAGCGCTTTGTGCCAATAAAGCCAATGTGACTATGGTATTTCCAGAAAATTATCTATGCTCTCGTATTTTTCCACATGAACTAGGTAAGGCCATGCAGAAGCGGTATATTAAGAGTGGTATAAATATTTTGAATGAGGATGTGCCGGTTATGTTTGAGGAAGAAAATGACAGGTACATCACCTATACTCGCAGCGGAAAAAAACTTGAATCAAGTCTTGTCATAGTCGGCGTAGGCACTATCCCTTCCGTGGAACTTGCCCAGGCTGCGGGACTGCAGGTAGGCAACGGCATTATCGTTGATAAGTACCTTTGCACAAGTAACGGTGATATTTTTGCCGCCGGAGATAATGCATATTTCCCACATCATGTTTTTGGTGAACAAATGCGCATTGAGCATTGGGATAATGCCAGGAAACAAGGGAAACTGGCTGGCAGAAACATGGCTGGAGCAGGTGAATTATATGACCATATGCCATACTTTTTTTCAGATTTATTTGAATTCGGATACGAAGCTGTGGGTATGATAGATAGCCGTCTTGAAATACAATGTGACTGGGAAAAGCCGAATGAAATAGGGTTTGTTTATTATACTGTAGATAATATCATCCGTGGCGTAATGATGTGCAATGTCTGGGGAAAGGTGGACTGGGCTAGGGATTTAATAAGAAGAGGCGAGAGGCTTGCTGTCCCTGAATTGAGGAAGGCGGTATAATTTTTAGCCCCCATTGGGCGTTTTAAAGCCGTCTTCTCTCCGTTCGATCAGTTGTTAGTTCGGTCTTTTTGTCAACAGCCCAATCAATTTCAGTGACTTTAAGCAGGCTTTATTTTCTATTCCCAGAAGTTTCTACCCAAAATTCAATTTTCTGGTCCGTGTAATCAGGATTGTTCTCCTGTCCGATTTCCCTAAAGGTGATCGATGGTGCCGCTTTTAGACCTTTGACCGCGCAGTATGAGACGTTAGACATCAATGAGCGTTTTACATCGAACTTTTCGCGGATTTGCGAACAATCTACAAAGAAAAGATTGCGCAAATCTATGTAATAGGCCTTACTGCCGCTTTTTACACGAATTGACGGTAAAAAACCTTGGCTTTCATATCCACCCTTGGCATCAAGCTCAAAATCCAGAGTAACACTATTCAGAGGATCATTGAGGTGTAAACTCAACTTTTCTGCTCGCACATCAATTCGACTGCCATGGCGTCCTTTTAGTAGAAATTCAGGAGCACCTAATTGTAAAGTACGTTGTCTTAATACCTCGAAAAGATTAGCCCCAGAGATAATAGCTTCAACTGGGGGAGAAACCTTCAAAGCTACGCCAAAATCTGCGTACACTGGAATTCGATACCCAGTCTGGTTTTTAACGAAATAACCAATCTCAGCTATCTTTCCTCTAGAGACGCCTGGTTCGATTCCATAATGTTTGAAAGCATCTGCACTAGAAGCAGTAGGAGATGTCATGAGTAAATGCTGGGTGCTTAAAAGGCCACCGTCTCCGTCAGAACCATTGCCTGCAGGCGCTTCTCTCAAACCACCACCATCACCATCGGAACCTCCCCCAGAATCAAGAGACATCATGTCAGCCACGGTTCTATGCGTAATATTGGCCTCGCGAATGCCGCTTCCTTCGCGAAACGTCAGACGGTTCTTCATACGCCAATGAATAGAATCAGAGCCATCAACTTTTTCTACAAGCTCACGAATGGCTTCAGGATGGGCAAAAGTGCTGGACTCAAAATCACGTGATATCCGCAGCGAAACCCCGCCAATGACAAACATGCTAGGCCAATAATGATTGTAACGGTAAATTACAGGTGCGCCGCTAGTCCCAGGGCCGATTTTTATCGGAGCGACAAACTCTTTGGCTGATGCAACTAATTCAAGTTGCTCCTTCCACTCTCGCAGTACATGCGTGGGATCTTTTCTCTCCCAGGCTCCTACTACGGCCCACGACGGTACTGGCACAGAAGCACGCGAACTCAGCCTCTTTCTCCGACCTGGAAAAAAAGGAGAACTCCCATTGATAGCTGATCCGCCTGCCTGCTGATCCCAACTTTTAGCAAGATCAGCGCGCACAACAAAAATACCTTCTTTATCGTATTCCGCCAAGTAAAGCTTCTTTAGATCAACCGATGCGGCTTGCACTTCCAAAAGATCATACTGTCAATTTCACAAGTATACCACCGTCATGTTAATTAAATTGACAGCAACGACCGCGACGGAAGTGCCAGAAACAGATAAGAGTCTTGTTTCTGATTTCCGTATACGCCTACAGCGCGAGTTAGTTAAAAGATGCCAGGCTAACCCAAAATTTTCGCTTCGAGCATTTGCACGGTTCTTGGGAGTGGAAAGTTCCCGTCTTTCTAAGATCCTTCGTGGTGAGCGCCCGGTCGGGCCCGAGCTTTTTAAGAAATTTGCCGGAAAGCTTAATCTCAGCCCAACTGAAATCGAATACTATCGCATCAATCTTCAGGCGCAGAGATTTAAGGTCCCCGCTGAGGCCTTGAATACAAACAGTAATAATCATCGCTATCTTCAGCTTTCGCAAGACGTGTTTGAATCCATCGAGGACTGGCGGCATTACGCTATTTTGGAGCTTATGAAGGTTGAGAGTTTTCAGCCCACTGTGAAATGGTTATCGCAAGTGCTTGGTATCAACCCCTCTGAGATACGAGCTTACATCGAAAGACTGGAGCGGATTGGTCTTTTAGAGATCAAGCCTGATGGAACCTGGCATGACTGCTCCGATGGTTTTAGTACGCATGTCTTAAGTGAAACGCAAACCACCTCAGCCCATCGAAGGTCCCAGGCCAAGATATTAGATCTTGCCATCGAGGCATTGTCTACGGTGCCTATGGATAAAAGAGATCAATCTTCGATGATGGTGGCCACGCATTCATCAAAAATTATTGAAGCAAAAAAAAGAATTAAAAAGTTCCGCCGAGAGCTAGCAGAGTTTTTGGAGGATTGCAAAACAAAGGACACGGTTTATCAGCTTGGTGTGTCTTTGTTTCCGTTAGTGGAACCAAAGAACACCAACCTTAACCACGGTACAAATTAAATAAGGAGTAGGTATGAAAGTATTAAAAATGTTAACTATGGTTATTGCCTTAATAGCGTTATTCTCACCTGTCGTAAATGCAGCCCGCGAAGGTAACGGCGGCGATCTTTGCGAAAAACGAATCAAGGAGATCCGTGATGATTTAGATGGATGGATTAAAAAGGGTGGTTCAGCTCACCTTAGGTTTCCTCAAGAGGTGAGTTTAGATGAATACAACCAAAAAATGCAGGAGCTGCTTTTAGATCCCATCGTCAACATCACTTGCGTCCAAGGACCTGTGTATTTGGATCCAGCAAATAAACGCTATCCTAAGACCTGTAAGAATTATATAGATGTGCGTGGCGTAAGTCAGATTGAATGTGATTTTGATCTCTTCATGAATAAGATGTCAGAGTCGGATCAGTATCTTCTTATCCATCATGAGTACGCCGGTCTTGCAGGCTTTGAAACAACCATAGATAGAAGTTCTAGTTACGTGCTTTCCAATCAATTGACTGGCTTTTTAGAAAATAGAGTGGTCAAGCGCCTTGCGATCGTTCCTGTCAGGCCTGATCTCAAAGACGCCGTGGCACTGAACTTTGTCAAGATTCCACTTGTTAATTATTGCGGTAGTAACATCCTCGAGGGCATTGGCTGTTTTAATATGGGATCGCGTCTGGAGGAAAAGTGGCATCCAAGAGAGGAGCGTAGCCATACTGTGGTGCTTAAGCAGTCCTTTGAAATGCAAGTGACTCCAGTTACTCAGGCATTGTGGTTTAAAGAAATGGGATCAAATCCGTCTAAATTTTGTAGCAAGGAAGTATGCCGCAAAACACATCAATCAGTCTTTGGGGTAGATGGTAAATTAAATTATCTTTGCCCGCTTCATCCAGTTGAGAATGTGGGTTTTAATGATGTCCAAGCATTTATTAAAAAAATGAACGCTAAAAATGACGGTTACAAATATGCCCTACCCACCGAGGCTCAGTGGGAGTATTCAGCTCGTGCTGGAACGAGTACAGCTTATTTCTTTGGAGATGATGACGGTGATGACTCAGAGCTTGTAGAGTATGCCTGGTATGCTAAAAATTCAGGTGACCACACCCATGAGATTATGAAGAAGCCTGCCAATGCTTTTGGACTATACGATATGTCCGGCAATGTCTGGCAGTGGGTGAGTGATTGGTACGATTGGTACGCTCCATATTCAAAGAGCTCTTCGGCTGAGGAAGATCCTACAGGTCCAATCGTTGGCTCGGTCCGTGTTCTCCGTGGTGGCAGCTATTCGACCAACGCGCATAGCTTGCGCTCCGCCAATCGTACCGCCGCAATTGGCTTATGGAGCTCGGACATCGGCTTCCGTCTTGTGAGGACGGTGAGGGTGCGATAACGTTTGGGCGCTTGACCGCATGGGCAGGCCCTGAAGGCAAGCAGTAAAAGAAGGGGAGTAAGGAAAATAAAGCCCATATTGCGCTGCCATTTGTACGGTCCTGTGGGGATTGTCGATCGAGATTGGGCGTGTTAAGCGCCTGAAGTGTCAAAAATGTTATCTGACATCATGAAGATCCGCTTAGAATCTCGGTCGTTGGACAGACCACTGCCCGGCTCGCTAGAAAGGGGCCGTAAAGGATCAGCTCTCGCAGTGTGCGATAGCGACTCGGTGTAACCAGGCGGATGCTATGTCTGGGGGCTTGGAGGGTATGGCCTAGGTAGGTGGTCGAGGATTTTGACGATGACGGCCGTCTCGAGGATGGCGGAACGGAGCTTACACCTGTGGCTGCCATTCTTGAGAGCGTAGCCATCATAAAGATACTCACTCATCTAGGCCTGCCACCTAATTAAAATTTCAAAAACGATAGAGAAAATTATTTTTCATCGGCGAGAAAAAAACTTTTGACTATGTTTCATGACAGCTAACAAATGGCCATTGCTATAACCAGACCCCCAGCAGCCACCTGAAAACCAGCCAGCCATTGCCGTTGTGGGACCCGCCAACCCAGATTTACATCATTTCCTCGCTATAATAACAAATCCACTAGCTACAAATTCATTACCAGGGAGAAATTCTAGCAATAAATCTAATATTTTCAAAGGAGACAAAAGAACCATCGTGCTCAAAAAAATAATATCCCTCAGGTGAGAACAGCCAAACGATAAAAAGGTGGCAACCCACTCAAGAAAAACCCATAACAAAGATGAGGTTGCTCCAGCTCCAACAAAAATTTCAACAGATGAAAAACAACTAAATAATTCTTTCGCACCTGATATTGTCCAGCGGTTAAAATCGTATGGCGCAGCATGGTAGGGTTGCAAAAAAGGTATAAAACACAAAACCTTACCACCAGGCTTTAGAACTCTATGCATTTCAGAAATAACGACATCAGGTTTTTTGACATGCTCTAACAGGGAAAGGTTTAAAATTTTATCAATACAGCTGTCCCTCATCGGGAGATCATGCGCATCGCAGATGAAATCAATATTTTTAAAAGGAAATATATCTACATTTAGCACATTTTTATTTTTGAGGGTGATTGGCCCAGCACCTAGATTAAGGATGATTTCTTGATCTTGAGACGTTAGAAATTCTTTCTTTTTCTTAAGGAGCTTTATAGATGGCATTACTGGCCCAAATAATACGATGAGTAAATTATAAATGTGATTAAATTTCTTGAGAAATCCCTTCAATTTTCCTTGAGTGGTATTACCAGCGGACTGGTTGCAAATATTAACTTTAAGTAAAAGTTCTTTTTTATAAAAATAATCTTGCTCATTTTTAAGAAGTGAAAATTTTTTATTATTACATTCCATTTCTACCCCATAATCTAGAAAACACGACCAACTTAATTCTTAATCAACTTTGTACACATCAAACCACAACGGCGTCTATTTAGTATAAAAAAACTCTGGCACAATCGGGCCTTCCACTATGAATCATTCACATAGTAGGATAGCTAGACAAATAAACTAACGCTGCTATTAATGAAAAACGCTCATCCTTGGTAGGAACATCAAATCATAATTTTCCGACCACTCACGCAGCAATGCCTCGGGCTGCACTAACGAAAAACCTGTCCTACTTGCCGTAATCCATTCCCAGTCGAGAAGAAGCTTTTTGACGTTAAATGTCTGCCCAAGACTGATGTCCACTCTTGACAGATGCGACGCACCAACCATTCGGTCGACAGTTTCTACCGTTCAGAGGGGTCTTATTTCATTTCGCCCTTCTTTGGGCGAAAAAGGATTCATAAACAAACAACCGCCATAAGGAGGCACAAATGAAATTGACGACATTGGTTTTAACAAGCTTGGTAGCAATAAACGTCTACGCAGGATTACCCGATGGGGACTTTAAAGGTGATGGACTATGGAAATCAGCCAGAGACCAGGGTACATATGAGGTGAGTACCAGCATAAATGGTAATATTATCGCCGGCTCCTACACACTTCCAAACGGTACTAAAAAAGAATGGAAGTTTGAGATGGAACAAACCACCAGCGGCTTCTTTAAAGTGAAAGCTTACGGCACTGAAGTCGGAAAAGGGTATTGTTTGGAAAAAGCAGAAGTCTGCCATTACGAAATTGCTGTGGGAAAATTAGTTTTGGAAGAAACCCTAACTGCTTTTGGTGACAAGCTCTACCGATTCGGCTCAAAGGACGAAGGATTTGGACGAATTATGTGGCAAGAGTCGTTGGACAAGAATTAATAGTGAAAGCTTTGGAGATGTATATGAATGAGGAGTGGAAAATCTATAGAAAGAAGCTACGAAAGAGCACGAAGTCTGTGTTCCTAGCTCTGGGAGTTTCCCTCCTCTTCTATCTAGTTGCAATACCCAATCTTAAACCCGACGAACACATCCGATACATTTTAATCTCACTATTGTATGGGTTCGTTGTTTTTGCTTGGATATGGGTTTTGTATGCCGGGCTTTGGGCAGTAGTAACAAAAAATAAAATCAAAACAGGAAGAGACTGGAAAATAGCCTGGAAAATAGAGTGGAGAGTTCATCTTCCCATCGGAGTGCTTGGTATGTCCGGGGGCCTTATCTCCGCGAAGTGGATAAAGGCCTGCATCTTGGGTCAACAGTTCACTCTGAGCGGAATGTGGGAATCTTTTCTCATTGGAGCTTTCATCGCATTGATGTTCCAATTCTATTATGCCTACAAACACTCAGCTCAAGAGAACCTAGAGCTCAAGGCAGCCAAAACCGAAGCAGAACTGCACGTATTAAAAAATCAAATGCAGCCTCATTTTTTGTTCAACTCCTTAAACAGTCTGGCTGAACTGATAGAATCTAATAAAAACTATGCCTCTGCAATGACTCATAATCTCGCGGATCTATATAGGGAAATTCTTGAAAATTCCAAGCAGCAACTCTCCACTGTTCAAAGCGAGATATCAATCATCAATAAATATTTGGCGCTTGAGAAACTGCGATTTGGAGAACGTCTGAATTATAAAGTAGAGGAACTTCCGAATGGTGATTCCGTCTTTATACCAAGTCTTGTTTTACAAACTCTTGTTGAGAATGCTGTAAAACATGGCGTTGCCCCCTCTACTGGGGGTGGAACTGTTCACGTTAAAGTACTGAAAAATGGTTCCGGATTCAAAGCCGAAATAAGCAACACAGGAACCCCTATCGTCTCTCATAAAAACAACAAAGGTACCGGACTTGAAAATACGAAATCTCGGCTGGATCTTCTATATGGAGACAAGCATCAATTTAAACTTGATGGACGCAGTGATGAACCCGTAGTCAGTTTCTTGTTTTCTGGGGATCAAAGTGTCAGGTAAAAAGATCTTAGTTGTTGATGATGAATCTCTTGCCCGAGATAGAATTCGCCGATTTCTTGGTGAATTAAACATTCAAGCACGAATTGAAGAAGCTCATGATGGTATCCAGGCTTTAGAAAAATTGGAGTCCCTAAAACCTGACATAGTCTTCTTGGACGTACAAATGCCCGGGCTAACAGGCTTTGAAGTTCTTCAGCAAATTGAAGACCGAAGCTTTCATCTTATTTTTCAAACGGCTTTTGATGAATATGCAATCAAGGCATTTGAAGAAAATGCCTGTGACTATCTGTTGAAACCCTTTAGTATGGACCGCTTTAAAAAAGCGATCGGGAAAGTTATGAATCTTCAAGCGCAGAATGAAGTGCTGAAGAAACAGGGTTTCTTAAATAGACTCGCTGTAAAGCAATCTGGGAAAATGAAGGTTGTTGAAGTTGGTTTCGTTGATTGTTTTGTAAGCCGCGATCATTACACCTGCATCTACTCTGGAGGAAGCGAGCTAATATCTGATCTGTCCATTAGTTGGCTGGTAGAGCGTGTAGATCCAGATAAATTTGTTCGTTGTCACAGAAACAATATTGTTGCCATCAATCAAATCAAATCGGTAAGTGGAACCAATGATTCCGAGATTGAACTTAAAAACGGAATGAAGTTGCCACTATCAAGGAATAATCGAAAAAGAGTTCTCGACCTCTTCAACGCCACCATTTAATTCTATTTTTTGTCACCACACCTCAAGTTCCGCTAGGACTATACGATATGTCCGGCAATGTCTGGCAGTGGGTGAGTGATCGGTACGATTGGTACGCTCCATATTCAAAGAGCTCTTCGGCTGAGGAAGATCATACAGGTCAAAGATCGAGTCTATCTTGAGGGTGGGTTTTCGTGCGGTACTTTGAGCAAAATTGAGAACGGTATTTCAAGCACTGAGGTTTATACGTTGCAACGGATAGCCGAGGTCATTGGAGTTCCTCTTAAAAAATTGGTCGACCTTGAATAGACCGCACTTCCTGATCTAACCTTTCAATAGAATTTTACGTTTACCAGTAAACTTCCACCACGGCTTTGGCTTACCGCCGTTCATAAAATCCACCGCCGCCATCAGAGTATCAGCCATACAGGGATCGTGACGGACGCCTGTAACTTTATTGAGTTTGTGATAAAGGACGAGACCGTTTTTACCATTGAGCTGATCTGGGCTGGTGATGCCGAGGTTTCTCAAATCCTGTGCAACCGCTTTACCGACGTTGGGTATTTGTTCGAGTCGTGATGCCTCAGAAGATTTCTTTGCTTTCATGGTAACACCTTCAAATTCCTTGTAGGGATCCAACCTTTGATGCCCCGTTGATTTTTGCACCAAGCCCATCCGAACTCTTCGAAGGTATTCGGCGGCCTTGTGAACCGATGGGACAAGAATAGCGACATGGTTGGGCTTGATCATCGCGACACCTCGGACCTCAACGATGACAAGTAACTCTTCATCACATCAACCCGTCTGCGCCCCTCCTCAATTCCAGTCTTGGTTTTTAGTGTTTCAGCAGTCTTAAATAGCTTTTTGAAAAAGTGATCGACCGTAAATTGAGAATCATCTGGCGATCTGACTTCACAAAATGGATCATCGTAGCTGTAGAAAGCTCTCCCGAGCAGACCTGCCGTGGCAAAGCATCTCGCGATACCTATCGCTCCTAACCCATCAAGCCGATGGGCATCTTGAACTATTCTTGCCTCAATGGTTTTGGCATCAATGTTTGCACTAAAGCTGTGGGCCACCACCGCATGAGCAATTTCATCATAAAATTTTGCAGGGTAATCAATAGACTTTAAGAACTCGACAGCCTTTTCAGCAGATAACCGGGATGCCTGATTTCGGAGCGGGCTATCCTTTGGAACAATAACGAGATCGTGAAGCCAAGCCGCGGGCACAACTACTTGAGCATTACCGAACTCCCTCTTGCAAAGAAACTTAGCGAGACCGACTACTCTTTTGAAATGAAGAAGATCATGTGCAGGATCGTCAGATGATGCTACCTCTGAAATTTTCGATTCAAATTTAGCTCCCCAATCTTCGATCTTCATATTTTTTCACACCAATACACGTCTGTTCGATAAGGTAGTTTTATCTCCGCACAATCTTTTGTTTCAGGATGACACCGGACGAGATTGCGAATCTGACTCAGCACTTCCTGCTTTTGAATTTCGGCCAGTGCCGAGATAAAGCTGATGGATTCGACACGGTCTACGACCGTTTCGACAGTGCCAACTTGAACGTAAGAAAAATGCCGAAGTTGAAGTTTAGAGAAAAGGTCCGTGTTATCAATGGCTGCCTTCCAATTCAAGTCGCCCTTGCGAGGAGGCCGATCGAAGATTATGTAATTCCCCCAATGATAACCCTGATTACTGGGAGTCTGAATGAGAGTGTAGGAACCCTTGTCTGTGACAGACCCAGAGAATCGAGAAAACATTAAATTGGTGAGAAACCCAAGTGACCGAATTTGCATGGGACAAATCTCTATCAAAAAATAGGTAACTCGTCACGAAACCAGTGACCGCGCCACAGCCAAGACGGTAGCCAACCTAGCGGAATCCTGGTTTCATAACTTAGCAAATGGTGGAAATTCCGGTGACATCGGAACCCCCTGAAATCACTGATCACAATATCAAGCTGTGCAACATTGGGCAACTTTTCGCTTCAAAAGCTGTCGGCGGAATGGGGATGAGCAGGGCAACGACGGGAAATCCACGGAAAATGTTTTTGGAACAGCTTCAATGGCGACTGAACAACTTGGATAGGATAGCTTCCTTTTTTGAACATCGGACCGTTCCCCAACACAACCCAAAAGTTTTTTCGACCTTTCCGTTCCTTTTTGTGCGCCGTCGATCTTCCATGATTCATTGAAAAACGCATACTGTTCGATGTTCTTCAAACTGTCTGGATAAACACCCCATGGTGGATGAAAGTATTCATTGACCGAAATAACATGACCAAGTTCGTGAAGAAGTATGTATTGAATCGCACTTTTCCGATTGTCATTGATGTTGTCTTCAATTTTTGCCTCTAATTCAAATCCAGCATCTTTCTTGAAAGGCGTTTGTTCTTTCCAGGTTGCCCATTCATTGGCGTTCCTCTTTTGCAACACACTTGCATCCAGAAGTTCCCCGCGAAAGCTCTGATGATGACGTTAGCGTCAAGTATGACTAAGCGGGATTTCATTATTGCTGACTTCTGCTAAACCAAATTTTTTCAAGTAAACCGGCAAAGCTGACAGAGATTGACTCAGGATTTTAGCAAGACGAGAGCGGCTAATTTCACCATTCTCGTAAGCAACATAGGCCATGCGAACAAAATGATTGCTCAGATAATAGGGTGTCTGCGCTTCAACTTGTTTTCGGGGCAACTTTCTGAAGCCATCCACATCGACGGAGTTTAGTTCCTCTAATAGTCCACGCTCGGTCATAGCAAATGCGATTTCATCGCCCGATTTTTTATCGTTGAGAGATAGTCAAAAGGGTGGGTTTGACAATTAATGGTCTATGGTTGTATAACCATATAGTGAAGGCGCGACCAGTATTCCAAGAAAAACGGCTCGTCCCAAGCTCAGCGTCAGAAGTGGCGGCTGTTGTTGAAATCAAGATTTGGGATGTACCCAAGTCGAAAGACTACCCAAGCGGCAGGAAATTTTCGCTTTTCCTTGTGGCAGAGGGCAAAGTCGTTGTTGGTTTTGACAACCACAAACCCAAAGGGCCGCATTTGCATCTTGGGAATCGTGAGCTTCCGTATCTTTATCGCAACAACGAGAGGCTCATCTCAGATTTTTGGGATTTAGTCAGAAAGGCAGGTTTTGAACCATGAAGTTGAAGTTAAAGAAGGTTCGAATTATTATTGAGCCTCTAAAAGATACGAGCGAGCGTTGGCTGAAAGCTCTACAAGGTAAGGCCAAGTCAATTTCGACCGAGGAGGTCATCACCGTTTCAAGCTGGGAGATCCTGGGAAAAATTCTTTCCCCCCCCAGGCTCCAAATTCTTACGATGATTCCAGTTCTGAAGCCTAAATCGATTTCTGCGCTCGCCAAAGCTTTGAAAAAGGACTTCAAAAATGTTTATTCTGATGCGAAATTTTTGGCTGATCTGGGATTGATCGAACTGAAAGAAGAGGGCAATCGGAAAACTTTGATTCCGATTGCAAAGTTCAACGGAATAGAGCTGGGATTGGCTGCATAAGGCCTCGGCACTTCTTGGCTTACCTGGAAAATTGGAAATATTTGCCGATCGCGGCTTTATAGATCCCATGTTACCATTAGAAGTGGAATGATCTGTTTATCTAAGCCATCGAAAATTTTAATTCTAGTTTGCTGGCTGGCAGTATTTAATGCTCACGCGGCGGAGATAGAAATATCCGCGCCCTGGCAATGCGATCAAACTTACGAAACTGTTGTCCCTCTATCTAGCACAATAAAAATTAAGATCGATACTGATTCTGGAAAGATCAGCTCAGCCGATTTGGACAATATCCTTAGTCAGGCAAATCAAGAAGTGCGACTGGATTTTTTTGATTGCGTTCAAGCCTTCGCTGAAAAAGCCACTGATGCGCTCATGAGTAGCACCTATGCTAGGGTTTCTGAATTTGAGAACTCCGCCGAGCAAAAGGCTGCTTCCTATATTGAAAAAATGACTGCGGAATACGGCGCAAAATCCTTCCGCAGAGCGGCAGTTTCACCATTTGAACCGGGAGAGGCCTCTCGCCTGGCTTCGACCGAAGACGAAAAACAGTGGTTAGAACATGAAATCAGTTTTTTGTGCGGCCAAACGAATCCTGGCATCAAGCGACGTGCGCCAAGAACCAAGCTATTGGATGGGCGCTTTATTTCAGAAAATCTTCCAAAACTCATCACACAAATAAAAACCAGTAAATCAATGCAACCAGGTTGTTTGCGGTCGATTGCAACGACTTATCTTGATTTGCTTCTTGATGCAGGCCTCGCTCCGAATCAATGTGATTCAAATCCTGAAATTTGCAGAAAGCGAAATCAGTCCATTCAAAAAGTAGTCAGCTCGTTGGCCGCTATTGACGGTCTTACTCCGTTTTTTTCAAAGACGGACGCGGCGATTTCAAGTTGTCAGCCCGATATTCAGGGTACAAATCAGGCCTTGGGTGACTTGCTGGCGTCTTTGGAAACGCTAAAGGCGTGTGTAGCGTTAAAGCCGGATGAATCAGCGGCAGTATATGGCGATCGTGGAAGCGGAGTGAGTAGCCGATACAGCCTCTCTCGGTTGCAGCCGGTTAACGGAAAACCAACATATAGGGCAACCCTGAACGTCAAGTTTGTACGTGAGGGTGCTGAGTTTGATGAAGGGATACACCAATATTACGCCGAAAAAGCGAATCGATGTTTAAGTAGCGTTCAGGATAAGCTGCGCGGGCCAGGGGGAGAGGTTTTGTCAATTCAGTTGTCTGATGACGCAACTTTGAGAGAGGGCGTTGCCCCCCAAAAGAACGTTATCAGAATCGCGAAGGATGAAATGAGAGACAATTCTGGAAAATGGAGCCCCAACTCAGATTGTCCGACTATTACCCATGAATTGTTTCATCTGTTGGGCCTTACAGACGAATATGAGGAACGCTCAAGTGGAGTTCATATCGAAGCCGATGGATCGATCAAGTGGGTTGAAAAAGACGCAACTCTTCCTAAATACGATTGTAGGATTTTCGGCCCCAAGGATTCGCTAATGGCTTCACAGTGGGATGCGATCAAGAGTGTTTTACCGGGAAAGACAATCACTACTTGCCAGTGCACCAATGCAACCATAGGAATGGGGATGGGATTCCCTAGTGGTGGATATGGCGGAGTAGTGGGCGTGGCGGGGTCGGGCATGGGCGGTATGGCTCCTGTTGGCGCGGTGGTTCCTGCACTCACCGAAGAACAGAAGAAAAAGTTTGAAGAGCAAATGGCGGAATTGACGAAGCGAATGGAGGAAGAAAAGGGTAAATGCCTAAAGCTTCTTGAGAGTATTCCGGTCAATACTGATCGTTGCCCTTCGGGGACCACAAAGACTGTGCAAGACATTACTTTTTCAGATTGGGAGTCAAACAAGCTGTATAGAGATCAGATGGAAAAGGCCGAAAAACACGAAGCCGATCCGATGCTGATGGCGAGAAGTATTCGGGTTGCTCCCAAGGCAATGCGAGAGTCTCTGCTTTATCCGGCGCAATTCCGAGCCATTACCGAGCCGGGCTGCTCCTCAAATCGCGTTTACTATTCATGCGCGAAAGAGGCTTACAAAACTTCCCGAGCCGTTTATGGGAGTGATCGATGCAATAAGGGCTTGTCTAAGGAATGTTCACGAGGAGGCGCGGCATGGTTAAAATAATTCTGTTTTTGGCGATGATTTGCGCAACTCAATCGTTTGCCCTTGCTGATGAAAAGATCGTATTACGAGCAGAAAAAAGTTCTGCAAAAATTGCTCTGCAGCGCTCCCTTGTCTATGACAAGGACAAGGTAATTCTCGGGCTGAACTCAAACGAATTGTGTGGGCCAGAGACCGAGGTTTCTCTCGGACTATTTGAACGAAAACAAGATGCGATTCAAAAAAATCATTACGATCTGCTAAAACAAATTTCCAACCGAATGAAACCGAGAACTTCAAAGTCTGTTGATGGCGTTACCGTTAATGGAACACGATATTTTCTCGGCAATAATGAAATTTCGGATCGAGAAAGTTTAGCGGGTACAGCTCAACGTCTCTTTTCTGAAAGCTGCGCAAAGCACGGCTGGATAGCAAAGAGGGTCATGCTCGTGGATATTGTTCAGTTGAAAGGACAGGCGTTTCTTCGGCAAAGGCAACTGATCGACGATAAGCAAGTGTCGATTGCCATTACTCCTCTTGCGCGGGCAAACTGTGATGATGTGGGCAAGACTGCGAATCAGAACAGTGTATTTGACTGCACGATCGATAATTATGGGCTGGCACGACTTATTGCTGGCAAAAACTAATCACCGAGCGGCCCATTGGTCCCCCCTGGAAATTCCGGTGACACCGGAACCCCCTGAAATCAGTGATCACAATATCAAGCTGTGCAACATTGGGCAACTTTTCGCTTCAAAAGCTGTCGGCGGCGTGACTTTGACACCCGTTTTCGCGAGTGCGTTGTAATTAAAGGAGAATCTGT
>CAYHPW010000049.1:0-19095 GCA_964358645.1 uncultured Bacteriovoracaceae bacterium | reverse complement strand
TTTGGATAGATGGCATGCCATATTGGCGCGGCCTACAAATGGATCAGGTTTCTTTCCCGATCCTCTTGGCCAGCCAGCTGGTAAAGCGCTGCCAGCACCGGCTAGCGGATGATGAACTCGCGATGATAACCGCTGCGGCTAACTTCATTTCCTCCCAAGGCCCGACCACACAGCAAGACAGGTGGGAGGAAATAGGCGGGTATATACCATCCACCATAGCGGCGGAAATCGCGGCCCTGAGAGCGGCAAGCCTGTTGACCAACAAACCGCAATACGCCACTACAGCCGGCCAATGGGCCGGTCTTACAGAAAGATGGGTGATGGTACGCAACGGCCCACATGGGCGAAATTATTATTTAAGAGTGAGCCCGACCGGTAACCCGGATGATCCGGAACCTATTGATCTTGCCAACGGCGCCGGCAAGGCTTTCGCGTCAGAGATAATAGATGGCGGATTTCTTGAACTGGTCCGTTTGGGAGTCAAGCAGCCGAATGATCAAAAAATCATAAACACACTGGAAATCTACGAATCGCCATATCTTGGGATAGCCCTAGCCGATCCTGCTCTTTCAGAAGCAATGATTTATCGACGATATAATCGCGATCATTACGGTGCCGCGCATGTCGGCGGGTACTGGCCCCTACTGGCTGGTGAACGTGGGCATTATGCGGTAGCAAGCAATGACCTTAATAGAGCACGTGCACAGCTTTTTCTGATGGAGCGTAGCGCTCTTAGAGGCTCAATGCTTCTGCCGGAACAAACCGTGAACACAATGATCGTCGGCCTCGGAGTGGCGTGCCCGCTAGCATGGGCTCACGCGGAAAACATACTCCTTCACAGAAGCATTGAGGAACAAGCTGTTTTTGATGGCCAGCAGGATTAACCAAGAAGTTTTAAATAAATTGATTCGCGCCGCCGTTTTCCTGGGGTGCTATGCCGCGTGGATCTTCGCCGTAAGAGTTATCTCGCTTAGCCTGGTGACATATCTTCAAATATCTTCCTCCGCCCGGTTCTTCCTGAGCAGTGATCCGGCCCGCCTCCCCAGGTTCGAGGAAATCGGTGAAACATTCGCCGCTCATGAAACCACGATAATGGGGTTCGCGTCCTTGCTGTTCTTGTTTTTACTTCCACTGTTTAACCCAATCACTTCGACAACAGTGACTGAAATTTTTCCGCGCCAGGAAATAAAAAAGAACTTTTTACCAGGCTTCGCGAAGGGTTTCGTGTTCGGATGCGCGATACTGGCCGGCTTTGCCGCCGCAGGTACGCACCGATACCTGGGATATTACATGCAGCTTGAAGAAACTCCATGGGCCATTGTCGGCGTCCTGATAAAAACAGCAGCAATTCTGTTATTGGCTTACTGCGAGGAATATATTTTCAGGCACAAAATCATGCGATATTTTCTACCACACACCTATTCAAATCTTGTCATGTCTTTACTGGCTTCATGTATTATCGCGATGGCTTATTGCGGCATCAAGCTGATACAATTTGACCTGGGAGTTATGCAATTGGTCACGCTATTCTTACTATCATTAAGCTTTTCAATTAATGCTTTCATGACCGGGGATCCCGCTAATATTGGGTCTACTACGACAAGCTACATAAATGGCGCCGGCGTATTTGCAGGGCTGCTGGTTTTATTCAACTCTTTGTTAAGCCTCCCGGTTTTTAGTGAAGAATTTTCAGGTGCCTTCGTGTTTAAATTCCAAGCTGACGCTGTATCCGATTACAGCTTCTTAACTGGAGGAGCAGCCGGCCCTTTCGCAGGAACATTGTTTCAACTTATATTACTTGTCCATGTACTTCGAAGCACAATAAGATACAAGAAAGGGATAAAAATATGTCTAAAATAGCATACGGCGGAATCGTAACTCTGATATCTGACTCAGGTCCGGTCGCAAAAATCGTCCTCTTATGCCTCTTGGCTGCATCAATCATTTGCTGGGGCGTGATGCTTGCAAAATGGAATCGCATCAGGCGAGCCCGCAAACAGGATTCAGAATTTCTGGCTGTTTTCTGGCATGGGAAAACCATGGACGAAATCCTGGTAAAAATCGACAAGCTCAACTCCTCTCCCGTAGCGGCGGTTTTCAAAGAAGGTACGAAAGAACTGAAAAAATTTTCCGCAGCTGAAAATAAAAATAGCCAGGCAGAAAAGGTCGACAATATAAAACGGGCGATGACAAAGGGTTCAACGCTTGAAATAGCAGATCTTGAGAAACATATTAACTGGCTTGCGACCACCGCAAGCGCCGCACCGTTCATTGGTTTGTTCGGTACGGTTTGGGGAATAATGACATCGTTCCAGGGAATAGGCGCGACCGGCTCCGCGAATCTGGCTGTTGTAGCTCCGGGAATTTCAGAGGCTTTGATAACGACCGCAACAGGCATAGCAGCGGCAATACCGGCTGTCGTCGGCTACAATTATTTCGTCGGGCAGATTAAAAGAATAGCACTTGATATGGAGTGTTTTTCGCAGGACTTCCTTAACATCGTTCAACGCAACGTGATCTCAAGCCGCAAGCCGGAAGGTACTTAAAAAAAGTCTTATGAAATACACAGCACCAACCACGCTGGCCGAAATCAATGTGACCCCTCTTGTGGATGTCATATTAGTTCTTTTGATCATATTCATGATCTCAGCCCCACTCATGCAGCAAGGCGTTCAGGTTGATTTGCCTAAAGCCAACACCGGGAGTTTAAACGATGTGCCCGACCAACTAGTGTTAGTGGTAAATAAATCAAAGCAGATCTCAATCAATGGCAATACGGTAGCCGCTGGCACGCTGCGATCAAAGCTGGAAGCCATCTCCTCGGTGAAACCACAAGTACAAGTCTTTGTTCGCGCGGACCAGAACCTGCCATACGGTTATATCACGCAGGTAATGGCGGAAATAAAAAAGGCTAAAATCCATCGCGTCGGACTGGTAACCGAGCCCGGGGAGCAGAATTCCACATTGTGAGGAGTTATGCCGGCAAGCTTATCCGCAAACAGCCTCCACCCACCAAAAAAACCAATACAAGCATCCGCCTTGGGGGGCCTTGACTACAAAAACGGGTTCGCGCTGTCACTCATTATACATGGCGTCTTATTTACAGCAGTAGTTGTAAAAAGCCTGGTTTTTCCGGGTAAGATGCCAACTTATATACCAAGTCTACGCGTGGACATTGTTGGTTTACCCGACATATTGAAAAAAGACCTGAAGAATATTTCGCAAATACCAGCACCACCGGCCGAAACTGCCGATAAAGCCGCCGTTAAACGTGACGCTATATCACCAACAGAAAAAGACGAGATGGTTCTTAAGCCAAAACAAACAAAACAAAATGACCGTCAGCAAAAACTAAAAGGCGCTTTGGCAAGAATCCGTGCACTCGAAAAGATTTCCTCAATGGTGAACGGCAAGCATTCATCCGCCCCCACCTCCGGCCTCATTAAGGGCAACGCCATTTCCAAGGGGACAAGCCTATCCGGCGAAGCAAAGGAGTCAGCCGAGGCAAGTTATTTTGATCACATTAAAGAAAGGTTACAAGAGAACTGGACACTCCCCGTTTGGCTCGCCAGACAAAACTTTTCAGCTCAAGTGAAAATATACATTGACTCACGTGGGCGGATACGAAGCTTCAGGTTCATTAAACCATCCGGCAACCAACAATTCGACAATGCGGTGAACCAGACCATCCAAGAAAGCCAGCCGTATCCGGTGCCACCAGGAGATTTAGCGGGATCACTTCTCATAGATGGAATTTTGATTGGCTTTCCCCTATGATTACGACTATGCGCAAACTCTTAATCATTATGTCCATTGCACTGCCACTTTTGTTAGAAGGCATGTGCGCATTTGCCGAAGGGCCTTATATACCCGTCGGCTCGGCACGCATGAAAAAAACCATACTCGCATTCCCTGAAATAAAAAGCCAACCAGGCACGGCCAGCTCACTTACAAAAACCGTGCATGAAACAGTCACAAACGATCTAGCATTCATGGATCTTTTTAAATTTCTAGGCCCTTCGGCATTCATAGAACCAGCAAGCGCCGGAATCTCGCAGGGAACATTCAAAATGTCAGACTGGACCAGTATCGGTGCTGAGTTCGTAATAAAAACTTCACTAGGAATAAGCAATGGCAGTCTTTTTGTAGACGCCAATCTATATGATGTAAACGGTGCAAAACAGATTTTAGAGAAAAAATATATCGCAAGCATACATGACGCCAAAACAGTGGGCCATACGCTGGCAAACAATATTGTTGAAAGACTCACTGGGCTACCTGGAATTTTCCTCACAAAAATAGCGATGTCCTGTGACCGAACCGGCAAAAAAGAAATTTACATCATGGATTTCGACGGCTCGGATGTTAAGCAGATTACCAACCACCGGTCCATCGCTTTCGCCCCGGCATGGAGCCCGGACGGCACTAGAATAGCTTATTCGCTCTTCACCAAACACAGAAACAACATAAAGAACATTGACCTATTCGAATTTAACTTTACCACATCGTCGGTAAAACTGCTTTCCGACCGGCGCGGGATCAACAGCGGCGCCGCCTATTCGCCGGACGGGCGATATATCGCGCTCACGATGAGCTTTCTTGGTAACCCTGAGATTTTCTCACTCGACCCCGCGACAAGGGAGGTCAGCCGCCTCACTAAATCATTCGGTGTTGATGTCGATCCCACATGGCGCCCTGATGGCAAAGCCATCGCCTTTGTATCCAACAGAACGGGTCGGCCCATGGTATACACCGCAAATATAGATGGATCAAACATTCAAAGACTCACATATGCCGGGGATTACAATGCCACGCCTTCATGGTCTCTTCAGAATAACAAGATCGCCTTTGCTGGATGGATTGAAAAAACTTTTGATATCTTCCTGATGAACCCGGGCGGTACAAACATAGAGCGGCTTACCAAACACCAGGAAAATAATGAAGATCCTCATCTCAGCCCTGATGGGAACTTTGTCGTCTTCAGCTCCAACCGCACCAGACAGAAAAATATATACGTGATGAACATAGATGGAACTTTTGTGAAACGTCTGACCTACGGTCTGGGAAACTGCGTCTCGCCGAAATGGTCCAACCCACCGCCGAAATAAACGGCAAAGGAGATTACTATGCCTCAAGACCGCATTGTTGTCGTAAATGGTGTAAGAACCCCGTTCGCAAGAGCACGCACTGTCTATAAAAAAATGCCAGCATCCATGTTGGGCGGATTGGTGCTGCGCGAGACGGTGGCCCGTTCCGATATCGATCCAGCCCTAATTGAGGAGTTATATTTCGGCATCGTGAGTCCTCCGTCTGAAGGAACAAACGTATCGAGAGAAGCTCTGTTCGACTCTGGCCTGCCACCAACAATCCCGTGCACGACCGTTAACCGTTATTGCGCTTCAGCGGCGGAAGCAGCAGTCAGCATCGCCGCAAGGATCACCGCCGGTTATATCGACATCGGTCTTGCTGGAGGAGTTGAGTCAATAAGCTCGGTACGCGCGCTCTTCAGCCAAGAGGCGACGGACTTCTTTCAGGATCTTGCAAAAGCAAAGACAACATCACAAAGGCTCGCGCAGCTTGGTAGATTCAAACCAGCATTGCTTGCCCCGCATCCGCCTGGAATCAAGGAACCCACAACAGGGTTAAGCATGGGCCAGTCTGGCGATCTAATGGCGAGATTGTTCAAGATTGGCAGGGAAGAGCAGGACAAATTCGCCGTCGACAGTCACCTCAAAGCCCACAACGCGTGGGAACGCGGATTCTACAAATCACATGTCATGATTGTCGGGACACCAGAGGGTGCGGTGGTCGAACGCGACACGGATATAAGAGCAGATACTTCGCTGGAAAAATTGGCCACGCTAAAGCCGGTGTTTTACAAGGACGGCACTATCACGGCGGGGAACGCAAGCCCGCTCACTGACGGCGCCAGCGCGGTATTGCTGATGAATGAGACGAAAGCCCGTGAACTCAAATTAAAACCGCTAGGCGCAATCAGAGCAATAGCCGCGTCCGGAGTGGACATACAAAAAGAACCGCTATTAATAGGGCCTGTGTATGCCATCCCCCGCGCGCTTAAAAAAGCGGGTATAACCTGGAAGGACATAGACCTCATCGAAATGCACGAAGCCTTCGCTGGACAGGTTCTAGCCACCATCAAGGCGATCGAGTCAAAGGAATGGGCTCAAGAAAAACTTGGCCTTGGCAGCGCAATAGGCGAAGTCAACCTCAATAAACTAAATGTCAATGGGGGCAGCATACCACTCGGTCATCCATTCGGTGCCACCGGAACACGCATGATCCTGCAGGCACTTCATGAGCTGCGCGCCAGACAGAAAAACCTGGCCCTGATCTCAATCTGCGCCGCCGGCGGGATGGGTATGGTGTTGATTGTTGAAGCGGTTTGACCGCATGCTAAACTATCCCTTTACTCTGTAAGCTGCCTTGTTAACCATGATCTCGCGCCCGAGGTAGCCCCACCGACGGTAGACTTCCAGGCTGCGGGTGGCGTCTTCGAACATCGCTTTCCCGCCAAGTGCGCGCAAGCCGATAAAAAACTGCTCATTTGCAATTGGTGAAGCAGACGCGACTCCGCTCATCACGGAACATATCCAATTTTTAAACATGTCTCTTTTTAAAAATTCAAACGCGCCATATGCAAAAGCCTGCTCCATGATAATTCCAAGACACGCCGGCCAAGGCTGTTTTTTAATTTCCTCATTCAACAAAACAGCATCAATAGCGGGCCAATTAATGCATACACAACTAACCAACTGCTCTCCAAGACGCGGATCAAACCTCACCCACTGGCTCCATAGCGCGATTTCCGCACAGCCAATGTCATTAATCTGAATACGTCTGTACGCTGACTCCAGATCCGCTATGGTGGGGATTTCAGACAAGCCTTTCATCTATTACAATACCAATTGTGTGCTGGGTCACTAAAGTTGATCTTGAATATCATCCAGAAAATCCAATGCATGACTTGCACCAGGTATCTTCTTTTTCTGAAGCATTTCGATATGCGCTTCGACCTTTTTCACGTCTGCTCCACCTATGATCAGCGTCTTGGCGTGTGGCACATCCTTCTGCCTGTGCGCGAAACACTTCATTATCAGCATCTCTTCTTTGCCAAGCGCCAAAGCCTTGAGCTTGGCTCCTTTGAATACCTCGACCAAACGCTGGCCGTAGTCCTCGGGAAGGGTGTGCGCGAACGTGGAAAAATATGGGTTAAGCCAATCGGATGAAAGTTTCTGTTCACGCGAGATTTCTTTAATCATTGGATCAAGTTCGCTTACAGTCAGACCGCGTGGGATCGCGTCTATATCACTGGTCCCAAGAGTAAACCCGTGCGCAAGAATCATTGCACATCCCCCGCCTATGATCAACGTCAGATCAGCTAACCGACGCTCCACAAGCAACTGGTCCAGTCGTTCCAGGGCTTTTATCATAACTTCAGCGGTAAACCCCTGCATATGCGCAGATACTACGACATTATACGCAGTTAGCAACCATTCGTTTTACGAATTAGGCTTTTCCAGGTTATTATTTAACTGAGATGAGAATGGCTCGATTGCGACTTATTACCTTAATCCTGTGGCTGGTTTTCATCACCGGATCAACTGCTTTAGCCAAAGATCCGGTAAACCATCCACGAACTATAGAGGTTCACGGCCACCGCGGGGCAAGAGCGGTATTTCCTGAAAATTCGCTCGCGGGGTTCAGATATGCGATTTCCATAGGTGTGGATTACATTGAACTCGATCTACGCGTGACGGCTGATGGCCATGTGGTAATTGCCCATGACGCTGAACTGGACTCTGAACTGTGCCTTGACCGTTACGGCAACACCATACAGCCGGAGATAAAAATACATGAGCTTACACTCAATGAGTTGAAGGAATTTGATTGCGGAAGCCTGCCAAACCCTGATTTTCCCAAACAGCATACGGTACCGGGCTCAAGGATCCTCACGCTAGCGGAGCTGCTAGACCTCATAACGAATATGCAGAACAAAAATGCCGAAAAAGTTGGCATGCACATAGAACTGAAAACCTTCCCACGCCATTCCGTGCCACCATCGCGAGAATTCGCGAACTTGGTCGTACCGCAAATAAAGAGGGCTGGGCTTCTTGACCGCACCATTTTTCAGTCATTCGACCCGAGATACACGGCTGAAGCCAATAAACTGGCAAGGCAGCTTGGCCGCAGCGGTGTCCCCAGTGTTATTTCACCAAGGTTCAACTGGATTACGAAGTGGTTCGTGAAGATCCTTCATATGTTTGGCTTCAAGGTCATCCCCTGGACCGCGAACACCGAAAAAGTCTGGAACAAGCTTATCAGGATGAGAGTGGACGGTATCATCACTGATAATCCTGAAGAACTTATCCGCTATTTACGTAAGAAGCCCCAAATGCAGTTAGACGAGGACTTATGAATATGAGACCGGTTTTATTATTCCTTTCAGCCATACTGTTAGCCAACCCGCTAGGAGGTTGCGCCACACCGCCAGCACCACAAAAACAAACTCTTTCTCATCTTCCGTACATTAATAAAGGTTTCACCAAAAGAGGTCCCGCGACCAATGAGCAGTACGATATGGAATATGATGATCCGCTTAAATTTTTCAAGGAACTCAAACTTAATCACGCACGCAAACATGCACATCTCATGCACCTTGACGGATTCAGGCCTGATCTTTTCGATATCATGATCAGATCAGGCCAGCTGCCGAACTTTCACTTCCTCATGCAGCGGGCGAAACTATCTCTCAAAGCTTCTACTGTGGATAAGTCCGAAACAATGAAGGTCATCGAATCATACCTCACCTCCAAGCGGGACACGTATGTCGTCGGGTGGTGGCAGTTCAGCAGGGAAAGTTTTCGTTTTAAAAATTTTTGGATCGACCCGAGCGAGGTTGTTAATTACGCGCTCGGACTCGACTTCCCAAGAACGCCTACTGTTTTTGACATCCTTTCAGCAAAGGGGCACCAAGTGATGGCTGGATTCAGCCTCCACCGCAGGGGGGTTCCATTCGAGAACTATGGCCGCGCATACGCCGAAGGCGGCCAAGCCGCATTCAACCATACCTACTTCGACCAGTTACATGCCACGACCAACTCCACCATAAGGATACTCACGAGAATGGCAGAGAACGGCGAAAAACCGCCGCTATTTTCGACTTCGCTCCTGGCAGCCGCCGACGAGTACGGGCATCTGCGCGGGATAATCAGGCCTCCAGAAAAAGACAGCAAACCAGGAGAATTCTGCTTCAAGCGCGACACCAATACAAAGAAACGCGCCAAGGACAGGCTTGAACGTGTTTTTAAAATGGCAGACTCGGCGTCCGATCCAAATGAACTTGATCGTTTTTCACATATTGACTGGGACGAGGACCGTACAACACACAAGCGCGAGGCCGTAAAAATTTGTATATCGATACCAAAACTAACCACACACAGCGATGCGAGTACCGAAACGTCAACCACGATCGGCAAGGCCACCGAACAATACGCTGACCCGTTTTATATTCTTGGCATGACCATGGTGGATATGGAAGTCGGCCGGTTGATAGACACGATGAGGAGCATACGCTTCAGGGCTGATGGTTCTATATTTTTTGACAGCAAAACCAAGCACGGGATTTATAATTACATCAACGCGGCAAAAGCCGAAGGCTCCCTTTTTGAAAACACATTGTTCGTTATCACCGGCGATCACGGGATGGTGGATAGCAAATTCAAGATGTTTGCGGACCCAAAACACCTTGATCATGACAAACAGCCAAGCTCATTTGATTTAAGCCTTATTGAAATACTGAACAACGGCCTGGCTCTTAAAACCATGCAAAAAACCGAAGGAGAAGTAGACCCCACCGATGAAATAGGCATTGACGACACATTACTCCCAGGCTGGCTAGCATTGCCTTTCAAATACAGTGATTGGCAATCAAAGCAGGTTGCCGCTTCTGTCGCGAAGGCAAGCGCATGGGTGAAGGGAGCGCTCTTCGACCTTAAAGCCGGTATCAAGGACAGTCTCTATCACAAGTACTGGTTCCTTGGATTACTGCGTGGATATATCATCAATCCAAAGCTGAATAAGGAATTTGCGTCATATGAGCAAAAACTTTTTGACACTCTGATGTCGCTTTATCTCAAAACGGACGCGACTTATCAGAAAGCCGAACACGAAGCCATAAGAAGGTTTTTTGAGCGGCATATAAGGCTCGTATATGGCGGCGGCGCGCGCAACAACGCGGAAATCTTTATCCCGGCAACGGAGCCGAACGGAAGCCCATCCTGGGCAACCAGGCCCACATTCGAGCAACTGCTCGCTTATCGTGGCGGGAGCAAGTCCAAACAAACGCTGCTTGAAACGTTAAGAGCGAACCCAGGCGTAGGCCTTATCTTCATAAGAAAGAACAACACTGAGATCTCCATGTGGGCTGAACCACCGGCCTCAATGGAGATCTTCGTAATGGACAGGTTCGCAAACACCGGTCACATACGCATCAAACGGGATTCTTCCGGCGAACTGACCTTTGGCTATAAAGTTGATAAGGAATCACCTCATGATCCTCTTGGTTACACGGATCTGGACAGAAACAACTGGACGTTCAAGAATTATAGCGAATGGAACGATCACTCGATAGAAAAACAATATTACTACCACAACGTGGTTGCGGGTATGGGTTCATATCTTTATTCAACCAATCCAGCCATCGGTGACGTAACTGTCATGCACAGCCAGGGGTGGAACTTCGGCGACAACTCCGGCGGGCACGGTGGGGTACACGCGGAAGAGAAGATCACAATAATGCTGGTTTCAGGCCCTGAAATCTCAGGCGGCGAGCTGCTTGCAAAATCAGCGCACGACCCGGCTCATGTCCACTACCCCACGGTCCTAGACATAGCGCCATCCGTTTTGAAATGGCTCGGGTTCTCGGATAAGGATATCCGCAAGTTCGCAGTAAACGACTTCGCGCCTTACTTGCAGGAATGGATCAAGAAACATAACGAAACCTGTTCCACCGAAGCCGTCATGCTGGTTGAAGAAATCGCCGTCGCGGCTAAATCGCCGTTTACCTTTTCACCGACACTGCGCACGTCAATGGAGCGGACATTTGACCAGCTTTGCAAGGGCCTGCCGGCCAACCTCCCGCCGCTGCCCGACTTAAACGGCTTTAGCTTCGACGGGAATTATCTTGAGTTTTAGTTTTTCTGTGACAGCTCAATAAGCGAAATAGGGTTTGTAATCACCGGCCCTATCAAAGCCAAGTGTCCTCTTGTATTCAACCTGCTGTAAAGTTGCGTCTTTGAAAATCGCGCAAGTGAAGCCTGTGCTTTGAGAAATCACCACCGCTGTTAGAAAATCTCCAGCGTCCGTCTTGAGGAAAAAAGTGGCGCTGCTTTGGTCTCCTACATTTTCCGGCTTTGGCCATAATTCTTCGCTCCAGCTAGGCGAAGCAATCCCGGCATATGCCTGTGCCCAACCTTTCTCACCAAGCTCACATATTCTCTTACGAGCCGACGCATCGGTACAACTCACTCCTATTCCTGTATCAAGAAAACCTATATGAGCATTAGTCCCCTGACCGGCCACAAAATAAATCTGCTTACCAACCACCGTTACATCATCAACATTTACCAAGGCATCCTTGCAATATTTTGGAAAAATCTCCTGCGTACCGCCTCCGGTGAGTTTCCCATCCTCTCCCACCAGATAAGATGTCGCTGACGCATTTGATGCTGAAATCATATCTATGATCTGCCCATCCGCCGGCCTAAAACCAAAATACCGGCCCTGGAAATAGGCCATCCCGGTCCCGCTTCCGAGCTGGACGAAATTCTTGCAAAGCGTCTCTTGCGTGTCAAAAATCGGAAAATCTCCCCAAGCATTGCCTTTACATTTTGCGAGAGGATCGGGGTTTTCCTGCGTCACTCGTCCATCAGATTCAAGGTGCGCGGCGTTTGTGAGAGTGGAGCGTATTGCAAAAGCATTCTTTGTAACTGTCACTACGGCTCCACCAGGAACGTTTTGCGTTGTCTCTGACTGGAATTCCACGATGTTCTTCTCTGGCACGATCGCCATAAGATAGATCTTGTACGAGTTACCGGCTATCTTCTGGTTATCATCTGAACTACCTACTTCTATAAGCGGTTTTTGTATGAGACCGCTGCAGCTCGATGTAGTGGCAGATATATCACAACCACTACCAGCAGGATAAGTATACACACCATCTTTAACACCGATGTCATTAACGTCGTTAACAAAAATCCTTACAGTCTCAAAATTTTGCAGCGTTCCATCCGGTTTAAGGCAATCCTCTGCACCGGCACCTTCCTTAAGCGCACGGATGAAAGGGTTTGCGCGGCCACAGTTAGCCTTATGAACCGCCTGAATATATTTCATCTCAGCAAAACGGTAAGCCATCAACATGGTTTCAATGCCTGATGAAAGAACGATGGAAAAACGCGTCTCGTTGATTTTTTTCTGCATGACTTTCGTGTGCAGGATCTGAAGAGACATAAAAAGAGCAGTCAAGCCGCCTATGCCAAGAATGGCTCCAACGTTGACAATCAGGTTTCCACGCTCGGATAACGGCAACCGTATCGTTCTTAAAAAAACCGCCACCAATCTTTTAATAGAAAAGTATTTCAAATTCCCTCTCCTCCGCTGCCATGCCATCAGCATCCGCAAAAAACTGCAGATGCATTCTGATCTTGCGTAACGACTCCTGCTTTATCAATGAAAAATTAGGTTCAATGATCTGGTTTGATGTTTCATCAGACCTTGCCAAATATGTAATACTGGCGGGACTGGCCACATCCAATTTCTTACACGTTGCGCTTTGACATGACGGAAGCGTGGGCATCGTACCAGTAAGCAACTCAAATCTTTCTTGATCCGCTGACAACGGGGTTGGCAAAGCACCACTCATCATCCTTACATGAAAGAACTCATCCATCCGCACTCTGCTCACCTTGCCTGTTTGTAAATAGCTGGTTCCGTTACAAACTATATTTTTAGAAATGCCGTCAATACTGCAATCATTTATGCCAAAATCGCCTCTTTTTAATGGGTCTTCTATATCTCCCGGCGCCCAGTTCAAAGACCTTCCAACAGAGCGCACATTTGCTATAAATAACCGCATCGGGAAGATACCCACCGCATCTTTTGCTTCAACCGACGTAGGCTCGGTCCCGAGTGTACCGGTAAATTGTTTCATTAAAAATTTTTCTACAGGGACTGAATAAAGTTTATTTTCATACGGAAACGGCATTGGCACCGGAGACGGTAACGATAATGGCAATCTTTCCTCTGGTAAAACACCTCTTTTGCAGACTTTCGATTTGTCTGTAGGACATGCCTCAGACTCATAAAGCACTGGCAATCCTGTAGCCCGCCAGAGCGTAGCGATTGGAGGATTCATTACAGCTATCAAAGTATTTGCACCTATCGAAATTTTACCCTTTGGCGATGTCCCTCCGCTTTCAGTAACTTCAAAACCCTCCCCATCATTGAACTTGGCCACGCCATAAGTTTCGGTTTTCAAATCAACGATAAGCCTGTCACCTGGCAGCATATCTATAACACTGACGGCAGGACTAGTGGTCTTGTCATAATGAATATACAAAAATGATGTGTCCTCATTGCATGCGCTAAGATCCCTACATCTTCCAGGCTGAGGTATCAGGAACCGACCAAGGAATGATGGCGTCAATGGCGGATTTTTTTTCATGAAAGCAAAAAAACGCACATCGCCGCTTGGTACGAATTTCTGCAAATGTCCCGCGACCGTTGCGATATCCCGTTTTTGCCCCATCCTTTTATAAGCGCTTGTACTGGCTTTGTGCCCCTGAAGAAGCACGAACATCAAGGCAATCGCGGCAAGGGACATAAGTCCCATGCCTACTATCAGCTCCACAAGTGTTAAACCACATTTATCCTGGAACCGACAGCTTTTACCCATCACCTAGCTTTCCTGAAAGTGCTATATTGGGTTTTTAAAGTTGGATAATCACCTGGCGGTTTTGAATATGCCGTTAACGTGACATCAAGAAGATGCTTTGATGCACGAAACACGCATTTGGTAACTTCGGCACAAATCATCCCATTGGCGGCGTCGCGGTCACCATTCCAATTACGTCGGATCCCAAGACCGGCATCTTGCGCGATTTGAGTTGCAGCGGTTACCGCATTAAATGTCGTGTTGCCAATATCAGTGCACGTTTTATTCGGCGAATTTGGTTCGATAATAGCATTTGCATCCTTGCAAATAGCCTCCACGCTATCAAAGCTCATCGCCTGCAAAACAGCAGCGGTACTTACGAGAACCTGTTCAGCTAAAACACGCTTATCCTGCGAGACCTCCTGCCCCATGAACATCTTGATCAACTGTGCGGTAATCAGCGCACCCATGATAACTATCGCAAAAAGGGCAATGGCCCCTAATATGGTAAAACCACCAAACCGGCTTTTGTTTGTAATCATGATTTCTAAAGGTACCAAAAACCCTAAGAAAAACAATCAATAACAAATACTTGACACATTATGTTACAAATTATACGACTATCTGCGTCGGTTAATATTGTTCATTTTAGAAAGGTGCATTATGCTTACAAAAAAACTTAACCCAATTCTCTCTCTCGTCACCATATCTTCCATATCCCTACTGACTTCTTGTTCAGCAGTAAAAAACATGGACTCAGTCAAAGAGAACACCGAAAAAATGGGCGGCACCACTGAGAAAATGGCTGCCACTACTGACAAGATGGCCGATACAACAGAAAAAATGGCGCAGACAACAGAGACAATGGCCACAACAACAGAACACATGTCACAGGTCACTGATGGCATGGCGGAAAACACTGAGCGCTTGGCAGAGGATACTAGAAAGACCAGAGAGATGATCAGCTTCGGCACCGATGCCGCCAGACAAAAGGAAACAGCTGACATGCGAAAGAAAGCACTTAAAACCCTAGCTGAATCGAAATCGCAGGAAGCAAAAATCGCCGCCGCAGCCGAGTACCATTACTCGCTTGAGTTCCAGTTCTGGGGAAAGGTAAAGGACGATACCCCCGAGCGGCTGCAACAGCTCTATACAGAATCGATAGAACAATATTTCCGTGACATGAGTGAATTCTTAAATGGCGATCCTGATGAACTAAGCACATCAGCACGATCCAAAGATAATGCTCAAATGAGCCTCTATGCCCTCGCGGTTACCATGCATAAAGTTAACTCACTCGCTGTACCTCATGCACGTGACGGGAAAATGATTTCAATGCTTGACCTGGTTAAAGAAGGACTGCTCATAAACAACCAAATCAACAATGGCCTGATTGAGGAATCCATGTCGCCAAGTTATGTGCAAAAATTACTAGTAAACAAGAGCAAGGCTATCCATCTGTTACGGTTGCGGTCAAATTTCCTGCCCACGATGGTGCTGGCAAAGATTTCGAACATTCAGAAAAAGGGACTTAAAGGAATTATAACCAGGCTTGGGATGCGGCTATGGTCATGGAAGCTTGACACCACAAAGCTGGACCTGCTGCAAATCCTTGAATACACGGAATGGCTCAAAGCCGCAAACAGCGCCCGGGACTACCTTGGCAAGGAACTAAAAATCGATTCCAAAATAGACAAAAGTATTATGCACATTTACGAAAATATGGAATTTATCCCGGAAGATTCAGCGCCTAAAGACAAGACAACACCAGAGCAAAGAAAGGCACAAGCGCTTCGTAACAACGCGCTCCGTTCCCTAACGTTGGAGATAAACAAACTCAGCATAAAGCGATGATAAATCATCACAGGATTTTCCTTACGAATCTCCGCGGTATTTTTGTTTAAGGCACACCAACCCTCAAACCTCGCTCTCATCAGGGATTCTGGTGAACGCGATCCTTAACGGGGCTAATCCACTGCTTTCATGAACGGCCCCCACGTGGACTACATCCTTCCCAAATTTTTCATTCACTTCGTCCAGCACCTTGATCAGCTTTTCACGGCGTGGATCATCAAACAAGGATGGGGCATGCGAGGATTCTGAAACAAGTCCGCTCAATACCACCCCAACCGCATAAATCGAGCCCGATGGCAATCCACTCCAGAGCGTGCCGATGGCATGGATAAACACGATGGTGTCTTGAGTCTCCATCAGCCCGCAACGAGCTTTCCAAGTATCCTGTCCCAGGAACCTGACAAATATTTGAATGTTTGAAGCATAAAGCCCATCTTGCCGCAATCTCAGGGCGGCTTTAACGGTCAGCTTCTTCAGCACTTGCAAAGCCCCAGGCTCGTGCCGTAGCACAGGAGGGAGCACGTGCGAGTGACTGATACTTTTTTGCTTGGAAGGAGTCTCCACAAGATCCTCGCCCCGGAGAAGATGCAACATCTCCTCGCCAACAACACTTCCCCAGGCTTGTTCCATTTGTGCCGCGGTCATGGAGCAGAGTTGTGCCATATTATATATGCGTTTCTGATTTAATCTGGCGTTCATCTTGGGTCCAACACCTGGCAAATCTCGGAGGGACAAGCCATGCAGGATTTGTGGAAGATCACATGGCCTGATCACCGTGAATCCATCAGGCTTTTTCATGTCAGCGGCAATCTTGGCTAGATAGCGATTTGGAGCAACACCAATGGAGCAGCGTAGTGATGATCCGACTTTGTTTCTGATAGTAGACTTAATTTTATCAGATAAAACCTCGGCGATTTTTACATCCTGTTGGGACCCTGTAAGACGGCAAGCAATTTCATCTATCGAGCATACAGCTTCAACCGGCAAACAGGATTCCACGGCTTCTACGATTTGATTGTGATACCGAATATAATTACCATGATCCCCTTCGATAAAAATCATCTTAGGGCAAAGCCTCTTTGCTTCACCCACTTTTGTGCCGGTCTTGATGCCAAACGCCTTCCCTTCATAACTCACGGCGATGCAACAGGTGGTATCAGCTTGCAAAGGTACTACGGCGATGGGTTTGCCACGCAGAGATGGGTTCATTTCCTGTTCCACCGAGGCAAAGAAGCTATTCATGTCCAGGTACAGCCATCTGACAAGCTGAGAGGAGGCTTGCATAATTGATGGAAACAATACCATGACACTTAGATCACTGAAACAATGAAACCGGCACCAGCGTTGCGAGCCACTTTAGAATAAGCGGGACTCCAAGCCTCTTGCAGCCATCTATGATCCTGGCCTCCTCTATGGCGCTGTAGCTTTCGGTAGATGTAAAATGACCGATGTGCCTTTGCCTGGTTCTGAGTTGATTTCAAGCCGCCCTCCCCATGACTCCATGGCCGTGCGAGCGTGATAAAGACCAAGACCAGAGCCCTCGGCCTTACCATGTGTTTCGCCGCGCTGTCCGAGTTTGGCAAGGATCGTAGGGTGGATGCCTTTTCCATTATCCTGAACGATGACTTTTATTTCATTCCCATCGGAGCTCATTGAAAGCTGTACATGTCCGGCATCTCCAAATGCCTCCACACTGTTGTCAATAAGGTTTGAAAGCACGCGTACAAATTCCACTGAATTAATATCAGCAAAAAATCCGTATGATGAACTATCGATACGGCTATCGATTTCTACGCCGGGCTTGGAGCTAAACCGAAGGCGCTTTTCCGTGATAAGCGGATCGATGAGGCTGGTAAGGAGAGTAGTAGAGGTGAACTTTGCTACCGCCGCCAGTTCTCGGTTTTTCTGAAGCAAACCGTTTGCGATATCATTGATCCGATTCGTGGCACTTTTTAATATTAACCTGGTGTCTTCTGGTAAAATTGAAAGGTCTTTTTCTAACAAACCAAGCGCCGATAAAGGGGAGCGGATGTCATGTGCCACTTGTGCTGCTATTTTACCAATCGCTGCATCGGCTTTCAGTTTGGATTCGCGGCCCATAGCTTCGTCCATTCGCTTTTTAAAATGTAAAATTCTTTGCTCAAGCACGATAGCAGCCCGTACTGATACGAAGTTTGGGCGCTCGGCAGGCGCTGAATTAAGAAGTTGCTCGAGATAAGAAAAAAAACGGTCAAATTGACTTAACTCGTAGTGGAATTTCAATTTATGATAAAACAAACCACCTAAGGCGATTAGCACCCCTAAGCTCACCAAGTTGGCCAAGGGATCAAACATTGGTTTGTTATATACGGCTTGCAATTTTACTGATTCATTAAAATGCCCCAATCCAATCTCGGCCGATGTTTTGCGCCAGCTATTGTTATGGATTGAACACAGATTTTGAAAACTCGCCGGTGCCAGTTGCGGAATTTTAAGCAATAGGCGCTCGCCATCACAAAACGTTACTACCGTGGAATCAACAGCCCCACGGCCCATAGGCGCGGCGAATGACCGGACCATTGAATATACGAGTCGGCCATAGGTATCCATGTTAAATGCAAATGAGTCATGTTTTGTCGCTTCCGCTATGCTCTGTAATGCATTTTGTAATTGTGATTTCCGCACCAGATGCTCCACAAACAGCCCAACAAAGATACTTAGAACCAAAGAAAAAACGAGTGCGATATTTTAAATTTTTTAGTTTCACGTGGACTCTGTCGCCGCGACGGCTGACTTTCAAGAATAATAGCCGCCGGCCTTCTTACTTATAGTGTTATAAAAAGTACCGGCTTCTTCTATTATGCGCGAGCCAGCGTTATCTGAGGAACCTGCAGAGCATGTTTTCAGAAATCCTGCCGCCGCCTTTTTGGGTGTCCGCCACCAGGTTGGCACGCAATCTGTCGCTAACAGGAACCAGCACCGGGATTTCAAGCTCAAAACCTTTGCCTTTATAAGTTCTTGGCGAACCTAATTCTTTTGACTTTTTTTCCTTAACTGCGAACGTGGTAACAAAGCGCATGTCATATTCGCGTTCATAAACTTTTGCTTCAAAATTATTTTTCGAACCTCTTTTCTTTAAGATTTGATCAATGGTTACCTTGGTAGCTGTTTCTGGAACGCCAACCTCTGAAGTACACTCAAGAACGTGTAGTCTTATTTCTGAAGGTTTGACACCTGCCGCATTAGCGCTTGTATAAGTGATCAAACCAAGAATTACTAAAAGTAGCTTTGGATTTGTTTTCATAACTAGT
>CAYHPW010000048.1:0-19999 GCA_964358645.1 uncultured Bacteriovoracaceae bacterium | reverse complement strand
TGCCGCTTTCAATAAGCCCGTATATCTGCTCGGCTGTCCGCGAGGATGGGCCGAGAGTGCAGACGATTTTAACCCTTCTTCTGTATGAGGAGAGCATTGGAACGCTTCACCTTTTCTAGTTCGTCTTGATGGTTCTGTGTCAAGTAGCGCTCGCGCTCTTTTTGCTGGTATTCAAGCTGGGCTATTTTTTGCTCATAGGCCCTGGCCTGCTCTTCAAGGTCTGTGCGATGTTTGCGTTCGCCGTCCCTTAATGTTTTTTGCGCGTGACCTTTTTCTGCTTCTAGTTGTGACTCGAAATCCTGCTTTTGATCCGAGATCTTCTTGTCATACTCACGGATTAATTCATTTTGTCTTGAAGCAAAGGACCTCTGGGCCATTCTCGAATTGAATTCAGATTCCTGCCTCAGGGTATTTATTTTTGCATCACCTTCGTTTTTCTGCGCTTGTAGGATTTCCTCGTATTCACGGCGTTGTCGTTCCATGAATATTGAGTAGTTTTTATTGAATTTATCAATTTGTCTCGTTGTCTCGTAATCCTTGCTTCGTAGTGCCGTGTCGCGCATGTATTCCACGTCCCTTACGTGGTTAAGGAAGGAACCGCGGTCAAGGGCTCGTTCAGATTCACGGCTTTGGTTCATTAGGGCGTAGCGTGAATTGCTTTCCTCCACCGTTTGCTTGACCCTGTCTGCGTACTCGTTCTTAATGCTTTCAGTCGCGCGGAAATTTCGTTCCCGTTCAGCATCGAAATTCTTATCGTATTCGCGTATTATTGATTTTCTAAGAACTGCTTCGGCGGCCGGGGGGATGATCGATGTGTCGGATGAGGTCGCTCTTTGCTGCAATTGTTGGCTTAGTTGATCTATTTTTTCATCTGAGGATTGTTTCATGCGCTGCGCGGCCTCGTTATGGGCCCTTGTCTGGTTTCTCTGCGCCGTGGCGTTATGCTGGGCGACGTCTTTAGCTTCTTCTTCATTGTGCAGCCTCTGACGCTCAATCGTGTTCTTATATGTGTCGGACTGCATTTTTAGGGCATTGCTCATTTTATGGTCCGCATTTTTGGCCTGTTTTTCGAGGGCCATTCTATTGCCGTTTTGCTCGTTTTTCAGCATTCCCTCGAGTTCTTTGGTTTCTTTTTTAAAGAGTGACGTTTGCTCTCCTAAATTTTGGTTATGTTGCTCTGCCTGCCCTTTCAAAATATCCGTGAATCTGGATTCATTTTCGCGGATATTTCTGGCATTTTTTTCCTGCATATCAAATTCTTTTTGCTTAGCTGTCTGTTGCAACTTATGTATCTGGTTGTCGAATCCTTCGGTGGCGACCCTATCCCTGAAAGCTAGTTCCTTGTCGAACTCCCTGACGGCGTCAACTGTCCCTTGGCCGAGTTCTTTTCCATATCTGCGCTCATGATCAATAAGGTCCTTAATCTGCCAGCGCAGCGCATGGGTGTCTTCTGAGCGGTCATTGCGTGCTTTTTCCGATAAATGCGTGAGCTTCTGTACATGGCGTTTTTCCTGCTCCTCGAGTTGTTTTGATGCAATGTCTTTTTCAGCTAGTTTGCGGTGTTCAAGGTCTTCTTCTGCATCGCCTATTGCCTTTGTTATGCGCTTGTTTTCCATGCGCGACTCTTCCATGCGGTTTCTGTTGAGGTCATTATATTGCTTTTGCATCTCCTCGCGCATGTCGGCGTAGTCTTTGTTGTTGGCTTCCGCGAGCCGGTTGTAATGAGCCTCCATAGCGTCTTTAGAGCTTTGCACGGTTTTGGCGCCCTGCTCGGTTTCTTTTTTGTGCGTATTTAGGAGTTGATCTTCGTGTTTCTTTTTTAGCTCTGTTTCCTGGAGACTTAGGTCGCGTGATTTTGCCTCCATCGCCTGGTCAAGGCGCTCGAGCTGGTGTTTCATTATGTCTTGTTCATTTAAGTAGTGTCCGTGCTTGTCATATGTGCGGTTCAGGTTTTTGAGCCGCTCAGCTTCGAGCCGGGAGTATTCGCGGTCCCTGCTGTTGGCGTCTTGGGCGGCGATTTTTGTCTCCCTCAGCGAGTCCTCAAGTTGCTCGTTTTTTTTAGCCATGTTCGCGCGGTGGCGGCTTTGAAGCGTCTCTATACGCTTATCTTCCCGCTGTTTCGCGCGCTCGGACTCCTTGTCCATTTCTTCCTGAAGGTCATTGATTATTCGGTTGTAATATTGGTAGCCACCATCCGATGGTGAAGATACGCTGGGCATTCCTTTGCCTCCTTACAGGTTATAAGCAATAGCCATACCATGATATTTCCAGTGTATATGCGGAACACAGAGTTTGGCGAGATACATATTTTGCCGGGTAGTGGGCAAATATTTCTAGCCATCACCCTTGTAAGTGGTTTGTAAGCAGCATGAGTTAAAAATACTTCATGTGCAAATATGTTTATTCGTCAAAGTTTCAACTTTGTATCCGCAACACAGAGTTTGGCGATGAACGTAACAATGGCATGCCGGTAGACATGTGGCACGATTCACTTGAAGCCAGCAACTTGATTATGGGTTTGTCCACCAGCCCCTGGTGGCTACCAGGGAACAGCGATGTGGAGAGTGCCCGGTCTACGGCGTGCCGACAAAAAAAATCTATTATAAAAGAATTCCGCCGAAACACCATTGATCTGGTCTCACTGATTAGGCGGATCTTGACGTCGCCTCTTTGGTCAGCCGTGGAATCGGCCGGGTGTTTTTGAAACCCCCGGACCGCTCTATGCGCTGACCGGGCGTCAGGTTGGTATCCTGTTTTTTCTCTCGTAACACCAGTTTAGTATCAGTGCTGCGGCTAGCCCGTAAGCGGTGCCCAATATGACGTCGATAATGTAGTGGTGGTTAAGATATACGGCTGCGAAACACATGATCAGATAAAACAATACGCTGGGAGTTCTCAGTGCGCCGAATTTGAAGGCAAAAAAAACGGCAATTAACGGATATGCGACGTGCAATGAAGGTATGGCACCGAACACATCGGCTGAACGCCCATACCATTCGTCAAAGAAATGCGTGCCCAGGATTTGATCGAATCTCACGCAGCCGGCGGCGTTCGCAGTCGCATCCATGCGGGCCGGCCCGAGCCCGTAGAGAGCGACATACCATGGTGGCGCGGCGGCGTACCAGTAATAGGTTGAAAATCCCACCATATTCACCCAGAAAAAAGACCACATCACCGCAGGTGCAAGCGTAGCAATTTTATTTGCTGGAAATTTTTTTGTGCCTTTTCTTGATAAATAGAAAGAAAAACATGCTGCTGTTATTACGAAAACGGGTACAAATATTATATAAGCCAGGCCCGTTATAAGATCCAGTATTGCATTGGTATGAAGCTGAAACCACTCGTTCGGCGTCTGCAGGCCGTTAGTGGTTGATATGCCGAACAGGAATTTTTCTAAATTATATGGCTCCGCCACATGCACGGGACCGCGAATGTAATCCGAGTAAAATCGCTGGCTGTCATATATGATCCCGGTTAGAATTAATGGGAGCAGGAAGTTAAAAAGCTTTCTTAAGGGTTTGCCTGTGTACCACAGTACTAGGATCAGGAGACCGATCATTAGATGGTCTGATCTGAAGCCCCCTAGCGACAGAATGATTGACCAGTAAATCAGTACCAAAATTGCTGGTGATTTTTTTTTATCTAAATTAGTCATGTGATTACGAATCACTTCTTCTAGGGTGTTTCCTCTTGCTCGCCTGAGCTGATGAGAACGAGTACGACCCCGGCAAATATCAACAAGCTTGATAACGCCGTCCTGAAGGTTATGGTTTCACCAAACCAAGACCATGCAAGGGCGCTTGCCACAACGGGTTGCAGATAAATGAAAATCGCCACTGAAGATGATTTTGTGTGCGCCAGCGTCCAGAAGTTAAGAAAGTATGTCAATAGCGTAGCGCCGAGTATCCCGAATATCATGCATCCTGTAAGCAGCGGTGTGATTACTGGCATTTTAAAAGTCAGCCATTGCGGTGTGGCTAGTGCTGTAAGCCCTACGCTGCCATAAAGGAATAGCCAGGTTGTGGTCCATATCCTGTCGTTTCTTTCGAGAAAGTTCTTACTGAATGCGAGAAAGAAACCGTAACTCAGGCAATTCAATATGGTTAATAAATCACCGATCAAAGTCGCGTCGGATAGTGAAAGTTGTTCAACCTTCCTTAAAACCAGTACGCCGATGAAGGAAATAATAAATCCGGTTATTCGTTTGGGGGTGGTGGGTTCGTATCCAGCTATGGTTACGATAAGCAGCGTGAAAACCGGGATCAGTGTATTTAAAATCGCGCTGTTGCTGGCTGAGGTATAGTGTAAGCCGACCAGAAAAGAAGATTGGTTAATTATGATCCCGAGCAGGGAGAAGATGATCAGCGGGCCAAAAAAATTCCACCCACCCGTTGGATGTGGGCGCTTGCAGAAAATCGCGATCGCCACCATTATGACGGATGAAATTATTATTCTCGCGCTTGCCCACAATAATGGCGGGAAGGCGTCAACTACAACTTTTGAAACGACGTAATTAACGCCGAACAGAACTTGAATAAGAATTAACGCGCCTACTATCAATAGCGGGTTGGGTGCTTTCTTAACCATAGTTTTACAAAGTTCTCTTAATCTAGTTTAGCGAAAAAATTTCTCCTTCACTATCAAAAGCTTTCAGTTCTTATTATTCTATTAATAATGATGCTGACTTCCTATGTTTTTTTGACTCAACGAGGAATTATGTCAAAGTTGTTCGTTATCGCTGTTTTCTGCGGACTATTGGTGCCTACCGGGGCTTTTGCGTACATACTCCCGCTTCCGGTCAATTTAGCACATGAGGTTTTGTCTGAATCAGTTCCAACGGCATTTGCGCCTACTGATTTTGTGGTTGATGATTTTAAGATTGACTGGGTTGGTGCACCGATACCTGGGGTTAAGGTGGAGCTTGAACCTTTAAGTTTTCAATGGGTCAGGGTTGCTGATGTTCTTGTGCTTCCTCGGGCAAGACTTGTAGTCAGAGCTGAGAATGTAAGTGGTGGGATGGTTTCTAATGCTGGCTTTTCGCAACCTTTGGCTATTATGGATGGAGGCGGCTCCGGACTGTTTCCGATTGCATTGATTTCTGGCGAAAAAAATCCTGTTACGCTTTCTGTGCGGCGTGATGGTCGTGAAATAGCCGGGAAATTGAATATTCATTTTTCTCCCCGCCAAAATTATGACACCCCACGGGTTTTCTTTGACGCCAGTTGTTCTCGGTTTGGTTTATCCGCAGAATCACAGAGTTTCAGACAGGATGAGTGGGCCTATGTAGGTTGCAGACTTGTTGGAGTCGAAGGCTCAGATTACAGGGCCGGTAGTCTTGAGCTTCTGGTTTATTGGGATAATGTCGGTCAGGACATAGAAATCGGGGGTGTTAAAACCGAATCAACACTTGTTTCGCTTTGGCCGATCCGAGCGCAATGGGCTCCAGGCCGAATAAGTTTTAAAGCTGGAACAAATGAGGTGACTCTCAACTACAGATTGCCCGCGCGTCTTTATTATGGATCCGTGGGTCTTGGTGTTGGGCCATATTCTTTCACATTTACCGGCGACGGTGTGGATGTGACGAACTGGGTGTTGATGCCCACGGTTTATCTTTCTTACTTTGTCACGGAAGCGATGCGGTTCGTGATATTCGATGCAACTACCGTAAACAAGCAGATAATCACAGACTTCGGTTTGTATCTTAACACTGAATACATACGTACGATTGACAGAAGATTGGCTTTGAATCTGATGGTTGGTTTTCATGCGATAGGTTTTCGTTCGCAAGAACAGTACTATTTCCTTTTTGGTTTACCTCAAGGAGCCGAAGTTATAGTGACAGATTTTTTTAAGCCTGGTTATAATCTGTCTTTCGGTGGTTTTCTTTATCCGGAAATTTCTGGAAAGGCGTATTACAACACATGGCTTCGGTGGGGATCAGGTAGGATTTTCGGCGAGTTTAATTACATTTCATGGAGTGAAACGATTAATTCCCAGAAATTTTATTCGCGGAGCCTTGGTGCCACCATAGGCTTCCCTCTCCCGTTCCTTAGATTTTTGTAATGAATGTTCGGCCATCAAGCGCGACAGGAATTTTAGCGGTGAGGGGGTACAATACCGTTTTATCCCTGTCGCTGCTTGGGCATTTAATATGATGAAGATAAGCTTATTGTGTTATCAAGCATATTAATTTAGCCGGTTGGTCTTGCTTTCAAAAAGTATGCTGCTTGCCCCTTCATGATGTTCATGGCAGTATTCATCTCGGTTTGGGGGATTGTTTAATGTCTGATGGCGCTCCTAGTGGCGGCGAATATTTAGGCGGAAGATTATGGTTTGAGCTCAAGAACACTGTTGTTATCTTAGGAGTGACGGATTTTGTAATAGAACAGATCGGGTCGGTCGAGAGCGTTGAATTCCCTGATGAAGGGCAGGACTTCAACAAGGGAGATGTTATAGCTACTCTTGAAGGGTCCAATGGCAGCTTCGAAGTTACAGCTCCGGCATCGGGTGCCATACAGGAGATCAATGAAGCGGTCCGCTTTGAACCGGAGCGCGTTTCGGAGGACCCTACGGATGAAGGCTGGCTTGTCAAATTCAGGATCAAAGATACGACGGATCTCAAAGAATATATCTAGGTCGTTTGCCGTTGGTCATCGGCCTGCAACCGAGTTCAGTCCCACGGATGAAAAACTGTTCCGTGCTTTTCAATCCAATTTGTTGTCTTTGATCTCACATGAATTAAAAACTCCGTTGATGGGAGTTTTAAATGCACTTGCGCTATTGGACGGTGGGGAAATCCCGCAGGGCTTCACTACGCCGGATGTGGTTAGTATGGCGCGCAGGAATGCCCAGCGTTTGAATAATGCGCTTTCGGCGTTGCTAGATCTGGCGGCTATAGAAAGCGGCTCGTGGCACGCAAGATTGAGGGAGCTGGAACTTGCGAAACTTGTTTTGGCCCAGGTTAAGACCGTTGAGCCTCAACTGCGCGATAAGGGCCTTGCCACTAAAATTAATGAAGCCATAACCGGGGAGTATCAGATAACGCCAATTCTCGGGGATGCACAAAAAATTTCAAGGGCCATAGAGCTGATTTTGCAAATCGTCCTGGCTCGCGCGGAGTCGCTGAAAGTTCGCATAACCTCAGGCCGGGTGGAGTTTTGCTTGGGATTGTCTTCAGGGGGGGAGCGCTCTTGGGATGAGGCCTGGTCACAGGCTAAAGCTGGTTATGAAAGCGGTGTGGCTTCGTCGGGATCGCTTTTTTCTGGAGTGCTGCAGCCGGAATCATCATTTCTTTCGCGGCTAGAGGAAGGCCTTGGCGGTGAACTTCTTATAGTCCATGAGATAATGCGCATTCATGAAGGAAAGGTTAACCAGCGCCGTAATGGCAAGAATGTAAAGCTGACGCTTGAGTTCCAGCATCTTTCAAGCGAGGAAGGCCTTCAGAAAGTACTCAAGTCAAGGGCGTACATGGTTTCAAATGAACTTGGCTCGGTGGCGCTCGCGTTGATCGATGTGCCGGCCAACATGAGAACGGAGCATTTGTCGACGGCATTTAAAAAGAAACTTTTTCGCACTACGGATGCCGTGTATCCTTTGCCATCCATGGGACTGGTGGCGATTGTTCTTGATGACTGCAAGGCTGAAGATGTTCAAATGATAGTGAAGAGGATCAGTGGTGGTCTCAAACGAAGAATCTGTTTTGGCGTGGCACATTGCCCGGTTGACAGCATGGATCCTGCTGATCTGACAAAATTAGCTCAAAGAAGGTTGATGAATTCATTGAATTCGGGATAAGTACCGGGGAGATGGTCATCAAGAGTTTTTTTATCAAGACATTCGGTTGCCAGATGAATGTTTCTGATTCCGAAAGGATTGCCGCGATTCTATCCGAACAAGGTATGCAGCTTGCCGCGGAGGTGTCGAAGGCTGATCTTATCATCGTCAATGGATGCACTGTTCGCGACAAGGCTGTCCACAAGGCTGTCTCAGCATTGGGTGAGCTTCAGGATTTAAAGAAGGGGCGCGCACATGGGCCGTTTATAGGTATTGGCGGCTGTGTGGGGCAGTTTGACAAGGGAAATTTGTTTAAGAGGGCGCCTTATCTTGACTTCGTATTCGGTACGGATGCGATCGATAGCTTGCCTGAGATAATCAACAGAGTGGTAAGCGGAGAGCGTCACATAGCTTTGACCGAATTTGATAAATCAATGGATTATTCAACCGAGACTAAAATCTATGCAAAGAAGGCTCAGGCGTTTGTGAACATAATGAAGGGCTGTGATAAATTCTGCACTTATTGCGTGGTCCCTTTCACAAGAGGCCGTGAGAAATCGAGGTCCATTGAGGAAATAGTAGGCGATATCGGACGGCTTGTAAGTTTGGGCGTTAAGGAAGTGACTCTACTCGGACAAAACGTGAATTCTTACGGCAAGGGACAATTTCCGGCACTTTTGCGCGCGATCGACACTGATCCCCGCTGCCTGTCGCTCAGGCGCATCCGTTTTACCTCAAGCCATCCGCTTGATTTTAGTGAAGAGCTGATACGGTGTTTTAATACACCGGAAAACGGAGGCGTTTCGAGGCTTGCTTCGCACCTTCATCTCCCGGTGCAGAGCGGATCGGACTCGGTATTACGAAAAATGGGCCGGCATCACGACATCTGGAGTTTTATTACAAAAATCGACACTCTTCGCAGTATTTGCCCTGATGTGGGGTTGTCGACTGATATTATCGTTGGATTTCCTTCGGAAGCCCAAGAGGACTTCGATGCAACTCTAGCGCTTATAGATCGAGTTGAGTTTGATAATATATTTGCTTTTGCCTATTCGGCAAGGCCAGGCACCAAAGCAGCCAAGATGCAGGATGATGTCTCAGAAAAAACAAAAAAGGAGCGGCTAAATACTGTTTTGCACCGCCAGCTTAAAATAGCTGGGAAACGCTATGCATCGAGGGTGGGAAAGGTTATGGAGATTCTTGTGGAAGGTGCTGCCAAAAATCAAAATCTCCTCAATGGTCCCAGCCCAGGCGTGAGCGTTTGGACAGGAAGAACCAGCTGCAACCGCGTGGTAAATTTCCCCGCTGACCATGCAAGCAAACTGGGTGGCAGTTTTGTTAATGTTAAAATTACCGGATCAACAAGCCTTTCATTATATGGTGAATTACAAGGAGGCTTGAAATGATAATTCCGCACCATAATATTTTGCCTAAAATCCACGAAACCACATTCGTGGCGCCTTCGGCCGATATCATAGGTGATGTTGAGATTGGAGCGCACTCCAGCGTGTGGTTTCAGTGTGTGATTCGCGGAGACGTCCACAATATTAAGATTGGTGGGAGGACTAATATCCAGGATCATTCGATGCTTCATGTGACAAGAAAGGTAAGCCCGCTCAGGATCGGTGACGATGTCACCGTGGGTCACCGGGTCACTTTACATGGTTGCACTATCGGTAACCGGGTGCTCATAGGAATGGGCGCGATAGTGATGGATGACGCCGAGATAGGCGATGACTGTATGATAGGCGCCGGTGCATTGGTAACGAAAGGGAGCAAAGTGCCTAACGGCCAGCTGATTTTTGGGGCTCCAGCTAAAGTCGTTAGACCACTGACGGATGAAGAGCTTGCTTTTTTAAAGAAAAGCGCAGCTAACTATGTCGAGGATGCCATGGAGTACTATTGTTATGTCCATGGGCCTAGTCGCCTTGGGGATGACAAAACAGATTTGGAGGATTTCTCGGATGAACATTCTTGAAGAGGCAGTTACTTTTGATGATGTGTTGCTGTTGCCGGGATATTCCGAAGTATTGCCGTCGCAAGTTACGCTTGAAACAATGCTGACCAAGAAAATCCAGTTGCGAATGCCACTGCTTTCAGCCGCCATGGATACTGTAACTGAAAGCAAGACCGCCATCACCATGGCGCAGGAAGGGGGACTGGGCGTTATTCATAAGAACTTCACGATAAAAGACCAAGCATTCGAAGTGGAAAAAGTAAAAAAGAGCGAGTGGGGCATGATCCTTGATCCTGTTACAGTCAGCCAGCAGGCCAAGGTTTCCGAAGCGCTTAACTTGATGAGGATGTATAAAATTTCCGGGGTCCCGGTCGTGGTTAAGGATTCACACGGGCTTAAGCTTGTCGGTATTATTACCAATCGCGATCTCAGGTTCGAGGACGATCTTGAACAGCTCGTTGAAAACAGGATGACAAAAACCCCGTTAATCACCGTTCCCGTAGGGACCACGCTTGAACAGGCAAAGAAGATCCTGAGAGAAAATCGGGTTGAGAAGCTGCCAGTTGTGGATCAGTCAGGCTATTTAAGGGGACTTATCACGATAAAGGACATCATGAAACGTCAGGCTTATCCACACGCCAACAAGGACAAGTATGGCAGGTTGATAGTCGGTGCCGCGGTTGGTGTCGGTGGTGAGTCGGCTAAACGCATAGCCGCTCTTGTCGAAGCTGGTGTGGACATACTGTTTATCGACAGCGCCCATGGCCATTCAAGAGGCGTGTTAGATGCCGTCAGGGACATCAAGAAAAAATTTGGCGACAAGATAGAAGTGGTTGGAGGAAACGTTGCGACTTACGATGGGACCAAGGCTTTAATTGAAGCCGGTGCGGACGCAGTTAAAGTCGGCATAGGTCCTGGTTCAATTTGCACTACGCGAGTTGTCGCAGGTATCGGTGTGCCGCAACTTTTTGCCATCGCGCATGCGGCGAGGGCTTCGAGGGAATGCAGCAATGCTGGAGTGCCAATCATAGCGGACGGTGGGGTAAAGTTCAGCGGCGATATAACCAAAGCGCTTGCTGCAGGTGCCGGCACTGTGATGCTTGGAGCTTTGTTTGCCGGGACTGATGAAGCTCCTGGAGAAATGATCCTTTACCAGGGCCGTTCCTACAAGATGTACCGCGGGATGGGTAGCATCGGTGCAATGTCACAGGCACATGGCTCGAAAGACAGGTATTTCCAGGGTGAGATAGACGAAGTCGGCAAGCTTGTTCCTGAAGGTATTGAAGGGAGAGTGCCTTATCGTGGCAGCCTTTCATTTAATATTCATCAGCTTCTTGGTGGCCTGCGCGCCGGAATGGGTTATTGCGGCTCCGTTGATATCAAGCAGCTGCAGAAGACTGCGAGATTTGTCAGAATCACAAACAGCGGATTGGCTGAGAGCCATCCGCACGATATTGACATAACAAAAGAGGCGCCGAATTACCGGCTGGATAACAAGAGATAGGTGGGAGTAGATAAATGGTATCTCATTCTACAGTAGTTATCCTTGACTATGGATCTCAGTACACTCAACTGATCGCGAGAAGAGTCAGGGAGATTGGCATTTACTCACGCATTCTTCCGGCGGATGTCCAGCTTGGCAGGATACAGGAGCTATCCCCGCGGGCGGTGATTCTTTCGGGTGGCCCAGCATCAGTTTACGATGATAATGCGCCAGGGTTGCCGGATGGATTTCTTGAGTACCAGGGCAGTTGCAGTGTGCCGACCTTGGGAATTTGTTATGGAATGCAGCTATTGGCAAAACTTCTTGGTGGCAAAGTGGAGCGCGCGCAAAAGCGCGAATATGGCCGGATGCTTATACGGCCGGAGCCGACTTCGCGATTGTTCGAAGCGAGCTGGGCTAAGGCGGTCAAGCCCCAGTCACCATGGGTTGTAGCGGTGTGGATGAGCCACGGGGATGAGACTTCCGTTGTGCCTCAGGGATTCAGGATTTCCGCCAGAAGCGCCTCTGGCGCGGTTTCAGCGATGGAGTCAACGGATCTCATGCTCTTCGGCCTGCAGTATCACCCTGAAGTAGCCCATACGGATGGTGGGACTGAGATGTTAAAACATTTCTTGATTGGGATTGCAGGGATCAAGCCTGACTGGAGTGTCGTTTCAATCCTCGATGAGCAAGTGGCGGCCGTACGCGCGGCAGCCGGGCACTCTAGCCATGTGATGTGCGCGCTTTCCGGAGGCGTGGATTCAGCAGTGGCGGCTGTGTTGGTTCACAGGGCGATCGGCGACCGGCTTCATTGTGTTTTCGTGGACCATGGTTTGCTTAGGCACCGTGAGCGCGAAAGGGTGATGGATTTGTTTAAGCAAAGACTCCAGCTTCCTGTCATGTGCATGGATGCATCTGTAAGATTTTTATCGTTATTGCGTGGAGTGACCGACCCCGAAGAAAAGCGTAAAATAATCGGCCATGAGTTTATCTCAGTATTTGAAGAAGCCGCTGAATCGTTATCGGCTGAAATAGGTCATGCACCTGAGTTTTTGGTACAAGGAACGCTTTATCCTGATGTTGTGGAATCAAGTCCAGGGCACAAGCATTCCATGACCATCAAATCACACCACAATGTGGGTGGTCTTCCTGAAAACCTTAAATTCACTTTGATCGAGCCTTTAAGGGATTTGTTCAAGGATGAAGTCAGGGAGCTCGGCCGTATGCTTGGTGTACCCCAAGAGCTCTTGAAGCGTCATCCTTTTCCTGGCCCCGGCCTTGCTGTCAGGGTTATCGGAGAGGTCACGGAGGAGCGGCTAGAGATACTAAGGTCCGTTGATGAGATCTTTGTTGAGTCGCTGAGAACGGCCGGAGTTTATGAGCAGATATGGCAGGCTTTTGCCGTGTTTTTGCCGGTGAAAACTGTCGGCGTACAAGGTGATGGACGCACCCATGACTATGTAGTGGCTCTGAGAGCTGTTACTTCACTTGATGGGATGACGGCTGACTGGTTTAGGTTTGATAGTGAGTTTTTGGCTAAAGTTTCAAGCCGGATCTGTAATGAAGTTCGTGGAGTTAACAGGGTGGTTTATGACATTTCCTCAAAACCTCCTGCCACTATTGAATGGGAATGAATCGTGGCGTTGACAGCTTTTGATGAAGTACCAAGAGCCAGATTTTTTGGCAGAGCCGTGTGGCTGTACATGATAGCTGCGGTCATGGGATTTGTGCTGATCGGATTTTTTGCTGAGGATAATGTCATTAATATTTATTATTCTTTGGCAACTGGGATTAAAAATATTCCAGCTATCTGTATAGCTGGTGATTTTGTGAATGAGTTCCAAAAATTAAAGTGTGAGGAGACATGGCAAAAGCTATTTACGCTTTTTTGCTGGGCTTGTGTTCCGTTCGTAATTGGATTTGTCATATTCCTGCTTGCCAATGACTCGCTGGTGCGCCTATACCGCGATGGCCAGCGAAGAGTTATTTCTATTTTAAACAGCGGTCAGCATGGCGCTGCTCCTTTAATCGGCAGTGTTACCGATCCGCCAACGGGGGGGCATGATTTTTTTTCGTGGTTATACTGTTTTATGCCAATCACTGTCGAATTACCTAACGGAAGCCAGGTTGATGTGCTTATTCCCTGTGGCGTCCAGGCCCCGACGCCAGGCAGTGCTCTTGTCGTGTTTGAAATAGGGAAGCGGCTCGGGAAGCAGCGCTACCTTGCGGCCCCATACACCCCTCACATCGTGGTTTTTTCGGGGAGCAGGAAATGAGAACCAGCGAATTCGTGCATTTACATGTGCATAGCCAGTACAGCTTGCTCCAAGGCACTTGCCGGATAGACCGGCTCGTGGAGCGCGTGAAGGGGATGGGCATGGATGCCGTCGCTGTCACGGATACGCATAACCTTTTTGGCGCGATTGAATTTTATCTCGCGGCAAAAGAGGCAGGTATCAAGCCGATTATCGGGTCCGAAATCTTTTACGATAAGGGTTATCACCTCACGGTCCTTTGCAAAGATATCAACGGTTATCGAAATCTTTGCCAGATTCTAACCAAGTCTTATTACTCGAAAAAAAACACGGACCCAGCCCCATCTGTCACCCCAGATCTTCTGGATGAATACGGTGACGGATTGGTCGTCATGTCGGGTTGCCTGAAAGGTGCGTTGGCTAAGCCGATATTGGAAGGCAATGAAGATCATGCCCTTAGTACCATCAATAGGCTTAAAAAAAGGTTCCGTGAGGATTTCTATATTGAGCTGCAAGATTCGTCTATCCCTGAGCAGCAACATGTAAATGATGTGTTGGTGAAACTAGCAACGAAACATGCCATCGAGTGTGTCGGAACGGTTGATTGTCATTACCTCGATCCAGAAGACGCCGAAGCACACGAGGTGCTCCAATGCATTGAGCACGGACGCACAATTGATTTCGATAGGCCAACTAGTCTTGTGCCTTCTGAGTACCATCTTAAGAACCCGGATCTTATGCAAGAGAGGTTCAGCCGGTTTCCGCGTGCAGTTGAGAATGCGCGCGTAATCGCTGATAAGTGTAATCTAGAATTCAACTTTAAGGACACTAACGGAAAGGTTATCTACCACCTTCCTAAATTCCGGCCGGATGATGTCTCTGCTGATGATGAATTTAATGTTTTAAATTATTTCAGGCAGAAAGCCAGCGCCGGTCTCAATGAAAAGCTTAAGAACACGGTTTTTGAAAACGGACACACGGCCCCCGAATACACGGCCAGGCTTGAGTATGAACTCGCAATGATCGAGAGCACCGGGTTTACCGACTACTTCATGATAGTTGCGGATTTTGTGAACTGGGCCAAGCATAATGGTGTGCCGGTAGGCCCTGGCCGTGGTTCTGGAGCAGGATCATTGGTTGCCTACGCATTAGGGATAACCGACATCGACCCGATTCAGTTTGATTTGCTTTTTGAGCGCTTTATTAATCCTGAGCGTATAAGCATGCCGGATTTTGATATAGATTTCTGCCAGGACAGGCGCGCTGACGTCATTAATTATGTTGCTAAGAAATACGGCTCCGAAAATGTCTCGCAGATCATAACATTCGGTAAGTTGCAGGCCCGCGCGGTAATCAAGGATGTGGGAAGGGTGCATGGGCTCAGCTTTTCCGAAACCGATGCTTTGACCAAGCTTCTCCCGGACCAGCTTAATATTTCATTAGATGAAGCGATAGAGGCTGAACCAAGGCTAAGGGAGAGGATGGAATCTGATCCACATATTTTAAAAATAATGTCATATGCAAGGAAGCTGGAAGGGCTTTGCCGGAACGCCGGAATCCATGCCGCAGGGGTAATAATAACCGAGCAGCCCGTGGTCACTTATTGTCCGATGTATGTTGGTAAGGATGGCGCGGTTGTCACGCAATTTGATAAGGACTTTGCAGAAGCAATCGGGCTGATTAAATTCGATTTCCTTGGTTTAAAAACGCTTACAGTGATCGACAATGCGGTCAAGCTGATACGCCAAGCCGCCACCGGCACCGGTGATGCCGCTGCTGCCGAATTTTCGTTGCAAAAGATTAATTACAGGGATCCCGCGGTATTCGCTCTTGTATCTTCAGGTGACACAGATGGAGTGTTCCAGGTTGAAAGTTCCGGGATGAAGGATCTTTGTAAGCGGATACAGCCTAGCTCGATCGAGGATCTGACAGCGATAAACGCACTTTACAGGCCTGGGCCGCTCGGCTCTGGAATGGTGGATGATTTTGTCGATAGAAAACACGGCCGCATGCCAATCAAGTATGAGACCGAAGCGCTAGAGCCGCTCTTAAAGGACACGTACGGTGTGATTCTATATCAGGAGCAGGTGATGCAGATCGCCCGCGAACTTGCTGGCTACTCGCTCGGTCAGGCGGATTTGCTTAGGCGTGCGATGGGCAAGAAGAAGCCTGAAGAAATGGCGAAGCACCGGGAAATTTTCATAAAAGGAGCCACGGAAAAAGGCCTTGGCCTCTCAAAGGCGCAAGGTATTTTCGAGTTAATGGCAAAGTTTGCGGAGTACGGTTTTAATAAGTCGCATTCAGCGGCGTACGCGGTACTCACATATCAAACAGCTTATCTCAAGGCTCATTTTGCGGCAGAATTCATGGCTGCCCTGATGACGACTGAAATGGATAATACCGATAAACTTACCAAATATATAGCAGACGCACGCCAGCACCATCTGCCAATTCTATCGCCGGATATTAATAACTCGCAGCGCAGGTTCAGCGTTGAGTTGCTTGATGGCGCTTCCTCTGGCCTTGTGACCAAAGGTGTACGTTTTGGTCTTGAAGCCATTAAAGGCGTCGGTGGTGCCGCGGTTGATGCTATTTTAGAAGCGCGGTCTGAGAGCAGATTTAAAAATGTTTTAGATTTCTGCAGAAGAGTTTCAAACAGGAAGGCTAATAAAAAAGTACTAGAGTCTCTTACGTTGTCAGGTGCTTTTGATGGCGTGGCTGAAGTGAACAGGGCTAGCTTGTTTTCCTCGCTTGAATCAGTTTTAGAAGGTACCGCCGATGAACAACATGAAAAGGAGCTCGGCCAGGCATCGCTTTTTGACGCCTTTTCAGAGGATGAGGTGAAGCTGTTAAAGCCGGTCGCCAATATGTTCAAGGAAGTCGAGGATTGGCCTATTGCTAAAAAGCTTGCGCAGGAAAAGCAAGTTGTTGGATTTTATGTTTCGGGACATCCGATGGACCCATGGCAGAAGATCTGTGATGAGTGGCTGGGATGGAACACTGATGGCGTCAAGGCATATGCCGAGCAGAAGTCAGCAAAGAAGGAAATAAAGATTGGCGGACTGATCTGCGACATCAAGGAGATCACGACTAAAAAAGGCACCAGGATGGCGTTTGCGCAGCTTGAAGATCTGATTGGTAAGATAGATGTCGTGTTTTTCCCCGATGTTTTTAGCATGGTTCAGGAATTCCTCAAGTCTTCGGCTGAAGAAGCGAATCCAGTACTGCTTGAAGGTGAAATCGAAACCGGTGGTGAGGTAGTAAAAATCCTGGCGAAGGGATTAAGGTCACTGTCCGCCGCGCAGAAAGAGCGGGTTAGCGAAGTGATTATACGTTTACATACATCCGCTACTGTGGTTGGTCAACTTCGTGAGCTTAAAGGACGCTTACTAGAACATCGTGGCAAGAGCCGTGTGAGAATTGAATTCATGGATGATGCCTTTGTGACCTATATTAAGCTGCCCGCGACAATGAGTGTTCAGATCTCCCATGCGATGATCAGCTCCGTTAACAAGATTTTTGGGTCGGATGTCGTGTCTTTATGTTAAACTGGCCGTGTATGCACGTGCTAAGATTATTTGCTGCGGTTTGTATCCTGCCGCTGTCTGCGGCCGCCATTGAAAACAATCCGCAAAATGCATCGGCAAAAGATCTTGCTTCGCAGCTTAAGAATGCAGTGATGGAAGAAACCAGGAAACTTGGCGCACTCGAGTCTTGGCAGAAGCGTATATTTGATGAGGAAGTGCTTACTCAACACCAGCGGTTTATCAAGGATTACAGGTTTTCAGGCCCGAACGCCAAGGTTTACGCTGAAGTAGATGTGGAGGGATTAAAGGCCTATCTGCGATTCTATGCGCCAAAAGTAATTACCGCCGAGAACTTTAAGGCGCTCGTTTGTTTGAGGGCTGAAGCTGGATGCGATAAATGCATGGAAAGTTTAAAGACTGTAAAGAAGCTCGTCGAGCAAATGCTTGAGAGGCGCGGTTTGGCGGCGGTGTTCATTGATGCTGGCCAGATCGGCAGTGATAATAAAGCTGGTTTTGAAAAGCTTACTAACCTTGCCAGGCAACGGAAGTTATCCGCTGCTTTCTTACTGGATTGGCGAAAAACACCAGCTGATGATGTCGATAGCGTACATGCTGACGAAAATCATTACATGATAAGTTCCAATATTGATGTGTTTGGCTTGTCCTCTCACGCCGCCAGGCTTGACCTGCTGGATTCAGATAATTTTGAGTTATCCGCCACAAGACTTCTTGAGGATACATTTACGATACTCGGCCAAAAAACTATGAGCATGGTTGGTCCTGCGATCACAGGTGGTAGTGAGGTGCTGGTCGAGGTCAATGGCATCGGTGATTATAAACATTTTCAGTTGGTTAAATCCCAGCTTGTTTCACAGTTAAAAGGCGTATCTTCTATTGAGGAAAGGATGATTAAGCGGGATGTTGTTTCATTTGCACTGATGATGGTAAACAGCCCAATAAATAATAAGGAAGAGTTGCAGAAACAACTTTCTTCGCTGAAACTAGAACCATTCGATGGTAAGGCGCCAAGCGCGAAGGTGTTGACAGAATGATTAAACATGTTTTTTCCGCACAGCTCATATTGTTATTGGTTTTTTTAACAAGTTGCCAACGTTTACCACTCAGGCGTGATCAGGATGCCGGTCGTGACGTGGCCGACCGGAGTTATTATTCTGAAGGAAAGGGAAGAAGTGCGGAACACAGGCTCGAAACATTTGGACAGCCGAAAAAACGTGTTGCGGTGCTGGAGTTTTGGAATAGCACGCCCGTGCAGCTCGGAGAAGCAGGTTTATTTGGCTCCAAGGAGCTTAAGCATTCACTGACGGCCACCAAACGGATAGTCGTGTTACCAGAAGATGCGCCAGATCCAAATGATAGTTCGTCAAAAGGGCTGACCAGTGGATCTGAAGAAGTCATATACGGTAAATTCGACACCGTGCTTAAGACAAGCGACATTGTACACGGTGATAAAATAAATGTGGTTCAGCTTGTCAGGGAAGGCCGGAGGCTTGGTGTCGCCGCGATCGTGATTGGCAGGATTTCAAAGGTCGTTTTCAGGCAGAACGGAGATGAGGTCGGGCTGCTTCGCCAGAAACAATCAGCCGCGTACGCCGAGGTCGAGATAAAAGTTTTTGACGTATCATCCGGCCGTGAGCTTATGGCGCTCAGCCGCCTTGGCGAAGCACAGAGAAATGCTATACTTGCTATTGAAAGCGATAAAGTCGAGAGTCCTGAATACAGAGGCGAACTAATCCAGCACGCCATCAGGGATGCTATAAGGCCGTTGATACCTGAAGTGATAAAATCAGTAGAAAAACTGAGTTGGCAGGGCCGTGTTGCCAAGATAGCTGGCCAGAAATTATTTGTAAATGCCGGGCGTGTATCTGGAATAATCATGGGTGACATATTAAAAGTGCTCACTCCTGGCGAGGATATTTATGATCAGGCGACTAGCACGTTTATCGGGCGTTCCAAGGGCCAGATGAAGGGGACGCTGGAAATTATTGATTTCGTAGGCTCTGATGGGGCCGTGGCCAAGGTTCATACGGGCGGAAATTTCCAGGAAGGCGATGTTCTCCAGCTTTACTGAAATCAATAGGCACACGCGGGATAAGCCGTGGACGTACGAAATGCTTGATAAGCGGCAACGTGCGCTGGCTGTACAGGTGCAGGATGGCGGCAAGGGTGGTTTGCTTCTGTCAGAAGTTGCGCCTGTAATAACGTTGGGGAAGCGAAGTTTGGGTGAGCAGAGTCTTTTGCTGCCACATTCAGATTATGAGGCAAGAGGGATAGCTATTTATCGCACTGACCGCGGCGGCCTTGCGACATATCATGGTCCCGGTCAGTGGGTGTTGTTTGTTGTGGACTCGCTCGAGCGTCTCACCGGTGATCGCCGTGGTGTGCGCAAAGCAGTCGAAGGGTTGCTGAATATCGCACGCCAGGTTGCTCAAAAGTATAAGTTTGATGCCGAAATACGTGACAGATCTTATGCCGGTTTATGGACAAAACGCGGGAAAATAGCTTCAGTAGGTGTGCATGTTGACGGGGGAGTTCTGCTTCACGGATTGGCACTGAATGTTTTTAAAACCGAAACGAGTTTTTTTGGAATAAAGCCATGTGGCTTGGATGCAGAGGTTGATTTTCTTATAGATAGCCCGTCAGACGCCCAGTTTGTGTCTGTTGGTGAAGGATTATTAAAGGCTGCCAGAGGGGAGTTTTGGCATGGCTTTCAGAAGAAGGTAGGCGATGGTGATCTCCAAACCACCAAACAAAAGTTCACGTTGACGGTGTAGTTGATTGGACGTTATAGAGGAGTAACTTGATAAGTGGTAAGTTGGCGCGTAGCTCAGTGGCAGAGCACCACCTTGACACGGTGGGGGTCGTTGGTTCAACCCCAATCGCGCCAACCATAAAATTTTTGAAGGGGATCAAGGGCTTACATCAAGTAGCCGGCGTTGTTGCGCAATTAGGCCTGACGAAACGTGGGTTTGGGTGGAAGCTGATG
>CAYHPW010000047.1:0-20090 GCA_964358645.1 uncultured Bacteriovoracaceae bacterium | reverse complement strand
GGAATAAATAAATATCAACCGTGAAGTGCGCGGCTAGCCAAATTCAAAACACGCCATAGAAGCTTTATAGAAAAATAATTGACGCATCACTCAATAAAAATGTGGGCATGACCGATAGGTGAATATGCCTAGGGGACTGTTGTATCAACTATTGTGCGCTTTGGTGATTTTTAGCTATGGACATGATTCCATGGCCAGGTTGGATGTGGTGCCAGGGTCACGTTACACCTCCGGCAGGGCTGCAGCGCTTGGGGATGCCTTTCTTCCGCTCGGGGAGGATGGTGCGGCAGGATTATTCTATAATCCAGCGATAATAGCCAGAAGGGGATCGAGGGGTGTTGAACCTGTAAACTTAGGCATATATGCCAACAATGGTTATGTTCAGAATTTTGATTTAAATTTTTACAAGGTTGCAGAACTAAGCCGCTATGCCACGACTTTGCAAGCGCATCCTGGAATTTATTTTTCTTCCGGCGCCAGTTTAATGCCAGCCGCTTATTTTAGGGGCTTCGCGCTTGGTTTGCTGATGCAAAGTGAAGTAGGGGCGGTGGCGAACGGAGATCAAACCATAACTTACAGAAGTTTGTACCAGTTTATCCCGGCTGTGGGTGGTGGTATCAGGCTGGCAAGCGGTATTGTCCGCCTGGGATATAGCCTGCAGTGGGTTAATCAGGCTTCAGGGCAAAAGACCGAGGCCGTGACGGCTGATCCACTTGGTTATAACCAGGGTCTTTCGCAGGGATCCGCATTATCACATAATCTTGGTTTTGCGCTTACGTTGCCTTATACGAATCTCCCGTCGATTAACGTGGTAGCGCGGAATGTTTTGAATGCTAAGTTCAGCGAGTTTTCGCTCGTACCCTTGGCGAGAAACACTGTCGGTGCCCCAGCCACGGAGCGCACGACTTATGATGCGTCTTTTAGTTTGTTGTACAGGATTGCTGGCGGTACTTATTTTAACATAGCTTTTGTGTACCGCGATTTTTCAAATATAACTCAATTGCCAATGCTTGCTCGCTTGGTTGGTGGTCTTGAGTTGTCTCTAGGAGATTTATTGTTTATTCGCAGCGGGTACCGCGGCGGGTATACGTCCCTTGGGATAGGGCTTAGGAGGAAAAAGGCCGAATTTAATTTCACTTGGTATGGCGAGGAGGTCGGCGGTGGGTACAAGGTTCAGCAGGATAGCCGATACATGTTGCATTATCAGGTGCGGGCGTTCTGAGGTAACGTATGGATATTAGTTTAAGTATTCTTACTGAAAACAAAATCGCCGCTCAGACCTATGCGCTGGGACTTAAAAACATCCTGTCAAAATATATGGAAGTTAAGGTGAATGTCACTGATGACGTGCGTGAATGTGGCGGGATCGTGTTTGTCGATGAAGATGTTGCAGATCTGGATAGCTATGTTTTGAAATTAGACAGACGTGGGCGCGCGGTATTCTTATTAGTGCGTGATCGTGAGGATATCAGCGGTATCCACCGGTTTTTACTTGAAGGTAAAGTTGATGACGTTTTGATTCACCCCTTCCGTGCAATAGAGGTATTAAGCAGGATCAGGCATTGCCAGCAGATCCTGATGTGGAATGAGGTATCCAGGCTTAATGCATCTTTTTCGGAAATACTGGATCATTTGACGGATGACTTAAGGCTCGCCGAGAGGCTTCAAAGGGGGAAGATACAAAGTCAAAACAGATTTTCAGATGTAAATGGGTTTAGAATAGCTGGCAGATATGTAGCTGGCATGCGTTCGGGGGGTGATTATTTTGATGTGGCTGAGGCGAAGGACCGCAGCATGGTTTCGGTGGTGCTGTGTGATTCGTCCAGTTACGGACTCGCAAGCGCGGTGCTGTCGGTGATCGTGAGAGCGATGCTTAAGTTGTCAGCCGATCAGTCCAGTTCAAGTGTTGAAACGGTTAAGCGTGTCAAGGAAGAGCTTTGCACGACACTAAGCGAACGCGACCACTTGTCGATTTTTTATGGGGTTATGTCACGCAGGGATGGGATTCTAAGGTATTTAAATCTCGGATCTTCCCTCGTGTTCCATGCCAGGGAAAACGAGATGTTCGAGGAATTAAGCAGCTCCGGGAGTCACATAACCATGGCTACTGAAATAGCTGTTTACGATGAGCGCCAGCTAAAGCTAGAGCAGGGCTCACGTCTCGTGCTGGTGTCGGATGGGTTTCTTGAAGCTTTCGAAGAACGCTCCAATATCATTCAACTTCTGAATGGCAGGCGCAACGAGAGCGCGGTTGAGACGCTTAATGAACTGGTTTTTCAAGTCAAAGGCCATCTTGCAGAAGAAGATGATATGCCAGCCCAAGACTGCACGGCGATGGTCATTGATGTGGATTCAAAGATTGTTAGATTTGCCAAGAGCTGATTACGCGAGAGCAAGACGTGATTTCGACTTCAGCAGCCGTTTAAGTAACTCTCTTAGTTTTCGCATATACTCTTCTTATTAATTTAAAAAGGTTTAAAAATCAATCTAATTAACCGAGAGCTTTTGACAAATCTGCAATTAAATCACGCACGTCTTCTATACCTACGCTGATTCGTATCAGGTTGTCATGTATGCCAAGTGACTTGCGTGTTTCGGCGGGCACGCTGGCATGGGTCATTATCGCCGGGTGTTCGATCAGTGATTCAACCCCACCAAGGCTTTCGGCCAGCGTGAAGAGCTTAACCTTTTCAAGAAATGACTGTGCTTCGCCGAGGCCGCCTTTAATGAAGAAGGTGATCATCCCACCATAGCCCTTCATTTGCTTTTTTGCCGTAGCATGCTGTGGATGGTTTTCAAGTCCTGGATAGATAACGCGCTCGACTTTAGGGTGTCCACTGAGATAGCGGGCTATCTCAATAGCGTTGGCGGCGTGTCTTTCCATCCTGACGTGCAAGGTCTTCAGTCCACGCATCACGAGAAAGCAGTCAAATGGTGCTGGTACCGCTCCAACTGCATTTTGGATGAATTTAAGTTCTTCGTATAATTTGTCGTTGTTTGTGATGATTACACCGCCGACCACGTCGCTGTGACCGTTAATGTATTTAGTCACGCTGTGTACAACTATGTCAGCGCCCAGGTCCAATGGCTGCTGGAAGTACGGGCTCGCGAATGTGTTGTCAACCACCGATAAAATCCCGTGTTTGTGTGCCATGCCCGAGAGAGCGTTGATATCAAGGACTTTCAGCATCGGGTTGGTGGGACTCTCAAGCCATAGCAGGCGCGTGTTTTTACGGATCGCTGCTTCAGCGGTCTTTAGGTTTGAAATGGGATTTGAAAGGTCCACGAAAGAAAACTCAATCCCATGTTGTTTGTATACCTTGTCGAATATCCGGTACGTTCCACCGTATACGTCGTCACAGCAGATAACGTGATCCCCGGTTTTTAGAGTATGAAGAACCGCATCGATAGCGGCCAGGCCGGATGAAAAGGCCAAGGCGTGTTTGCCTTTTTCAAGAGCAGCGATGCATTTTTGATATGCCGTACGTGTCGGGTTGTCCGTGCGTGAATATTCATAACCACTGTGTTTACCGGGCGATGGCTGCGCGAAAGTGCTTGTTTGGTAAATAGGGGTCATTACCGCGCCGGTAACAGGTTCTGGGTCTTGTCCGGCATGAATGGCCAGTGTTCCGAAGCAGTGATTGTTGGTGTGGTTGTCTTTCATGTTTTTTGCCCCAGATAAGTTAGGAGATCTATTTTTGTTATTATCCCGATGAGCTTGTTATTTTCAGATGGAGAATTTACCAGGGCGATTTTCCCGCCAGTTATGATTCTCGAGATTTTTTCAATAGGGTCATCCGGTGTTAGGAATTCCAGGGATGGATCTGCGACCTTTTCAGCATTGTCTGATGTTTTGATTCGTCCTTCGTGTAAGGCTGATAGAATCGCGCCTTCTGTAATAAGTCCTTTGATCCAGCCTGCGTCGTCAGAAACCGGGACCTGGCTTATGTTGTTTTCTCGCATTAGTTCGATGACCGCCGATATTTTATCTGTCTGTTTGACCATGATGATTTTTGTCGGCCTCGTGCCGTTTAAACGGAGGAAGTGCATAAGGTCAGAAACACTTCCGAGTGACGGTTTATCCAGGAAGCCGGCCTCGCGCATCCAATCGTCGTCGAATGCTTTTGACATGTACCGGTTACCGCTGTCAGGTAAAATTACCAGGACATTCTTGTCTTTATACTTATTCCCCTGCGATTTCACCCAGCGCATAGCTCCTACGACCGCTCCCCCGCCGGAAACACCGCAATACAGGCCTTCTTTTGTAAGCAGATCACGTGTCATCAGGAAGGATTCCTTATCATCGATTTGAACAACGTCGTCGATTATGGAAAAGTCATAATTTTTAGGGATAAAGTCCTCACCGATGCCCTCTATTTTATAAGTTTTTGGTTCGCTTTGGGCACGTCCGGTTTTGAATGTGTCGTAGACTATCGATCCGACTGGATCGACCGCTATGATTTTACATGATGGCCGCTTTTCCTTAAGATACTTCCCGATCCCACAGACAGTTCCGCCTGTGCCTATCCCGGCTACGAAGACATCGACCTCAGGCATTTGGCGGAACACTTCTGGTCCGCTCATCAGGTAGTGCACCTCGCGGTTGGATAGATTGTCGTATTGGTTGATGTAGATGCTGTTTTTTGTTTCCTTGGCTATGCTTCTGGCTACTTGATAATAGCTGCGTGGATCCTCTGGTGTCACTGCGGTTGGTGTGACGACTACTTTTGCACCGAAAGCGCGCAGGTTGCGAATTTTTTCGGAGGACATCTTATCGGGTAGGACAAAAATGCATTTGTAACCTTTGATCGCGGCCGCCAGTGCCAGGCCAACGCCTGTATTGCCGCTGGTGCTTTCGATGATTGTCCCACCTGGTTTTATCAACCCCTTTTTTTCCGCGTCTTCGATCATCCACCATCCGATACGGTCTTTGATCGAACCGCCTGGATTCATGAATTCCAGTTTTACAAAGATGTTTGAGCTATATCCAGCGGCTACCCTGTTGAGCCGCACTATCGGGGTATTGCCAATCGCTGTTAGTACATTAGAGTGTATTCTTTCTTTGTTTGTTTCGTGCATTCCTCACTCTTAGCATGGAGATTTGTTACCTGCTAGTGTGTGCTATCTGGAAAGAAGCGGGAATGACGGTTTTAAAACCCAGAGCATCGATTTCCCTCAATATTGCAGGCAGGGCTATGACGGTTTGCTCGTAACCGTCATGTAGTCTCAATACTCCGCGGTTTTCCATTACAAGTGCGTTGATAATAAGTCTAACGATGTTTCTTGGGTTGCGTGTTTTCCAGTCCAGCGAGTCTATTGTCCAGCTAAACGGCTTTAACCCATGTTTTTGGATGAGTGATTGCGCATATGGCGGCAAGTTTGTGGATGCAAGGCGTATTAGGGGCCACGTGGATCCTCCCGCCACAAGAGAAATGGTGCTTTGGCTTTTTTCTAGATCCGTTTCTAAGTCTTTGATCGTAAGAAGGCCGTCTGCAAGAGCGGCCATTCTAGAGGCACTCCATCCTGCTGATGCTATCATATGCCCATCTTCTGCGGCTTCCCTTGTAAGTTCGCTGAATTCGCGAACATTCTGGCCGTATTGAAAGAAAACCGCATTTTTACCCAAGCGCCGGAGTGTTTGTAGGATTCTTGGTGTGTGGACGCGATCGGGTCCGCCTTCAAAGGTAATCACCACTTCTTGTTTGTTTAAAAAGTTATGTTCGGTTTCAGGTGAGCTTTGTTCCGTGACGCGTTCGGTGGTTTCTCCCTTATCAAGATAGTTTGATTTTTCAGCCCAGAATTTTTGCAATCTTTTCGCAGTTTCATCAAGGCAGGGGATTTTTTCTTTTCCCTGCTGTGAGATGACTTCATTTTCAAACAATGCGGCATTTTCAGGTGTGAGTTGTTTTAGCGTCGAGCAAAGTTTCTGCCAAGCCGCGGGTGCTTTTAAAGACCTCATATTTTGAAAGATATCTAGAGGCGTATAGCCGCTGTTAAGCCACTGGCTGAATGACTTTGATTTTTGATTTGTTTTAATTGCGCGTTTGACGTCTTCCTCAATGAATGCATATTGTCCTTTTGCAGACCCTGTCCTATTTTTTGTTGAGCCGGTGGTGAGCCCTCCTGCTGATGCAAATATGGCAGCGGCTCCGATAAGAGCAATGGTTGCTTGTAGATTTGTCTTGCTTTGCATCATAACCTCCGAAAACAGTGGCAGGTTAGTTTAGTGTACATAATATGTCAAGTATTAAATAAGATATTGATATTATTAGTTTAATTTAAGAGATATTATGCGTCAGCACTGACTTTAATTTAAATCTAAAAGCTGTCTGCAGAAACCTTTTGGTATCAAAAACGTAAAACCAATCATGAGCAGCAGGTTAATTAAGTGCATGGTTTTTTCATTTCTATTTTTAACCGGATGCAATTCTGATTTGTTAAAAGACGTCTCTCTAGCACTGTCGCAAACGGATAACAAAAACAATGGTGCAGGCCCGTCTCCATCTCCTATCCAGTCACCTATTCCGTCTGGTTCCCCATCGCCTGTACCCACTGATGCTGAAGGTTCTCCGGTGAATGCGGCGACCGCGCTCAGGATCTTTAGCAAAAGCGGGAAGAAGTATGTGCCGGCTGATTTTTCAAGCATGGATATAGAATTGACGATTGACAATTCCGCTGAAACAGCAACCGGCGATGTAAAAATCATATTTAATGTCCCGACCGGTGGTTACCCATACTTTTTGCTAAATACCTCTATTATAAATGCATCGCTGGATGGGCAAGCTGTACAGACCTTTAGTGTCACTGATCCGGAGGGCCAAAACACGCTGATTTCGCTGGATGCTGAAGTTTCACGTGATACTGAACATATACTCGAACTCAGTTACTCGCTTGGTGCGGACCAAGTGAGTTATAGGACTGGAGGGGTGGGCTTTATTACCGCTATGGCGGATATTGCTTCAGGCAATTTCTTCGAGGATTACGGGCCAGCTAGTTTCGAAGATGACCAGTTCGAGCTTTCATTGAAAATTATTTTAAAGGGCGTTTCAAACGAACACCGCGTATTCACGAATGGCACTGTTACTGCTATGGCACCGTTTGCATGGCAAATTGATTTTCCGCCATACTTTACCTCTTCATCATTTTATCTACATGTGACCGACAAATCTCTCTCGGTCAGAGAATTTACTTACCGTGGCTTGGCAAAAACGATTCCAGTGACGGTTTATTCGGAAGACTCAGCGTCCGCCGCGTCTGGTGCTTCTTATGTCCCCGCGCTGTTTTCAGAGCTTGAGGGTGAGTACGGGCCATTCCTGCATGATAAATTTATCGCATACATTTCCGGCTCCGGAGGGATGGAATATGCGGGGGCGACGATAACCAGCGTATCCGCATTAGGCCACGAATTAATGCATTCCTGGTTTGGCCGCGGAGTTATGCCAGATGGAGGGCGTTCTGGATGGATTGATGAAGCAATAGCGAGTTGGAGAGATTATGATTACTTTCAGAGCGCTATCCCTGCGGATAGAAGCCCTGTAGAGCTGGATAATCAGTCTGTTTACGACAGATTTACGCCATATGAAGCTTATGCAAGCGGACGCAAACTGTTAAGTGAGCTTGATACAATGTTTTGGGCCGGTTACGGTGGACTGCGGCCGCTGCTTGCCGGGTTCTTCCAGTCATATCAGACAAGAGTCATAGGCACAGCGGATCTTGAGAAATATCTCGAAACCGTGACAAGCACTGATCTGGGGCTGATCTTTCAAAAATATGTATATGGATCATCTCAATCGGCAGCTCAGGTTTACACCCAGAGTTTATCTAATTATGCACAATATTATTTAGGCAATCACCCGCCGGCTCTAACCGATGCCGAAATTAAAAGTATCAGGTAGTTAACTCGAGCAGACCCAGCTCCACCAGCCCGGCTTGCCAGTGCATGCACCGGACACCGTTAATTTTCTTGGCAACAGGATCCTGTGACAAGTAGAACATTTTGGAAGTACCGATTTCTTTGCCATGACGGGCAAGCTTGGCGGCTTTGTGTTCGTCCACTTCGGCAGATGATTTGATCTCGATTAGTAAAGATTCCCGCCCCGGTTTGCTCAGCACCAGGTCGACTTCCGATTCATCGTAAGTTTGCAGGTAGGAAAGGCGATAGTTTTTTTCCAGGTACTGATTCAATCTGAATATCTCGAGAATTATGAAATGCTCGAATGTTTCTCCGTAGAATGATGTCCTTGGGTTGCAGGGTATGTCCAAAGTTCCTTCAATGGCCCGTTTTACGCCGATATCAAACCAATAGAACTTCGGTTTTTGTCTCTGGGCCTTTTTGATGGATCGGTCATAGCCAGGTAAGTAAAATCCAACAAGCGTATCTTCCAGGATCTGATAATAAGTTTGCACGGTTTTTATATCAACGCCGACATCGCGGGCCGCTGATGCGGCATTGATGATTTTCCCGTTAAGCTGTGCCGCCACCTCCAGAAATTCTCGGAATGGCTCAAGCTTGCGTGTGACCTGTTCGGCTACTATTTCCTCCTTGAGATAGGTTAATGCATAGCTTCTTAGAAATTTCTCTTTCTCTTGTTCTGTTTCAAGCTCAAAAATTTTTGGAAGGCTTCCCCATCGTAATACCTCATCAAGGCGGAAGCGATCAGCTAGTTCAGTATGTATCAGCGGGAAGAGGCGATAAAGGAAAGCTCTTCCAGCGAGAAGATTGGATGCCCCCCGTCTTAGCTTTCTTGCGCTTGAACCAGTCAGACCGAAAACAATTTTTTCATTTTCTATCAGTTTGTGAACCACGTTTAGTAACCGCGGTGCTTTTTGAACTTCGTCCAAAATAACTATATTTGGTTTTTTGGGTAGGGCTGCTATCTCGGATTCAAGTGATTGCGGCTTGCGGAAATACCGGTCATGTATTTCCTCATCAAGAAGATCGATATATAGTATGTTGTTTTTCTGGAATGTATTCCTAAGGAGCGTGGATTTGCCGGTCCCGCGAGGCCCGAAGAGAAAAAAACTATGTTTGTTATTCAGTGCTACGGCTCGATGGAACATACTCCATAAATTAACCCAAAAAATGGAGTAATGTCCAGTGTAAAAAATGCTGACCGGATACCTGACGGGTTATGCTGATTAGCTGTTTATCGTGCGGTTACGACGTGGTTCTCGCAAAATGTCTTGCGCTCGTCGCAGAGGTAGAGGCTGACGGTCACGACACCTGTCAGTTTTTTCGCTGGCAGCTTAAATTTGACTTTATCTCGAGTTGAAAGCGAAGGCTTCGTGACTTTGGTAGCTACGCTTGTCTGCACATACATAGGGGCCTTCAAATTAAAGTGGTGTTTTGCCGGTGCCGTGGCTGTGACCATAATCGCGCCACTCTGCTGGTTAAGCGCCACGGTGAAGTCAGGCGCCTTCATGCGCCCGGCGGTGGTGGTGGCAGCGGTCGTGTGGCAGAGAAGTGTTAGCGCAAAAAAAATGGTACTAGCCGCAGCCATAATTCCAGCAGTTATGTTTCTTACCCGATCCCGCATGCGCGTAGCTTACCAGAAGTGGGGCGTGGACAGGAATCGTATTTTTAGAGCGGAAAAACCAGATATGCCAAGCGCTAATGGTGGTTTGTCCTTTTAATAAGGATAAAGTTAAACGGATGAGAAACCCGGCCAAAGTTTATCTTATAGATTGTGGCATCGCCCGCAGGGTTGCCTCCGAGGATAAGGGACGGCAGTTGGAGAATCTGGTTTTCCTGGAGCTGAGACGCCGTGGGTACGAGATGTTTTATTTTGAAGAGCAAGGTGAATGCGATTTCATCGCTAAAGATGAGGCTGGCGACTTGTTTCCGATCCAGGTGGCTTTGGAGCTTAACGGAAGCAGCGAGCAGCGTGAGTTGGATGGTGTCGTAGAAGCGTGCAAGCGGCTAAAAGTGGGCGTGGGCACGATCATCACTCTCAACGATGAGCAGGAAGAGAAGATTGGTGGGGTTCTGATTAAAGTTGTGCCTGCGTGGAAGTGGGTGTTGGTGGGTCTGGCAAATCACGGATAGAAAAGTTCAGTGATTGGAATTTACTGCGTTGACGGGGCCACTCTGTTAATCAATTTCTGTAGGTATGCATCCTTGACTGCTTATTTTTTTTTTAGCTTTAAAATCATTAGCGGCCCGAAAGGGAAAAACCATCTGCCGGTTGGGATATAAGTTGCGATTTTTTCCGCAAGATATCGGCTCAATAAAGCCACAAATGGTGAGAAGAAATGAGATGTTGTTTTTTCACTCACTTCAAACTCATCAAAGAAAGATGGAAAAATTTGGTGCAATTTTTGTTCGTAAGTAGGAAACCAGAATTTTGTTAGGTGTTGCTCCTTGTAGGATATGGAAGATAGTTTATTAATAAACAATTCAAAGATTGGCCAAATACTTAGATAGTTAGGTGTTGTTAGTACAAGGACGCCGCCAGGGGAGAGTTTTCTTGAGCAAGTTTTAAAAAGATCATTAATTTCATGAAATGAAAGGTGCTCAATCACTTCAATGAGTGTAATTACATCAAATGCTCTGTCTTCTAGGTGTTCATTAAGTTCGCATAAATTTTTAACATACAGAAATTTGCGGAAATCAGTGCCATACTTTCGTTTAGCGTAAGATACCTGTTGTTTCAATATGTCAACACCGACTTGTATTTGATACTGGTTTTTGCTGAGAAGGCTCAAAAATGTTCCGGCAAAACACCCTATGTCCAGAATTGAAAGGTGCTGACTGTTGCCGATTACACGCTGGACGGCGTTAAATTTCAGCCAATGCCAAAAACTACGCATGCCCTTTTGATTTTTAAAAACCAGATCATAAAAGCCATCTGGGATTTTGTCATAATTAAATACAGACCTTCTGATCAGCTCAGTGCCAGTTAGCGTGTGTGGGGATGGGAACACGCTGACATGGGATGTTTTCGCTCCAACGAAGCTAATTATAAAAAATATCCAGCCAAGAATATATAAACCGATCAGTATAGAGACATGGTCCTGATAATACGAGAGTGTCAAAGTGCCCCTCGACTGATTTGTTTTTACGGTCAAAAGATTAAGATCATTGTTTATAATCTTGTTATCACCGGATGTGGTCCATCCATTGTTAAAATTGGTATTGACGACGATTATGCCTGGCTGTCCCATGTCGTATTGGATGGTTATTTTACCAGGTACATACTCTTTGATTTTAACTGAGCCGGTGTTGCTGAGCGCAAAGGTCTCACCGCGATATTTGGGATTGTCTACCGTAATGACGTTTGTTCGTGGGGCCGCTGGTTCGTAACACTGCTTTGATGCGACTCCCGGATCAAAATAGACATCTGGTTTTTGTAAATATTCAACGGTTTTTTCAATGGTTGTTTTCTTAATAAGATGACTCATTGATGTTTTATTAAAATTCGTTTGAAACATATGGGTTGCAGGATAGATTTTGACAGCAATGAATTCGATATTCATCATACAAAGAAGTACAAGCGCAATAATCTTATTACTGAAACTGTCGAGTGAATGCGCAAGCAAGCCGATAAAGAAGACCATGAAGACTATGAAAAACCTGCTTTGCACATGGGCATTGTTAATCAGTGGTATTTTTTGAAATAGCAGCCATGGATTAAATCCTATAAAAATGCCAGTTGCTACAACAAAACAAAAAAACATTAAAAACACATCCCGCCAATGTTGCTGCACGAATTTTTTTTGAACTAAGCGAAAAATCACCAATAAAACTGATGTAAATCCTAGATAACATCCATATTCATGGAAGCGCCATATAGCTCCAGTGGATTGCCACTTATTGTGTTGTAATGGATAAAAAAATACTCTGAATAATTCTTGTAATGATAATACATAATAATCAGCTATTGGCATACGCCGGGTGTGCTCTAAAAGTACGGGATGTATTTTTGGAAAAACGCAGCAGATAAAAGCAAGGCCGGCTAGTATAAATGATTTTTGATTGGATCTAATAATTTTAATTAGTTCCCCAGCGCGCCTAAAATCAACTAATAGTGAAATACCGAATGTGATTATCGCAAAAATAAATGCGTAAATGCCACCATCAAGCAAAAAAAAGCTTAGAATACCTATGGCACAAATCAGCATGCGAGGACGCTTTGATCCTGCTAATGCAAAGAATAGCGGTAAAATAAGAAAACTGCGAAATGTAATATGACCTTCTGTAAAATGAAGACCGAACCAATTGCAGTTGACGAATAAAAGCGCGCAACCGGCACTGATGGGCTTACTGTTGCTGCGGGAACGTAAGAAGAAATATGTACCGCCAAGGCCTGCGAAGCTAAGAGTTATGAGCGATAAAAGATTGGAAACGTATGGAGTAAAAAGTAGGGTTAGTATGATTAATGGGGAAAAAATCCAATTCTGTGGATTTGAAAGAATATCTGTGCCGCCACAGACCCATGGGTCGTGTAGTGGCAGTTTCCCGTAATGAAGCACGATTGATCGGATGACGAGTGCAAGGGAATTAAAGTAATTCCAGTCAAAATTTAAAACACGGTTAAAATAGAAAAAGTAAGGTACAAATCCGGTTAGGACAGATAGCGATGCGATAATGGCTAATTTTGTATGGCGCATATCAAAAATACTGATACTGCCACAACATAAGTTGTTCCAAGTGATCTAAGCAATTTTTTCTTTCCCGGTCGAACTTCGAATGAAATGAGCATAGATTTTCAACCGCTGGTGTGCAATATGGAACGATTTTAAGCGCGTCCAGGAAGGATAGTTTTGCAGCCACTAGCCTGTCATTGCGGTAGTTGTCCATGCCTTGGGCTAGGTGGTAGTAGGCGTATTCCGAATAAACTTCTTTGATCGCTTCGTACCTGAGTGAGTAGTCAGAAAAGCTTGGCTGGCTTCGGAATGAAAGCAACTTAAATGAGTCAGGTTCAAAGCTGACGCCCTTCCCCTTGGTTATTCTGCGTCCTAAGGCCAGATATGTAATATGAAAGTTCTTGGAGTCGTTAAAGCCTTTAGTAAAATGTATGCTGAAGTTTTTTAAGTTCGGCATGATCAGGTCGGTGCTGATATCGGGTGGGCGATTTTTTAGTAGCTCTTGATTTGGTTCTGTGAAATCAGGATAGAATTTCTTGATTTTTTCCAGATACCACGGGCCAAATATGAGACCAGGGGTTGTTACAATGGTTAGGTTTTTTCCTTGAAGGATAAGTTGAGCATAGCGCATGGAATAATAGCCAGTGTCAGTCCCATCAAACAATATGGCCTGCTTGTTTTTAGGTATCATTCTTAACTGGTTTATCGCGTAGTCTTCTATGACTGTGTTTTTTGAGAAATCATGGCTTTTGTGATAGCTGGCCAGCTTTTGAGTAAAGCTTCCTGCTATAAGCAAGACAATAGCCAGCCTAACCAAGAAAGATTTGTTTTCAAAATGTATAGACGCCTTAGATATGTTGATGGCTAGAAAAAAAGTCAGCATTACAGTAGGCAGAATGAAGAATCGTTCCAGAACATCGCCGCGGAACCCTTCTGGCTGCAGATTGGCGAGCCAGAAAAAGACTAATATTAGAAGAAGCAAGCTTGATAACAATGCTAATTGCCTGCGGTTAATAACTAAAGCATAACTTCTTTTAAATATCCCGATTAGCATTAATAGCAAGACTGGCCATCCATCTTTAAAAAGGTCAGCTCCAAGAAATCTTAATGACAATGCAAAACTTCCAGCGGTTGGTGTTGCAGTCAGCTTGAAGGTGCCATAATCCATCCGGAGCATGTGTCTTAGTAATTTACCAGGAGTATTTATATTACCCCAGGAGTTTAAGCCCTCTGTATCCATAAGAAAGATACTTAAGTAGGCCGCACAAAATAAAGAGAAGGCCAGGCATATGGAAAAGATGGATTTCCGCAGATTTTTTTCTGAGATAATGGTTTCAATAACAACGGGCAGTAGAAATATAGCTGTGTGATGGTTAGTTAAGGCTAATGCAAATATTGCCAATATAAGTGGAGTGCGATAGTTGGGCCCCCCCTTGAAGTAGTTAAACAACAACAAAGTCACTAGAAGGTTATTAAGCATGAAAACGTCAGGTAACTCGCTATAGAGCCAATAGGTTCTTGAGAGACCTAGTGTTACTGTGAATGTCATTGCGACGAACGGCCGTTTCCGAAGAAGTGAAAATAATATTGAAAGTACAGCGACGGAAAACATGGCGTTTAATAAAGACGCTCGCCAGAATACGGTTCCTACCGGGATAAGGTGTGTTGCGAGATGCTGAATCCATAACCAAAGAGGGTAGCCTGGCGGATGGGCGACTTGTAGTAGATATGCATTCGCTACAAGTTCCCCGGTGTCACCTGTCTGCACTGTGTGTGGCAGGAAAATCAAGTACAATGCTGCTATCGCTAGGATTGTAATTAGGCCTGTGCCTTGCCAAAAGCGAAGTCCAAGCAATGGTGGTTTTTTTTTACAGTAACCGCTGTTCATAAGCCTTTAGAGTTAAGTGTGACACTAGCGTTTAGCGTATAATTATTGAAAGAAAAATTATCTTCCAAACCAATAATTTTGTGCCTATAATCTTTTAAATAGTTTATTTTTATAAACCATATTTTTGGATAGTCTCTGTTTAAAACAAGGAGAGTTAGTTCATATGAAGAATGGATATAGTGGCTTTACGCTTATAGAATTAATGATTGTTGTAGCAATAATAGGTATTTTATCTGCTATAGCAATTCCGCAATTCAAAAGTTATCAGGCAAAAGCGATACAATCTGAAGCAAAAGTACAGCTTTCTGGTATTTATACCGCAGAGCAGTCTAATTTAGCTTCAAGTCTCCAATATACAGCATGCCTACAAGCCTTGATGGGGAGTCAAGATCAAAGCAAGAGATACTATCTAGTAGGTTTTAGTGGGGCTAGTACTCAAACTACAGATACTACTGGTGGAGTTGCCTGCACATCTGGTTGGTTTTACACAGCAAACGCAGGTGTTTCAACTGTAACTTTATTTGCTACTAGTTATCTACCTGGCAGCACAACTTTTACTGCTGGAGCTGAGGGTAAAATTTCTGGTAATGTTACCACAAATGATATTTGGACTATTAACAATGACAACTCACTAACGAACACTACCAGAGGTTACTAACTAACCGTTTAATCAAGCAACACAGTTGTCACAAATCCCCCCATATCTAAGCCCCTTTAATTGCTTTGAATGCCAATTGCTTTCGTGAAGTGTGGGCGTTATTCTATCCGCTGAACAAAGCTTATATCGGCGAGGTTGTAAACAATTATGCATGATCTCAATTGGCAAAGAAAAGCGGTTGAGGCATCCGATGCGGTTCGGCGGATTAAAAGTGGCGCGAAGATCTTTGTCCATGGCGCCGCTGCAACACCCACTCCTTTACTCGATGCGCTTTGCGCCCGTCGGGATATTGAAAACATTTTTCTATATCATCTGCACATGTCGGGCAGCTGTAGTTTCGCTGATCCTAAATACGCGGGACGTATTACGTCGGTTTCGCTTTTTGTGGGACCAGCCCTGCGTAAGCCGATTGAAGAGGGCCGAGCTGATTTCGTGCCGGTATTCCTTACCGACATTCCGGATTTGTTCAGTTCAGGGATGATTCCACTTGATGCCGCTTTTGTGCAGCTTTCGCCTCCTGACAAACATGGGTATTGCACATTGGGGACATCGGTTGATGCGGCCAAAGCAGCCGTTGAATCAGCGCGCATTATTATTGCCGAGATCAATGAACAAATGCCATGTACGCATGGCAATACCTCCGTGCCTTTGAATCGCATAGATGCATTTATTCATACGAACCGTCCGCTGCTTGAGACCCCCATCCTGGAAGAAACGGAAATTGAAGGCAGGATGGGAGAAATAATCTCTGATCTTATCGAAGATGGATCGACTTTGCAGGTTGGTATTGGATCGATCCCGAATGCAGTGTTAAGGCGCCTTGGAAGCAAGCGTGATCTTGGTGTCCATACCGAGATGTTTTCAGACGGTATTATAGATCTAGTGGAAGCAGGCGTTATTACAAATCGTTTCAAGAATGTTCATCGTGGGCGTATAACGACGAGTTTTGTGAGCGGCACGCGGCGCCTTTTTGATTTCATCGATCATAACCCCACCGTAGAATTCCATCCATGTAACCGTACCAACGACACGGCAATTATCCGCCAGAACGACAAGGTTGTCGCCATTAATTCAGCTCTCGAAATCGATCTCAGTGGACAGGTTTGTGCTGATTCCATTGGACATAGAATTTACTCCGGTATCGGCGGACAAATGGATTTTATCCATGGTGCCGCGCTTTCAAAAGGTGGCAAACCAATCATCGCGCTGCTATCCACGGCTGCAAAAGGATCGCTTTCGCGTATTGTTCCCACGCTTAAGCCAGGTGCGGGCGTTGTAACAACACGAGGACATGTTCACTGGGTGGTAACCGAATATGGTGCTGTTAATCTTCACGGCCTGACTCTCAAGCAGCGGGGGCAGGCTCTTATTTCAATTGCGCACCCGGATTTCCGTTCAGAGCTCAGGCGCGCATTTTTGGAGATCCGGCATTTTGTGAGCTAACATGTCACACCCCACCATCCCAGAGCATTTTTAAGAATTGCCTAACCGGGAGTGCGAGGACGTCTCCGATTTTTCTCGGCGTGCGTTCAGTGCAAACGATTATTGACTTGCGCAGGTGGATGTCCTCGGCAAGAGCATGAAGCCCTTTTAAGTGCCTAGGGCTGATGCGGTCTGAGGACTTGACCTCAATGGCCGTGTCACCTCCTAGGACAAAATCTACTTCGAAATTCGATGTTGAGCGCCAGAACGAAAGTTTGCGGTGATCGTTCTTGTATTCGAGGTATGCAAGAAGCTCCAGGAATATAAAATGCTCAAGCGCTTTTCCATAAAATGGGGTTCGTGGTTTGACCGGCCATGAGTTGGCGAGGAAGTTACATACACCGATATCAAAGAAATAGAACTTGCTTGTGGAGATAGCTTTTCTTTTTTTTGTGCCGTCAAAAGGTTCTAAAACAGATCCAATGAGCGTTTCCTCAAGAACTCGATAATACTCAATCACCGTTCTTGCGGGGACGCCGCTATCGCTTGCGATAGCGGCGAAGTTAAGCAGCTCGCCATTGGAGCTTGCCGCGGTTTCAAGAAATGAATGAAATCCTGGTATGTTGCGTGCTATGCCCTCTGCGACGATTTCGTCTTTAAGATAAGTGCCCACATAGGCGCGCAGATCTTCCTCTGGGAATTCGGACAGGTATATGGACGGCAACCCTCCGTAATTCAGTATTCTGTTTAAATCGTAATCAGGTACTTCGGCGCTTACCAGCGGGCATAGGTGGCGTGTCCACGCGCGGCCACCAAGAAGATTGACCCCGGTTCGTTTCAACTTTCTCGCGCTGCTCCCGGTTAAGATGAAATGCAGCCCGGTTTTTTCAATTAGATAATGCACTTCATCCAGTAGGATTGGGAGCTTCTGGATCTCGTCAATTATAACGGGTTTTGATTTATCAATCGAACCGGTATCTATGCCGGCAAAGATCTCTTCGCGCAGCAGGTACGGTCTTGCGCTTAGACGTAGAAATACGTCAGACAGTAATAAGTTGTAAGTCGGTGCTTTAGGGAATTGGGATTCAAGAAGCCATGACTTACCGGTCTGTCTCGGGCCGAATAGAAAGTGGCTTTTCTTTTTAATCGGTTCCTTTAGGTCGAGTATGCGTTTAAATTTATTCCGCATTGGCATTGCTATTTATCATGATAAACGGCAGCGGTGGTGCCGGCAAGATAATTTTTAGTACTATGGTGCATACTCAGAGACTTTGATAATACGTCAATATGCGCGCTTATCTTGAACTCATGCAACACGTCCTTGAAAACGGCGTGGAGAAGAAAGACCGTACCGGCACCGGGACTTTAAGTATTTTTGGTCATCAGATGAGGTTTGACCTCGGCCGAGGGTTTCCTCTGGTGACGACAAAGAAAGTCCATCTCAAATCTATCATTCACGAGCTGCTGTGGTTTATCCGCGGTGAGACCAATACGCATTACCTGCGTGAGAACGGCGTGACGATCTGGGATGAATGGGCTGACGAGCGTGGTGATCTGGGGCCCGTATACGGTGCTCAATGGCGCTCATGGCGGACGGCGGACGGCCGTATCATCGATCAGCTTGGATGGGTGGTTGAAGAAATCCGCAAAAATCCCGACTCCAGGCGGCTGATCGTGAGCGCGTGGAATGTGGGCGAGCTTGAGAGGATGGCGCTACAGCCGTGCCATGCATTCTTCCAGTTTTATGTTTCAGGCGGCAGGCTTTCATGTCAGCTCTACCAGCGTAGTGCTGATATCTTTCTTGGTGTTCCATTTAATATTGCAAGCTATGCGCTGCTAACCATGATGGTGGCGCAGGTAACTGATTTAAAGCCTGGCGAGTTCGTGCACACCTTCGGCGATGCACATATTTACATAAACCATATTGAACAAGCGAAGCTTCAGCTTGGGCGTGAACCGCGTTCGCTACCGATGATGAAACTAAATCATGAAGTTAAATCACTCCTTGGATTTCGCTATGATGATTTTACGCTTGAATGCTACGAACCACATCCGCCAATCAAGGCGCTGGTGGCGGTTTGAGTGGAGACATCCGAGTGAAGCACCAGATTAAGATTTCGTTGATCGCGGCTGTTGCCGCTAATGGCGTGATCGGCCGAAGGAACCGCTTGCCATGGGATATCCCTGAGGACTTAAAGCATTTCCGCGCCATCACGCTCGGTCACACGGTTCTCATGGGCCGGAGGACTTATGAGTCAATCGGCAGGCCTCTTGGCGGGAGAAAGAATATCATCATAAGCGGCACTAAAGGTTTTGCTGTTGAAGGCGCTACTGTTATGCCATCACTGAATGCCGCGCTTGATTGTTGCAGTCATAGCTGTACCAGTTGCTCTGATGGAGAAATCTTCATCATCGGGGGCGCAAAACTATTCACCGAAGCTCTTCCGCTTGCAGATAAGATCTATCTCACGATGATCCACAAGGAATTCGAAGGCGATACTTATTTCCCCAATTGGCCAAGGCATGAATTCACACTGACCATGCACGAAGACCACGAGGGGAATATTCCATTCAGCTTTTTGGTTTTTGAGCGACTAGTGCCCCAGAAAAACCAGTTGGCTAATTAAGCATCTGAAGAGCGGCACGGACAAATCGCTTACGTGAATCAGTAGAAGCAGTATTATACTTCTGTATGATTTCCTGTAAATGCGAGTCCTTTGCAGCTAACGCCACTGCTGAAGCAGTACCAGCAACCTTCTTGCCGAGAACCGATTGCGAGCCTGGCCTTTTACCTCTTGCGGTATTGACGAAGCTCCTGAAATCGGAACGGACTGCAAGGTTGGCGGCTTGCAACTCATCGGCCGTGACCTTCAACACAGCTGCAAGCTGGTTGATCTTATCCCACGGTAGTGGTGCGCGTCCGTGTTCAATATTGGACACGAACTGCACTGAGCAGTTGCAGGCTTTAGCCACGTCGGCTAGTCCCAAACCTTTCGAGAGACGGCTGTTACGAATCAAATCCCCTAATGGACCGAATGATCTACGGTCACTTGATTGACCTTTTGGTCTTCCACGTTGTTTCATAGTGGGCTCTTACTAACGCGAGATTTTGATTTTGCCAACTAATTTATTTCATGAAGTTAATTTATCTTTCATCTGGATGGTCCGCTGCTATAATTTCATGTAGATGATTAGGAGAAAAAAAAGCAGCACATCTGGCGATACGGCTACCAACATGGTTATTAAGATCCTTGGTTCCAGAGGATCAACGCCGGTTTCTCAAACTCCGAGAGAGCTTGAACAGAACATAAAGAAGCTTTTTATAGAGTTTTTCAACCGTGGTTACAGAGAAAAATCTGATCTAGCGAAGTTTTTCTCAGATGTGCCGGATCACATGATCGGTGGATATGGTGGCAATACGGCATGCTTAGAGATAAGCGGCGGTGGCCAGCAGATCATAATCGATGCCGGCAGCGGCATCAGGTCGTTAGGATATGAGATGATGGCTGGTCCATGCGGACATGGGCAGGGTGAAGT
>CAYHPW010000046.1:0-20987 GCA_964358645.1 uncultured Bacteriovoracaceae bacterium | reverse complement strand
CGAAGAATGAACAAATAGACCCAAGATTAAAAGAGGACATGGCGGTTTTTCATCTCTGCGAAACATGTTCGCGGCTGGCTCGCGTGAGGCAACAGTCATTCAAGCCTTCAAGTTCATAGGGAAGGAACACGTCGACAAGAACATGCTCGACCAGGCGAAGAATGAGCAATATGTTCTTCGGGAAGATCCCAGATTGGCAGGTGATCCTGAAAACCATCAAGGAGTTTGAAGACTCGTTCAATTCGTAAATAGGAGACTGTGATTTATCGCCGACCATCATTTCGACCACCAGAACATCATCAAATATTGCGCTCGCCCGTTCGTCGGCATGAATGAGATGAATGAAGAAATGGTGCATCGCTGGAACTCCGTCGTAAAACCAGAAGACATTTCTCCATTCTTGTGCGGCATGCAGCAGCGGTTTCCGGAAATCAAAACGTTGCAACTTCCCTATACCAAAAATGTCGTTTTGTTTTAAGACGACTACGCCCAGGTTCTCGGCGTGCCTAACAGCTATGGAAGGAGCTTTGACATTCAGAGAGTAAGGAAAATAAAGCCCATATTGCGCTGCCATTTGTACGGTCCCTGTGGCGGTCGTCGATCAAGATTGGGCTGGTTTAGCGCCTGAAGTGTCAAAAATGTTATCTGACATCATGAAGATCCACTCAGAATCTCGGTCATTGGATAGGCCACTGCCAGGCTCGCCAGAAAGGGGCTGTAAAGGATCAGCTCTCGCAGTGTGCGATAGGACTCGGTAACAGGCGTATGCTATGTCTGGGTGCCGGATTTCCTCATAGTGTACCAGTGGAAATAATGGTACACTCCGTGGAAATTCGGCAATATGACGGAACGATCGTAGTAAAGAACCTTCTTATTTGCCTGAGGAGTGCCAAATGAAAGCCATCTTTCCGGTAATTGCATTGTTTATCTGCCAGTCTATCTATGCTGCCGTGGAGACGGGATCATATACTGGCACCGACAGCATAAAACTAAGATTTTTGATTGGAATTCCAAACCAGCCCAGCCAAAAAGTTTTTATTTATATCCAGGGTGATGGGCAAGGCTGTACCCCGTTCCCATTGGCGCAAGCACGGCAAGCTATGGAATATTATTCACACGTGTCGTCTGGATATTGGATATTTCCAGAAACAGCAAAAGAGGCGCTTTGTGAGTCGGGGCTATATAAGACCCTCGACTTTTATCATAGGGTAACGGAACTTAAGAACCTTGTCGCAACCATTCGGAATGATCCCCCATTTTCAAATTCTCAAATTTATCTAGTTGGCCACTCAGCAGGCACCGATCTCAGCGCACGCGCGGCAGTGATTATCAATAATGTTAGTGGAATAGTTTTGATATCTGGAGGCGAATTACCACTAGAAACCATGATTTATCAGAAAACTCTTATCGACGGCTACAGAGCAAACCGAACTGAGGCAGACATCCAAAAGGACATTAGAGAAGTCCAGGAGCTTGCAAAAACTGTAAAGGCAAATTGTTCTATGGATCAACATGACTGGGGTGACCGTTGCAATCTGTTTTGGTGCCAGATGTTTACTTCAACCCTTGAGCAAGATGCGCTCAATGCAAGTAATACAATGAAAGTGTTGCTTGTTCACGGGCTAAAAGATGACATAGTTCCGGTGGAGGGTACATTTTCGCTTTACTCAAAGCTTATTTCTAAGAAAGCCAAGGTTCGTCTGAAAATCTATCAGGATATGGATCATAATTTTGCACCAAAGATCCATGATCTCATTTCCATTATTAATGAGTGGTCGAAATCGTGAGTTCGAGCCCATGAATCTTGAGAACGTAAGATTTTGATCTAATATTAATGGCAAAAGCAGTGCTGATGTAGCGATAGTACTCATCAATCTCTTGCTATGCTCTCCTATGGGGCCTTACGGCATGACGGTAATTGTCTCTGAATATTTCTAGCGAACCGCGTGATAATCCATTCAGAAATTTATCGACTTCATCCTGACTTATGGTGCCGCCATCGCCTTCGAATGCAAATAATGTGGTGGTTGAGTTCATTGCCAGAAATAGAAAAGGCAATAGAGTTATGAACCTTCTCGTATAAGTTAAGCCACCTGTTATTTAATACATCATCTCACTGTATTAAGTCATAAACAACTGTGTCTCGTTAGACATTGGCCGCCGGGGACATTGGGTGCTTTGCCGACAGTGGCTATATTGAAGTTTTAAAAAGTTGACTAGAATTAAACAAGATATAAACTAGTAAACTAATGAGGCCGCATTGTATTGGCCAAATACACGGGGAGAATATATGAAAAATATCGGATGCATGGTCAGTCTTATACTTAGTATCGTTTTGCAGTCAGTGATTGCGTTAGCGGATAGTGAAGGATTTGTTTCCTACGAAACGTATTCTTCAGAAAGCGGAAAAGCTGTTTTTCAAATCAAGATGCATCCTACAAAGCTAGATATGTTTCAGATCTTTTACGTAGACAAAGGTAACAAACTTCAACCAGTAAAGTTCAATTCAAATGACAGTTTTATTAGGACCTCTTTACAGCAAATCCTTGAACAGGAAATGGAAACATCGTTAGATCCCAGTTCCTCGGAGGATCCTTTTGCCGCATTGGACAGAAAAGTGAACGCGCGCCCAGAGGTTGTCAATAGAGTGAATGAAATGATGTCTGCCATTGCGAAACTGAAGTCAGATCCAAAGTTTAAAAAACATTTTCCATTTGATCTAGACAAGAAAACCAGCGTAGAAGGGGAAGTTAAAAAAGCCGTTGAGATGGTGACTCAATGTCCACATCCTGCTAAGTCCGCTGAACCCGCTAAAGACGGTAAACCAAAATCGCATGCTGGTATAACAGAAGAAGATATAGAAATGCCTCACAACTGTTTTGGGAGGAATACACCTAATAAAAATCATGCTGCTAAAGTGACTGATAGAAAGACACCAAAACCAGTTGCACCATCTAATAACCCGACTGATAAAACGACTTTGGATAATGCAGCCGATGCCTTTGGTGAACTTGATAAACAAAGTGGTGCAGCCAAATAGATACGTTTAAGCTGCTGTATCGTTGCAGTACAAGTGATTTAAGTAGCAGCTTTAAAGCGCCGGTAATTGACGATTGGGATGGTTTTTCAAAGCAGATCCAATATCACAGGCTTTTACCAAGACTGTATTTGTTTCTTAAAAAAACAGGTGATGCCGCGCTCATCGAAGAACATGCCTGGGAGAGGATTGAGTGCGGTTTTTATTCACACTTGGACCGAGTTGTTTTTTCTGAGCGCGAACTTGCCAGTCTGCTTGAATCATTCAATAAGGTGAATATAGATATTTTGCTATTGAAAGGCGCGGCTCTTTGGCAGACCGTTTACCGCGAGAATCCAGTCAGATCTCTCAGTGATTTTGATTTTCTCGTGCGGCATGAAGATCTTGCGCGTGCAATGAGTCTATTGAGTGATCTAGGCTATGCGGACACTAAGTCGCCGTCATTGCCTAGCATGTGGCACCAGGAGAATCTGTCACAGCGGCTTCACAAATGGAACTTCGATTTAGTCAACCCGTCTAAAATGGTCATGGTTGATTTGCATGTTGAGCCTTTGGAAGCCGGTACGACATTCACATTGCCCGCTGAGCTTATGTGGAAAGAAGCTATTTTGGTGAACATCGGGACCTCAAGAGCTTTTTTGCCATCGCCCCGGCATTTGTTTGCCCATCTCGCGTTTCACCTCATAAAGCACCGTTCAATATCAAGGAATGTCGCATTCAGTTGGTATCTAGATCTTGCTGAGTGTCTTCGTTATTTCGGTGACTCGGTGTCGGAGGCCTTTCCACCGGATGTAATAAGCAAGGACAGCAAAGGCAAGCGCATGTCCGGTGAAATTTCAAGTTTGCTGACATTTCTAGAGAATGAGTTGCACTCGGTCCTGCCGGCAGGGTTACGTAAGTTCAAGGAGGAGCATAGCGGTTGTGCTGACGGGATTGACGTGAGCCGCGTCTTCTCGATACAAAAGCACGGCTTTAAAGCGGAGTTAATGAGCTTCAAAAACGATGCATGGCTTGACCGCCCCGGGAGAATAGTTGAGCTATTTTTTTCGACTCATGGATTTCGAAAGAAGCTTGTTTTTATTTGGAAAGGGATTTTTCCGGACAATGACTATATCATAAGGAAGTATGGTTCCAGCGCGGGAGTGAGTCGGGCTTCGGCGTATTTTAAGCATTTTTTCGCGGTCTTCTGGAAGGCGGCTAATGTTGTCTGTTACTGGATCAAAAAAAAGATTTCCACCGCTAGTTGAGATTAAAAATGTATCGAAGAGATTCAGCGCCCAGTGGTCACTGACCAGGCCCCTCGCGCGCCCCAAGGTAACGTGGGCTTTGAGAGATGTAAGTTTAAAGATCGCGCCATCCTCGGTTCTTGCTTTAGTTGGTCCTAATGGTTCCGGTAAAACCACGCTCCTCCGTATTTTAGCCGGACTGCTGGTGCCTGACGAGGGTGAGCTGATGCTGGATGGCTCCGTTGTTCACTGTGATCACCATGTGCTTAGGGAGCTTGTTTCTTTTGCCATGTGCGAAGAGCGCGGATTTTACTGGCGCCTTTCTGCAAGAAAAAATCTTGAGTTTTTTGCGGTGATGTATGATCTGCCAGATAGCGATATCCGTATAAAGATAACCGAGATTTGCAGATTGTTGAATATCGAACCATACCTCGATAAGACTTATCAGGAACTGTCTGCTGGTCTCAAACAAAAGTTGTCTTTGGCGCGCGCTCTGCTGGTTGATGCTGCTATTATTCTGGCTGATGAACCAACTCGTAGTCTCGACCCGATCGCGAAGAGGGATGTACGCGCGATTCTTTCCAGGCTTGCCAGGATCGAGGGGAAAACAGTTGTTATCTCCACGCACGATCTTCATGAAGCAAGAAGATTGGCTGACAGCGTGGCCATACTTAATCATGGCAAATTGGTGAAACTGGCATCACCGGCAGATCTTTTCCCGGCTGAACGGCATGAAGAACTGGAAACCACGATGGAAGACTTATGCGGTGCTTGATATGACAGGCGCTTTTTTTAAGATAAGGCGGAAAATCTGGGCGTTTTATGTAAGGGATTTTGAGATTGCCATGACTTTCCGTTTTAAGTTATTGCAGGATCTTCTACGCATCTCAGGACTTTTGTTCTCGTTTTTCTTCATCGGTAAAGTAGTAGGAGCCGCGCATGACTCACAACTTCTTTCAGCTTACGGTGGTGATTATTTCAGGTTCGTTCTCCTTGGCATCGCAGTAAGCGGGTTTATGAGCGCTTCACTTTCCACGATAACAAGGATTATTTCTACAGAACGGGCACAGGGGACACTCGAGGCCATTCTTCTGACCCCGACCACGCTCTCCTCGCTGCTTGTCGGCAAGACAATGTGGGAAATAAGTATAACTGCCGTAAAGATTTGCTGCTACCTTCTCTTCGGGATGTTGATTCTCGGGATGGAGATCCCACAGGCAAACCCATGGAGCGCTTTGCCCACGGCTTTTCTGATAGTTACTACATTCCTGGGGCTAGGGATGATGTCAGCCGCATTTAACCTGATAACTAGAGAAGCAAGCCCTGTTGAAATGTTGTTAAACTGGGGATCCCAGTTTTTTGGAGGGGTATATTTCCCGGTCGCTGTCCTGCCGGTTTTGCTGCAGAAGATGTCGGCATTCCTTCCGCTCACTTGCGCGCTCGAAGCCATGAGGAAATCCCTTATCCATGGAGCTGGTTGCGGTGATCTAAAACGGGAGCTGATGGTACTATCGATATGCACGGCGGTTTTTTTGCCGTTAGGGCTTATGACTTTCAAACAGGCTCTAAGGAAGGCGAAGCAGCAGGGCACGCTTGGTTTTTCCTAGGAACGAAACAGGCCATGTCCTTAAGACATGTTTCAGTATCTTGCGCCTTATCCAAAGCCAGATACGCGCAAAAGCGCGTGGCCTTGTAACTTTCACTATCCGTCCTACGATCTTATTTGCTTCTATAGGATCGTCTTCGTGTGGCCATACGTCAGCTTTGGTTATCAGCCATGTTTTTCCGTGTTTGTCGGTATAGCTTCGCATCAGCCGGTGACATCTTAGTGTGTATTTCATCGGGTTGACAACGATATCGCCAACGCGAAGGTCTTGAGTGGTTACGGGGTGAATATCTACAATATCCCCCGGACAGAGCGATGGGACCATCCCGGTGGTTGTAATATGGAACTGAAACTTTTTCTGGTGTAGCAGAAGATCCACGGCTGGGAAGTAATCTGGTATTTTTCCGAACTTACTTTTCATATCCGTGTTTTTCCATGCTATGGGCGTGCTCCAGAAATTTTTTCTTTAGTTCGGCTTCATGGCGGTGGTGGGAGATGCAGCCCGAATCGAAACAGCGTTTTTCCATCCAGCTGTCCTTGACCCCGCGATCACAGTATTGTGTCAGATCACATTTTTGGCATTCGTACTGCTTGCCAGGAGTGGCATCTGTGACAAGCTTAACCAGCGTTTCCCAGCCTTTCGCCACTGTTGAACCTTTAAGATTAAATTGCGGGTGTTGTATGGACACGCAAAGATTCATCCTACCGTATGGATCGATCGCCACATTTGATTTTCCACAGCCACAATCAAACAGCGCATGCGAAAAGCTGCAGGATTCCTTTATGAATGACGCGTTGTTTTTGCGAAGGCCTTCGCCACGGATTTTTTTCCAGATTTCAAATGATTGTTCTGAGGTGAGGCGACAAGACAGCGGGCCGGTGTGGCCATCCGCACGAGGGTAGATCTTGGTGCAAACTTTGTGACGGATGCCGCGTGAAATGGCGAATTCGCGCATTGATTCAAACTCATGGAGGTTAAGACTCATCATGATCAGGTTCAAGCTCATCTGGACGCCACGTGCTTTAAGAAGCTCCACGCCTCTGACAAATTTAGAAAATGAGTGTCTGACATTAGTCACTTTTTCGTATGTCGCTTCCGTCGCTCCGTATATCGAGACTTCCACTATATAATGGCTGATATCACGTATCTGGTCGGCCAGTTCAGGCGTGATCATGGTGGCATTGGTTAGTATGCTGAAAACCATGCCAAGATCATTCGCTTTTTTAAGGATGGTAAATGTGTCTTTGCGCGTGAATAGTTCACCTCCGGTGAACCCTACCCATAGACAGCCGTGATCGGCTAATTCCTCCAGAATACGGATGATCTCTGAAGTGGAAAGTTCTTCGCTGCATACTTTGTGTGTTGGATTGAAGCAATGAGCACAACGCATATTGCACCCATATGTGAGTTCAATTATTGCTTTGATTGGGTTCCGGTGGGTCGCGGATGATTTCCGTAGCGCTAAAAAATAACTATCAAAACTCTGCTTAAACATTACATTATTTAGGGCATTATTTAAGAGCTGTCCGCGTTATCGCCGCCACCACCAATTGTTTTCCCACATAAAGCTGGATAACAGTCAGCGCCACTGGTGTTCGTATTATCAGCCTTGCTTGAACTGCAAGTGCTTAGAATGGCTTGATCCCTTCTTAAAACAACCCTCGTAATCTGTGGGCGTTGATACGGTTTAGTATTATCTTTGCTTTCATTTTCTTTGTTCATAAATATCCTTCCGTTCCAGTTGATAATGAATTTAGATAATTTACAACACTTGGATGTTTTAGGAACTCAAGCCGACACACTGGGAATCGGCTTGATATTTCAGCAGCAAGCTGGACCGAGCCACGCATGCTTGCTTCATCCCATAGGGGCAGAAACATCTCGGATAATAACATACTGACTGGTGAAGATGTACCCAGCGGCAGTGTCCTGTTGATGGGACCTTTTTTTAAAAAGAAAATCCGCTTGAGCAAGGCCGTTGCCTGCGTGGCTTCACCAAGCATGCCTGGCCATGGTGTCCCGCTGACAAACCAGTTGGGATCTTGCTTCCAGATAAATATCCTCTCGTCATTTAATACAGTAGCTGATTTTTGGTTAAGACAAAGCCTAGAGAGAGTTGTTTTCCCGGCACCTGAGTGTCCCGCAAATACAAAGGCTTTTTGGCCATGTTTTGTCTCGAATATCACTGAAGCTGAATGGACCAATATGCCTATGTTTTTTCGTGCTGCCCAGTGGGTCAGCCACCAGATGACAAGTGGCTCACAAACTTCCCCAACATTCCAGTTGTGTTTGAATATGGTCTTTCTCTGATCAGGTTCATAGCACCAGACCTTCGCGCTGCTCCAATCAGCATTGAACCGCGCGATTAGTCTTGGTTGAAAGAAAGACTTATCAAGAATTTCAAATTGGTATCCCGCCCCTATTCCATGATCTATGGAATAAATCCGCCAGTTGTCATCCATAGAGGCTAGGATTTTTTTCCCCGTTGCTTCAGATAGTTTTTGCGATTGCACTTCGATCGTAAGGTCTGCGGTGGTGTTATGATCCGTTGATTTAAACTCATCGTAAAGGTGCTGTGGCCACATGGTTGGCGGATTATTCGCCACTATGGCAATGGTCACTGGACCGATTCTGAAGTTCAGTTGCATTGTGATGTACCTTCAGTTTTAGTCGTTTCGTTTAGCTGGGCTCTTTTTCGTGCAACTTCGCAGAAATACGGGACAGGGTTTTCCATTGAGCCGGTTTCGTAAGCTGAGATTGCTGGGTTCTTGTCACAGGCCATATGGATGGGGCACTTGCGGCAGGCGGAGTTCCCCGTGTAATGGGCTTTGCTGATCTCGCTGACAAGATTTCTAAAGGCTTCGATGAATGGAATTGTTTTAAGGTCATAACTCGGACATATGGTAAATGTGCAAGGTCTTAACATTCCTTGTGGATTAATGGTGAATGAGTTCTTCCCGCACCCACAGCGGAAAAGCCGGTCATTTAATGGTGGTCCGAAAGTGGTGGGCTTTCTATCTTGCTTTTCGAGCTGCACGATCTGATCAGCGGACAAGCGGTAATTGGTTGGTGAAAGATCACCATCAAGCCTTGGATGGATTGTCGTATAAAGGGTGAAATCCGCTTCAAGCCCATCTCCAAGCCCCTTTGCGAAAGATTGTATTTTACTTAGCTCGTGATGATTGAGAGTCATTGCTTTAGTCTTGATTTTAAGCGGTAAGCCACGTTCTAGCAATCTTCGTATTCCGGCATGAAACTGATCGAACGATCCAGGCACTTGAGTGATACGCTCATAAGTTTCCCTTGTAGCTCCATGAGCGCTCACTTCCAGCTTGAATGGAGGATTTTGCGCAAGAAAGTCAGCCATTTCTTCGCTAATTATGGTGGCGTTTGAAAAAAGACTGACGATGAAACCTCTTGACTTGGCGGCAGTATATATTCTTTTAAATTCAGGATGTCTGATGGCCTCCCCTCCCGTAAGGAGCAGCCACAGGACACCTGCATCGGCCAGTTCGTCAAAAATTCTCAGTACTTCATTATAAGTAAGTTCCCTGCCGAGGTACTCCTGCTTATTAAACGGATCAGAGTAGCAGTGCACGCAATGCAGGTTGCAGGCATAGGTCAGCTCGAATTGTGCACGGAGCGGTAAAGGACCGGCCATGCTGCGATCCCAAACGTGTTTGCTGAACGTATCGTAGCGCCCGTCTTTTATGTCACAACCCGTCACTGTGCAAGGCCTCTATTGAGATCAGTTCGTCTATGAATTCCTTGACATCAGACTCCGCTTGCACCGGGTTTATTTTATATTCTGAAATTATCGAGTCAATAAGTTGACGACCAGTCTGCTGTCCGTCAAACCTATCCCAAATGAAAGCTGCTTCTTCATTTAAAGTATACAAGCAGGCTTGTTCGCTTATTTTGCGACTTATTGGGACCAAAATGGTTTCGCCAGCCACCTTGCGCGTGACTACTGAAGGGTTATGTTTGAAAGTCTTTTCAAGCAGATCTGATGTTTTCATAAAAATATACCTCTTATCATAAACAGTGTTCTTTGCTTTTACAATTTTGGCAATTGTTTTTCGGAAAACCTGGTCTTTTAGGACAAGGGAAGTATGGCATTAATTCGTAAAACGCATGTTTAAACGAACCAGAGTTTTTAAGATCATGGCTTCTTATGCGGTTGCCAGAACATAGCTGTAGCTGGCCGTTGGCATCAATATGGAATTTTGTAGTTCCTCCGCCACATTTTTGTTTTGCCTGACAATTGTTTTCAAGTTCATCACACTTTGCTTTCCAAAGTTCAGTATCATTATACATTAGTTTTCTTAGCTCTGGTTCGCCAATCTGGTAGCGGTAAGGCAGGTCCGTGCAATTAAGGTCGTTGCGTAGGTATTGGCCGAATTTCCATATGACCCCAGTGCCAAGTGTTTTGGCATAATGTTTTGTTTCAAGAATTTCATCAAAGTTGGTGGTCAGTCCTATGGTTTTAAGTGTTATTGGTATACCGCGTTCTAGGAGTAGTTTTATACCGCTTTTACAACGCGATAGTGATCCATTCACCTGGGTTACTCCGTCGAAAATCCGGTCTGAAACTCCGTGCATGCTGATTTCCACGCACTTTGGCCGGTGATTCATGAAGTAGTCGGCAAGCTCATGTGTTATCAAAGTTCCGTTTGTATAAACAGTGATTAGAAAACCTGATGAATATGCGTGTTTGTAAATTTCCAGGAAGTCTTGGCGTGATAATGGTTCCCCGCCGGTAAACACTATTTCTAAGCATCCGGCTTCATTGATTTCGTCCATGATCCTGAATATTTCTTCAGTACTTAATTCCTGTGCGGATTGTTCGCGTGTGTTTGCGCAGTCAGTGTAACACATTATGCATTTTAAGTTGCACCGGCAGGTGAGTTCCCATTGGCAAAGCAATGGGAAGGATTCTTTAGTCGAAAAAAGTTCACTGAACGGGATTGAGTTCATGGTCATACGCCTTTTAATGAGCGCTCGGCATGTTGGTTAACGGTGTCGGGATCACGGTGCCTTTCTTGAGCACGAACTTCCACTTCCACATGAAGAATATAACCGGATACACAAGCAGTTCCAAGATGAAGCTAGTCGCAAGGCCTCCAACCATAGGGGCTGCTATCCTGCGCATGACGTCGCTGCCGGTCCCGGTTGACCACATGATTGGAAGAAGGCCCATGAACGCCGCCATGACGGTCATCATCTTTGGCCTGATCCGTTTGACGGCGCCGTGGATGATGGCTTCGTTAAGGTCCTCCCTTGTGCGCATTCTGCCAGAGCGGACTTGTTCTTCGTAGGCGATGTCGAGATATAAAAGCATGAACACGCCGGTCTCGGCGTCCAGTCCCATCAGCGCGATCATCCCGACCCACACCGCGATCGAGATATTGTAACCGAGGATATAGAGAAGCCACACAGCACCGATCAGCGAGAAGGGAACCGCGAGCAGGACAATGCCGGTTTTAACTGCAGACTTCGTGTTCATGTAGAGCAAGAGGGCTATGATAAAAAGTGTTAGCGGAATGACGATTTTGAGCCTCTCCTTCACACGGATCATGTTTTCGTATTGTCCGCTCCAGACCAGGTTGTAACCGGTTGGGACTTTGATTTTTCCCTCGACCACTTTTTTTGCTTCATTGACGTAGCCGCCGATATCCCTGCCGGCCATGTCGATGTAAACATAGGCCGCGAGCAGGCCGTTTTCGTCCCTGATCATGGCCGGGCCTTCAACCATCCTGATGTCAGCAATCTGTGTGATAGGCACGTGGGCTCCTGCCGAGGTTGGTACGAGTACACGCTTAAGTTTATTAATGTCGTCACGAAATTCGCGCGCGTAGCGTACATTGATGGGGTATCGCTCACGACCTTCTATGGTGTAAGTGATGTTTTCGCCGCCGACCGCGGAGTTTACGATCATCTGTGCTTCGGCGACTGAGATGCCGTATCTCGCGAGCTCATCCCTGTTGAGCACGAAATCAAGATAATATCCACCGGCTGCTCTTTCGGCGTAGACGTTGCGCGTGCCGGCCAGTGGCTTTATCGCAAGCTCAATTTGTTCACCGATGCCTTGTATGATTTTTAGATCTTTGCCAAGCACCTTGATCCCAATAGGTGTGCGGATGCCGGTGGAAAGCATGTCGATGCGGTTTTTGATCGGCATTGTCCAGATATTCGGTATGCCGGCGAACTTAAGGCGGCTATTTATCTCATTTTGGAGTTCTTCAAATGTCTTGTGTGGTGGGGTTAACCAGGAAAACAGCGGGTAAGCAAATCTTGGCAAAAAAGAATACCACCTTTTTGTATCAGGCCACTCTTCAGCAGGCTTTAAGACAACTGTCGTTTCAACCATTGAAAACGGCGCTGGGTCAGTGGGGGTATCAGCCCGGCCAGCTTTTCCGAAGACTGTATCGACTTCCGGGAATTCTTTAATAAGCGAGTCTTGTATCTGTAAAATGCGTTTTGATTCCGTTATCGACATGCCAGGAAAGGCCGTAGGCATGTATAGGAAGGCACCTTCATTCAGGGGGGGCATGAATTCTGAGCCCAGTTTTAAATAAACTAGCACTGTAGAAAAGACCAACAGAGCTGCTGTCCACAGTGTGGTGGTTTCGTGCCTGAGTACGAATTTTACGGCTGGTTCGTAGATTCTAAAAAGAACCTTGCTGATTGGGTGGCGCTCTTCGGCGTAATACTTTCCAACAAGGATGTTATTGCCAAGCCAGATTGATGATTTTTTAATTGGTTCTAACAGGCGCGCAAACCCGCTCTGCAAGCGTGATGGCGCATATGTGAAGTAATCCATTCTAGTGAACATCATCCTTAGAGCGGGATCAATCGTGATCGCGAGCACTGATGCTAGTGCCATAGCTAGTGTTTTTGAAACCGCCAGTGGTTTGAAAAGGCGGCCCTCCTGGTCTACCAGCGTAAAAACAGGCAAAAATGAAACGGATATCACTAGGAGCGAAAAGAAAACCGATGGACCGACCTGTTTAAGGGCGTTGAGTCTTATCAGGTGGAAATCGCCTTTTCTGCCTGTCGAGTTCCACTGCTCAAGTTTCTTATACGCATTTTCAACTTCGACAATGGCGCCATCCACCAGTATTCCAATCGAGATTGCGATTCCAGCCAGTGACATGATGTTTGTCGTAAGTCCCCAGAAATACATTGGGATAAATGCTAAAAAAACTGAGATCGGGATGGTCAGGATCGGCACAACAGCAGATGGGATGTGCCAGAGAAAAAGAAGTATAACCAGGCTTACAATGATGACTTCAAGCTTAAGCTCATGTTTTAGCGTGTTGATCGCGCGCGAGATGAGATCAGAGCGGTCATAGACCGGGATTATTTTTACGCCGGATGGAAGACTCGGCTTTAGTTCTTCCAGCCGTTGTTTTGCACGGTTGATGACGTTAAGAGCATTTTCACCCTGGCGCATGATTACTATGCCGCCGACCGTGTCGCCCATGCCGTTGTAATCCGTCACTCCGCGTCTCATGTCGGGGCCAAGTTCCACGCGCCCCAGATGTCTAACCAGAATGGGGACGCCTGTTTTGGAATCGGTACTCACGACGATATTCTCGATGTCCTCCTTGTTTTTGATATAGCCCCTGCCGCGGACCATGTATTCGGTCCCCGTGAATTCAAGTACGCGTGCACCGGTATCGGTGTTGCCTGCGCGTACTGCGTTGCTAAGCTGTGTGATGTTGATTCCATAAGTAAACAGTTTGTTTGGATCGATATTTATTTGGTATTGCTTTACGAATCCGCCGACGGTCGCGACTTCAGCGACACCTGGGACAGCTTGCAAATGGAATTTTAGTTGCCAGTCCTGGATGCTTCTTAGTTCAGCTAGATTGAGCTGGTTTGATTCGTCTATAAGCACGTACTGGTATACCCAGCCGATGCTAGTTGCGTCAGGGCCGATTTCTGTTTTAACTTCAGGCGGAAGCCTGGGCAGGATCTTGCTTAAATATTCCACGACGCGCGACCTGGCCCAGTATAGGTCGGTGCCGTCCTCAAAAATCACATAAACGTATGAGAACCCGAAATCAGAAAGCCCCCTTACTGCCTTGATTTTCGGGGCTCCTAGCAGTGCCGTAATGATAGGGTAGGTGACCTGATCCTCTAAGATGTCCGGTGAGCGGTCCCATTTAGAGTAAATAATGACTTGTGTATCGGAGAGATCCGGGATCGCGTCGAGCGGCATGTTCTTAACACAGATCGACGCGCCTAAAATCGCTGCTGCTGTTAAAACGATAACAAGCAGTTTGTTGTACGCGCTCCATTCAATAATTCGCTCGATCATTTATTTCATGCCCCCGTGTCCCGCGTGTCCGCCAGCTGGAGCTGAAGGTTTATCCGCGCTTTCAAGCACGCCGCGCAATTTTGATTCCGAGTCGATGAGGAAGTTCGCGGATGTTACGACGGCGTCGCCTTCGGAGAGCCCCGAGAGGACTTCGTAATAGCTCCCGGCTTTGAGGCCGGTTTGAATAGGACGCGGATCGAAACGGCCTTTATCTTTTACAATAAAAACAAATTTCTGCTCTCCAGAAAAGAGCACTGAATCCTCCGGGACGGCGAGTTTTTCACCGAGTTCAATTTTAATTCTCACGTTGACGAACGTATCCGGACGGAACAGTCCCTGCGGGTCCGGGACCGAAGCCCTCACGCGCACGGTGCGCGTAGGCGAGTTGACCACCGGGTTGATGCTTGAAACTTTTCCGATCAGGACTTTCCCTGGGATGGACGGGGCTTCCACTTCTATATTAAGTCCAGGCTTTAGGCCTGAAACTTCATATTCAAAAACTTCCGCGTAAATCCACATTGAACCTTTCGGTAAGAGGAGATTCATTGGGTCTGTTTTTCCGGAGCTCAAGGATCTGATTTGGTCGTCGTTAAGCCCGAGGAGCCTTAGCTTTGTCCTTGCTGAGCTTATTAGGGAGCTCGACTGGTCTTTTAATATTTTATCCGTCATCTCTGAGTGCGACCAGAGAGCCTGCCGGTATTCCTCAATGGCGGTATAAAGCTCTGGATCAAAGGCCACTCGTCCGCTGGCCCTGACTTCGTAGCTAAGCTGGCGTATTGTAACTTTCGTGGTAGTGACACCGATCATCTGCTGCCTTTCCTGTGAAAGTGAAAAGCCAGCGCGTCCTGTAAGTGGCGTGTCTGTGGCTACTGGAGATGCATGGGCGTGTTCACCTTCATCCTCCACCTTTTCAAGGTTCATCTGGCAGATCGGGCAGGTGCCTGGTTTATCTGAAGTGATGGCCGGATGCATCGAGCAGCGGTATAAATCTTTTTTGGCAGGTGCTTGTTTTCCATTTTGTGGATTATGTTGGGCATGTTGATCACTCTGTGCCGCCACGTCAGTTTTTTTAGTACAGGCAAGCGGCAACGAGACCAGCAAGATTCCTGCGGCAATAACAGTACTGATATTTGTGAAAATAATTTTCATTGTTGTGCTCCAAGTGGTTCACCAAGCAGCGCTTCAAGTTCCGCTATTTTGGATTCATAATTTACCAGCGCTTCGATGGAGGAGATCTCGGCTTGGAATCGGTTCCTGATAAGGCTTACGAGCGAAGCGTATTCAAGTTTCCCAGTGAGATAGGCTGATTTTCCAGAAAGAACAGCTTGGCGTGTTAACGGTATGATGCCACCTTCATATAGGTTTAGTTTTTTGTCCGCCTCATCGAGTTCAGAATAGATGGTGCTAATCTGATGCAAGATATGTATGCGTTCCTCGTCCAGCATGGCTTCGGCTTTAGCCCTCTTTGCGGAAGCGGCCCGGACTTCCTCGGATTGTTTGCTGAAGGCCCAGATCGGGATTGAAAGCGCCACTCCTGCTGAAAGAAAATCTACGCCGCGGTCGCCTGGGCTTACCTCTCGCTGGGTGTAGCCGAACTTCAATTCAAAATTCGGCAGATAATCCCATTTTGCAAAGCTTAGCATTTTTTCTGCGGAATCCAGATCCGACTTCATTGACTTGAGTGACGGGTTCTTCGTAAGAATTTTTTCAATAAGCGACTGCTCGGTTATGTTAGTGAGATCGAACTTTGTTTTTGTGATCCCATCCGGCCTTTGGCGCGTGGACTCCTGCCGTCCCGTTGCATAGTTAAGGTCGGCCGTGCCTGTACGGATCTTTTTCTCAACCGATAAAAGCTGGTCTCTTAGCATGGCCTCCTCGGACTCAAGACCCAGAAGTTCTGCTTGGGCGACTTGGCCGAGAGTGTACTTGCTTCTTGTCACGCTGATAAGCTGGCGGATTAAAATAATTTCCTCGTTAAGAAGATCCAGCTTTTTATAATTCAAAAAAAGCTCGAAGAATTTGACTTTGACTTCCTTGATAACTTCTAGTTTTTTTTGCAGGTAGGTTTCTTTCGATGCCATCCATTCATGTCTTGCTGAATCGCGGAGTTTTGAGAGCTTGCCTGGGAACGGGATCTTCTGGCTTATTTCATATTGATTGCCAGTCATACCGAATTCACCGCTGGAAAGCGTATCAACTGGGTAATTCATGGCCGTAAAGCTTACCATTAGATCATCATAGGCGCCGCGAGGTCCGATGGCTGCTTCTTTGGCGCGCGTCTCATGCTCGGCGGCTTGCAGGGCCGGGCGGTTTTTCATGGCCTCATCTATCAGTGGCTCTAATTTTAGCAGTGGTTCAGCGGAATGTGACCACACTCCTCCAGTTAGCCACACTCCTCCAGTTAGAAGGAGTGCTGCAATCTGCGCTTTGATAGCTGTTTTAAGTATCTGGAATCTTGTTCCCATTTCATTAACAAATACGGAGTAAAAGGCCGTTTTGTGACGGCGCGAAACATTTATACTATTATTTTAATCATTTTCAGCGTGGAAATGACAGTGTTTTTCAGCTAATTACGCTGAATAAGGAACCAAATGTCACAACCAAACCCCAGGCGGCGTAATTACTGATGAGTGAGAAGGATGACGCAATTAAGGCGTCTACGCATAAAGAACAAGGTGACGAAGAGCTTATGCTTGCTTATCAGAATGGTGACGAAAAGGCGTTCGGGCTTTTGTACCAGCGGTACTCCGGCAGGGTTTATGGTTACTTAAGCCGCAGATTAAAAGGTGATCGCGAGCTTACGGATGATCTTTTCCAGGCCACGTTCCTTAAGTTTCATAAATCGCGTTTTCAGTACGATGCATCTTTTAAGTTTGCGCCGTGGATTTTTATTATCTGCAAGAGTGTTCTCGTGGATGGCGTGCGTAAGAGGGGTCGTATATTGGAAGACGCTGATTCTTTACATATAGACGCGGCCGTGGACAGCGCTTCGCAGGAGGCCTCATCCGCCGCTCCGCTTTCCATTGTGGCAGCGGAAGGGCGGATACCGGCGTTTGGTTCGCTGTCAGCTATGCAAAAAACCGTTTTGGAACTTCGTTTTAATGAAGATTTATCTTTTGATGAGATAGCTAGAAAGCTTGATACCTCACCAATAAATGCGCGCCAGATTGTGAGCCGGGCCGTGCGCAGGTTGCGCGCTCTCATGGGAGGCAGTCATGAAACCCCGTAACGAATACGATGTTTTCATGAGTGGTTCCGGGTTGGAACCGCCGCGAGTGCTGACTGATCGCATTTTCGCCCATGTCGCCAAGGATTTGAATCCATCCCCTTGGAGCGTTTTCTCAAAGGTCGCGTTTATTCATGCGGTTGTTGGTGCGCTATCGCTTTTGTTTTGCCCGCAGTTTGGCATGAGCTTCTTGCATTTTCATGGGCTTATGGGTGTTCTGATGCAATTTGGCGAGCATGTCTGCATGTTCGGTTGTGGCGCATTTTTTGTCGGCTCAAGCGCGCTTCTTATAAGTTTTGTGCTCAGGCCTGAGGAGGTAACCGTGGTTAGGAGAACCAGGCTTGTTCAACTTGGTATTCTATCCCTTGTTTCCGTGGGTATTTTTATCTGTGTGGGTGCGAAGATAGTGGCCAGCCTGACTTTGGTCTGGCTTTTTGGTTCGGTAATCGGCGGGTTAGCAAGCCTTGAACTTGGTTGGGTGATTCGTCGTAAGCTGAAGTATCGGTTTATTTAACTTAATTTATTTAAAATTAAAAGGAGATCATAATGTTCATGAAAAAAATGTGTTTCCTGATCATGTTTTGTTTGTTAAACACTGTTTCGATAAGTTTTGCTGGTGACCATAAATGCGGAGTCTGCAATATGAAAATAGGTGAACAATCAAAGCACCATGTTGTGCTTAGCGATGAGGCTGGCAGTAAGGCACCTTTGCACGTATGTTCTCTTTCTTGTGTCAATAAGGCTCGCAAACATGACTCAGGATATTCAAAGTCTCAGGTTTCTGATTTCAACAACCCTGAGAAGCTATTGCCAGGCGAGGATGCCTTTTTCCTCATGAAGAGCGAGAAAATAAAACAAGATCTCGATGATATGGCGATGCCCCCGTTCTTTGGTGCATTTAAAACAAAAGCAGAGGCTGATGCCGCGAAAAAGAAATACGGTGACGGTGTCATTGTTAAGGGATTAGGCGCTGCGCTTATTGAAGGTGGTAGGAAATGAAGCATGCTGCGATCGTGTCTTTTAGTTTATTTGGTAGTTTATTTGGTATTTTAGCCAGTTCGGCCTGCGGGCCTATGAACAGCCCGAAAAAGTCTCTTGATGTTAAAGCTCCAAACGAGCTAGGCCAATTGGCAGGCGAAGTTGGAGCGACACGGGTTTCAAAAGGGAAAAAATTTTACGTTTACTCAGAGATATCAGGGTCTTCTAAGGCACAGGCAGGTGCTGAGGCATCCTCTTGTAAGGCTTACGCTTACTATGACGAAGTGGTGAAGGTCAAGTTTGCCAGTACCGGTGATTTGGGAGCCCCATCGTCCGTTGCAAACGTAAGTGTTAATTACTGGATGCCTAAGATGCCTGAGATGGGTGTTGAAAGTGGTGCTGTGTCGCGGCAACCTGATGGCACGTTTTCTGTTGGTGTGATTTTTTCCATGCCTGGGTTATGGGAGATAATCATTAAAATCCAGGACGGCGATTTACAAGATGAGTACACATTTGAGGTTGATGTTTGTGGTGAAGGCGCGTAGTTTTTTTTTCGCACTGTTTGGTTTTCCATTTTGCATTTTGTTTATTGCTGATAGTTCGTTTGCCTCGCCTTGCTGCAGCGGGGGAGGCGGTCAGTCGATTTGTGTGCTGCCATCAGAGCAGAGATACCAGCTAGGGGTTTCGAGTTCGTACAAGGAAACGCTCGGGCATTTCGATCCATACGGTGATTATGCCTCTAATCCGGCAGGGACGATTTTTAGGACTTTTCTTACGGTGTTTGGCGCGGCTTATCGCGTGAGTGAGGACTGGCAGGCAGGTGTTAGCCTCCCTGTGGTCACGAATCAGCAGCATTTTACTGGCAAGGATTTGTCGGCAACCGGTGTTGGTGATCCATCGGTTGAGGCAAGGTACACGCTTTGGGAGGATTTGAGTTTTCTTAAATACCGCCCCAAGCTTTCTTTTTATGGAGGGTTGCGCCTGCCTTTCGGAAAGTCAGCTTATGATTCACCGGATATTTACGGGACGAACGTGGTCGGAGACGGTACGTTCACCGCTCATCTTGGTGTCAATGCATCAAAGATTTATGATCCTCTCAAAATCAGTCTTGATAGTTCGTTTTTTTATCCATTTGAAAAAAGCATTTCTAAAATGCGTGGGGTTGAACTCTCTTCACCTTTTTTACTTAGAGGTGGCAATCGTTTTCAGTTAATTGAAAATGCCACTTACTTGGCCGGCAGCCACTGGAGCGGAAGTATTGGGTTAAAGCAGCAATGGATCCTTCAAAGCAGCTTGAATGGCGGCGTAGTGGATGGCTCGGCAGCGAGATTGTTTTCGACCATAGCCGGCATCAATTATTTTTACAACGCGTCTTGGATGTTTGGAGTTAACTACGAAACTCCATTTCCGTTTTACCGCTATCTGGCAAACCAGCCATACAGCCAGATGCTTGCATTTTCTATCATCTACGGCGGATTTTGATGCGTAGATGCGGGGCAGTGGTAATTGCGTTAGGTCTTGTAGTTTCGTATTTTGCTTTTGGTGATGTGAAAAAAATTGATCCACGCAACCAGGCCGGGCTTATGGCAAGGCTTTCTGCAATCCCGCAAAAATATGTCCTGATTCAGGTTTGGAGCCCGTTTTGCTCCGGTTGCGGCAAGGAAGTCAGTGAGTTAAATGCTATTAGGCCGATGGCAAAGAGCACACCCCGCTCTGTTGAAGTTCTCGGGATTCCGGTGCAGAGCAGGCAAAGAGAAATCGATGCATTCTTAGAGCATTTCAAGCCTGAGTACGCCCAATGGTACCCGGATGAGTCTTTTAAAAAGAGTGTATCAGGGGGAGCGTTAACCCTGCCCTGGTTGATGCTCTTTGATAAAACCAAGGGAATTATCATCAAGGAATGGCACGGCAGCGTGACAGCCAATGAGTTGATGGAAGCGGTTATGGATGCGCGGTGATTGACCAAGTACATCACTAGTGATACACTTGGTTTGAGGTTAAGGTTATGCCCACAAAGAATCCGAGATTAAACGTTGTTTTAAATGATGAGCTTTACGAAATGATTGAAAGGATAGCTAAGCAGGAAGGCAAATCTATGTCTGTGGTTGCTAAAGAACTCATGGAGGACGCTTTAGAAAAACATGAAGATCTTTTACTTTCTGAAATGGCAATGAAACGGGAAGCTAAATCCAAGAAAACCATTCCACATGACAAAGCCTGGAAATAGCCCTTACAAAATTGAGTACATTGACCGGGTTGTGGGGGATGATATTCCCGCTCTTCCCAAAACCATGCGGGAACTAATTAAGAAAGCCCTTGAGACCCGTTTAACGGCTGATCCAGTTGGGCCTGGGAAACCTTTGCGATACAGCTTTGTCGGGCATCGACGAATTAGGGTGGGTGATTATAGAATCGTGTATCGTGTCGATGGTAAAACTAATGCCGTTACCATTGTGTTGATCAAGCACCGTAAAAATGTCTATGAAGGATAAATGGTCGTAGTGCGGTAATCGACTGGGTCGTAACTGACACAGCTAGTGCCTCTCCCACTTAATTCTTTCCGGTTTTGTAGCCAAACTTCCGACGC
>CAYHPW010000045.1:0-22016 GCA_964358645.1 uncultured Bacteriovoracaceae bacterium | reverse complement strand
GCGTCGGAAGTTTGGCTACAAAACCGGAAAGAATTAAGTGGGAGAGGCACTAGTGTTTGATTTACTGATACCTGTTCCTCAGTGTCTTTAGCAGTTTTGCGGACGCGTCTTCTTCCAGCTTTCTTTTGTACCTTAATGTATTTGCTTAACTCAGCCTGCTTGGTCTCGTTCCAGTCGTGGACGGAATCATCCAGACCATTTTCAAGAAGATGAAAGATTTTTTCAATCAATACCTCTGTATTAGCTTTGTATTCATGCTCTCCACGAATGATCCTGGCAATATACTTCACAACATCAACAGAAAGGATGGCTCTTGCTAAAGATTCAGGCGAAAAAGCAGTAGCCTCCTTTGCATACTCTGACCAGCTATCCGAGTTATATGTGGCTTCGTGAAGATCTATAAAATCCCAGCAAGCATCTTCGATCCCACGTTTGGTGAGATCAATGTCATCAGCATCATTTTTTAAATCAAAGCTGATAATTTCTACGCCTCCTATCGCGGGATTGGAAAAATCATACAGTCGCCATTCATAGCCGTTGCATAGAATTCCCCATTTTACGTTGCCGATTGAATTCAAGTACTCGCCAAGCTGAACCTTACCTGAGCGAAAATCAGATTTATTGAGATCAAACCCAAGCTTCTTGATCTCGATTACAAATATAGGGGCACCATTTTTTGATACAATGAGATCAGGGCGCATCTTGCCTCGCACTTCTTGGGCTAAAATCGTATAGCCATTCGTAGAGGTGAACCCTAGACAGTTTTTAACCACACTCTGGCACCAGCGTTCAATATCAAGTTCCTTGAGGGCAGGCTTTGCTGATAGGGTTTTCAGTTCATGCAAATGCTCTGAAACCTGATCAAACATTGCCCTAATAATACGTTCCTGTTTTGTCTCACGAGCCATAGGTTCTCCTTAATTACACTCAGCAGGATCAATTACGGATGTTGAATTAGTCTCAAAAGTCATTGCGGTACCTATCATAGTCATGTCAACCGCGTTGGCTTTCGTCCAAAGACTGCGATCAATTGAAGCACCCTCTTTTTTTCGGCATGCCTCCCCCATTTTCTTTGCACATGCACAAAAAACTGCACGGAGACGAGATTCAGCTTGGTGATAAGGTGCACTATTGAATGCGTTGCTAGACATTTTAGCCCCATTCATCATGTCATTGTACTCCTTGTACTGATTCATGATGGCGTTGATGTCTTTATCTGAGTAACCTCTCTTCTCCTTCCACTCGCTCTTGAGCGAAGCACCGGCGCACCCGGCGACCACAAGCAAACCTATTATTAAGGCAAATTTCTTGCTCATTTAAATCACTCCTTATTTTTGGTTTTCGGCACCAACCGCTGAACGGTGATCTTGGCGTAGCCATCAAAAATCAATCCCGCATCATCAAAAACCTCAGCTATGGCAGGGAGTGCCCCTGGCTGGCGTGTATCGTCCTCGCCGGTGAGTAAAAAACTAAGCGTGGTGCCAAGTCCTTCTGCAAACCGCTTAACGGCGATGTAATTTTCAGGCATTGCGCCGGATTTCCATGACATGACTGTAGAAATCCCAACTCCAGCCATCTTTGCAGCCTTCCTGACGCTGATTGCACGTTCCTTCATTATTGAGTTAAGAATGCGCGTAAATGGCGTATCTGGACGCAAGCGAGGTTTTTTCATATCCGCTTAACTTCCATCGGAATTACATGGCGGCTACTCCATGAATATCCACTAATATGAACGCGTCCATTTTGATGAACACTTTGACAATCACCGCTATATTCACCAATCACCACCCCGTAAACTTCTATATACGAGGTGGGGTTAAGTGCCATGTTTAGACCCCATGATTTCGTCGCCATGATTTCGACCAAACCAATATTTGTCTTTTCCCTTACATCCAAACCTAGCGTCGCTATCTGCTGCATAATCTTTTACTACCGCGTTGTTTAGTTTTTCTTCGCCTTGAGCAATAGCCTTATCCCGTTCACTCCAAAGCTGAGTTTTTGTAATAATTGCTGATGAATCTATAAAAGAAAAACATTTGCCGACTAATCCTCTAGACTCTAACTCCTTGTTAATGAATCTAAATAACTTAGCAATATTCTCAGTGCCTAGTCTGCTTCTAAGTTTTGAAAAATAGGTAAAATCAGGTGTTTTATCTAAAAGCTCAAATCCACAAAACCACTTAACTGCTACATTCTCGGCTATTGCTCGTTCCATGTCTCTATCAGAATAGTCTTCCATAAATCAATCCCTGCTGTTTGCCACAAGAAAATGCCCTTCGGCAACAGCCCCATAATGGATTAGAAAATATAATAGCTATATATGAAAACTAATAATTTAACATTCTTAAATATGTTAGGTATAACCGTTTTAAATGATGACGATATCGATGACGTGATAGGCAATCATATGCCGATCATGCGATCGATAACGTGATCAGCTGAAAAATAAAATATTATAAGGAGATTACGTTATGAAATTCACTAATAAATTTAAAACACTTTTTACGGTTATCAGTTTGGTTGCTTATGTAAATGCTAACGTCGCCAATGCAAAAATGACGATTTTGCCGTTTCCACAGCCAGGCGATGATTATCAGTGCTTGATCCCGGAAGGGTGTCCTACGATGGAGCATAGGATCCACGAACTTGAATGTATCCAGGAAAACGTTGTTTACAATGTCGACGAGCCAGTAAACGCCGTGCAAGTCACTATTGTTTACGTGATGACTGGCAACAGGCCAGTAGTTAAGAGCAGGTTCGAAGCCGTGGTCACCAAGGGGCTGCTCTTTATTGGCAAATTCATAGTTAATAAGAGCGTGCCTGAAGCGATAGGCTCACCGACATATTATCTCGGACGGGATTTTGAGCTTGAAGTCAGACCGACTGTGACTCCTGTAGATGGAGGAATGCCTGCGCATTTGGTTGTGGACAACCTCAGAGGAGACAGGATTTCAGAAGATATGCTTTGTAGGTATGTGAGATAACACGATCGCCTGAAGAACAATTAGGTGATTAACAGCTGCGGGGTTTGGCAATATCAGCTAAGCCCCGCAGCTGTTTTATGTTATATGATTTCTTATGCAAACCACCGAAAAAGCGTATCACGAATTTCTGGAATCAAGATATCTGCCCGGCAGGGAGTTATACCTGCGCTATGTTGTCTATCCAAAGTACCTAGCACTTCTGTTAAAGGATGATTTAAAAATAACAAACACTTCTAAGTTCGCTGTAATTTGTGATCTCGGGTGCGGTACGGGTAGTTTTCTGGCTTATTGTAAAAAAAGGGGTATCAGGGCACTCGGCATTGATTCTAACCAGCATTTGATCGAGAGGTGCATAAGCAGGGGGCTAAAGGCACTTCATGATGATATTACCAAATTTGAGTCCGTGGATTCACCAATCGATTTTGCGTTATGCGATAATGTTTTGGAACATCTAAACGAGGAGCAACTGATTTCTTTCTTCAAAAACCTCGGGGGTAAGATGAGTCCATGCGGGATTCTACTCGTAGTGGTACCTGGCCGCTCCGGCTTCATGCGCGATCCTACGCATAGGACATTTATAACTACTGATAATATCAGCAACTACTGTGAGGGATTCACGGTAACCGATAAACTCTATCACCCTGTTAACGCAAAGGCGGTTGGGGGATTCTTTTATCTCAATATGACTATTCTAAAATTACGACGCCACTAAAACCCAAAAAAATTCTCTTGTCATAAACACCGTAATCTCACTATATTGATTGTCAACATAAACCAGCATCATAAGAAGGCGCAACCGGCGGTGGCAAAATACTACTTTGAACTAATCTGTAGAAGTTATTCATATAATACATATTTAATGTGTTCGTATCCAGCCACGGTGGCGGCTTAAACTCTAACAGGAGGTGGTAGCCAGATGAACCCTGAAAATAATACACCTAAAAACGATATAAAAGACAGCATAGACAGCGGACGGCGTGAGTTCCTGAAAAAAAGCATCGCGGCGGTCGGTGCATTCGGATACGCAAGGTGGGCGATTGGCGCTCCCATACGCTATTTCAAACCGATGCATATCGATAACCCGCTTGCATATTATCCAAACCGCGACTGGGAAAGCGTCTATCGCAACATATTCGAGCCTGAATCCAGTTTTGTTTTTTTGTGCGCACCTAATGACACACACAACTGCCTGCTTAAGGCATACGTCAAGAACGGTGTTGTTGTCCGCATTGGACCGAGCTACGGCTATGGCAAGGCAACCGACCTCTACGGCAATCGCGCCTCCCATCGTTGGGATCCGCGCGTATGTCAGAAGGGCCTAGCCATGGTGCGCAGGATTTACGGTGACCGCCGTGTTAAGGCGCCGATGGTTCGACGAGGGTTCAAGAAGTGGGTGAATGATGGTTTCCCGAGGGATGCGGCAACCGGAAGGCCTGATCCAAAGTATTTTCAGCGTGGAATGGACAAGTGGCTCAGGGTCTCGTGGGATGAGGCATATGATATTTCCGCAATAGCGATCGAGAATATAAGCAGAACTTATTCAGGTGAAAAAGGCGCGGCATTGCTGAAGGCCCAAGGCTATGACCCGTCCATGATCCACGCAATGGAAGGCGCTGGAACACAGACCATCAAGCTTAGAGGTGGAATGGCGTTCCTGGGCGCAACAAGGATTTTTGGTCTTTACCGCTTCGCGAACATGCTGGCACTTTTGGATGTCAAACAACGCGGGGTGAAGCCTGAGCATGCAAGCGGCGGACGGGGATGGGATAGCTACAGTTGGCATACTGATCTTCCGCCCGGGCATCCGATGGTGACTGGTTCACAAACGAATGACTTTGATCTCTTCGCGACTGAATACTCAAAGCTTATAATCGCCTGGGGCATGAACTGGATCACTACAAAAATGCCTGACTCACACTGGCTGGTCGAGGCGAGGATTAAGGGCGCGCGCACGGTGGCGGTCACCGTTGAATACAGCGCTACAGCTAGCAAGGTGGATGAGGCGGTGATCATCAGGCCAGGCACCGACCCGGCATTCGCGCTTGGTCTCGCGCAGGTGATTATATCGCGCAAACTTTATGACAGGGAGTTCGTGGAGACGAACACGGATCTTCCGCTGCTTGTGCGACTTGATACGCTCCAGCCGTTAAGGCCAGAAGAGGTCCAAGAAGAAATCACAGAAGGTGGATTCAAGGAGCCGGCCGAGTTAAGCAGTATAAAATTTTTGAAAAAAGGCGAAAAGGCCCCACCGAACCCAGAGCAAAAAATGCAATTCGCGCCGCAATCGATGCGTGACAACTTTAAATCCTTTGTCGTCAGGGATCAGAAAACCAAGAAACTTGTGGCGGTGACGCGTGATGATTTTGGGAGTGGTTTTGCCAAAAAGGGTATCCATCCTGATTTGAAGGCCGACTTCAAAGTCAAGTTAGTCGATGGCAGTGAGGTAAAAGTACGGTCGATATTCAACATGATTGAAGAATACCTGTATAGGAACTTTACGCCAAAGCAGACTTCGCAGATCACCGGTTCGCCGGTTTCAGGCATTATTTCCCTTGCCGAACAGATAGCACAGAACAAGGAAAAGACGCTTTTTGCCTGCGGAATGGGGCCGAACCAGTTCTTTAATTCAGACTTAAAGGACAGGGCTATTTTTCTCGTGGCGGCTCTTACAAGAAACGTTGGTTTTCCCGGTGGTAACGTCGGGAGTTATGCCGGTAATTATAAAGCCTCTATGTTTGGTGGCGAGCCGATATATGCCCAGGAGGATCCATTTAACCTGCAACTTGAGAAAGGCGGGAAGGTCCAGCTCAAGAAATTCCTTCATTATGAATCGCTACATTACTTCAACTACGGCGAAAGACCGCTCAGGCTTGGCAACAAGCTTTTTACGGGCGAAACCCATGTTCCCACTCCTACTAAGGTGATGTGGCTGAACAATTCAAACTCAGTGATAGGCAATATCAAGTGGCATTTTGACGTGGTCAACAACACTTTGCCTAAACTCGAGTTCATTGCTTATGCCGACTGGTGGTGGACGGGGTCGTGCGAGTATTCGGACGTGGTGTTCGGCGTTGACAGTTGGGCCGAGTTTAAACAGCCGGATATGTGCGGATCGTGCACCAATCCGTTCATACAGATATTTCCGCGCACGCCGCTGCCGCGCATTTTTGATACAAGGGGCGATATCGAAGTGATTGCCGGCGTTTCAAAAAGATTAGGCGAGCTCGTAGATGAGCCGCGCATGGAGGAAATGTGGAAATTTGTCTTTGATGGCGACGTGGACGAATACCTGCAGCGTATTTTGGATGGCTCCTTTACGCTTAAGGGGTATAAATTCAGCGAGCTGGAAAACAAGGCCCAGCAAGGCATACCGGCGCTTATGAACACGAGGACTTATCCAAGGTTCTCGTCGTTCGAGCAGGCAAGGTCGGAGCAGCCGTGGCACACTAAGTCCGGACGCCTTGAGTTTTATCGCCCCGAGATCGAGTTCATCGATAGCGGTGAAAATCTTCCGGTATACAGAGAGCCGATTGATTCCACACCGTATGAACCAAACGTCATCATAGGCTACCCTCATGAGGCTATAAGGCCGAAAAAACCAGAAGACTACGGGCTTGACCCCAGCGATGTTTCAGTCGAGACGAGGCAGGTTCGCAACGTGATGAAAACGCCTGAGGAACTGGTGCGTTCCAAGCACCCGCTCGTGATCAAGCTGCAGTACACGCATGTGTACCACACGCCGAAATATCGTCACGGCGCCCATACCACGCCGGTTGATACTGATTTTACTTCTGTTTGGTTCGGGCCATTCGGGGATTTTTACCGGCATGACAAGAGAATGCCATCCATAACGGAAGGCTATGTCGACATCAATCCACTGGATGCCAGGGAACTTGGCGTGGATGACGGTGATTATGTTTACATAGACGCTGATCCAGAGGACAGGCCATACCGCGGTTGGAAAAAAGGGACCGAAGCTTACAAAGTCGCAAGACTTTTGTTGCGTGCGAGATATTATCCAGGCACGCCAAGGGGAATAGCGCGCACTTGGCACAATATGTATGGCTCAACATTCGGAAGCGTTAAGGCGCATGAGACGAGGCCCGATGGCCTGGCAAAATCCGAAGAAACCAACTACCAGTCCATGTACCGCTACGGAAGCCACCAGAGCGCGACACGCGCCTGGCTCAAGCCCACGCTAATGACGGACACCTTGGTGCATAAGGTGATGTTCGGCCAGGGTATTGAAAAAGGCTTTGCCCCTGATATCCACTGCCCGGTGGGGGCGCCGCGCGAGGCATTCGTGCGGATAACAAAAGCAGAAAACGGCGGAATTAACGGTGAAGGGAAGTGGAGACCGGCGGAGCTAGGTTTCCGCCCCACGTACGAGAACAAAGGCATGAAGGAATACCTTAAGGGCCATTTCCTTCGCAACAAGAAGAAGAGCTGAGTGGAGGTAAACGACTATGTCCAAAGTTAAGAACTGGCAACTTAATCGTGAGATGGAATATGCGTATGACGAGCACAGACCGAAGCGCCAATGGGCCGTGGTGTTCGATCTCAACAAGTGTATCGCTTGTCAGACCTGCACGCTGGCCTGCAAAACCACATGGACCAGCGGCAAGGGCCAGGAATATATGTTCTGGAACAATGTTGAGACAAAGCCCTACGGCAGCTATCCGCTGGCCTGGGATGTGCGCGTGCTTGAAAAGCTGGGTAGCCAGGAGTGGAAAAAAGGCGCAGCTTATTCCGGTAAAACAATCTTCGAAGCGGCAGAGCCGACCGAGAGAGCTGTGCATTTCCACCCGAAGGATGAGGACTGGATGTACCCGAATCATGGCGAGGACGATTGCTTGGGTAACGTCACGGGCGGGAGCCACATCACCTTGCCGCATGATAAATGGTTTTTCTACCTTCCGCGGATGTGCGCCCACTGCACTTATCCGGCATGCCTGGCAGCATGCCCGAGAAAAGCGATCTACAAGCGCGAAGAAGACGGGATAGTTGTCATAGACCAGTCACGCTGCAAAGGGTATGGCGAGTGCGTGCGCGCCTGTCCATACAAGAAATCAATGTACAACGCCCATACTAGGATAAGCGAAAAGTGTATCGGTTGCTTTCCAGCCATAGAGAAGGGTTTCCAGCCGATGTGCGTGCAAAACTGCATCGGCAAGATACGCATAATGGGATTCATCAATCCTCCATGGAAAGCTAGAAAGAATAATCCAATAGATTATCTGGTGCATGTAAAGCAGATCGCGCTTCCGTATTATCCGCATCTCGGCCTGGAGCCGAACTTGTACTATGTCCCGCCGGTTCATGCCGGGATGGATTATATTACACAAATGTTCGGACCTAATGCTGAAGACGCGGTCGCGCGTTACCGCAAGCTAAGGGACGATCCAGTAGCGCAGGGATTGCTTGTGCTGATGGGCGGGACGGATCGGATAATCGATAGCTTCGAAGTTAAGGACGGCCTGGTTTATGGCTATGACGAGAAAGGCGCGGAGATTATTTCTGTGCCTTTAACTGAGCCACTGGTGGAACGCGCGGCCTATGACGAAAAATTATCCGCTGTCCGCAACAACACACCTTAAAGAAGCAATATAAGTAAGGAGGCAAAGCATGAAAACAATTTGGATAAAAAGTATAAGCCTATGCGCTGTCCTTTGTATTGGTGGTATTATTGAAACCGCGCTTGGCGCGCCTCTCATGGCAAGCCGGGTGGTGGGAGTGGATACCACAAAACTTTTTATGAATGACGATATTTGGAATAAGGCCAGAGAAGAAAGCGTGGTGTTGATGGCCCAGCCAATGGTAATACCCCGTCCTGCAACCACCACGACGGCGCTCCTCAAGGTCCGCGCGGTACATGACGGGAAGTGGATCGCATTTCTTCTTAAATGGACGGATGCAGAAAAAAGCGAGGCCGGCAGGCTCGGGCAGTTTTCAGACGGCGTTGCAATAGAGTTCCCTGTAAAAGACAATAATGCGCCGCCGCCGGTGTTCATGGGTGTAAAGGATAATCCTGTGCATATATTCCAGTGGCGGGCGCAGTACCAGCTCGACAAGGAGCGCGGCATGAGGACAATCGCTGATCTCTATCCAAATATGAGCGTTGATATGTATCCAATGGAATTTAAGGATCCTGGGAAGCTTTCAGGCCTGACTGAAGAAAAGCGTGACATGTTTTCTAGCGGGAAGGCGGCAGGTAACCCTCAGTCATACGCCAAGAAAAAAGGTGTCGAAGAGATTTTTGCCGAAGGTTTCGGCACGAGCGCTGTTTCGGCCAGTGTTGAGGCTGCGGCCGATGGGCGATGGGCTGATGGTGAGTGGTCAGTCGTTATAGCAAGGCCACTTAAGCGCGAAAATGGTTCGATTCTTGATGTTGGTAAGTCAAGTTACGTTGGTTTTGCGGTCTGGCAGGGTGGCAAGGACGAGGTGGGGGCTAGGAAGTCCGTTACGATGAGCTGGCTCCCCATACAGGTGGTTGCGCAATGAGTGACACATTAACTGATTCGGATCGGAAGTCAGCGCCTGCTTTTTTGCTGGCCTCGTTGATTACGTCGTATCCACTTTTCGAGTATCTTGAAGCATTTCTTTATGACAATGACGTTAACGATTATTTTTCCAAGGTTGCGGGCGCGGATTGGAATGCATTAAGAGGACGCCTAATCACCATGATTGATAATGAAGCCATGGTGGATGACCTGAGGTCTGATTACATAGATATTTTTGACCGTGGCAGAAATGCTAACCCGCTTTACGAAACAGAGTATGGCCGCCAGCGCGCCGTTGTGAAGGGGAATGAACTTGCGGATATCGCGGGTTTTTACAAGGCGTTTGGCTTTGAGCTTGGGGATAAAACTGAAATGCTTGATCATGTTTCGATTGAGTTTGAGTTCTACGCCTTGTTGCTCATGAAACAAGTTAGTTTAACTGAGCAAAATGACTTAAACGGGCTTAATGTAGTCTCGGATGCGAGAAAAAAATTCATAAACGACCACCTCGGGCGGTTCGTGGGCTCTATTCTTAGGCGCCCCGGGGTTTTTTCCAATGAATTTTACACATTGGTGTTTAAGTGCTGTAATGCATTAGTGCAGGCTGAGTGTGCCAATCTGGGCGTTAAGCCGGATCCGGCAACATGGGTTGAAGGCGAACCTGAACCTGCTGCTGCCACAGCCTGTGGCGGGGATCCTACTCTGGAAGTCTGAATCACAATATGATATAGGCCATTTACTTTTGTTGAGCTGCTACCCGTGTAGCAATGCACTTAGGTGCATTGCAAAGGAGACTGTCTGAAGGCAAGGAAATGTTAAACATCCCTTGGATACTACGTTCTAAGTGGAGGCTTGCCGCCACTGTTTTAGTGACAGTGGTCTTACCGATAGTGATTCTTATCGTTCTGATGCTTTTCAGGGTTGAAGATTTTTTGGAAGAGAAAACCATTGCCAGGAACGCCTTAATAGCACGGCTCAGCGGCCAAATCGTGCAGAAGCGTTTTAAAGGGTTTATCGCATATACGGAGAGTTATGCCAGACGGCCGTGTATCGCGAAGCATATTACAGGCAAGGACTGGAATGCGACTTACAATGACATCGAGGATCTAGTAACGCACAACCCCGAGATTGACCGGGCTTTTATTACTGACACAAACGGAGTGCTTAGGGCGGACTTCCCAGTTCGAAAGGAAGTACATGGCAAGGATTTCTCTTATAGGGATTGGTATAAAGGCGTAACAAGAGAGCATAAGCCATACATCTCTGAAATTTACCAGCGTGCCGCTGACCCAAAAAAATATGTTACAGCTATAGCGGTGCCGATTAAAGACCGGCTCCAGCAAGTGATCGGGTATCTGGTGGCGCAATATACGTTTAATGATCTCCTCGCTTGGATTGAAAAAATCAAAACAGTTGTCGGCGTGGCCATCATATTGATAGATCAGCACGGACAGATTATTAAAATAAATCACGACGGCGGCGGGGCCAATGCTCCGCTTTCGATGCTGAAGTACCCTGATTTAATCAACGTATCACGTATCAAAAAAGACGGTTGGCTTAAAAAATATGACGACAAATCCGCTGACACGATGCTGATAAATTATACCGTCATGAATGACATAGGATGGATTGCGGTTACCGAGCAACCGCAATCCAATGTGTTTGAGCTTGTTGGTAAACTCAACGAGATTGTTTTCTGGTCCATGGTGGTTGTTTTCCTTGTGCTTGTTTTTATGTTTTTCAGGTGGCTTGATTCTTTCAGACGGTATGATCAGATGCAGAAAAGATATGCAGATGATCTGGTCACAACTAAGGCTGGTCTTGAGACCAGCGTGCAGGAGCGTACAAAACAGCTTAAGGATGCAGTCAGCATACGTGATGAATTTCTCTATATAGCATCGCATGAACTTAAGACGCCACTTACACCACTCATGATGCAGATTCAGCTAATCACGCGCATGCTCCATGATATTACTCCAGCGGTGTATCCTAAAATAGAGAACCTAAGGAAGCTTATAAAAACCTGCAGCCAGGAACTTACGCGCCTCTCTGACCTGGTCGGCGATACTCTCGATGTTGCCAGGATCAGCGCAGGCAGATTCTCATTACAGATAAAACAGGTGGATCTCTCGGAGCTCGCCAGAGGCGTAGTCACCCGCTACATGCCTGTGTTGATTGAATTAGGTATAGAAGTCAAGCTTTCGGCGGATAAAGCAGTTGTTGGTGAATGGGACCAGCTGAGGATCGATCAGGTCATTGATAACCTGCTTTCGAACGCTCTTAAATACGGAAGCGGAAAACCGATTGAAATTTCGATTTTTCATTCAGCTGAAAAAGCCGTGCTCAGCATACAGGACCACGGGATAGGTATCGCCAGTGAAAATCATGAGCGGATTTTCCATCGTTTTGAGAGGGCCGTATCATCTAAGCATTACAGTGGAATGGGACTTGGGCTTTATATAACCGATCAGATAGTGTCCGCACATGGCGGTACGATCCGTGTTGAAAGCCAATCCGGGGTGGGTTCGTGCTTTATCGTGGAGCTTCCGTTGCAGGCGCCTCAGCGCTGAAATATTATCTTACTATTATTTATATCCCTGATCGGTATCCGACGACGCATAATCCTACCGCGCCGGTGTTGAAGTGTCACTTCGCCTGGCTTAGGCGTGCCCAGGTCTCGGCTAGTTTTGTTTTTATATCTCTGGGTGAAAATGGTTTCACTATGTAATTATCCACCCCCTCGCGTATCGCCTCAAGGATCTTTGATTTCTCTCCCTCAGCGGTGACCATTATAAAAGATATATTGCTTAAGGTATTTGATTCGCGGACCCTTTTAAGCAAGTCGAGTCCTGATTCTTTAGGCATCCACCAATCACAAAGGACAAGCCCTATCGGTTCGTTAGCCATATGTTGTGTTTCGATTATGGTGAAACCGTTTGTGCCATCCCCGGCTTCATAAATATGCTTGAAGCCAAGTTTTCCTAAGATGGTTTTAATGGTTTTCCGCATCGATGGCGAATCTTCTATTATCAGTATTTTTGTTTCTTTGGGGAACATGTCTATCACCTGCTTCGTATAAATAGAATAGTGCTGATACTGCCTGCTGGGCAAGTATCTTTAGTGTTAGAATTTTGACGGTCAGAATTATAAATGATAAGGAACTTTGTATGGCAAAATCTATCGTTGAATGCGTCCCGAATTTTTCCGAGGGGCGCGACAAGGGGAAGATCAAGCAGATCACAGACGCGATTGAGATGGTTAGCGGCGCTACTTTACTTAATGTGGAAATGGGCGCCGACACGAATCGCACCGTGGTGACGTTTGTAGGCGATCAGGATAGGGTTGCTGAAGCTGCTTTTCAGGCAATCGCCGCCGCCGCGCGAGTGATCGACATGGCAAGGCACAAGGGGGCGCACCCAAGAATAGGTGCAACTGACGTGTGCCCGTTCATACCTGTTGAAAATATTACGATGCAGGAGTGCGTCAGTATAGCAAGGCGGGTTGGCGAGAGAGTGGGTCGTGAGCTTAATATCCCGGTGTATTTGTATGAAGAGGCCGCAACTCGGTCTGAGCGCAGGAATCTGGCGGAAATACGAAAGGGCGAATACGAAGGACTTGCAAGGAAGCTTCGCGAATCGGATTGGAAGCCTGATTTTGGCCCCTCTGAGTTTAATGCTGCTTCCGGCGCGACGGTCATAGGCGCCAGGGAATTTTTAATCGCGTACAACGTGACATTGAACTCAAACGACAAGTCTCATGCCGGTGACATTGCTTTTGAGCTTCGTGAAAAGGGAAGGGTTGCAAGAAGCGGCAATACGAAGCCGTATTATTCGAGGGGGAAAAAACTTTTTTATGCTGACGGGTCATTTCCCTGCGGGAGCTGTGGATTTGTCGCAACAGACTTTGATTTAATTCAAGCGCACTGCCAAGGCGAGCATGGCTATGACCTCACGGAGCTGCTCCGCGCAAATGACTTGACTCCGCCAGTAGTAGCTGGAAAAGAAGTGTATCGCCCAGGAGTTTTTAAGGCATGCAAGGCCATCGGCTGGTATGTTGATGAGTACAAACGATCACAGATCTCGATTAACCTCACTGATTATAAAATCACTACCCCACATGAAGTGCTTGAGTGTTCGCGCAAACTTGCAAGCGATCGCGGCCTCGTGGTGAGTGGTAGCGAGATCGTGGGACTAATCCCGTACCAGGCCTTGCTCGAAGCCGGAAGATTTTATCTGAAAAAGCAGGGGAAATCTCCTGGTGTCCCGCGGTCTGATATTTTAAATACAGCGGTTTTCTCGATGGGGCTTAGTGATGTGACCCATTTTGATATCGAGAAAAAGGTCATAGGTTTACCGAAGCCGTCAGACAATGCTTTGGTGCGGATGAGAATAACTGATTTTACGGATGAGGTGTCGCGTAGTTCACCGGCGCCTGGCGGCGGTTCGATCGCGGCCCTTTCCGGTGCGTTGGGAGCCGCGCTTTCATCGATGGTTGCGAACCTTACATACGGCAGGGAAGGCACGGAATTGAAAGATCCCGCCTTATCACAGATCGCCGAGGATGCGCAGCAGGTTAAGGAGCATCTTATTTCCGCAGTTGACGAGGATACGAACGCATTTAACTCTTTCATGGAAGCAAGGCGTTTGCCGCAGAATACGGAGCAGGAAAAGGCCATCCGTTTGAGTAAAATGCAAGATGGTCTTAAGATCGCGGTTGAAGTGCCTTGGGGTACGGCCCAATCAAGCTTTAAAGCAATGGAGCTTGCCCATAAAGTCGCTTCAATCGGGAACCAAAACTCGATTACCGATGCCGCGGTAGGCGCTCAGATGGCTTTTGCCGGGGTACGTGGAGGGATATGGAATGTCCTGATCAACCTGAAGGACATTAAAGACCAGAAGTACGTGACCGATATGAGGGCAAAGTGTTCGGCGCTTCTCGCTAAAGCACAAACGTTATTGGAAGAGGCGGGTAGGTATGTTGATGCCCGGTTGTCTTAGGCCTCTCCCGGCTAGTTCGGACAGTGCGCGGGCAGGATTTTTAAACCGCCCAAGCAAAATCATGGCTGCGATGACAAATGGTTTGTAGCTGGCCTCCTTGTAAGTTTCGATCCTATATCTTTCAAAAACCGAAGCTTCAACTTCGCCTTCCTTGCAGGACGCGCCTGAGATGTCCGCCGGCAGGCAGTGCATGTATAAGGCCTTGCCGCTTCGTGTGAGCTTCATTCTTTTTTCCGTGCATTCCCAGTCCTTGTATTTGGCATTGTTTGCGAGGCATTGCTTTTCAAGTTCCTTGAGCGCGGCGGTGTCGTTCTTTCGTAGCAGCTCCGTTCTTTTTTCCATTACGTGGAAAGGCGCCCAGCTTTTTGGATAGACGATATCCGCGTCCCTGAACGCTTCATCCATTGAGGTGGTAGTTTTAAAACTACCGCCACTTTTTCTCGCGTTAGTCTGCGCGACATCCAGGCAGCTTGGTATCAGCGAATAGCCCTCGGGATAGGCAAGCTCGACATGCATCCCGAAACGGGTCATCAGGCCTATAATCCCTTGCGGTACGGAAAGCGGTTTTCCGTAACTTGGTGAATAAGCCCATGTCATGGCGATCTTCTTACCGCGTAAGTTTTCGAATGAACCGAAGATGTTTTTAAGGTGCATTAGATCGGCCATTGACTGTGTGGGATGGTCAACGTCGCACTGAAGGTTGATAACGTTAGGCCGTTGGTGGAGTACCCCCTCGCGGAAGCCGTTTTCAAGCGCTTTTCCGACTTCTTTCATATAGCTATTGCCAGCTCCCAGGTACATGTCGTCGCGGATCCCTATCACCTCTGTTAAAAAAGAAATCATATTGGAAGTTTCGCGGACGGTTTCACCGTGTGCGATCTGGGATTTCCCTTCATCAAGGTCCTGGACCGTAAGTCCGAGCATGTTACTGGCGGAAGCGAAGGAGAACCTCGTGCGTGTTGAATTGTCACGGAACTGCGAGACCGCCAGCCCGGAGTCAAACAGCCGCGTTGAGCGGTTGTTTTCGTATAAGTGCTTCAGGGCGTCCGCTACTTTTTGTGTCGCGATGATCTCATCGTCTGACTTTTCCCATGTTAGCAGGAAGTCTTTTTGATGCATGTTTATTTCGAGCTTTTCGATTTCGTGTGATAGTTTATTAATGAGTTCCATTTAAAATCCTCCCTCAGCGGACAACTGTAGTGCCAGCCGCTCCGGCCAGTGTTTTTGCGAAAAGTTCTGTTTTAGTGACATAGGCTGTTTTGCCGCCGCCTTCTAAAAACCTTATAACGGCTTTCATTTTCGGCCCCATGCTTCCTGGCGGAAAAGCTGAGGGGTGTTTTTCGTAATACTCGCGGGCCTGTGATAAGGTCAGATGTCTTAGGTTTTTTTGTGTGGGTTTTTTGTAATCAAACTTAATGCCGTCTTCATTGGTGAAGATTGCAAGATTTACTTCGAGTTCGTCGCCTTGTGCTCTGGCTCTGGCTATCAGCATTTTCCCAAGCAGGGCTGACGCGAGGTCCTTGTCGATGACGGCCTCGATGCCCGAGTGGATGGTGACGGCCCTTTGTCCAGACCTGTATGGGCGTTTGAATATGATCCCGTAGTTACATTCATAGATTTCTTCGTTCCTGATAATTCTTGGTTCCACATTCACAATCGGGATGCCGCCACCACCAACGGTGATAGGGATTATTCCGGCCCTAAGCTGCGCTTCGACGATACCTATTTCAACGATATCTATAGGGTCAGGCGATGGCACGACCCTGCGCCAGATTTCGCGCCCGTCCTTGCCGATTCCGTATGATTTTACATTCCAGCCGTCTTTTTCGCGCCGCTCGTCGGCTTCGTCTTTGGATAACTGTGACCCTATGAATTTTGATGGGTTCTTGAAGTCAGGGTCATTGCGGTCGACCACGACTTGCGTGATCGTCTCGGCTGCGATTTTATCTATGCCGCGAATTCGTAATTCGTTGGATAGCTGGGCCAGCATATAGCCCATCGCTCCCTGCGAGTCGGCTCCGCAGATGTCCAGTGGCAGCGGGTGGAGTATCTTTCGCGCGTACTCGGCCCTTAGCAGGATATTGCCGACCTGTGGCCCATTCCCGTGTGTAAGTATGTAAAGGTCGTTTGGATTTTTTTCGATTATGTCGGCGATATTGCGGAGTGTCCCGACCGTGCGCTGCCATTGTAGCGGAATGTCGGCTATTATCGCCTTGCCTGTCGTGGGGTCCTTGAGGTCCATTGGGGAAACTTCGTTCCCACCTAATGAGAAAATCCAAAGTCGTTTCGGCATACATCTACTTAAAATACTTCCTGCCGCAATGTCAATTGCCGCGCTTGCGAGCGAGCAAAGTTATGGCATGTTGGCAAAATCAAGGATATGCACAAATATATACCACTAATATATGGAGGTTCATCGATGTCATTAAGAATGCAGGCTGAAAAATACCGTGATGATTGCGTGAGATTTTTGCGCGACATGATCGCTATACCAAGTGAAAGCAGCAAAGAGGAAAAAGTCGCCACCAGGATCATTGATGAAATGAACCGTGTCGGCTTTGATCGTGCATGGAGCGATGACTATGGCAATGTGATCGGGCAGATCGGCAACGGCCCTGTACGCATTGTTTTTGACGGTCACATTGATACCGTCGGGATAGGTAATCGTGAGAACTGGCCGCATGATCCTTATCGCGGGAAGATCGAAAATGGTTACATCTACGGTCGTGGCGCATCGGACAACAAGGCCGCGACTGCTGTGCAGGTTTATGGCGCAAGATTGTTTAAGGATATCAGCAAACACATTAATGATTTGTCGTTGTTCGTGGTCGGTTCAGTCCAGGAGGAGGATTGCGACGGGCTTGGGCTCCGCTACGCCATTGAGCATTCGATTGGCGCAAAATTCGGCAAGGTTGATTATGTCTGCATGGGCGAATGCACAGATCTTAATGTCTATCGCGGCCACCGCGGCAGGATGGAGATCAATGTTGTTGCCAAGGGCCGCTCCTGTCATGGCTCTGCTCCTGAGCGCGGTGACAACGCTGTTTACAAGATGAACAGGCTCATCGCCGACATAGAGCGCCTCAATGAGCGCCTGCAGTCGGATCCGTTTTTGGGGAAGGGCACTTGCGCGGTCACTCATATTTCATGTGAAACACCAAGCCTTTGCGCCGTGCCCGATGGGTGCCGCATACACATCGATCGGCGGTTGACCCATGGCGAGGACAAGGCTCTCGCGGTCCGCCAGATTGAGGAGTTACCAAGTTTTGATCGCTCAAGCATGAGGGTGGAAGTCCTGACCTACAACACGCCTTCTTATAAGAATAAAATTCTTGAGACCGAAAAATATTACCCTACATGGGTCCTGCCTGAAAACCATCCACTGGTTCAAGCCGGGGCCAGGGCCGCCGAGCAGGCGCTCGGACGAAAGGCCGGGATCGGTAAGTGGGTTTTTAGCACGAATGGAATTTCTAGCATGGGACAGCTCGGGATCCCGACCATCGGGTTTGGCCCCGCCGTGGAGGAAGACGCGCATACCACAAATGACAGGGTTAGGATTGATGATCTTGTCGTGTCGGTGGCTTTTTATGCGGCACTTCCGCAGAGCTTGAAGCAGCTTTGATGGTGTGGAGTTAGCGCAGAAACTAAAACCCAAACCTAAAAAAATCACCAAGGTAAAATGCCAGATTCGGTTTGGGTGGCTGGCAAATGGTGTTTGTAACTGGGAAGTCCGGGGAGCTGATCCAGTCGAATTCAAATGCATTGCCGTAGTAACTGCTGGCATCAGGGCTTTCCAGAAGCATGGCGATTTCACGATTGTTCATGACCGAATTGCGCGTGCCATTGATCGAGCTTACGAGAGTGTATAATCCGTCAACTATGATGCCCTTGTTATGGATGTAAGTTATTTCCACGGCTTTTGTATCGACTATGCGTGCTTCTATCGGAAGATTTTCGCAAAGTGCCGCATTTTCTATCACCTCTGCGGTGATTTCATTTGGCTTCTTTGAGTCGCTATCCACAAAATTGGGCTTGCCGGATGTGTGGCCATTAGCTTTTTCTGTAAAAACCCTATCGTCATTAAGGAGTACGCGTATTTTCACGCCCCTTCTGGCTGCATTGAGAAGTTCAGTCAATATAGGATTTTGCATCTGATTCTCTGATGGTGCTGGCTCGCGCCATATGCTTGGCAAAGACATCTGTTCTATTTCAAGGTGATTAGTTGAAAGACGTATTACATTCAATAGATTCTCTAACTCGTCGGGGGATTTTAACAACTTTACTTCAGTGACAACACCGCTACCCGAGGGGATTGCCGGGATGGTGCGAATTCTAGATGGACGTTCAATGCCGCTGTCTGGCTTTGTTTCTCCAAATACTTTGCCGTTTCTCCGTATTTCAATGACGTCGCCATATGAGGTATCAGAATCATAAAAAAAGATATCGGCCAATTCAGTTGAAAGATCGGGGTTGTTTATAAAACCAACCCATCCACGGTTGCCTACGTCACCAGGAATCGTATGGCCTGTCATCGAAAAATTTTCTGATGATATAAATACCCCGTCATAGTCAACCACAATGTATTTAGCATGGTTGAACCTGAAGCGCCTATCCCCGGTCCCATTGCTGGTCATAAGGAAAATGCGGTTTTCATAATTATAAACATTATTCATGGCGATGCGGATGTCGTGTATGGTTTTTCTGCCGCCTGGTGAAATTTGTCCTAACGGCTCGCCCTCGATAAGAAGCTTTACGGTTACGCCATTTTTGATCTGGTCGATGATCGCCCTCGATATAATCGGGTTATCGAACTGGTAAATATTTATGAGGAGCTGCTTTTTGGCTGAATTAATGGTTGAGATGAGGATCTCTTGGTTGTTGTCCGGTCCAAGGCCGAATTTGGCTGGAAAAGCCGCTTTAGAAGCACCTGATGACGTTATGAAAGGGAGTAATATGATCGCAGTATTCAGTACTCTACATACGTGGTTATAAGCCATGCCGCCTTCCCCCCATTTAGCTCTTAATAAGAATCTCTTACCTGACGAGTGAATCATGCACCAAGAAAATTTTTTAATTAATGCATAACGCGGAGTGTGGGGCGCGTTTTGTGCGTCCAATCAAAAAAATTAACTAGAAAAATTTTTGTGTTAAAGTTAAGTAAAAATATTGCTCATTGCAATAAAGAAAAATTAGTTTGTTAAACGGGTGCCTCATGATTTTCAACCTGGGAATTTTTACACAACTAGGCATTGCGGTTGCTTTCGGGAGTACATGGTTTCTGCCGTCCGTCTCCAATCAGGGATATTCGCCTGAACAGCCTATTCCGTTCAATCACAAGCAACATGCCGGTGAGAATAAGATTGAGTGTCTTTACTGCCATGCTGATGTTGAACGATCACGGCATGCTAGTGTTCCGTCAATAAATGTATGTATGAACTGTCATTTGGTTGTGCAGGCCGCTAGTCCGCACATTCAGAAGTTGCGCGATGCGCTTGCGCAGGGGAAGCCGATACAGTGGGTGCGCGTGCATGAACTTGCTGATTATGTGTATTTTACACACAAACGCCATATCGCCAGAGGGCTAGCCTGTGAGGACTGCCACGGCGATGTTAAGAAGATGGACAAAATAGAGCAAGTCGCTCCATTGACGATGGGGTGGTGCATGGATTGTCATCGCGGGAAAACCACACCTAAGCGGATTTTGTCCAAGTATTATTCTGAAGCTGCTGAACTTAACGGTCACATGAATGGCTCGGTGGCGCCGACGAGCTGTACTACCTGTCACAACTAAGAACAACATCACAAGAGAAGAGAATAGGAAACACAACATAAAGGATCAACAAAATCAGAAAACATAAATATAGAGCGATATATGCAATCAGAAATCATTAATGGTGAATTTTCAAGAAGTGAACTTTTAAGGCGTGAATTTCTTACAGTCATGGGCGCCAGCATAGCGATGGCTGGCTTTGCTTGTGCTAAGCGGCCTGTGCATAAGATCATCCCTTATGTGATCAGGCCCGAGGAAATCATACCAGGTGTCCCGACTTGGTATGCGTCTACTTGCAGGGAGTGTCCCGCCAGTTGCGGGGTTCTTATAAAAAATCGTGAAGGCAGGCCGATCAAAATAGAAGGCAATCCTGACCATCCTCTTAGCAAAGGCGCGCTGTGCGCGCGGGGGCAAGCTTCTGTGCTGGGACTTTATGATCCTGACAGGCTAAGGTTTCCGTTGTTGAGATCACGCAACGAACAGCAAAGCCATCAGGCCGCTTGGCCTGACGTTGATGAAAAAATTCAGGCAAAACTGGGTGAGATCGCCAATAAAGGTGGCCGTCTTAAAATTCTTTCAGGAGAAATAACAAGTCCGTCAACAAAAAAGCTAATTAAAGAATTTCTCGCTGCTTTCCGTAATGCCGCGCACGTCGAGTACGAGCCGCTGGGGCACGATGATATCACAGAGGGGCAGTGGCTTTGCTATGGTAACGCCGTTTTGCCTGCGTATTCATTTGGTACTGCTCAGGTGGTTTTATCGCTTGGGGCTGATTTTCTCGGAACCTGGTCTGACTCTATGGAATATGCTTCTGATTGGGTAAAGGGTCGGAAGCTTGATTCAACGCGCGCCGCTTCGGCGCACCTGTCGCGGTTGATTTGTTTTGAGCCTGTAATGTCTGTTACCGGTGCTAACGCTGATGAGCGCTATCCAATCCGGCCGGGTGATGAAATCAAAGTGGCGTTGGCAGTTGCATACGAGCTAGTCATACGAAAAAACCATCCTTTGTTTTCTAAAAATGAAAAGCTTGTCTCGGTTTTAAAGTCATACAGGCCTGAACTTGTGGCAGATGAGATCGGGCTAAGGGGAGGGACGGGTGTTTTCTCCGCGCTCGCGGCGGAATTGTGGGCTGCCCGTGGAAAAAGCTTGGTTATAGCAGGTGGTATCCAGTCAAGGACCAAGGATTCTTTATCGTTACAGGTAGCGGTTAATCTACTTAATTCAGTCTTATCCAACGAAGGCACCGTTGTAGACGGCAGGAGAAAATACAAAAGGAGAAAATACAAAACCAGAAGTTCAAATACCACTTCTTTGATCAACCTGATCTCTGAAATGAAGGCTGGCCAGGTGGATGCATTGATTATTTATAGGAGCAATCCTGCATATACCCTTCCTCAAGGTGTCAGTGGTTTTGACGAGGCCGTTTCACGCGTTCCGCTGGTTATAGCTGTTTCAGAATATGAAGATGAAACTGCGAAGCTAGCGGATTATGTTTTACCAGATCATCACTACCTTGAAAATTGGGGTGATTCTTCACAAGGCAATGGAGTGCTCAGTCTCCAACAGCCTGCGATGGCGCCTCTTCACTCAAGCCGCGCTTTTGAAGACACACTTCTTACATGGATATCTGGTGCGAAATTAAATGATTGGCACCATTACCTTAAGGCAAATTGGCAGGAGAGTGTGTACGCAGGACAAAAAGCTAAGTTAGGGGCTGATAATAGTTTTGAAAGATTTTGGGAAAATTCACTACGAAAAGGTGCTC
>CAYHPW010000044.1:0-22052 GCA_964358645.1 uncultured Bacteriovoracaceae bacterium | reverse complement strand
CTCATCCGTGGAAGACGCAACGGAAGCGATTACCGACGATGCTTCATCGACCATGACCGCGCAAGCTCTGGCACAAATAGAACCAGCATCCACCAGCGTAACCATAACTCGTGCCTGCTCAAAATCTGGAGACGTGGTTACAGTAGCAAGGACTTTTTCAGGCTCAGGCTCCGTTAGCATTACCCGCCCGAGAATGAGCATGACCATCGACATGAGCGGAACAGGGACAGACACTCGCCAGTGGACTCCTCCTTCAGGGCAAACAATCTCATGCAGCAGTTCCACTGGCACCGTGAGATTCAATTGGCTGGATGATGCCATAATAAACGGCATGCAACTTGGCATCACCATAGACAGGAGCCGATCCTCAACAAAAACACTGACTGTAGCCGGGAAAACCAAGACAGTAACAGACAATGCCACAATACAGGGAACACGCGCGGTAACCTGGGCGACCAATACAGCGAGTTCCTCGTCGATACTATCCAGAACCAAGACAATATCCTGGAGCGTGACACGTTCAAAAACATTCACCAAGAACTCAGGTGATCAGTCTACTTTTCAAGCGACCGTAGCGACAAAGTCAGATGCACCAATAGTAGTAACTGTCGAGAGGCTGAAGTCAGACGGGAGTCTACAGAAAAAGACAATTAGCTCGGGAACGATCATCAGCACCATGGCAGATGGGATGCGCGTTGAAGCTTCGTTTTCAAACTTGATCTTCGACTACACCGGCGAAAACATCTGCCTGCCCGCATCGGGACAAATAGACGGAAGCATTTATGCCAAGGATGCCACCACGGCATCTAAGACTTTTGTGATCCAATTTGGGTCAACCATCTCGGCCAGTGTCACGAGCAGTTCAGGTGTAACCATTTCATATGACGGCGGCACGGCTGAGGATTACAGCGAATACAACGCCAAAGGTTGCGACCTAGAACGCGAGTCATAGATGTTCGGTTGTTAAGCCTAACTCTGATTTTTAGAAGCAGGGTATACTATCGCTTAAATCGCCCGATCTTATAAAGTGCACCGATGTTGGCGTTTTTGTCCAAAACCGGTTCGATCAAGGGTTTGGCACAGGTAAAAAGGACGGTAACGCCAGGGCCGTGTCCAGCAAACAGGCAGTCACTATGGATCACTATTCCAATTGTAATTGCGCCTTTTTTAATCGCCGGACCAAAGCTGTTATCATGGTCCATGATTGCAACAAAATCACCAAACCGCATCTCATCGAGATTGTGTTTTTTAACTAATCCATGATCTGAAGTCATGACATCGTAGTCACCGGTGTAGGCATCTATGCTACCAAGCCCAGAGCCCATGCACTCAGCAGGAATGATTGTGGTCACCGGGATGCGCAGCTTTCCGCCAGGCAATGTTTTTATCTTCATTTTATTTAATAAATCAGGTGAAACGCTCATAAGCTTGATCTCCTGGAAGTCGACCAGTTTAAGCCCCTGCCCTTTTGAAAAAATCACCATCTTGTCGTCGTAGGTCATCTTCTCTTTTGCTTTTCTGGAAAAATCAACAATAAGATCCTCGGCGCCTCCATGGTGCCCGATAATCACGCCTTCGGCGCCCTTGGCTTTACCGGAAATAACCTTCACCTTATTGCCGACACAAGAATAATACTGCAGAGAAGGATTAGGAAATTCGCCAGGTTTCTCTGCATTAGCGGTACAGCTCACGCCTGGTTCAAGATGATCGCCTTCCCAGCCGAATGCGCTATCACCTACTTCGATGTTAAGTGTGATCCCACCGATTCCAGGAAGATTAAACGGCTTCCCGGCGTGTCCCGCTACCGAGACCATCCGACTCTTTTTTGGATAACACGGTGAACACTGAAGAACCATTTCTACGATATGCTTTTCATTTGTTTTCAACATGAGGATGTCTTCTCCAAGGAAACTAAATGGCCCCTCCGAGGGTCGAACTCGGACGCCCGTAAGGGCACACGATTTTGAGTCGTGCGCGTCTGCCAGTTCCGCCAAGGAGCCCTATAAAAATAAAATCTCTAACCCAAGTTAACGCCGCTGTCCACCACTTCGCTGCTTACGCAACCAATCCCACTCAAGCAGCTCTATTTCGCCTTTGACACTTATCCTGTAAGTTGCCCCTAGCGGGAGCGGGTACTGCCCCGGCCCGTGACCTACCGGTAAATGATACAAAAGCGGAATCCCGTAACGATCAGCGAGCCGACCGAAAATTTGCGGGATAATCTTCCGCTCATCTAGTTTCCTGCGAAGCGGCTTATCCTGTGCGACAGATACGATATCCTTGCAATTAAGAAAATTACCCAAGACCAGAGCCCTCAAACCCCTCATAGACCCGCTGTCAGCAAGCTGACTGGCCATCCTGTCAATCCGGTAAAGCGGTTCATCAACATCCTCGATAAAAAGAATTTTCCTCATGGTCGCAACGGCGAATGGCGTACCTACCAGTGAAGCCAATACGCTAAGATTTCCTCCGACCAATACCCCTTCAATAGCCTCTTTCGGCGGGCTCTTGCAAAACTGTAAATACAATCTTTCACTCCACGGATTTTTAGGCTTACTACCACGGATCCAAGACTCAAGCACCCGCCACTCATCACGTCCCATAAGTGAAAACTGTTTCCCACCTGGCATAGGTGCATGAAGAGTGGACCAGTTCCATCTCCTGCGCACATACTCCATCAGTACAGTGCTGTCGGAATAACCAACCAGAAGTTTCTTTTCCGGGATCCCGCACCTGAGTGTCAACTCATCCAAAATGGGCAATATGCGGGCAGCACCATACCCACCTCTCGCGCACCATAAAACTGAAAACCTCTTGTCAGTGCTGTACTCAAAAAATGCATTTGCCCTCTCCTCATCACGTCCTGCAAAAAACAAGTGGGTTAAATCACAGTGTGGATGAGTACTGACTTCAAAACCAACACCCCTGAGCCGCTGAACACCGAGCTCAAGTTCTACCGCGGGCACTACTGATGACGGCGCTACTATTCCAATACGAACCTTTTGACTCATTTTAGATTCTCAGCACCATGCTATTTAGATACAAGGCGCATCCTAACAAGATAGACCAACAAAATGTTATGCCTAACAATAAAAAACCGCTTAACTTGGCGGTTGACCTTGCAAAGGATCTTAAATTTGCTGGAACAAGACAAAATACAAAGTCAGGCTGGACCAATAATATAGCGGTAAAGAACACTAACACCGCCTCAACATATTCTAGTACCGCAAGATTTTCCAAAACTAGTTCCTCATACCACCAGTATACAGCATAACCGTTAATGATTCATTTATGATCCAAACGGAAGCCGCCTGAACCTGTTTTAAAGTGTAAACAAACTAAGCTGCCAGGTCCACTGCTACTTCAAACACTCCTGCTATAAAGATGATCCGAAAGAAATAACTCAAAACCTGTTTCAGGTCTGTCCAAAGTCTGCAGTGGAACAACACTTGCTCTTGGGTCACACACAAAAGGAGACATATATGTGGCAATTACGAATCGAAGATCCATCCGGACAAACCAGGACTGTACAAATTCAAGGACCAGTCACCATTGGCAGAGGCGAAGGGGTCGGCATATCTTTGCGTGATCCAACTGTTGCTCCAGAAGCGGCACTCCTGACACCCGCCACTCTAAACACTGCTTCAAAAAATATTGCGCGCACATCACCGTACTGGCTTAAAGTACCATCCGGAAGCGCACCGTGCCTGATTGGCGATTTACCGGTCATGGAAAGCCACGTACCCGCCGGCTTGACTATACGGATCGGTGAATCAAAACTCGTTATAGAACCCGTCTCATCTGATCTCGCACTTCCTGAACAGCCCCACGGAATCAGACACTGGCTTACTTGTTCGCGGGAAGGGAAAGAAGTCCTCTGGTTAGCGAAAAAAGCTGCAGCCACTCAGCTATCAATATACATCGCAGGAGAAACCGGCACTGGTAAAGAAGTCATCGCAGGTCTTATCCATGCCTGGAGTGAGAGAGCGCGAGGGCCGTTCATTCCACTACACTGCGGCGCACTCCCACTTTCCCTGGCTGAAAGCGAACTTTTCGGTCACGTTAAGGGCGCGTTCACGGGTGCAATCAATCACCGCCCCGGAGCGCTCATGCAAGCTCATAACGGCACGCTTTTCCTTGATGAAATAGGAGATCTGCCGCTCGATATACAAGTAAAGCTTCTTAGATTCCTTGAAAACGGCGAAATTCGCACCGTCGGGGCGGACCATCCTTCACACGCCGATGTGAGACTCTTATGTGCCACTCACCAACCACTGCAAAAACTTGTTGAGGAGGGAAAATTCAGGCGCGACCTATACTATCGTCTAGCCTCCATAACTGTTGAAATCCCTCCGCTGCGCTCTCGGCCTGAAGATGCTGAGATGCTTGCAAGAAAATTTTCGTGTGAACTCGGCAAAAGCATTTCACAAAAAGCACTGCTGCGTCTCCAGGCTCACTCCTGGCCTGGAAACGTCAGAGAGTTGAGACATGCCATAGAACGCGCGAGTGGGCTAGCCGGGCCATTTTCACCGGTTTTATCGGAGGAGAGTTTTGAATTTTTGCTTACGCCAAACAATGTGAGCAAATGTCCAGAACTAGAACTGGGCTCACCGGTTCTAAGCCTTGTTGAAATGGAACGTGTCATGCTCCTTAAGTCACTAAGATTAGCCAGGGGCAATCGAGCAAATGCAGCAAAAATTCTTGGTATAGCACGCAGCACACTGTTTGAAATGCTTAAGAGGCACAGGATTGTGGGACCAAGGCAGGCCTCAGCAGCAGCAACTCTGTATTCAGCGGCATCTAACTCATGATGAGCTTGGAAAAAAACAAATCAATGACTTCACCTGAAGGTAGCCACACATTGAGCTGGTCCAACATGGCTTTTTTGAGCTTCTTCTTGCCGGTCTTTGTAAGCAGATGCTCCCGCTGAACAGAGGCCAGCACGCCAACCACCTGGTCCTGGGCATCATGTAGGCGCTCCTCTATAAAGTAGCGCGTATCCTTGCTATCACACTGTATGGTTATCTCAAGCTCTGCCACTGTTAAGCCGCCGTCAGCTTCATTCTCGTCAGAAGGCTTCATGTCTACAGTGAAAGCGCCCAACACTACCTCACTGTAGCGCTGCTTTGCGTGCTCGGATTGTTTCTGCATGAATTGGCCGAGGTTCTGCGACACCTGTGCCCGGGACTGACTTAGTTCACTAGATGAGTAATGTAGATAAAACCTTTGGAAAAATAATAAAACCGTCACAACAGACGTAAAAATACAGAGAAAAAACAAACCGGACACTAATTTCGTTACCATGTCGCCAGATCTCAATCCACCATAGGCTTCACGGAAAATCTTTTGCATCCTTTCTGAAAGGATGAATTCTCCAATACTTTTGATGAAATTCTTTTGCTTCTTAAGGCCCATCAAGAGCAGTTTGCTTATTTTGCTCTTGGCCTTTTCAGGCTGGTCCTTCTTGCCCTCGTTTTCCTCAACTTGTTTGGCAAGGGGTGGATCATCTTTTACACCCACTCCACTAATTACAGCGGCGCTTTTTTTACTGACAGCTTCAATTTCCCTCTCAAGCTCCTTTTCTATCTGAGCTATGTCAGGCGAAATACTGCCAATGTCGTTATTTGTTATTTTTCCCTCATCTACCATACTCTATATTAAATTCTATACGGTGATGGACCGTCGCTCAAGCTTTCATATTGAAAACTTCCACGAATAGACCTTCCATGGTAGCCTACAGAACTTGATGGAAGCCTTTCTAGAATTTGAAAAACCTATTGCCGCCCTAGAAAAACGGATCAGGGATCTGCGAGATATCGCAAAACAAGAAAATGTCGATTTCAGCAGTGAAATTACCATTCTTGAAAAAAAAGTCATAAGCCTGATTGATGAAACATATGCAAAGCTAACACCGTGGCAAAGAGTTCAACTTTCGCGCCATCCAAACAGGCCGTATACACATGATTATATAGACGCTATTTTCCCGGATTTCATGGAATTACATGGAGACAGGACCTACAGCGACGATCAGGCGATAATTACTGGCATTGCGCACTGGCCTCCAGCAGACAACACCGGCAACAGCCAATCTAAGAACAAAAAATGCCTGTCAATTGCCATCATCGGCCACCAAAAAGGCCGCACAACAAAACAGAAAATGGAACGCAATTTCGGGATGGCCCGGCCCGATGGCTACAGAAAAGCCATGAGAATTATGATGCTTGCCGAGCGGTTCATGATGCCCATCTTGACTTTCATAGATACTCCGGGGGCATATCCTGGTCTAGAGGCCGAGGAGCGCGGACAATCCCAAGCCATAGCCGAGAGCATCCATCTCATGTTCAAGCTGAATGTCCCGGTTTTGTCAGTGGTGATAGGAGAAGGCGGCTCCGGAGGCGCTTTGGCGATAGGAGTGGCTAACACCGTCCTCATGCAAGAGTACAGCACATACTCGGTCATATCCCCGGAGAGCTGCGCATCCATTCTGTGGAGCGACTCCACGCTCGCGGAGCGCGCCAGCGAGCGTTTGAAAATGACTTCCGCTGACATACTAAAACTAGGCGTAGTAGATGGCATTGTTCCAGAACCAAAGGGAGGAGCACATCGCGATTGGTCGGAAGCTTGCCGCCTGCTGTCTTCCACACTCGTCAAGCATTTAGAGCCGCTACTTGTAGCATGGGAAAAAACACCAAAAAAAATAGCAAGCGGCAGGATAGCAAAATTCCGCGGTTTAGGGCTGGATGCCCTGGCCCACGTGCCCCTCGCCAACATGGAGAATGGACATTGAAGCCAAGCCCTCTGGTCCAGATCAAACTCATCGTAATTTCAGCCCCATCCGGAGCAGGCAAGACGACTTTATGTAAAAAACTACTCGAGGATTTTGATGAACTCATCCTCTCCATATCAACAACAACAAGACCACCGAGGGGAGACGAAACACATGGCAGGGAGTATTTCTTTGTGTCCAAGGATGAGTTTGAAAAGCAAATACGCAAAAACAAGTTTGCCGAATGGGCCATGGTGCATGGAAATTACTATGGCACTTCCAAAGAAGTTATCAGCTCAGCAGCCGAGCAAGGGAAAACAGTCCTTTTAGATATTGACGTTCAGGGGGCGGCTTCCCTCAGAAACCTCTACTCAAAAAGCTGCCTGATGGTTTTTATAACACCACCGTCGCTTATGGAACTAGGCAAGAGGCTTAAGGCACGTGGCACGGATAACGAGCAAGCCATAGAGAAACGGCTTAAGAATGCCGCCTCAGAGATGGGTAGGACATCTGAGTTTGATCATGTTATTATAAATGACTCGCTAGAGCGGGCATATGAAGAGCTTAAGAAACTAGTAAAAAAGCACCTACTCCGACCAGCGACTGATTTAAATGGCTAAACATAACCCTATAAACATAGAAATGCTTTGTAGCAAGATCACGAGTTATTATCCGGACGCAAAACTGGATATTGTGAAAAAAGCTTTCACATTCGCACAACAGGCGCATAAGGACCAATTGCGTTCCAGTGGCGAGCCATACATGATCCATCCCGCGGAAGTCGCACATACTCTAGCAATGCTGAGGCTCGATCTTCCAAGCATAGCTACTGGTCTACTCCACGACACCGTGGAAGATACTCACGCCACGCACGAACAGATCGAACAGGAATTTGGCGCCGATATAGCAGAGCTTGTGGAAGGTGTTACAAAACTCTCACAGATCACTTTCAAAACCTCCGAGGAAAAACAGGCTGAAAACTTCCGCAAAATGATCCTAGCCATGTCAAAGGACATTCGCGTGATCCTTGTCAAACTGGCCGACCGCCTGAACAACATGCGTACACTAGAACACCTCCCTGCGCCGAAACAAAAAATCATCGCGCAGGAAACCATCGACATTTATGCACCTATCGCAAACAGACTTGGCATTGGTTGGATGAAAACAGAATTCGAAGACTTATGCCTGCGCCACCTACACCCCGACACATATTACCGCCTCGCTCAAAAAGTCAGCAAAACAAAGCGTGAGCGCGAAAAATATATCGAGGAAGTCTGCGAAATTTTAAACGAAAAGTTAAAGGAATACGACATCCAAGGCCAGGTATTGGGCAGAGCCAAGCATTTTTATTCTATATTTAATAAAATGGACAGGCGCAAAGTTGATTTTGAGCAGGTATACGACCTAATCGCGTTCAGGATAATCGTGGACAATATCACCGAATGTTACAAATCCCTCGGCGTTATACATGCGACGTATAAACCAGTGCCTGGCCGCTTCAAGGATTACATAGCCATGCCAAAGGCTAACGGCTACCAGTCCTTACACACAACGGTAATCGGGCCATATGGCGAACGTGTTGAAATCCAGATACGCACACAAGACATGAACCAAATTGCAGAAGGCGGCATAGCAGCCCACTGGCGCTATAAAGAAGGCAGGTTCGACAGCCGCTCACACGAAAATGTGGAATGGGTCAATCGCCTGCTTGAATGGCATAAAGATTTGCAAGATCCAAATGAATTTCTTGAAACAGTGAAAATCGATCTCTTTGCGGAAGACGTATTCGTATTCACGCCAAAAGGTGAAGTCAAGCAACTCTCGCATGGAGCTACACCCCTTGATTTTGCATATGCCGTACATACCGACGTCGGCAATAAATGTGTTGGCGCGAAAGTGAATGGCAAGATCGTGCAGTTAAAGCACCGGCTTAAATCAGGTGACACGGTGGAAATAATAACAGCTACTTCACAAACCCCTTCAAAGGACTGGCTGAAGATCGTACGCACTTCACGCGCTAAAGCAAAAATCCGCGGCTTCATTAAACTACAGGAACGCCAGCGCGCGCGTGAACTTGGCCAAACGATAATGGATAGAGCGATTAGACCTTATAACCTTACAATAACAAAGATTGAAAAATCCGGCGACCTGCTAAAGTGGGCGCAACAGGTAGGTATAAAAACTCTGGATGAGCTCTATATCAAAACGGGCTACGGCCGGATATTCGCAGACGAAATACTAAAAAATATCCTACCGAAGGAAATACTGGCGCAGCACAAGGCCGAGGCAGCAAAGGCTGAAGACGAAAGCTTTCTAAAGCGCGTTTTCAATGCAGCAAAAAAAAGGATGGAAACACGCAATACAATATCAGTCGCCGATCTAGATGACGTATTGGTGCGTTTCGGCCGCTGCTGTAATCCATTGCCTGGCGATAGCATCATAGGCTTCATTACAAGAGGACGCGGAGTGACTGTTCATACAGCCACATGCACCAAAGCTCTCGATAGTGACATAGAAAGAAGGGTGGACGTACAATGGAACGTGCACCATAAAGATGCAGTCAAGCGGCACGTAAAAATACGAGTCATATCGCTTGATGAACCAGGTCTTCTTGCCATGATGTCGCAAACCATAGCTGGATGTGGTGTAAACATCGCCTCAGCTAATGTCAGGACCACTAAAGATAAAAAAGCCATCGCTGTCTTTGACGTGGAAGTCGCGGATATAAGCCAGCTCAACAAAGTGACAAGCACCCTCGAGAGCAAGAAAGGTGTTATTACGGTGGAAAGGGTGATGTCTTAAAATCAGTGACCCTGCCATAACCAGTATGGCGGCCTCTCTGCTTTTACGAGATACTCCTTGAATTCCCTAAACCGCGATGCCTGATCAGCCAATAATGATTTGTAGCGAACATCCTGCTCTCGAACACGTTGCAGCCTTTCATCCCTGAGGATTTGCTGGAACACCTTGCGGTGCTCTCGGTACTCTTGAACACATTCTTCCCTATTGCCCTTTTTTTTGCGCTTCTCGGCCACGCAATCATTAAGCACCCCCTGGTACTTAACCATCCACTCTTTTTTCCTGGCTCTCTGAGCGGCTTCTAGCTCCTTTAGTTCAAGGTTTTGACGATGTTTTAGCGCGGATAATCCATTTTTCTGGGTTCTAATGAATTCCCTGAGCAGCTTCACGCTTTCTTGTTTAGTGATAGGTAACGGGCTTGGGCTTGCTATCGGTACAGGCGAAGCCGTATTCTCACCTGTTGCCGTAGCTGCACACGTAATAAACAATGCTATAACAATAAAACCATAATTAAACATTTTATGGCTATTGCTACCGCCCCACCGAGACAGAAGTTATCACTTGCATCTTATCAATTAGAAATCCCCATTCTTCAACGCTTGAATCAGTTTTAAGCCGCACTATCAGCTTATCACCTTTCACATAACCGGACATCTGGTCATCGGCACTACCGGTGAATTCATCAATTATTTCACCATCAGGGGTTTCGATCGTCAGCATATCATATCCCTGTTCTACATTAAGTTTAGCTATATGAATGCGCAGATACTTGGCTCCAGGGTGCTCAACAGTGAATGTGAGATTTTGATTTTGTAAATAAGGATGCTGCGACTCGATTGTGCGTGCCACATCCTTCCACAACGACTCATCAGGATCATCACTTGGCGGCATTATGTCATGTACCGCATTGTAAGCATTAACAATCCCTTTGCTCATCACTCTGTTCTTGAGGCCTCTTACAGGCCTGCTTGTGCGGGTAAGTCGCTCTTTAACATCTTTATATGTCAAATCCTGGTTCTCAGCCAGCATCAGCGCGATAACTCCGGACACATGCGGTGTAGCCATCGATGTGCCGCTGAAAAAATCATATTTTCCATCCCGTATGGAGCTGTAAATACGCACACCAGGAGCAGCGACATGGACTGTTTTACTTCCGAAGTTTGAAAACGACGCTATCTTGTCCTGATTATCAGTCGCAGCGACTGAAACTATGTTTTCAACATCATATGTAGCCGGGTAAACAGGTGAACGATCATTGTTATTGGACTCATTCCCTGCAGCAGCGACAAACACAATCCCTGCATCCCTCGTGGCTTCAATGGCCTGTTTCATGATATCCGAGAAACCTCCGCCACCCCAACTATTACTCATGATATTTGCTTTCATCAGACGCGCGTAATTTATTGACTCGACAGCACCTTGAAGCGTGCCTCCACCGTCTGCTGAAAGAAACTTGACTGGAATCAATGAGGCTTCCCAGTTCACACCAACTATCCCTACTCCATCGTTACCGACAGCACCGATCGTACCTGACACATGGGTGCCGTGGTTGTGATCATCTCGCGATTTATTGCTCCCCGAGTAAAAATCCCACCCATGTACGTCATCAATAAAACCATTGCCATCATCGTCCTTGCCGTTAGAAGAGTTAGCATCAGCCTCTTTTGTATTAGTGTAAAGATTGGCTTTTAAATCAGGGTGGTCCCAATCAATGCCGGTGTCTATTACGGCAACCAAGACTTTCTTGCTACCACGGATCCCCTTCTGCCAAAGCGGGAGTACATTAATGTCAGCACCGGCCTTGCCAACTTGGGCTTCCGAATCCGTCTGGCCGGTATTCCTAAGACCCCATAATTTACTAAAATCAGGATCATTCGGGATACCATCATCAAATGCCCGGTATATGAAGTTTGGCTCTGCAAAGAGCACATATGATTCTTCCTTAAGTGATCTGATGACATCCCTCATGCGCCTATCATCAGCTATCTTAACCAAGTGAAGTGTCTTATCAGTCGAAAAGGGCTTTACGTCTAAAACAGAAGCGTTCCCAAGCGCTCTTCGAATCTTGGAAATCATTAAACCTTGTGTACGGAAGACATCGCTCTTAACCATGTCATCCCTAAGCTTCACCACAAGCTGGCCTGGGACATGACCCCCAGCAACTCTAACGTTGATGGCAGCAAATACATCAATGCCTGTAAACAACACTAACAACCCAACTGCAACCTTGAAAAAAGATACTGGCCTAGCCATTCGCCCTCCATTGGCAAGAAAGTTTACCGCAACCTTGGTTTTATTATTTTATCGAGTCGCTCGCTCAAGTCAAGCCGCTCAGCCCAGTAATTCTATTATGCGCCGCTTGAACACGTCACAGCGAAGTTCTTTTCCAATCTTTGATCCGCACCGTCGGCACGGTCTTACCCCTGAATCTATTAAGCTCTGGAACGCCAGCCCATTGGGCAAACCCACCGGCTCCAGATGAGAAACTAGATGAGGAAAAAGATGCGAAAAAATCTTTCACATCATGTCTCTCAGCGGCGTTAAACCATATGGCGTCAATTTGGTCACCATGATCACCTCTGTCATTAAAACTCATCTTAACGTGACGCCCTTTTAGTACGTGATGGTTACTGATCCCTGCACGGAATGCGAATACCGGCTCGGGGTTACCTTGGCCGAAAGGACCAAGCTTCTCAAGTTCCCCAAGAGTCTCCAAGCTGAAATCCGCAATAGAGCATTCATCTTCAATTAACAGTGAATCAACGTCACCATCATTTGTTGCACAAACAATGGCCGAATCAAACGCTTCAGTAAAAGCAGGTACAGCTTTTACACTTATACTGAGACCGGCGGCATGTTTATGCCCGCCAAATCCCAGCAGCAAATCTGAACAAGACCTGAGTGCCGAAAAAACATCCTTGCCACCATAAGTGCGCACGCTTCCCTTCCCAATATCGCCTTTCATGGCTATAACAATGGCTGGCCTATGAAAAGTCTCACATACTCGCGCTGCCACAATCCCTATAACTCCCTCATGCCAGCTGTTGCCTGCCACTACCACGGCATGCTGGAATCCACCGGCACTGATCTCACGCTCGACAAGCAAGCGAACTTCGTCCCAAATCCTGTTCTGGAATTCAGCACGTTCCACATTGAGTTTTTCCAACTCACGAGCCAACTCCCTAGCTCTTAAAATGTCTTCTGTTGAAAGCAGTTCAAACGCAGTACTAGCCGATTTCATCCTGCCAGAGGCGTTGATCCTAGGACCAATGACAAATCCAAGATGCGAAGGGCTCAGGTTATCTCGGTTCAACCCTGCGGCATCCAGCAAAGACTGCACACCAGGTTTCATCGATCGCCTCAAGACCTCGAGACCGTGCCTAACCAACACATGGTTGTCTCCAGTCAATGGCACCATATCCGCTGCTGTTGCAATAACTACTAGGTCAAGATGTTTCTTTAAATTTGGTTCAAGCCCAGGGCGAAACCACCCTTCCTGCCTGCCCCTCATCCTTAAAGCCATGGCAAGATAAAAAGCCAAACCACATCCACAAATCTGCTTAAGTCCGCTTGGGCAATCATCGCGCTGTGGATTCACCACGGCCAGAGCCTCAGGCAATCCGCGTTCAGGATCAATCTGATGATGATCAACTATAATCAGATCCAATGATTGCTTGGTAGCCGCCGCAGCTGCTGCAAAACTTGATATCCCACAATCAACCGTGAGCATCACGCTGACATTTTCTGCTAAAGCCTCCTCGACGGCACCGACATTCAAACCATACCCATCCTTAAAACGATCTGGCTGTCTCACATCAAACTTGATCCCATACTCCTTGAACACCCATGACAGGAGCGCCGCTCCAGCTGTACCATCAACATCATAATCGGCAAAAACACGCACTAGCTCGCCGGTTCTTCTCGCGGCAATGAGCCGTTCGACGGCACGATCCATGTCTTTTATGGTCATAGGATTCGTGAGTGAATCGAATCTTGGATTCAGAAATCCATGAATAGCCTCAGACGTTTGCAACCCACGCGCTATACAAACCTTGATAACAAGCTCTGGCAGGCCTGTTTCACGCTTAAGAGTTTCTACCAATTCACAGGGGCTCTCGTAACGGAGTCTCCACTGCCTAGGCTCAACACCGCTAATCATATCATTTAGCCAGAGACATGACCCGGATTAGGTCGAGCAGTCATCTGGTGCTTACCCGTCTTGGCATTCCCACCTGCTTTAAGCTTTGCGGCTCTTTTGTCATAATAATTTGTTATCGAAATCACAAGCGAACTCGCGATGAATATCGACGAATACGTCCCAACCACTATCCCGACCATTAGCGTGAAAGCAAAATCCTCAATGACCTTGCCGCCAAACAACCAAAGCGCAAAAACACTAATGAAAGTAGTAAGCGATGTCAGTATGGTGCGCGCCAATGTCTCATTAACTGCGCGGTTCACGGCTTTCGAGATATTAAGCTCTGGATGCTGTTTAACCGTTTCTCTGACTCTGTCATAAACTATGATTGTGTCGTTATTTGAATAACCTATCAAAGCAAGGAGCGCCGCCAGGATCTGTAGGTCAAACTGCTTCTGAGTAACAATAAAAACTCCAAGTGTAATAACACTATCGTGAAACAACGCGATCACGGCGCCTGGTGAATACCGGTAGTCGAACCTTATTGTCACATAAACCAATATACAAAGAAGGGCGTAAAACATGGCAAGAAACCCGCTATTCCTAAGCGAACTGCCGGCAGCAGGGCCCACGACATCTGAACGATGTATTTCAAATTCACCGGGCTTAAGCTGTTTTTCAAGCACTCCGCGCACCTGGCCTGAAACAAGATTGAGTGATTTCTCATCCCCCTGCGCCTTAATAAGAAATTCATGCAAGCTCAGCTCGCCTATCTGCTGAACCCTTAGACCCTTTATCCCGGCCGCATCCATTTCTACGCGGACTTTCGAGATATCCCAGCTCACAGGCACCTTTATATGAACCTCAGCTCCGCCCGTGAAATCAATGCCGTAATTAAGGCCGTTGGTGAAAAAAAGTACAAATGTGGCAAGCATGGCAAGCCCAGAGAGCCCAAGCCAGATAAACCGTTTGCCTACAAAATCGATCTGCGTACCAGGCTTAATAATTTCAAACATGAGAAGTTCCTTTCAACTAAATGCTAAGCGTCTGGATACCTTTGTTTTCAAGCCGCTTCAAATAAGCATCAAAAATCAACCTGCAAACAAAAACAGCCGTAAAAAGCGTGGTCACGATACCAACAAGCAGTGTCACCGCAAAACCTTTAATGGGCCCAGTCCCATACATAAACAAAACTATTGCTGCAGCTGCATTGGTCACATTGGCATCAAGAATCGTCCTGATTGCTTTTTGGAAACCAGCTCCCACTGCACCTTGCGCATTCTTGCCTTGCCTGAGCTCCTCCCTGATGCGTTCATAAATAACGACATTCGAATCTACAGCGATCCCAACGGTGAGCGCGATACCAGCAATACCTGGCAATGTAAGCGTTGCCTCTAGACCAACAAGCAAAGCTAGAACAAAAACAACGTTAAGGAGCAGCGAAAATACAGCTATTACGCCGCTAATGCGGTAATAAAAAGCAACAAACAAAAATACCGCAAGGCTGCCTATAATGCTTGCTGTTGCGCCTTTGCGGATTGAATCCTGCCCCAGTGACGGCCCCACAACACGCTGCTCAAGGAATTCAAGCTGCGCTGGCAGGGCACCGGCCCTTAGAACTATTGCAAGATCCTTGGCTTCTCTCATGAGAGCATCTCCATCACCGCGTCCTAGTGTTATCTGACCGCGCCCACCGCTAATTCTTGTCTGAATAACCGGCGCGGAGTGCACGATATTATCAAGTACGATAGCTAATCTGTGGCTAACGTGCTCACCGGTGACCTTGTCAAATAGAGCCGCGCCATGTGGATTAAGCGAGAACGATACGTTCGGGCGCCTGGTCTCCTGGTCAAACTGAACGGACGCATCTTGCAAATCATCGCCAGTCACCTCGGCTTTTGAGTGAAGGAGATAAGGCGTGCGGCCTATCTCTTGGCCGGTAGGGCCTCTAGTGCGCTCAAAAGCAATCTCCGTATCAGCGGCAATCTTGCCTTTGGCTAGCTCATTAATCTTGCGAACATAATCTGAAAATTTCTGCCCTTCTTTGTAAGCGATGTCATTTTTCTTTTCTATCTCTTCAATAAGCGCGGCCACGTCACCTTGCTTCATTGACTTGTCATCCACGATCTTGAATTCAAGCTTTGCCGTGCGTCCTATGAGATCTTTTGCGCGATCAATTTCTCGCACTCCAGGAAGCTCTACCACAAGTCTGTCAGTACCCTGGCTTGCTATCACAGGTTCAGAGACACCAAACTCATCAATCCTGTTACGGATCACCTCTATGCTTTGATTGACGGTGCGATCGCGAACTTCGGTCTTAAAATCACGTGATAAACCTAGCTCAAAACTGGCACCGGTTTCCGCCACCAAACGCAGCGTCCAGTATTCCTTCTTCAAGACATCATGGGCTTCATTGCGCTTTGATGGTTCAAACTCCACACTGAAATGCACATCGTCCAGAGGCAGGCCTTCTCGGATCAATTTCATAGAAGTGACATTGATCCCTTTTTCCTTCAGTCTCGCCTTAAAGCTATCTCCCTGTCTTTCAACTACATCCTTATAAACTTTGTTGAAGTCCACGCCCAAAACAAGATAAAGGCCTCCTTGAAGGTCAAGACCAAGATTAATTTTCTGTTTAAAGGGGAACTTGGTTTTTTCCGGATCAAGATTCGCAACAGTCGGAAAGATATAAACCAACGACAAAATCACAGTTATTGTGAGCAGAATAAATTTCGTCCACCAGGCCCTAGTCATATTAGTGCACCTCTATCAGATGTACATTAGCATCAGTATTTCTGAAGTACACCACTTCTTAGATTAGATCACAATATTCAGCTTGTTATTTCTTTGATCTGGCCTTTTACGACTTGGCTGATCTGGCTTTTTAACACCTTGATACGAACATTGTCCGCAATCTCTAAGGTGACAAACTTATCAGTAATGCCGGTTATTTTCCCAAGGATCCCTGAACTCGTGATCACCTCGTCGCCATGTTTGAGGCTTGAAAGCATGCTTTGCTGTTCCTTCATCCTCTTCTGCTGCGGACGGATCATGAGGAAATAAATCACGCCAAAAATAGCCAAGAACGGGAAGAGCTGCATCAACATGGAAACCTGAGGCGCACCATTAGGGCCTGCCGGACTGCCTGGGATAGAAGGATCCGCAACGGTACCAGCCGGCACCGGAGGGGCGTCTGCCAATGCGGTTCCTACAAAATTAAAAATGCCATCAAGTGTATCAATAATTTTTTGGCGCATTTAAGTCGCTATAGAAAGTTTTTACCCAATCGTCAAACCTATTTTCAATAATCGCGATTCTTATCTCAGACATCAGGTTCAGATAATATGTCAAATTATGAATCGTGTTGAGCCTAGCACCAAGTATGTCTTTACACATGAACAAGTGCCTCAAGTACGCACGCGAAAAATGCGTACACGCCTCACACTTACATCCAGGTTCGATTGGACTTTCGTCATCAGCATATCTGGCGTTCTTGATATTTACCTTGCCATATCGCGTAAATAACTGGCCATTTCTGGCATTTCTAGTCGGCATCACGCAATCAAACATATCAATACCGGCGCGCACACATTCAACAAGATCCTCAGGCCTGCCGACACCCATCAAATATCTTGGCTTGTCACGTGGCAAAAGAGGAGCGGTGAACCACGCCATTTTTTGCATGAGCTCAGGCGTCTCGCCGATCGAAAGCCCGCCTATCGCAAACCCGTCAAACGGCAGCGCTGTGATGTCCTTGGCTGAACGCACCCTTAGATCCTCGAACAAACCTCCTTGCACGATGCCGAATCTGCTTTGATGATCCTGCAGCGGAATATTAAGCCCCTCTCCCGCCCATCGAAGCGTACGCTGCATGGCATTTTCCAAAAGCTCACGGCTGGCCGGGTAGGACGGACAGTGGTCAAAAGCCATCACTATGTTGCTGCCAAGCGAGCGCTGGATTTCCATGGATAATTTTGGTGAAAAATGGTGTCTGCTGCCGTCGATATGTGACTGGAACATTACTCCGGTGTCATCAATACTGTTTAGCCCGGCAAGTGAGAAAACCTGAAAGCCGCCGCTATCGGTCAGTATCGGCCCGCCCCAGCCCATAAATTTTTGAAGCCCACCAAGCCGCTCTACGCGTTCATGGCCTGGCCTCAAATATAAATGATAAGTATTCCCAAGAACTATCTGGGCACCCACGCGTTCAAGCTCTAAAGGAGTCACACCTTTTACCGCCGCCAGCGTGCCCACTGGCATGAAGACCGGAGTCTTGATCTCATGCGTTTTGCCACTGCGGTCTTTAAGTAAAAGCCTCCCGGCTCTGGCGCGTCCCACCCCGTCGCCAGCCTGCGAGAAGTTATCACCACCGAATTCAATAAAAAATTCAAGACTGCGGTTCATAAAAACGGATTTTGCTGTCTCTCCTCACCTATCGTCGTCTCAGGCCCGTGGCCCGGACAAACAAGCGTATCATCATCCAGCGACAGAAGGCGCCCCCTTATGCTCCGGAACATGGCTTTGGTGTCACCGCCAAGAATATCCGTCCTGCCCACACTCCCGCAGAAAAGCGTATCACCAGTAAAAACCGTGGAATTTATTTTAAAACATACACCACCCGGGCTATGGCCCGGTGTAAACAGAACCGTGACACGAAGATCTCCGACCGCGAGTTCCTCATTATCCTTAAGGTAATGGTCAATCGGCAGCGGGTCTTCACACTTAAGCCCGAACATATCCGCCTGGCGTTTTATATTAATATAAAGAAGCTCGTCATCTTTATTAAGAGCTATTTTTGCAAGGCCTTCATCCTGCTTCCCTGCTTGAACTCCGGTGGCCGCGATTTTCCGCTTAAGCTCACCAGCCGCACCAACATGATCCACATGTGCATGCGTGAGCAGGATGTACTTAACGTGTAGCTTCTTACTGAGTGATTTTTCAATATCTTCCAGCTCGGCAAAAATGTGCCCGACCTCATCACCAGGATCAATCACCACTGCCTCAGCCGTATTCTCACACGCTACAATCCAGCAATTCGCCTGAAACGGACTTACTTCAATCACTCTCTTAAGCATGCGGTAAACTGCTTTTTATAATAATAGACACACCATTAAGCGCCATAAGCAGCAGTGCTATTGGAAACATAATGATTGTCCAAAAACATAGCCATCCTACCGATCCACCATACTGGGTAATATAAACCTTAGTATCTAATTCAAATTCAGCCTTAGTTATCAACAATACCAGTGCCACCGGGAAAAAAATAAAAGCCCAGAAAATCAGCCATCCCCTTGAGCCAGCATAGTGTACCTTTATTTTGTGCATTGTATACGCTCCTTCCAAAAAATTACTTTAAAAGCTGCAATAATCCGCGATAGGCCACACGAAGACGCTCGGTCTCCTTTAAATCATTGAGATAAGCCGTTTCACACTGTAGTTCACTCTTGCAATGGGTAGCCTTATCAGAAATAAAACGCCTTGTCTTTTCCGTTTCGTCCATCAAAGTTTTAATTTCTTTTTTAAGATCATCCACAATTAAATTGCGATCAGATAAAATATCAAAAAATTGCAATTGAAGTACATGATTCAATAGCGTAGTTGGGCTATTGCTTTCATTTGTTAAATACGAAGTTCCTATCTTTAATACAAGGTCCTTCAGTGAATCATCCCAATTCCGTTTGTCATATGCTTTGATCAATGCTTCCATACTTTCGTACTTACTTAATACATCACAGTGATCCAACTTTTTCATCAGGGTGGGGATGGCCCTTATATCCCCTCCTGTTGGGATACCGCTTAGTAGCAATTTATAAGCTCTTGATGTTGATTCAGGCAGCGTAGGAACGGACAATAAACGTGAAAAACTTGTTTCAAGCATAGCCAAATCTGGCTCAACACTTTCAAGTAGTTTTTTAATTTGCGTATTAATTTCCATCTGCTGCTGCCGACATTTTCTTGCTTCTGCCTTAGAAAGATCAGTTAACTCAGAAAGTTCTGAAATAAATTTTTCACTACTCATGCCATGTATAGGTGTGTGCGTCGGTTTATTTCCGGACTGAATTATAGCAGGAGATTTAATTTCGTTTAGCTTATTTGTACTATTGGCAACAACATGTTCAGCATATTTTGGCTGCATTGATTTTTCGTGCTGATCCATGCGAGCCAACAAAACAATGAACACAATCGTTAAACACAAAACAAGGCTAATTTGAACTCGTCTTGACTTGAGCATATTCAAACAATAAGCATAGCGTCGCCATAACTATGGAAGCGATAATTATTACGGATCGCGTCTTCATAGGCTGCCATCACAAGATCACGGCCGGCAAATGCGCATACAAGAACAAGCAGAGTGGAGCAAGGTAGATGAAAATTTGTAAGAAGCCCGTCAACGACCTGGAACTTAAACTCACCAGGCATGATAAATAACGAAGTTCTACGCATTTCAGATTCAATCGATGTACCAGCGGCGCCATCGACGGTGCTTTCTAGTGCCCGCACAGTGGTAGTACCTACCGCGATGATTCTGCGGCCACCTCTCTTGATTCTGGTCACAGTTTCAGCAGTGTCACGTGTAATGCTAAATCTCTCCTCGTGAATGCGATGTTCTCTGATATCACTTGTTTTAACCGGCCTGAATGTACCAATCCCGATATGCAAGGTAAGCTCGGCCCACCCTACTTTTTTTTCAACAAGCTTTGTTTTTATTTTTTCTGTAAAATGAAGCCCGGCCGTTGGAGCCGCAGCGGAGCCAAGTTCCTTGGCATATATGGTCTGGTAGTTGAGTTCGTCATTCGGAAGTGCTGGCCGCCTGATATAAGGAGGCAGCGGCACCTCGCCGGCACCACATTCAATAGGATCCTTGTTGAACTCTACAGCCATGATTCCTTGCGCATCGGGACCACGCACAATAGTGCCTATTAATGATTGGCCGGCGGAGGATTGAACTTCAAAACGTAAACCCGGCTTGTGTTTTGCGCTTGCGTGCATAAGCCCTTCCCACACAAGCGGGGATTCCTCTTCGAGGAGGACAAACTCCACTTTGCCGCCCTGAACTTCCCGCTCACCTTCATGTCCTATACGACGCCCAGTGAGCCGCGCTCTAATGACTTTTGTATTGTTGGCAACGATGAGATCGCCTTCATTTAACAATGAGGGCAAATCGCTGAAGGACTTATGCTCCCAGCTTCCTTTCGTCCTATCGAGTACCAACAGACGCGAAGAATCACGCGGACTGGCTGGTTGCTGCGCCACAAGCCTTTCGGGAAGCTCGTAATAATAGGAATCGGTTGAATAAATCGATCGCACGCTAAATAGCTACCACATTTTGCGAAGGATCGCGTCAGGATAATAATGCTTTAAAATTGCCGAGGCATTGTAGCCGCTCTCTCCCATTTTCTTAGCACCCCACTGGCACATGCCCACCCCGTGCCCATATCAGGGTCGGTAAATTCAGCAGCAGGTATAATCGTTTTTTTTTTTAGGACCTTCCTCGCGGAGCTCAATCAGCCCTACAGGGGCTAGCTAGCTCGCTGTATTTTGGATCTTATGTTGGTGAGGTGTATAAGCTTCATATCCAGCATGAAGGTCCACCACTAGTTGCTTGAAGTACTCTCGTGGATTGACTTGATTGAGTTTGCAGGTTTCCACCATGGAAAACAAAATGGCTGCCGTCAGCGCTCCTTGTTTGGAGTATGCCACGTCTTTCTCTCAACAACATGATTGTGCAAAAAACTCTCCTGAGAGTTGTTGTCAATCGGGACATCAGAGTCACTCAAAAATAGAGTGAGACCATGGTTGGTTCAGATGAGTTATTGATGGTGACAATTCCACATATAGCATATGGAAGCGACGATTTGAGCCATTAGTGGCTAAGAACCCGGCAATCGCATTAGTGTACTTTGACAGCTTAAGAAAGGCCAAGGACTGGTACCTCAAAACTTTGTCAGCAGATGACGGCATGAATCTTTACCTGTGTGATTACCAATTCGGCAGTGAGGAGCAGACTGGCTTAGACCTTATAGAAATGCTTGGCATTTCTGAACAGGCGGTGCTCGTAAGCGACTACATGGCCAACCCTTCGATTAAAGACAGGTGCGGAAAGCTTGGGGTGTGGTTGTTGTCGAAGATGTGTATCCAGATTATTCCAATCATCCAAACTTGAAACTGGGACGTCACCAATAAAATGCCTCCATCAGCAACGTTCTTCCAAACGAACAGCCTTCTTTTCAAGAACTTCAAGATAATCAAAACTAGCAAGTATCTGCAAACAACTCGCGATATTGATAATACTGTTTCACTGCTGTCCGGTTCGGTGCTTAGCATAAAAACAAGAAAAGCCTGAAATCT
>CAYHPW010000043.1:0-22160 GCA_964358645.1 uncultured Bacteriovoracaceae bacterium | reverse complement strand
ATCAGTGAGCAGTATTGATCTATTGTAGGTGGGGATTCAGCTTTATATCGTATGCCTAGGCCGCCTCCAAGACTGATTAGAGACAGTGGATGTTTTAAAATTCCAGCGAGTTCATTTGAAAGATTTTTTAATTTAGAAAATGCTGTATCAAGGGGTTTCAGTGATAGGATTTGGCTGCCTATATGGATACTGATCCCGTCAATTGTAATGCCTTTAAGTGTGTCAGATTTGCCAGCAATTTCTAAAATCTCACTTTTTGTCAGGCCGAATTTATTGCGCTTTAAACCGGTGGAAATATATGGGTGTGTTAGTGCATCTATGTTTGGGTTGAACCTGAGTGATGCACGGGCTTTTTTATTATGTTTTATTGCTATTTTGTTCAATAGTTCAATTTCAGAACGTGATTCTATATTGAAGCTAAGAATACCGGTTTCGCTTGCCAACAGAGCCATTTCAAGTTCTGTGGCGGTTTTGCCTATGCCTGAAAACACTATTTTACCGACATCGCCCCCGGCTTTGACGGCTCGATGTAGCTCACCTGCTGAAACAACGTCGAAACCGGAACCTTCAGCGACAAACAACCGAAGGATGGAAAGGTTGGAATTTGCCTTTACAGCAAAGCAGATAAGAGGATTGATATCCGACAATGCATTCTTAAGAGATCTAAATTGCGAAACCATTGCAGCTTTTGAATATACATAGGCAGGTGTTTTTGCTGTCTCTATTAACTGTTCCAAATCAACGTTTTCAACTGCCAAAATATTTTTTGTAAAATGTACGGGACAGAATATATTTTTCACTTATTTACTTACTCATCAGAAATACGAGGATTTGGAGACGGAACGGTTGATAAAGGAATCTTTCTATTTTTTTCAGCATCTTCAGCAAAATCAGATTTTTCTGGTGTTGACGGCACAGGTGGAAGTGGTGGACCTTTTACACCGCAGCAAACAAAGACGCAGAATATAATTATAAACAGAATTGCACGTATCATAATAAATTTAAAACCCAATCATAAGGCCTAAGCTCGCTATATCCACACCCATATCAATACGCATATCCCAACTTGGACCTATACGGAAAGCAATACCCAGCCCAGCGGCAGGTAGAATTTGGCCTAAGGCATCGGTGGCGTTTACCAGTGAATTTTCGGAAGCTAAAATAAAATTTTTTACTAATCCTCCATATAAAAACATAGAGAATGCTTCGCCAACACACATATTATACCGTAATGTCGCGCTTACTGGTGCTATTGTATAAGCATCATCGGCGACCACAAAATTGGACAGCTTATAAAACGAAAAGCTATTTTCAAGAAGCAATCCGTCTTGAAGTGCTGGTTGTCGAAAGATCAGCAGTTTACCTAAGGATAGTGTGTGTCTAATGCCTATACCAGATAGATAGACTGACGCCAAAGAGTCATCTTCCGCCCCCGAAGGTTTTTGGTTCCAAAAGTAGCCAAAAAAGCCGGTCAACCATTGTGAGTTTGTTTCCAGGTGCTGCAACTCCTCGATAGCTAAATCAGTGCTATGTTCGGCAACGGCGTCATCATCGGATTCGGTGTTGGACACCTCTTTAATGGGTGGTGAGTCTTCGTCCGGTTGGGTTTCTGGTAGAGGGCTTTTAACAACGTCGCCTGATGGTGGTGGAGTATTTTCATTTAAATCAGAAAGCTGGGCGGTGGGCGGAACAGGTGGTTGCTGTTCAAGAGTGGTGTCTGGTTCGTTTTGGTTAGTTGTCGCGGACGATAGGGCTGTTGTTGTAAGCGGTTCAGTGACAGAAGAAGAAGGAGAAAATATTATTGCATTATAAGAGTCGCCATTGATTAGAATGTGCTTGCTGCCATATTTATTTAGCCGTCTGGCGGCGAATTTTTTATGTTCTGGATAGGTTTTAATAACCCGAAGACCCATTTCTGGTTTAGAATCTTTTTTTAATAAAATTATCTTACCTTCAGTCGGGAGTTCGCCAGTTCCGTCATTGTTAAATAGATATACATTTTTAGACTGGCTGACTCGCTTAACGGTTACATCAAAAGTCCTGATGCTAGTTGCTTCGAAAGCCTCAGGGGTCTCCATATTAGTATCAACAGCGGCCATCAAGAACGTTGGTATAAGGATAAATACCAGGGGACTTGGTTTGACAAAGAATGAATCATTGTATTTAATATTAAGCCGCAATGGCTTTCCAAAAAAGTTCATGTTCTTACAGGATTAGTTTATCGCGCAAGAAAGATTGTGTCGAGCCGCACTCTGCCCATAAATTACATATATTGAAAAGCATGATTTTTTTAGTAGCCATTAAATTATTGATTACTTTTACTGATAATGCCGCATTTGGAGCAAACCAACAGAAGAATATAGTAAAAACTCAAGATTTAGAAAAGGACAGCATTATCAGCGCATACCACACGGAAGCAAAAGCCTTGATGGAGAAAAGGAAATGGGGGGAGGCAGCCATAGTCTTTCGCTCAATACTTAAGGAAGCCCCCGGCTCAATCGATGCGACTATGGGACTGGCGCGGTCACTGGTCTTGTCAGGCAGGAGAGAGGAATCTTTGGCTGTTTTACATCAAGCAAATGGTTTTGAGCGCGGTAATAGCAAAAAAGTGGTTGTTCGAAGAATTAGGGTACTTTCTAAGCTTTTTTTGACAAGTGAAACATTTCAGACTTACCAAGATGGGCTAAATTTTCTTGTAGCAAGACAGTATCGAAATGCTATTTCCAGTTTTGAACGCGCATTGGTGCACGAACCCGATAACGTTGAAATATTGACACGCATCGGACAAAGCCAAATTTTAGATGGCGATTATGACAGCGCCGCAGAAAGGCTTAAGCTAGCAAAAAGATTAAATCCATTTGAGCCGGAAATCAAACTTTGGCTCGGAAGGGCGATGCACCAAAGGGGCGAGTTGAATGACGGGTTGGCAGAGTTGAAATCAGCCCGCTCAGAACTAGAAGAATCTGAAACAGCCGCTCTTTGGTTGGCTGATGTATTTCTTTCATTAGGACAAAAAGCGGCGGCGATACAAATTCTAGAAGAAGATGTTAAGAAAAAACCATTTCATCTATTAAGCCTAATAGGACTGGCGCGTCTCAGGTCTAGGAATAATATTAAAGATAGTCAGGAACTATGGATGGCTCGTAAAACGTTACAACTTGCTTTGAGCAGACTTGAAAAATATTCACAACAGCATCAACCAAAGATCATAGAGAATAACAAGCTGTCACTCAACCTGCCCCAATCAGTTACTGATCTCAAAACCGAAATCAGTAAACTGATGGAGCAAGTTGAGAATAAGTTACAGCGGCCGGAAACCGCTTTTCCGCAAAGTTAACGGTTTGTCAGCTGTGTGATCTTTTTTCCGGTTTGACCGGTATAAAAGGCACGTGGCCGATAAATTCTGTTATTTGCGTATTGCTCCAGCACTTGAGCTGTCCAACCCGAAATTCGACTTACGGCAAAAATCGGGGTGAAGTCTCTGGGACGGAGACCAAGCGCGGTGTAGACTAAGCCGCTGTAGAAATCCACATTCGGCATCAGTCCTTTCTTGGCTTCCATCTGTTCTTGTATGTGTACAAGCATGCGATGGTAGTCTTCTAGGCCTGCCTTCTTACACGTTTGTAGTGACAATTCCTTAAGGATCCTGGCCCGTGGGTCACCGTTTTTATAGACTCTATGGCCTATACCCATGACTTTTTTCTTTGCGTTGACGGCATCGTCAATAAATGCGTCAACGTTTTTATATGAGCCGATTTCCTTCAGCATCAACATGACCTGTTCATTTGCACCGCCGTGAAGCGGACCCTTCAATGAACCAATCGCTGCTGTGATATCGCTGTAATAATCACTTGTCGTTGATGCTACAACACGTGCAGTGAAGGTAGAAGCATTAAGCTCATGGTCTGCGTGAAGAACCAAAGCGGTGTCGAAAAGTTTTTCTTCTTCCGCTGTCGGCTCTTTACCGCGGATCATGTTGAGGAAGTTCCAAGCTAATGTTTTATTCGGATTTGCTGCCAAGGGCCTTTGCCCCTGTTCAAACCTGGATAAAGCTGCAACCATAGGACCTAAGGCTGCGGTCAAGCGAGTAGCCTTTGATCTCACTCCGGCAGGTGTGATGTCTTCAGCGTTGCTGTCGAGCAAGCCATAATAAGATATGATTGTGCGAAGCTTCGCCATAGGATGCGAAGCAGTCTTCGCTACAGATTCGATGATAGGCATCATAGCTGATGGAAGAGCTAAACCCTCGCTTAGGGCGTGTTTAAAACCCTCTAGCTCTTTTTTGTTTGGCAAGGTTCCATTCCACAATAGATAAACGATTTCTTCGAATCCGCAACTTGCAGCGAGGTCTTCAATTGTATAACCACGGTACAAAAGCGTCACGTCGTAAATCGTACTGATCTCACTAGTACATGCAATTATATTTTCTAGCCCTTTATTGGCTGTTTCTGGGATCTGAGACATAAATGTCGCCTCCTGTCTTGGTGCGAGCTTATTCCTATTGCACTAATGAATCGAGAAAAAAATAGACTGAAAGTCTTGACTTGCTGAACACGATCACCCTATGAGTGAAGTATCTAGGGGGACACAGTTGGCAAATACCAAAATATTTATCGCGGTCGCTGGTAATATAGGTACCGGCAAGACCACGTTGGCTGAAATGTTGTCGAATCGCTTTGGTTGGAAAGCCCATCTGGAAGCTGTAAGCAACAATCCTTACCTGGTGGATTTTTATAAAGACATGGCCCGTTGGTCATTTCCACTGCAAATTTATTTTTTAAATAATCGCTTTAAGGCCCACCAAAAAGTAACGCAAGGCACCGATAGCGCGGTTCAAGACAGAAGCATATACGAAGATGCAAATATATTTGCCCGTAATCTTTATGAACAAGGGAAAATGGAAGAACGAGATTATCTAAATTACTTAGATCTATATCAGGCTATGTGTCAGTTTCTTTCTCCACCGGACTTGATAGTATATCTGCGAAAGTCTCTTCCCCGTTTACAAACGCAAATAGTTTTACGTGGCCGTGATTATGAGAAAAATATTCCTGAGTCTTATCTAGCCAATCTTAACCGTTACTATGATGACTGGATGGAGCGATATTCCGATGGTAAAAAGTTAATAGTTGAAAGTGATGATATTGATTTCGTTGGGAAGGTGGAAGATTTTGAAAGTGTAGCGGTTAAGATATTAGAGACCCTTGATCAACGCGACTTGTTTTTGGAAAACAAACCTAAACAGCAGCCAGCGTATGATTTACATTTTGATTTTACGCATCAGACAGTAACACATTAATATTTCTGATTTTTTCCTGATAAATTTTAACCCAGACTCATAAAACTTAAGTTATTAAGCTTCGCTCCGAAGAGTATATAGGCCATAAAGCCTCAATAACGTGTTTTATCGGAGGATACGATGATGCAGCGTCTATTTATTTTATTGTTAGCTACTACATGGGGGATCTCACTTTGGAGCTGTTCATCTTCCCAAACAAAAATAGATGAAATTACAGGTGAAGAAGTCGCAACTGAGGCAGATGCAGGAACTGATGTGATTCCAGAGGGAGACGACACAGAACCACCGCCACCGACCGAACAGGCTGACGCCACACCACCTCCTCCTGCCAAAAACTCTAACAGTACTGAGCAGGCTAACAACGAACCAGCACCAAGTGAACAACCCCCTCAAGCCACTCCAGCAGAACCAGCTCCAGTTAACCAGGAAGCACAAGCCGCCCCACCTCAAACACCTGAAGCAGTGGAAACAGCAGAGTACTCGGTTAGGGTTGGCGATACACTTATGAAAATCGCATTTGAAACGTACGGAGATCTTTATAAGTGGAAAGCTATTTATGAAGTGAATAAAGATAAAATAAAAGACCCAAACCTGCTTGACGCTGGGTTAATTCTCAGTCTTGAAAAATCAGTAGTTGCCGTCACGCTTGAGAGGAACGGTGAAAAATATCTGATTCAGAGAGGGGACACATTAGGGTCAATATCCAATACTATTTATGGCACCCCGTCGAGATGGAAAGCGCTTTGGGAAAACAACAAACAACTTATTCGTGATCCAAACAAGATATTTGCAGGATTTTATCTGTACTACATAAAAGACAATGCTCCTGCGCCACTGGCGGATGCAGGACAGGCCGGAGAGGATAGTGAACGAAATCCCGGCGCCGCAGCGAGCGTGCAAAACTAATAAATGCGTGCCACTGTTAATATGGCACGCATTTGTTTTAAAAACTACTGACCACGCTTAAAGCTTGTAAGCTCCATTTTAATATCAATATTGAAGGTTGTAGTTGCGATTTGTTTTATTGTTCCTTCTAGCACCACCTCACGAGGGTTGAGCCATACTTCAAGAGTGGGTATCTGTTTTGTCTTTGCGATTACATGAACTGTTTTAAAAGTGCCGGCTGGAACGGTCACTTCTGCATAATCTTGTGAAATGATCTCAATCTTATCATCTGGCACCGCTTGTTCCTTGCCGTTTACGATAAGCTTTAAGACTTTTCCATCAGCCTTGTTTATCAACATATCAACTTGTTGCTTTTGAATTGATAAGTTCAGATCCTGTCTAATCCAAAGAGCGGCCCCCTCGTCTTTGCTGACGAACTTCTTTAGGGTTCCATAAACGCCGAAGGTGCCGACAGCCACATTGTATTCGGCAGTATCGCCGACTTTCCAATTGATTATGTCGAGTGAGTCCATCGGTGTTACCATGGCGCTCAGTTGTGTATTAATTACGTTGTAATCAAAATATGAGGCTTCTTGCGCATTGGAAAATCCCGGCCAAAAAGCGATAAGCGAAAAGGCCAGTATAGAACTCGGTGATTTAAAAATCCTATTTGTATTATCCATATTGTTTTTATCTCCTTTTACTTGCCAATAGCACTACGCTGGTTTGGCATAAGCACTTGAACTCTATCCATTGGTTACTAAGAAACGCAATTAGGAAAAATGTAATTGGTTTATTTTAGAAAATTGGCATTATTTCTTATTAATGCCATATCGAAGATTCTTAATACTATTCTGGTCAATAATCCTTTTCAATATCTCAATTTTTTTGAAAGGATGTACGACAATAAGTCCACAGTCCAAGCAGGAGCTAATAATCCGGAATGGTTTTGAAGATAAGTTTGAAAAAATTATCGGATTCAAGCTGGCGAGGCAGGTCGAGACTCGGCTTTCACTGAAAAATGATTCTGAAGTATTGTTATATCTTTCGCGTTTGACAGAAACTTTGATGGAGAGTCTGCCTGATTTGCGAATTTATACTGTCAGCATATATCTTATTAATGGAAATGGGGGAAACGACGATTTAAGGTGGCGAAATTTCAGCCTGCCAGGGAATAGGATATATCTATCTACTGAGTTATTAAAAAAGATAGACTTTGAAAATGAAATAGCGGCCACTATTGCGTTTGAGCTGGGACATCTTTTGGGAAATGACGCCATGAATTCAATTGATAATATATTTGAGGCTATGCAAGGACGCGCTGTTTTGTTTGGTAAAGATGGAATTCTTGAGTTTACGGATGATGAACATATTAAGGCTATAGAACAGGCCATAGAAATTCTTTATAAGACCGGTTTTGACCCGCGCGGAATGATTTCTTTTTTAAATATGCATAAGGATAATTTAAATCGTTCATTTTTAACGGAGAGCAGTATTGATCAGCTGATGGCAGCAGCAAGAAAAGCTATAGCCCAGCATGCTCCTCTGCGTAACCCTATAATCAGGTCAAGCACTTTTTTAGCAATTCATAAAAGGATAAAGGGCTTGTGATACCATTTATCAGGGAGGTCAGAGGCATGATGGATAGGCTGGCACATGGAGATAGAGGGATTTCTTCATGGCTTAAGAAATCAAAAGCTATTATTTCCGTGACGCGACTTCCAGGAGATGCGAGCACAAGAAGGTATTACCGCATTAAAACAAGAGAGAAAAATTATGTTGCGATGCGGACTGAACCGTTTTCAAAACAAGGCATAGCTTTGCCATTTCTTGCTGTGCAGAGGCATTTATACACACATGGGGTGTGTGTGCCAGATGTTTACGAGGTTGATGCTAAGAGAGGTTTTATTCTTTTAGAGGATCTTGGCGATGTGACCATGCTTAGACGGTTGCAGGAGGCAAGTGATTCAGACATAGAGAGAACTCTCTATGAGCAAGCAATCGATCAATTGGTACATTTACAGGTTAAAGCATCTACTTATGAGAATACGCCTCGCATAGAGGCGTTTGATCTGAGGTTTGATTTTGAAAAATTAATGTGGGAGGTGGGGTTCACGATAGAGCATTTTTATAAACGATATTTAAAAAGGACGATTAACGAGCCTGATTTAAACATAATGCGCGATGGGTTTAGCGAGATTTCCACTTTTCTTGAAAAACTGCCGGTGGTTTTAACACATAGGGATTTTCATAGTAGAAATATAATGATTACTCAGGTTAGTGATAAAGGCGGAGCAGGAACAGTGTTTTCTTCCAATGAGAAATTCGTATTGATAGATTTTCAGGACGCAAGAATGGGGCCTGCTGTTTATGATCTAGCATCTCTTCTGCGCGATAGTTATTATCAACTCGAAGAGTGTCAGGTCACACGCCTTATTGATTATTATCTAGCAAGATGGGAGGCAATGACCGGTAATCACGTAAAAAAAGATGTATTTATTTATTCGTTCGACATGATGGCCATTCAGAGAAATTTTAAGGCTATCGGTAGTTTTGCGTCATTCCTTAATCATCGCGGAGACACTACCTATCTTAAATATATCGGAAATACTTTTGAAAATATCCGCAGAACGCTTTTAAAATATCCTAAGTATTCTGCGCTAAGAGAGGGTCTGTTCCATTATTACTACTTCTGATAAAAACAATACCATAGTTACACACGCTATGTTGATGGCAGCGGGGCTTGGTACACGTTTAAAACCATTTACTGACTATGAACCAAAAGCATTACTACCTGTAATGGGAATCAGCGTTGCACAGTTTGCGATAGATGCGCTAGCGGAAGCGGGGGTTAGGGCTATAGTGGCTAATATTCACCATCATCCTGAATTGGCGAGGAAAAAATTATTAGCACTTGATATGAAACACATGGCCTTGGATATCAGTGATGAGTCTGGCGCCATCATGGGCAGCGCAGGCGGAATTAAACGGGCTTTACCTAAACTAGGATGTGGACCCTTTTTTTTGCTGAATGCTGACACTATTTGTAACATCGACCTTTCGGCTCTTTTTGAAAAACATCTGCAACTTAGAAATCGATATGGAGTTATTGTGACATTGGCCGTGCTGGAGGGGGTATGCAACAGCGGAAAGTATCGTGAGATTATGGTTGATACAAAAATGGAGTTGGTAACGGGTCTCGGGAGATTAGAGGCAGGGAAGCCGTTTTTTGCTGGTATAGCTGTTATTGAGCCTCAAGCGGTTTCATCTTTGACGGAAGGCCCCTTGGAATTTGTATCTGCGGTTTTAGCTCCGGCCATTGAAGCAAGAAAGGTTGGATGTTTTTTGTCTAACAGTCTTTGGTTCGATATTGGTTCGCCCTCGACTTGGTTAACCACTCACCTGGAATTGATTGAAAAACTTGAGACCAACTCTGTTCCGATACGATGGAGTGATAGGATATCAAGTGTAAACAGGAAGGTGAGTGAAAAAATTTGGGTTTCTAAAAACAATACTCCCAAAAACAGTACTTATGGAGAAGTGGACATCGCGCATTGGCGTGGCCCTTGTTATTGGAGCGGGCATGATGATGAGCTGGCTTTGCCGCCGAAACAATTCGGCCCTAATGCGGTCTTGTACGGGGCCGGGCCATATGAGCCGCTCATTGATACCATATCTTTTCGTGGTATGTTTCTGAAAGGTCAGTAAAAATCTTTAACTTTTTAACAACCTCTGCCCAGTTTTTCCCAGGCGTAATATAAGCAGGCGGACCAAATGTTCTGGCACCTGTCCAGCTCCCTCCCAGGGGATGTCCGATTAAAGATAAAAAACCTAATACAGCGAAGGCTTGTGATTCAATAAATTGCTCATCAAGCCCAATATCCCGGGCAAGCACTATTTTTGGACCGCGAATCCTCTCCTGCAACCAATTTACTAAGGTTGTGTTTTTTGAACCCCCACCGCATAAGACTATTATTTCCACGGGGAGATTCTTTTCAAAAAGATAGCGTTCATATGCGACGGCTATTGATTGCACGGTCACGGCAGTTGCCGTGGCAACAAGTGAGTGGCCTCTTTCTTTCGTTTTTGAAATCAATAATTCAAATGGGAAATCATCTCTGCCGGTTGATTTTGGGATTTTTTTTGAAAAAAATTTGTGTGTTAGTATTTTCCTTACAGCATTTGTGTCAATATGGCCGAGTTTTGACATTTTGCCGTCAGCGTCCATTTGTTTTTTACCGTTTGAGGCCATATAAGAGGCTGCATCTATCCAGATGTTTCCAGGCCCGGTATCGAATGCCAGGATATTTTTGTCAGGGCCGATATATGTGATGTTGCTAATCCCTCCGATGTTATGAAAAGCAATGCCATTGTATTTACTAGTGGCTAGATATTTATCAGCTATCAGTTTATGAAACTGAGGTACTAGTGGGGCGCCTTGTCCTCCGGCGGACATATCTCCATCTCTGAAATTTGACAAAACTGTTAAACCTGTTGTTGCCGAAATTATGGCTGGGCTACCGATTTGCATTGTAATGCCACTATCGGGGAAATGAGCTATCGTTTGACCATGGTTTGCGATTACTTCGGGAGAGGGGCGTTTTATGCTTAGCATCCGATTGATTGCAGAACCATACCACAGGCCGAGGTCCCGGTTCAGTTCAAGCAGTTCTGATAATTGAATTCTATATTTTGGCTGTTGAATTTTTACGACGGTCTGGCGGAGATGTTTTGGATAATGTATGGAGTGGGACCATAGTACATGCCATTCTTGTTGAGAGAAGACTAGGCAAGAAGCATCAAGACCATCACAAGATGTGCCGCTCATGAGGCCTAATATCCGGATGGTTGGCTTCAATATTATTCCTCTTCTTCGTCTTCTTTCTGGGGATTTTTTGTGCCGCCCTGATCTTGTTTTTCTGCTATTTTTGAAATTGCATTTACAGAACACACATTAGTACATAAAGCATGGTCTGCGCAGGTATCGGCATCAATATAGTATTGTTGTTTCCCCTCTATAATAGATCCGGTAGGACACTCAAGAATACAGGCCCCACATTTATTGCAAAAACTGTTTATGTAGTATGGCATTATTCACAGGATACGACTTTGTAGCCTTCGTTGACAAGGGCTTGGTGAGCATGAGAACGTAATAATAAATGAAAGTAATCTCGACACCACCGAATCTGCGGTTTGTCGCGGGATGTTTTTTCTTGTGCATTCCTCTTCGTATTGTCGAAGTAGTTATTTCAGAAAAAACCGCCATGTTAAACCCGATGTTAGCAAATATATCAATATCAGGATTCATTGTATTTTTAATTTGTGTGATGCTTGCTTTTCTCACTTTAAAAGCAAAAAAGATGGTGGTTTCTTTCTCTTTTTTCCTAGGGAGCGCATGGCTGGTTGCTACTGTATTTCATGCCATAACTGTCAAAAGTTACTCTCTTGGGCTATTCTCAATTTTTTTATTTATTGCGCTATTAATCATTTGGATCCTGCTTCGTCGTGAAATCGGGAGCTCGTTTATAGATCCGCGGATGGCGTGGTATCAGGGAGCCCCAAGCGGGATACCGTATCTTACCTGTGAATTTAGACTTGGGTTATTAAAGCAGGTATGCAAGGTCGCCAGATTTGATGATCATGGGGCATTTATATTCAAACATCATTCTTGTATTCCATCTGATATCATCAATTCGTTTATCGGAAACAACCAGGCATCCAAGCGGGAGGTTGGTCTAATATTTTATTTTATGGACCGACAAGTTAATTGTAATGCTGAAGTGATAACAATATTAGATAATAGTTCCGGAGTGGGTTTGCGGTTCAAAGAGATGTCACCTGACAAGAAAAAAGAAGTCATGGATTTTTTAGAAGTGCTACGAGGTGGGGGCTATGTTGATTAATAGGATTATTTTTTTAATTATTAATATTTGTTTTTTAGCGGCATGCAATAATAAGCCAGGCGCTTTAGTTGATGGTCCAAAGCATAGATTGAACGAATACATATCGAAAAGTTTTGCTATCCGGAGCGCATCAGACAGGAATCAACTTTTAGAATATCTTACCGGTGATGCCAAAAGACGGTTGTTAGCTTGGAGTGATGAGCAGTTCAGGCAGGCGTTCATGGATTCAAAACGCCAATTCGTTAAACTGATTTGGAGTGAAGTGAAACCCGCATCGACAAATGAAGTAAGCATAACATACGAGTTGTCATATTTTGACCAAGGTAAAGGCCATGATGCGATAGTTACAGCGAAAAAGTTATGTAATATGACAATGGAACAAGGAAAGTGGATGATTAAGGATGTTCGGAATATTAAAGAGCTAATAGAGTACCGAAATGAGATGTCACTTCCTTGACGGGCCAATAAAAAGATATTTTTAAGGTGCCTTTGTTAATAAAGCCTGCCCGTAATCCAGATTATTTGGGGCAGAGTGAATTCTTATTTGTTTCCAAGTGACCGAACCAGATAGTGTAATAGAATAATTCTTATTACCACCACTCGTTGATAACGTCACCGGCGTAAGCGATGAGTCATTTACAACAGCAATCATCTGTATGCCGCTTTCTGCAGGTATGGAAAAACCAGCAAGCCTGATTGTATAAACATCTATATCAGTTAAATAAATGGTAGATGTGCCTGATACTGTGCGGCCATTGAGGCCCACAAAACTACCTTGAGCTATGATTGTTCCTTGCGGTTCTGGGTCATTAAATGCGACTGGCGGGCCTAGAGTGATCTGGCCACAAAAGACAATAACACTACAAAGAAAGGTGAGTAATATGATTCGCATCACAAAATAGCGCCAAGGTTTATCACCCAATAATAAAGAAACTATCTCATGTAACCGATGGATTAACAAGGAACTCAGGTGTTGTATTTCCTGGGTGTGTCTATGACAGATGATAAGAACTATATTATTCCACATCCTGAATTAGAAAATCCACCAGCGCCAGAATTTCCAGCAAGAGGTGTTGACGGTTTATTTTCGGAAGATTCATTAGCATCTCTCATGGCCAGACTGACCGTTCTTGAAGCATTAATAAAAAGCCTTACACGCGATTATTCATTTAACGATTTTTCACGTGAATTACTTTTATCGGTGATGCGAGTCATCCAAAGCGAGGCGGGTACTTTGTTTGAGCTGGATCATAAAAATAATACATTGTTTTTTAGGGCCTCAGTTGGGCAGGGATCAGATCGTCTCAGTCAATTCAGAGTGCCTATGGGACAAGGGGTTGTGGGTCATGTTGCTGAGTCACGGCAGCCGATGCTTGTGTCAAACGTTGGAGAAAGTGGAATTTATCTTAAAGCAATTCAGGATGCAGTTGGATTTAAGGCGAGAAATGTAATTGCCATCCCAATAGTCGTTAGGGCGAGGTTGTTCGGTGTTCTTGAGTTGCTAAACCGTATAGGTGAAGACAACTATACAGCTGCTGATATGGAGCTTTTAACTTATCTTTCTGAAATGCTAGCTAAGGCTATTGAAATTAGAATGATGATAGCTTGGAAAAATACTTCACATGCTAAACATCACAACGATAAAGGAGGAGGCGCTGTTCCTGACGCCGCATAAAGAATTTAATGAGTGGACACAATGTTAACACTAATCACCAGCATGGTGGTGACATAGAAACAGAAGGCTCACAACCCATAAAATCAAACAGCGGGGTTTCTTCTGCCAATGTCGATATGAAATACTTGATCCGCGCCCTTATAAAATACAGCGCGTCTGACTTGCACCTAAAAGCAGAGCGGCCGCCTCTATATAGAATCAATGGGAAACTTGTGCCGCTAAAGATCCCGGCATTTACAGAAGTCCAAGTACGGGCTGTTGTTTACAGCATATTATCCTCTAAACAGATTGCTGATTTTGAACGCTATCGGCAAATCAACATGTCCTTCAGTTTGGCAAATATGGGCCGGTTTCGTTGCAATGTGTTTTTTCAAAGGGGGTCGGTTGCTGCCGCTATAAGAATGATCCCGTTAGCTGTGCCAGTATTGATGGAGCTTGGCGTTCCTCAGGTGATTAAAGAACTCTGTCAGCGCCCGCGCGGATTGATTTTGGTCACAGGTGCCACAGGTAGCGGAAAGTCGACAACCCTAGCGGCCATGATTAACTACATTAATGACAGTCAACAGGTTCATATTCTAACCATAGAGGATCCAATTGAGTTTATTCATAGGGATGTAAAAGCCTCGGTGACTCAAAGAGAGGTTGGTGTTGATACACCATCTCTTTATGAAGGACTTTTGGCTGGGTTAAGGCAAGATCCCGATGTCATAATGATCGGTGAGCTTTTGGACCGTAATATGATTCAAACAGCACTGACCGCCGCGGAGACTGGGCATCTGGTTTTAGCTACGCTACATACAAATGATGCAAAGAGCACGATCAGCAGGATTTTAGATGTGTTTCCACCGGAGGGGAAGCATCAGGTCAGAGTTCAATTGGCATCCACATTGGTGGGAGTTATTGCTCAACAGCTGGTAATGCGATCAGATGGCAGTGGCCGAGTGTTGGCGGCAGAAGTCATGGTGCGATCGCCTATAATTGAAAGCTATATCCTAAAAAATGAGCTTGATGCTATTCCTGAGGCGATATCTAACTCGAATAATTATTATAAAATGCAAACGATGAACAACGCTCTTTATAAACTTGTAAAAAGTGGGCTTGTTTCTACGGAAGAGGCGTTTAAGTGTTCTGGTAACCCGGATGATTTGCGGCTAGCTCTTTCAGAATTAAGCCATGACAACTCCATAGAGCTCATACAGCGTTATCAGAAAAAAGCTGGTTAATAACTTATTCCAAAATATATACATCAGAGTTACGATTCAACGCATGTATCTTGTTTCAAAAAGTGCCATTCTGAGCCTGTGTGCATTAATGGCGCTGTTTTCTTTTTTGTTCGGTTATATCGGTTTTTTGGCAGTCGGCACTATCGGTTTTTTGAGCGGGATTTTAGCCGCCGTAATTTTTGTACTAACGGTATCAATATTAGCAGAAGGATTTATTGCCAGCAAAATAGGCCAATATAAGCCGCTTGGAGGCCCCATTGGGCAGTTGTACATTGGGAGAATCTTTATTCATGATAGTTGTCTTCCTGAGTTATTAGTCACACGTGCACTTTTTAGCACAGGAAGACTTTACATTAGTAGGCAACTTGTAGAGGTTTTAGAGGCCGATGAGCTTGCTGTTGTTATAAGTCCGGCCATTAAGTGCTTGAACCAACCTAGCATTATAATTAGCACGGTATGCGCTTTTTTATTGGAGTTGATATTTGGTGTGTTCTCAGCACCGTGGGTCAACTTTGTGTTAGAAAATCGTATCGTCAAAGGCATTAAGAAAAAAAGTTTAACGCCGATTTCAGCGATAATTTTTTTGGCAGTGCTTCCTTATATTGAATTAATTCATAAATTAGGTATTTGTTCTTTGGGTAGCGATGAACAGAGTTCTTGCGTTAGACCTATTGGTTTTAATGCGCCAATCCCATTGATCGCGGAGTGTAAAATCAATCAAATGGTCGCTTCTCTTAAATTATTTCATGCCGGGTATGTAGAAAGGCCGTTTGATTTGCCGTTCTCCTTATTAAGGAGACCTGTTGTATTTGCTCAAAATACATGAGTCGTAGGCCCTTGACGATTTGTTATTTGTGAATATGCTTCACACTAACAATACGGATGGCTAGTAGACCGGAACTGGAGGAATAATTGGCACAAATACACGAAAATTTACCTAAAATTGATCTGACGACTTTTTTTCTGTCTATTTCTTCGGCAGCATTTATGGGGATGGGAGTTTATCCATCAGGTATCGCGGGTGCAGAAGGCGCTGGTAAAAAAATTGAGCTTGATCTTGCACGGCAAAACATTGATCTTCTTGAGTTGATGTATGAAAAAACTCGCGGCAATAGAACTCCAGATGAGGATAGTCTAATCGAGCGGCTTTTATTTGAAACGCGAATGCAGTTTATAGAAGCACAGAAAAAGGCAAATAAATAGTTAAAGGGAATAATGTATGCTGGCACTTAAACGGACGGCGTTGTTTCTTTGTGTATTGATTTTTCTTTCTGTTGTGTATGTGGGAAGTGAATCCTTGCGTACAAAAAACCAGGTGATTTATGACTCTGCTGTCGCCGCGACAGCAAGTCCTTTAATAGAGCCGAATATTTTTGTCAATCTATCCAAGAAGCTCATCCCATCTGTGGTGAATATTTCTACTTTTTCAACAGTGAAAGGCCAATTTTTTAGCGGAGGGCCTGATGACCTTTGGCGGCGTTTTTTTGAAGATATGTTTCGTCAACACGGTCGTCGAGGAGACGATAATGGTGAGGATGAGAAATCACCACCAAAAGGTGGGCCAGGACACCAGGGTGTGCCACGTGCAATGTCGCTTGGTACCGGGTTTATTATTGATTCCTCAGGGCTCATTTTAACAAACAATCATGTGGTTGGTGATGCGGAAGAGATAAAAATTTCTTTTACTGAATCTTATGATGAAAAACCAACTGATGGCGAGGTGGTGGGGCGTGACCCTGAGCTTGATGTCGCATTAATTAAAGTGCGATCCAAACGCGAAATGACTCCAGCCGTTCTTGGAGATTCTGATTCTCTTGAGGTTGGGGAATATGTAATGGCTATCGGAAACCCATTTGGACAAGGCCATTCCGTCACGCACGGAATAATATCTGCCAAAGGCCGGTTGGCGCCTGACTTTCCTCTAGCTAATTATATCCAAACTGACGCACCGATCAACCCCGGGAATTCTGGAGGGCCGCTGGTAAATTTAAAGGGCGAGGTTATTGGGATCAATAATGCTATTGAACAGCGAGCCCAGGGGATTGGGTTTGCCATACCCATCAGCCTAGTAAAAAAAATCATTCCACAATTAAAAACTAAAGGAACCGTGAGCAGGGGCTATATTGGGATTCTTGTTAATGAACTTTCACCCGATATTGCGGGCAAAATCGGAGTGTCAAAAGATGTGAAAGCACCATTCGTTACGCATGTGTACCCAGGTGAGCCGGCCGATAAGGCGGGATTACAGACGTATGACGTTGTAGTAGAGTTTGCCGGCAAGCAAATTCATTCGTCGAGTGAGCTGATTGCAGCCGTGACGTCAGTGCCTATTGATGAGCCGGTTCCTATAAAAATCTTACGTTCTGGTAAGGAACAAAACTTAACCATTAAACCCGGCCGCCGACCTGATTCGCAACAGATTGGAAGCAAGAAGCCAGAAAAAAATGAAAAAAAACCGGCTAGAATTGAAACAGGACTGACGCTTGAAGAGCTAACGCCAGAAATAGCGCGTGAACTCGGCGTTTCGGAAAAGCTTAATGGCGTTGTGGTATCTTCTATTTCATTTGGGAGTCCAGCCGACAAGGCGGGTTTATCCAGAGGTGATATAATCGTGGAAGTAGATAGAAAACCAATAAAGGACATTGATGGATTTTATTCAGTGGTTAAAGCTAAAAAAAGCTACCTTCTACGTGTAAGACGCGGCGATTTTAGGGGGAAGGAAGGTTTTTCAGTCGTAGTTCTTGATCTTAAGGACTAAAAGTTAGTTTCTTGGCTCATCGAAATTCTCTCAGGAAAATATCCTCCCGTAACCAGGGTTACTGTTGACGCGCTTAATGGAGAATTTAATTTTTTTGGTAATAAACTTTAAGATCGTTTTATAGATTTGAAATACCGACTAGTCTCCTCTAGAATAGATTTTATAGGGCCTTGCTCACACCTAGAGAGGAGATGGCCAACATGGAAATCACCGAAGTTAAGGTTTTTACAGTTAATGAGGAAAAATTAAAGGCCTATATTACCATTATATTGGATAACTGTTTTGTTGTTCGTGACTTGAAAATAATTGGCGGGAATGCAGGTTTGTTTGTTGCCATGCCAAGCAAGCGGCGAAAAGATGGGACATTCAAAGATATTGCCCATCCGTTAAATCAAGCTACACGTACGACGATGGAAAAGAAAATCCTTGATGCATATTTAGCGGAAATAAAAAAAGAAGGTGGTAACCAGCCTTCTAAATCTGCTGAAGAAGCTGAAAAAGAGGATGTTTAAAAAAGTATTTCCTGGCATTGCCCGCACAACGAGTCTGTGCTAGCAAAACTATCCATTGGGGCGTCGGCAAGTGGTAAGCTAGCGGATTTTGATTCCGCCACTCCCAGGTTCGAATCCTGGCGCCCCAGCCATTTTTCATTTTTCGACGGCTCAACCCCTAAAACGGGTTGGGCCGTTTGTGTTTCTGCGTTTGCAACTACAAGAAAATTAAACGGAAGTCGGTATGTGGGTGTGAGTTGTCCATCCTTCCAAGTGCAGTTCGAGAGTACAAAGTCCAAAAGTTTGCGCTGTTCCTTCGCGGTTTGTTTTTCGTAAAGAGTTACCGCCCGTTGGACAAGTTCGAGAAGCTGCACGCATTGGTTAAGGTACGCCTGGTCCGCGCCGCGCAGGGAATCAAGCTTTTGTTGAATCGCGGCTTGTTCTTGGCGCCACGTCGCCGCCTGTTTCTCGTAAAGCACGGGGTCGGGGAGCATGCCGTCGAGCTTATCGACGTACATCTGGTGCAGACGGTTTTGCAGCCTACGGTACTGGACTTGAAGCCCCGCGATTTGCGCTTCCTGATAGGCGCGTTCATCCTTGTGGTTTTCCCGTAACGCCGTGATGACCCAATCAGCGACTTCGCGGTCCATCTTGATGGCGTCAATCACCAGGCCAAACTGCCTCGACAACTCTTTCTCCTCCACGTACTTCTCCGGGCATTTACCCCTGGACCCAGTGCAGTGATAGTAGATGTACGTTTTGCCCGACGGTTTTCGCTTTTCCTCGGCGGTCAGAGTGCATCCACAGTGACCGCAGGTTACCAATCCACGGAAAGCCCAATCGTATTTCTTTTGGCGCGGACGATTGCCGCCTTTTTCACCGAGCATCGCTTGCACTCTATCGAAAAGCTCGCGGCTGATGACGGGTTCGTATTTTCCATCATAAATCTGCCCCCGCCATTCAAACTGGCCTGTGTAGGTCAAGGTCGCCAAGTGGTGGTGAATCGCGCTTTTGGTGACGGGAGCGCATTTCTTGGAATAAAGACCCTCCTCATCCATTTTTTTCGCCAGTCGAAGCGTCGAGTATTGTCCCGTGGCGTATAGCTCGAACATCCTACGGATGAGGGGGGCACGTTTCTCATCCAATCGAATTACGCGTTTTCCATCCTGGTCTGTGTTCAAGTACCCGAGCGGCGCCTTGGTCGGGTACATCCCTTGTTTGGCCTTTTCGAGCATCCCCTCTTGCTGGCTTCCTCACCCAAGTTGTTGACAGTCCAGTTGGACATGCTGACGCGAATCGCGTGCATCAACTTTTTGCTTGCGTCGGAGTTACGCGAAATGACATCCCCGTCTTTGACCAGGTGGACGAAAAGGTCGAGCCTGTCGAGTGCCACGAAGTCTTCAAAGTTCCGGTAGAGCCTGTCTGTTTTTTCAACCAGTAAGATTTGGCAGCGCCTTTCCTTGGATTTGCCTTCCGCTTCTTGTTTGAAAAATTCGAGCATACTCCCAAACTGCGTGCGACCACTTTGCTTCGCGGTCTCCACATCCTCAAACTCTTTGACAATCTGGAAGCCTCTATTTTGAGCATACGCACGCAGGAGCCTGGCTTGGGCTTCGACGGAGTAGCCTTCGTCGCGCTGTTCTTTTAAGGAAACGCGCGTGTAAACCACCGCCTTTTGGGACGACGGTTCGCTGGTATGATTGTCGGGTTTTGAGTTTCTCATCGAGGCTACCTCTTGTTACACCATCGTCATGTACTCGGCAATGAACGTCCAGACGGGCGACTTGGACGATGTTAGAACCAGCCAGGTGATTTAATCGGCTCATCATTGCCGTCTGTTTTATTTCTCCCATCCGGCAAGTGTCTTGATGAAACCAACGACATTGGCAGCGGCTTCGCGTGCTTGTTCGCAGGAAAGGGAAGTGCCTGTGCGGTGACGCCAGAAAGCGGTTGTGGTCTCCAAGAGTGTGCCAGTCCCGTTTGCAGTGGGGGGTTCGGGCTCTACGCTCGCCAAGTGGGTAAAACCCATCCAGCGGAGACACGGCGTCGCCAGGCGCGCCCAGTCCCAATTGCTTGGCGTGATGTCTGAAAGGCTTGTCTGGTCGAGTAGTGCCGCCATTGCCGTTATTCCACTCAAGTCTAACTTGAGCGGCACGCAAGCTTTTGCCGCATCGAAGTTCAGTTTCGTGTTCATCCAGTGGAACAACGGGGGTGTGCTTTCCGCGAATAGCAGCATCCTGGTCCAGTGCAAGTCGTCGGTCTCCATTAAATCGGACACTCCTCATCCTGATTCGGGTTACTGACGTTCCGGTGTAACGCTGTGTTGTCCGTCGCGGATTTGTGGAGGTTTCCGGATTCCGCCGCTGTTACATCCTTTGGATGGTCGGGTGTGCGCGGCGTAACCGTTACACGAGGGTCGCTGTCGGTGTTACACATCGGTGACGAAGTATTTTTGCAAAAGCCTTTCTCATTAGATATCCACGGACTTACGTCCGTGGCACTCGGGGAACAGGGGGCAATGCAAGCTGCGCTTGTCCCAAGTCTTCCTTTTCCTGATATCTCACGTACCGTTTAATCATCTCCTCATCCAAGCCCACTGTACTCGCGAAATAGCCAACCGACCACATCCCACCACGTCCGTAATAACGTTTGCGAATAAACTCGAATTTTGCTCGCAGCTCACGCCCGGTGTTTTGCTTCAACAATTGCACGACGCTCGCAATACTATACTTGGGCGGAAAGCTTACGACGATATGAACGTGGTCAGGTTGGACATTTCGCTCTGTAAATTCTATCTCGGGGTGATACTTCCTCACCTCCATCAGCTTGATCAAGAGGTAAGCTGCCACACCCTCGTTCAGGACTTTATACCGATATCGCGGTATCCAAACAATATGGTACATGCACCGGTAAACGCTGTGGGCTTGTCGTCGTAATTCCATATCCCTGCTTCTACCACAACGGAAGACATGGGAGCCCGATACACCCCCGGACTCACGTCCGGGGATCTTCTAAGGTTGTATTAGAAGGGGTTGCATCGGGCGCTACACCTGTAACGTTTGAAACTCCCGCATTGGAAGACTCACCCATAATGGAATCGTTGATGACATACATGCGAATGGGTTTTTTCCCCAGGCCAGGAACGCGCTCGGGTTTGGTCGTTTTACCTTCGCTGTCCTGGGTCAAGTGCCCACGGTCCTTGAGAACGCGAGCCACTTCCTTTGCGGAAAGCCCAGCGCAAACATCTTCCCGGAACACTTGCGGGAAAACGAGCCATTCGCGCCTGTCCTTGTGCTTGCGCGTGAAGCCAGCACGCTTGATGGTCTTATCTTCAACCGGCTCATTACCGTCGTCCCGGAGCATAGCAAATCGAGTAGGATTTTCTTGGATGAAGGAGCGAACCTGTTCCAGCGCCTTATCCACTTCAAGGTCACCTGCGCCGCCGCGTTGACTAAGCCATGCTCTAAAACAGGTCATCACCATTGCGGCGGCATCACCTTTTTTCCAAGGGACAATGCCATACTCAATGGCAAGCTCCCCGGCTGCGGTCACCAAGGCAAACCTTCCAGCAACCCGATGAACCTGACCACTTACGGTTGTGGGAAGATTCGCTGCGGATAAAAATTCTGCCTTCAACTCACGTACACGTTGCGTGGTGGAATCAAAGTCTTGAGTCAATTGTTTTAGGAACGCGAGGATTGCAGTACCGTAGTATTTCTGTGACACGTCCATCAAAATCCGAGCAAACACTTCACCGTTGGGAGCACCATGCAGGTTCTCAAAAAGGCCATGTCCTTTTCCGGCATCTGCGGGAATTTCCGCCATGCGGGTTTCCTGCCCAGCCTTGGCGCGCTGGCCTCCTTCGTTCATGTCGTGACTTTGACACCCGTTTTCGCGAGTGCGTTGTAATTAAAGGAGAATCTGTT
>CAYHPW010000042.1:0-22738 GCA_964358645.1 uncultured Bacteriovoracaceae bacterium | reverse complement strand
ATAACCATGTGTATACCGCACTCACGTTGAAAACAATTTTACTTAAAAGGGACTACTTCCATCACGTCAGGGTGAAATCAGATACCTTCGATGAAAAACTTAAAACAGCAGCACTTTTCGTCTGCAACCAGAGCCGTCTCGGGGGGGATCTTAAGCTTGCGCCAGCCACGCAAAACGATGACAAAAAATTTAATGTCCTGATAATACCGCGATCCAGGAATTACCAGCTTATCCGCGCCCTGCTGGAATTAAAGCGTGGCCGGATGCCAAAGGACTTCATTTTATTCTCCACGGACAGGCTTTGGGTGCATGAACTGCTCAACAAGCCAATACGGGTTTTTGGTGACGGGGAAATACTAGCAGAACACAATGAGCTTGAATTTAAGATCCTACCGAAAGCATTGCAGGTATACAGGAAGGCGTGCACATGAAAATTCTGTTGACCGGAGCCACTGGCTTTCTCGGGAAACACCTTCTTCGCCTCCTCCTAGATTCAACTGAAGTCAGCCATGTGTATGCAGTGTCGCGATCAAAAAAATCCCATCCACATGAAAAAGTGACGATAATCCCAGCGGATCTGTCAGACCCGGCAAGCATCAATATTCTCCCTCCGGACGCTGACATAGTAGTACACCTTTCCGGGCTTTATGACTTCACGTCTTCGTTTTACGAAAATTACCAGCAAAACGTGCTCCCAGCGCTGAATCTGGTCTCATACTTGCTCTGCTTGAATAAATCACGCCAGGTCCCGATTTTCCACGCGTCAACATATACCGTCAGATTCGGAACCGAAACTATACCAGCAGAGGAACCTCTCTCAAAACTTCCACCAAAAAGCATGGCATACGCGCACACGAAAGCCATAGCCGAGAAAGCATTCACTGACTCAAAACTGCCGTACGCGATATTCCGGCTTGGCGTGCTTGTTGGCACCAGCCATAACGGAAAAATCGAGAAACTCGACGGGCCATATGCTTTTCTAAAGATCCTTGATTCTATGGCTTCATTGCCGAAAGCGCTGCAGTACCTGCCTATTCCAGCGGACAAAACAGGGATCCTGCCGCTCGTCCCGATTGACTGCGCGGCCAGTGTGCTTTCTTCCGCGATATCAAGACTGAAACCCGCCAGCGGCAAACCGCTTATTTTCGGCGTTTACAACGCAAAAAGCGTGAGACTTGGTGATTTCTGCGATGAGATGATCTCGCATTTCTCTCCTCATACAAAAGCGGCTTATTTTAAAAAAACCCCGATATTGCTTTTGAGATTTCAAGAACGGATTACCCACATACCGGCTGAAACGTTTCTTTTCGCCAGTGATACGCTTCCGTTAGAAAACCCAAATTTTCGTAGTATGTTCAAGAACAACGCAATCCCTGCGTTTAAAACTTATAAAAAGGCGTTTTTAGATGGTTTCCATGAATTCATCAATGGAGGGGGCTCCCAGTGCTGACCAGGGAACGCAAAATAATCCTGCTCCACATGATGGCCGAAGGGCCGGTGTCGCAGGAATATGTCGATTTTGGCGGCATATGCTTTAACATCACCGAACATAAGATCGGTTGGGATTTTGTAACCGCGGAAGCTCTTATAAAAAAATATGACGGTTATGCTGACGGCATAGCGGTGAGCGGCGTTCAAAAAAGGCTTGCCGCAGGCAATACCAGCTTCATGCACCCTGGATATCTTTTTCTGTTACGGGCCGCGGTGCGGACCCCTTTTTATATGGCTGATGATGTCCGTGATTTCTTTTCAGATTGGACGCTTCATAGAATCCTAAAAGAGCAACCGAAGATGTTCCAGGGGAGGAACGTCCTTTTCCACTCAGCCGCAGTCAGCCCGTGCCTTGAAAAGATTACTAATGCCGGCGCCAGAGTGGCAAGCGCGGATATGCTTCTGCTTTCGGGGCTGCCTGTGCTGCTGAAAGGCACAAAACAAATCGAGACTTATGTAAAATTGCTTCGGCTTACGGCTTATGCGCTTAAGCTTGGCGCGATCGGGCCTGATACATATATTTTTAAGACGAGGGTCAAGGAGCGGTTCGCAAAATGGGTACGCGCAAGCGACGTTTTCGTGACATTCGGAAACCTTCTGGACCTGATGGATGACCTCTCCATCCTGAAAGAAAAGATAGTCATTGCGGATTATCTCAGCGCGGAGACCCGCAGGCGGATAGCCGCAGTAAAAACAACACAAATAATAGAGTTCATACCGGACAACACGGCCATAGGTTCACTGCAATCAAGGCATTTTTCACTTCTTACGACGATGTTGGATCAGAAAAGAATATCAGAAGACAGCCCTTTATCCTTTGATGAATATGTACTGAAGTGGGTGCAGGAACAAAATGTTTATCCGAACCGTCTCAGGTCCTCAGCGGGCATCGCTAGGAGATGTGCCTTTGTTATACACCCGCTCGTTCAATCACAATTGTGGAAAAGCAGGGGAATGTCGGCATTTGAAAAAGCCCCTGCTGCAGTGAAAGACTGGGTGGAATCTAAAGCCGGCCTACTTCCCGTATTCCGCTATGGGACGCTTAAGGGGGCTATAAGCCAAAAAACAGGCCAAGAGGTCATCTGCGATATTTACGCATATTGCGCTACACCGAAGCAGCTTCTCAGTCTGGATGAAGACCTGATCTATAACAGGATAGTCCAAGCTGCGGAACAAGCCATGCGCCGCGGGGCTGGCATTTTGGGGCTTGGCGCATACACCAAAGTTGTTGGAGACGCGGGCGTCACCATAGCTAAAAGATCCCCGATCCCCGTCACGAACGGAAATTCGTATTCCGCGTCAACAACTCTTTGGGCCGCGCGCGTGATGGTTGAAAAATTAGGCCTGGTAAAGCCGGTCGTAAATTCACAAAACCGGATGCGCGCCAAGGCTATGGTGATCGGGGCCACTGGGAGCATAGGGAGGGTGTCCTCTCTTCTTGTCTCGTTAGTAGTCGATGAACTAGTGCTTGTGGCCACACGGCCCGATAAACTTCTGGAACTAAGGCAGGAGGTACTGGAACTTTCGCCTAATATTACTGTCCGGGTCACTACCAATCCTAATCCAGAACTCCGCGACACCGATCTTGTCGTAACAGCCACATCAAACCAGGGCGGGGAGATCCTGGATATTGAACAGGTCAAACCAGGAGCGGTGATATGTGATTGTTCACGGCCGCTTGATATAGGCCGCGACGCTGCCGCAAAAAGACCGGACGTTCTTGTAATCGAAAGCGGAGAGGTGCTTTTACCTGGGAACGTGGAGCTTGATTGCGATATAGGGCTCCCGAAACCCGCAGTTTACGCGTGTCTTGCTGAAACAGTCCTGCTGGCGATGGAAGGACGATTAGAGTCATTTTCGCTGTCAAAACAACTTTCAATGGAAAAGGTCAAGGAGATATACAAAATCGGCATAAAACACGGAGCCACGCTGTCCGCCATTCAGGGGCCGAACGGAGTTATTGCAGACGAAGACATAGTGGCATGCAGGAAGCTTGCGCTAAAGCGGCTTAAGAACTGGAAATCATCCAAGGGGGCCTCCTGATGACCGACATTTATTTTCAAAACCTTAATTACACCTTAGCCAATGAAGATACGTCACTTGAACTGGCTATACTGCCGGAAAACGTTGATCATGTGCTTTCGGTTGCTGGGAGCGGTGGACGCGTACTTCCTCTGCTGGCAAAACGCCCCAAGCTGTTAACCTGCGTTGATATTTCAAAACAACAACTTCAGCTCACGGAACTCAGGATAGAATCAGCACGCAAGCTGAACCACAAAGAGTTCCTGGGCTTCTGGGGCTATCCGCCGCACCCAGCGGCACCGGAAGAACGACAGGATCTATTTCACGATCTGAAGCTTTCGAAACCCGCGCGCAGTTTTTTTTACGCGTTATTTAAACATAAAAAATGGGAGAGCATATTATACGACGGCAAGTGGGAGCGCACTTTTGCAAAACTGGCATGGCTTAATCGCAAGATAACCGGCGCGAGTGGTGCGGGGCTTTTTACGGCACTCTCAAAGTCGGAGCATAATGCATATCTGAAAAACCAGTTCCCGCACACAGCATGGGCGTTGGTTTTGTTCCTGCTTGGTAATGCAAATGTGTTTAACGCCTTACTTTACAAGGGACAATTTCCAAGGAAAAACATCCCGCATAGTTTTTTTAGGCATTACCACGCGGCATTTTCGAGGCTTTTTAACCAAGGCCCCGCGCGCAGGAATTTTTTTTTGCAGATGGTTTTTTTCGGCAAGGTTATTTTCGGCGAAGGCTGCCCAATAGAATGCGACGCCGAAATTTTTGCAAAGACTAAAAAGGCACTCACTAAAACTGAAGTACGTTACCTCCAGGGTGATATAGTCCATGAAGCCGCGACCTCACGGGATAAAATAGACTTTCTGTCCTTGTCAGATGCACCATCATATTTTCAGGGAGAAAAGGAGAGATCATTTCTCCAACAGGTATCAAAAAATCTGAGCCCTAGAGCCATCACTGTTATTCGCAACTACCTGCACTTGCCGGAGGGGTTAAATACCAATGGGTTTGAGCGGATCACAGAAAACTACTCGGATGCAATATCTTCGGAAAAGGTCCAAGTTTATACGCCTGAAATTTATAGGTGGTCGCCATGAGAGCCCTGCTGGTCACATCACAAGTCACCTATGTCCCCTTAAACTACCGCGGCCTTTTCGATGAGCTAATGAGCCATGCCGGTGAGCACGTCGCTGGTCTAGTGATACTGAGGAATTTTTCATTTAAACTGCTGGCAAAATCATGTGCCATCCAAGCGATTGGATGTCCTGCTATCGGCCGCACCATGCTGTCTAATATTTTTAAACTTCCGCTGCGCTGGCGTGAAAAAATTTTTGAGAAAAAAAACTTGCCTGTTATTTATGCTGAAAGCATGAACGAGCAACGGGTAATCGAATGGGTCAGGCAAAATCAGATCGACATTGTTGTGAATCTCAGGACAAGATGTATTTATAAAAAAGAGATCCTCTCCGCGCCACGTATTGGGTGTATCAACATCCACCACGGCATTTTACCTGAATATCGAGGGACCTTTTGTGATTTATACGCGCTAAGTGAAAACAGGCCCGCCGGGTTTACGATCCACGCAATGAACGAAAAGATCGATGCAGGCAATATTCTGGTTAAGAAAACCGTCTCAATCACTGGCGAAAAAAATTATATAAAATACCTTGCCCGTTCCGCCGTGGTCGAGGCCACCACGCTGTCTAATCTGCTTAACGAGACAGCAGCGGCAGGCAGGTTGCCTGAGGGCATGCCTAACATCTGTGTGAAACCTTTTTACAGCAAAAATCCTAACCTAAAACAAATAAGACAGCTTAAATCGATGGGGATGATTTTATGATTGGTTATTTTCACGGTAAAGATTCTCGCAATAATGTCACGACATTTTTAGACGAGCACATCCGGGTTAGACCGGATAGCATCGCACTGAAATGGGCCACGCAAGCAGCGCAACCAGTGTACGAATCAGTCACGATCGCGGAGCTTCATGATAAAATCAGCCGTACGGCCGCCGGGTTTAAACACATAGGGATCGGATTTGGTGACAGGGTAATACTCTTCGTGCCAATGTCGCTTAATCTTTATATCGCGATGTTTGCCTTGCAAAAAATAGGCGCCATCCCAGTGTTCCTTGACTCATGGGCTAGGCGCGATCAACTCGGGACAAGTGCCGCTATAGCCGGGCCGAAAGCGATGGTCAGTTTCGAAAAGGCTTTTGACCTTTGTTCCGCGATACCAGAACTTTTCTCAATACCGATAAAAATTTGCATCGGTCCTTCATCGCGCAAATATTCCGGTATTTTTCAGGAGTTGCTAGCCACATCTGAAAAAGCTGACACCGTCGGTGTTGAACAGGAAGACACCGCGCTTATCACCTTTACGACCGGAAGCTCCGGTAAACCAAAAGGAGCAAACAGAACCCACCGCTTTCTGGCGGCACAGCACTATGCGCTTGATAAATGCATCCCTTACACAGATGCAGACGTGGATTTACCTGCGTTCCCGATTTTTTCATTAAATAATTTAGCAGCTGGCGTGACCACGGTAATACCGGCTTTCGATTTAGGACTTCCATCAAACAATGATCCTGAAATCCTGCTCGGCCAGCTAGAATCGTGCAAAGTTTCATGTACCACGCTTTCACCGTCGCTATTCAACAGCCTTTCTGCATATTGCAAAGAAAAAGGAATCATGCTGGCAGGATTGCGCCGCGTGGTCACGGGCGGAGCGCCTGTCAGCCGGGACAATGTCATAAACTTCATGAGGGTCGCACCCAATGCCAAGATACTCGTTCTCTTCGGATCCACGGAAGTCGAGCCGATGGCGGATATTGAAGTCAAAGAAATGGTAGAAATGAAAAGCCGTTCAGATGGAGATATAGAATTGGTTGACGAAGGCGTGAACGTGGGACGCATAGTGGACGGCCTTAGATGCATGTTTCTAAAAATCAACAAAGACCCTATAACTGTAAGTTCAGCTGGCGATTGGGCTAAGCTTGAGGTCACGAGCGGAGAAGTAGGAGAACTTATTGTTGCCGGTGAGCATGTGTGCAGAAATTATTACAATGACGAAGAAGCCTTCACACGCGCCAAGATCCTAGATGTGGACGGGACCGTATGGCACAGGACCGGAGATCTCGGACGCATTGATAAAAACGGGTACCTTTGGATCGTAGGCCGGGTCCATAATGCCATTCAACGGAAGGGGCGATACTGCTTCCCTGTACGCGCAGAAATAGTCCTGAAGAAACTCCAGTTTGTAAAAGTAGCCGCATATCTCGGTATGGAGGATCGCGCTCTCGGTGAAAAAACTATTTGCGCGGTTGTGCCTCATGACCTTTCAAAAATAGGAGACACAGATGCCGAGAGTCGGTGGGCTGAGGAAATCAGGCGTATCATGTGCAAAAATGACATCCCGGTAGACCAGATTTTTTTCCGAAAGGGAATCCCGCTTGACCCACGCCATCATAGCAAGGTCGAGTACGATATACTTCGTAAAGAACTCATGGCGGCGTACTAACTATGTCAATCGCTGATTATCAAGACATATCTTATTGCGGAAGATGGTGGCAATTTATACTGGAAAGGTTCGAGCCGGTCTCGCACCTACTAATGATATCGCTTTATTTTTTGGCGCATCTTGCGGTTTATCATTCCGTCACCGAAAACGTCCCGGCGCTTACGGTGTGTATGCTGCTATTCTTGTCTAATTTGGCATTTTTCTTCAAGCTCAGGCTCTATGATGAAATCAAGGATTACGAGACGGACCTTAAGCTTAATCCTTCAAGGCCACTGGCGCGCGGGCTTCTTAACCACCGCGACTTGCACATAGGGATTTGGTTATGCATCACTGCTGAACTCCTGTGTTTTGGTTTTATAAATGTTGCAGGATTTTTTTCTGCGGTCGCTGCCATAGGGTATTCATTGCTGATGTACCGCGAGTTTTTTATAAAGGAATACATACGCCCGCTCCTCACTACTTATGCCGTAACGCACACGGTGGTTTGTTCGATGCTTTCAGTAGCAGTGCTCTCATCGCTGTCGGGAGAATATCCATGGCTGATGAAAAAAGAGTTTCTTTTCTTCGCGTTAAATAGTTGGTTTCTTTTTAATATTTTTGAATTTGGCAGAAAGACATTTACATCTTCAGAAGAGCGCAACGGAGTCGCATCCTATTCGAATATCTTTGGCCGCTCCGGCGCGGTCATCCTCGTTATCTTAATGGCTTTTTTTTCTATTTTTTGTCTTAGTCAGCTGAGTCCCGGTCACAAGCCGGTATTGCTTAATTCAAACATTACTCTTGCCGCAATGCTTGCGTTAACAGGCTTTATCTATGCAATATGGAATAAAGGAAATATCGGGAAGATATACCGGATGTTTTCATCTGTTTATATTATCATGTCTTACATCATTTTTATTTGGGCGGCCGTATTATGATAATCACTAGGGGTAGCACTGAATCTTTCGCGCGAAAAAATGCCGGCGGAAAGGGCTACAACCTGTATCTCCTCACCAAGGCTGGCTTTGAAGTACCTCCGTGGGTAGTTATAAATGCTAACGTGTTTCTGGGTTATTGCCGTATGACCGGGATCGGCAGCAAGATTTCATCTGCGCTAGCGGGTCTTGGTCCACAGACGGAACGTGACAGATTAATCGCCACATCCGAGACCATATATGACCTCATAACCTCAACTCCACTCCCTTCCGAAATAGATAACCTCGCCAGAAAAGCATATATAAATTTCTCCGGCTCTCCGATCGCGGTCCGTTCTTCAGCAGCCGACGAGGATTCAGCAAAGCATTCTTTTGCAGGACAACTGAGCAGTTTCTTGTTTGTTAATTCAGTTGATAATGCCATCGCAAGCCTTAAGAAATGCTGGGCCTCGGCATATTCAGAAAGAGGTTTGGCATACAGAATTCAAAATAAAATCGCTCTTGATGGCCCCGTAGCCGTCGCCGTTATTTTTCAGAAAATGATCAGCAGCGAGAAAAGCGGTGTCATGTTCACATGCGATCCGATCCGTGAGGATGGCACCAGAGTAATGATAAATTCCGTTTATGGGATAGGCGAAGGCCTGGTCTCGGGGCTTTTGGATGCCGACACGTTCGTTATCGACAAGAAAACAGGCGCTACATTAAGCAAAGAAATCGCATCAAAGAAAACACAGCTAGTGCATAAATCTTTGGATGACGGCCTTGTTGAAGCTGAAGTAAACAGTGGACTCATCGATGCCCCGTCGCTAAATGAAGATGAAATCCAAGAACTGCTTAAGCTGGGCAGGAACATCGAAACGTTTTATGGCTTTCCACAAGATGTGGAATGGGGATGGTGCGGAGGTAAGTTCTATTTATTGCAATCAAGACCGGTTACCACCCCGGTTAAGAACTGCGATGGACTCTTGCACATCTGGGACAATTCAAACATCATAGAAAGCTATGGCGGTATAACCATGCCGCTCACTTTCACATTTGCAAGGCATGTATATCATTGGGTGTACATCCAGTTTTGCGAAATACTTCTTGTCCCGCAGCGTGAAATCCGCAAGATGGATTATTTTCTCAGGAACATGCTCGGCCTTTTTTACGGCAAGGTATATTACAACCTTTTAAACTGGTACAAGTTGACGAGCATTTTACCTGGCTTCAAATATAACCGCCAGTTCATGGAAACCATGATGGGTACGTCAGAAGGCCTAGCAGATGAAATCGCCGACCGCATCAAGCCGCCTGGGTTCCATGAAAAGCTCTCATCAAAAATCAGACGTTTTATAACAGGGGCTAAGTTTTTTTATTTCCACCTAACCATTCAGTCAATGGTGAATCGCTTTCTCAGCTATTTCCACAAAGTCTACGGGCGGTATAGGCGGATCGATTACAACCGGATACCAGCTGACAGGATTTTTACGTTTTACCAGCAGCTCGAGCAGGAGCTCCTTCTGGAGTGGAAAGCCCCGATCATCAACGATTATCTCTGCATGGTCCACTTCGGCCTATTAAAAAAACTTACACAACTCTGGTTGCCCGCCATTGGAGACTCCCTGCAAAATGACCTCTTATGCGGGGAAGGGAATTTAGAATCAGCGGAACCAACCCGCGAACTGATCAGGATGGCTGACGAAGTCAAGCGTGACCCAGGCCTCCGCGAGCTGATAGAGAACACGCAGCCACAGGATTGCCTGGAGGCCCTGCTGCAATCACCATTTACAGCATTCGCCGAGAGGGTTAACCGATACATAGATCTTTATGGCTTCCGTTGTATGAATGAAATGAAGCTTGAAGAAATAGATTTGTATCAAGACCCGTCGTTTTTATTTGTATGCTTAAATAATTATTTAAAAAGCGGCCAGACAGACCTTGAAGTTTACGAAAAACGCGAACGCGAAATCCGCGCATCCGCAGAAGCCAGAGTTCGCGCGAACCTGCATGGCCCGAGGCGGTTGATTTATCTATGGTCGTTAAAGCATGCCAGAAAAGCCGTCAAGAACAGGGAAAATACAAGATTCTGCAGGACCAGGATTTATGGCGTGGCACGCGCGATGTTTTATGGGATTGGCAAGGACTTCACTGCCCGCGGGATCTTAGACAGAGCTGAGGACATCTTTTATCTTGAACTTGATGAGCTCGCAGGAGCGATTCAAGGAACCCTTACGACAAACAATCTTAAAGCCCTGGCCAGACTTCGCGAGAAAGAATACCTGGCTTATGAGGCTGTGGATACCGCTCCACGCTTCCTTACCCGTGGCCCGGTCTATTGGATGAACGAACACACGCCCCAGGAAGCGGACAAAGAAATACAGGCGGAAGACCTCCCTGAAAACTGCCTAAAAGGCATAGGCTGCTGTCCAGGGATAATAGAAGGCAGTGTGAAATTGATCCTGTCATCAAAAGACGACATGAGACTTAATGGCGAAGTCCTGGTCACTCTCAGGACTGATCCTGGCTGGATACCGCTGTACCCGTCAGCGTCAGCCCTGCTAGTCGAAAGAGGAGGTCTACTGTCTCATTCCGCCATAGTGGCACGTGAAATGGGCCTCCCTACGATCGTTGGCATCAAGGGATTGACCAGAAGATTAAAGCCCGGTGATAAAATACGCATGAACGGTGAAACAGGGATTGTTGAAATATTAGAAAGTTAAAACATGCTATACAATGTCAATAATTTATACTTCTCATACAAACTCGGAAACCAGATGGTGCCTGCATTGAAAAATGTCTCTCTGACTATCGACCGTGGAAGTTTCATATGTCTGAAGGGACCATCAGGGAGCGGAAAGACTACGCTTTTAAACATATTAGGATTAATCGAACCTATCCAAAAAGGAGACGTGCTGCTTAATGGCCAAAGCTTTGCCAATCTTACTGAGAGCGAAAAAAATGGCATCAGGCGCGAGCGGATAGGGTTTATTTTTCAATCGTTCCACCTATTCCCTGTGCTTAGCGCCCGCGAGAACGTGGAATATTTTCTTATTAAACAAGGCATTCAGACCGGGGAACGCAAACGCCGGGTTGAAGCCGCTTTACGCGACGTTGGTTTGCTTGATCACGGTAAAAAAAGACCTCTTGAAATGAGCGGCGGGCAACGCCAGCGCGTGGCAATCGCCAGGGCCATAGCCAAGCAACCGGAGGTCATCCTGGCAGATGAACCGACTGCAAGCCTGGACCAGAACACCGGCCGCGATATTATGGAAATATTCCTGAAGCTGAACCAGGAGCGCGGCACAACCATCATAGTATCAAGCCATGACCCGATGGTGCAGTCGTTTACACCGAAACATATATCACTACGTGATGGAGAGGCCTAATTCCATGTTGATACGACTGGCTTTTCGTAATCTCATGCGCAACCCAAGAAGAACAACTGCCGTGCTTATGACAGTAATGATAGGAAGCGGATCAATCTTCATATTCCACGGCTTCAATGCTGGAATCATGAACCAGTACCGTGAAAACACTGTCCACTCACGTTATGGTCACGGGCAGATAAACACGAAGGGATACCGCGAAAAAGTTTTCGAAAAACCGTGGGAGCATTGGGTTTCTGATTGGACTAAACTGAAAACGAGGCTTTTATCTTTACAGGGAGTAACCCATGTCTTCCCGCGACTTGAGTTTTTCTCACTCCTTACCAATGGGAAGGTCAATGTAAGCGGCCGCGGCCAAGGGGTTGACGGTGAGAGCGAGGCACTGTTTTTTACCACGCTTAATGTAGAAGAGGGAGTGATTCTTTCAAACCAACCAGATGGGATTTTGCTCGGACGCGGGCTAGCAAAATCATTGGATGTCAAGCAAGGTGATCGCGTCACGGTGCTCTCTAACACAATCAACGGCAGCATGAATGGCGCGGACTTCACCGTAACTGGGATTTTCCATACGGGGAGCAAGGATTTTGACGACGTTGTATTCCGCATACAATTGCCTGAAGCACAAAAATTGTTGGATACTGCTCTCATAGAATCAATAGCAGTGGGTTTAAAATCAGTGGAAGACTGGGGAAGGGTTGAAACAACCATCAACTCGGAATTCACCAAACTGGAAGCAACACCATTCGCTGTACTCGATAAAGTATACTACCAGCACTCAGTTGACTGGTTGGACTCGCAATTTGGCGTTATACAGATAATAATAATCGCGATCGTGATACTGGGGATCTTCAATACAGTCTCGACAGGCATCCTAGAAAGAAAACAGGAGATCGGGAACCTCCGCGCGAACGGCGACTCTGCCATGGAAATAATACGCATGTTTATCTGCGAGGGGGTGGCGATTGGCTTGATAGGAGCCGCTCTAGGCCTAATTATTGCGCTTCTTATAAATTCAACCATCTTGCGAAGCGGGATCTTGATGCCGCCGGCACCTGGTATCACACGCCAATTCCACGTGCTGATAGAACTACAACCCGTCATGGCGATAAAGGCCTTCATGATGGGCGCTTTAACAGCAGCCATAGCCACGCTTCTTGCGGCCATACGAGTTGCAAGGCTGCCGATCGGTGACGCCTTGAGGTCCGTATGAAAAACATTATCATCTTTATTCTTGCCATTATCACATATGCACAGGCAGCGAAGGCTACCGGTCTAAGCGCGGACCAGATAGTTAAAAAAGTGGATGACATAAGAAACCCAAGCGAGTCATACATAATGAAAGTTGAAGTAGTTTCCACTGATCAACAGAAATCCGTCTTTGATGTGGCAATACGTGGAAATGATAAGACGCTTATTAAAACAATTGAACCATCGCGAGACCGCGGACGCAACCTCCTCATGCTTGATGAGGACATGTGGGCATACATACCGAACCTAGGACGAGCGGTGCGGATAAGTCTGAACCAGAAGCTATCCGGTCAAGCCGCAAACGGAGACATAAGCCGGATGAGATGGAGCGGGGACTATGATGCGAAGATAGCGCAGGAAGACGCCTCCGTACTAAACCAGTGGGTAATCATGCTGTCAGCAAATAAGAAAGGGCTTACTTACGAAAAAATAAAAGCATGGGTTGATAAAAAAAATTTTCACCCTATAAGGGTGGAATTCATGACTCCCGCCGGAAAAATCCTTAAAAAAGCAACATATGGGAACTATCGCGAACTTGCAGGAAAGATCAGGCCAAATGAAATAGCGATCGAGGACGCTGTAAGACCGTCTGACCGCTCCGTAATACGAATCTTATCCATGGAGGTAAAAGAGCTGCCAGCTTCGCTTTTTAACCAAAACAACTTAAAATAAATTACCGGATGAATCATAAGAAATTAATCTGTATTTTACTTATCACATTACCAATCCAGATTTACTATCAAGCGCTGGCGAGCGCATCACTTAAGTTCGAGCTAGGAAATCAGTTTAGATCCAAAAATGATTCCATGTTGTTATACGGTCTGACGGAGGCTGAGTACGCACCAATAAAAGCCGCTGTTAGGATTTTTGCTGAAAATCCCAGGTATAAACTCAGCTTACGTGAGCTCACGTTTTCAAATAATTCAGAATTTCTTAATGTGGATATCGGTTTTATGCATGTTGCGTGGGGCGAGACATTCGGTTTCAATATTGTAGATTTAATCAATCCAAGGGATTACAGCGATCCGCTTTTTTTAGAATCAATTTGGGTGAAGCTCCCGGTTTTTGCGTTAAACATGAAGTATATATCAGGAAGTCTCACTATACAGGGCATAGTCATACCGGTACCAAGACACAACATTCTGCCTGAAACCGACTTGCCGGTAGATTTACGTGATTTTAATATCGAAGATATTGGACATGACTCCGAAGTTGGTGCGAAAATAAATTATTTATTCGACTCAGGACTGGATCTTGGTTTTATTTATTTTTACCATTGGAACCGCAACATCGTTTTAGAACTTAAACAAGACAGAAGACTAAACCTTATTGAAGATCGTATTCACTCTTTAGGCGTAACAGCAAGTCACCTTGCGGGCAATTATGTGTTCAGGGCGGACTCCATCATGCACATTGATCAACCGGCGCAGGTGGGTTTTGGTTTCCAGCACGGCACGAATTGGCAAACTATTTTAGGTGCAGACACAACCAGCGAAACTCAGTGGACACTGGGCGCGCAATACCACATGGACCGTTCAGTGACGGACACTTTTCACTGGACGAGTGTTAGATTACGTAAACCTTTTTTTAGTGAAGCGATTGTCGTAGAAACTTTTTTATTTCGCGGTTTGAATAACAAGGATACATGGCTTCAACCGCAGCTGACATGGAATATATCTGCCAGCACGTCTCTCATCGCTCGCCTAGACTTGCTTGTCGCAGGTGACGCAGGAATCCTTCCTTCGTTCAAAGACAGCGATCGAGCATTTGCTTGGTTTAGTTATAAATTTTAAGATCTGCCTAAGTTTGCTGCCTAGGCCTGCAGGCAACAAGCCAGCATTAAGCGGCTTTATCCAGTGGAAGGTTTTGTGATGATTTGTTTGTTTCTGCTTCGACTTTATTAAATTTCTGTTCCATTCCAGATTTAAACGGATTTCTGTCCCAGATGCCGAATTTCAATATATGATAAAGCGCAGCTACACCGTCCCTTGCGCGGATTTTCTTGCCCTCGCTATAAGTCCTGCCGGAGTAACTTATCGGGACTTCAAAAATACGCGCACCTGATCGCGCCAATCGGCTGACCATTTCAGGCTCTATACCAAATCTTTTTGACGTCAAGCGAAGAGATCTAGCTAGAGCACCTCGCATAACCTTGTAGCATGTCTCCATATCTGTTGCATTCAGGTTACAAAACATGTTGGACAAGAATGTCAGAAAGTGGTTCGCTAACGCGTGCCAAAAATATAATACCCTCCTGGTTGAGCCTATAAACCTGCTGCCAAAAACCGCATCAGCTTTTCCGTCTCCAAGTGGTTGCAATAATATCGGGTAATCCTGTGGTGAATATTCAAGATCAGCGTCCTGTACAAGGACAAGATCGCCGGTGGTATTATTTATTCCTACTATGAGGGCGGCTCCCTTGCCTCTGTTTACTGATTGTGGCAGGAATTTGACGTTAGTAGCAGTGTCACAGTCAAATACAAACGGCTTATCACAAAGCTCCTTAACTAGTTGTGATGTCCCATCAGTTGAGCCATCGTCTACAATGATGATCTCTACTTCCCTAATAAAAGCACATTTATTAATAGGGGCTTTTTTGAGGCCTTCCCAAAAGTCATTAAAACATCTCCGTTCATTGTATACTGGTATTACTATAGACAACTTCATCACTTAGAAAGTCGGCGATACCGCGAATAAACTTTACTTATTTTCGCTTCTTTGTAAGCTTCCGGCGCGGATATTTCAGCGTAGCCTGTGCTGCTGCTAGCCTGGCAACGGGCACGCGGTACGGAGAGCAACTTACGTAATCAAGCCCTGCTGTATGGCAAAACTCCACGGATGCAGGATCACCACCGTGTTCGCCACAAATGCCAACTTTGAGATCAGTCCTAGTGGCCTTTCCTTCATCAATGGAGAATTTAATAAGGCGACCCACGCCTATTGTATCTAATGTAGCGAATGGATCTTTCTCAAAAATTTTTGCTTCCAGGTAGTCCTTGAGGAACATTCCTGAATCATCGCGTGACAAACCATAAGTAGTTTGTGTCAAGTCATTGGTGCCAAAACTGAAGAACTCGGCATATTTTGCGATTTCACCAGACGTAAGAGCCGCCCTTGGCAGTTCGATCATGGTACCGATCTGATATCGCATACCCTTTAGACCTTTTGTCTTAAAAGATTCAATTATGCGATCAGCCTCGGCCCTGCAGTAATCACCGACAATCTTCAACTCACGCCAGTCGCCTACAAGAGGAATCATGATCTCCGGCACGATCTTAAACTTCTCGTTACATGCAAGCTCGCACGCTGCTTCCATGATTGCTCTGACTTGTGTGCGATAAATTTCAGGGAAACTTACACCCAAACGGCATCCCCTGTGACCGAGCATGGGATTAAATTCATGAAGGCTTTCTGCTTTACGCTTTAATCGGTCGTAGGGCACATTAATTTTTACTGCCAAAGAATGCAGTTCTTCGTCTTTATGCGGGATGAATTCGTGCAGCGGGGGATCGAGCAGCCTGATTGTCACTGGCAGGCCCTTCATCTCACGAAAGATCCCCATGAAGTCGCCTTTTTGCATTGGAAGGATTTTTTCAAGAGCATGCTCACGTGCCTGCTGGTTATCTGCGAGAATCATTTCCCTGACTGCATCAATCCTTTCGGCTTCAAAGAACATATGTTCAGTTCTGCAAAGACCAATACCCTCAGCACCAAAACTCCTAGCCACTCTCGCGTCATTAGGTGTATCCGCGTTTGTCCTTACACGCATCTGGCGGATCTGATCAACCCAACGCATCAGCTCTTGAAAATTCTTATTAAGCGAGGGCGCGATTGTTGGAACCTTATCTTTGATTACTTCACCAGTGCTCCCGTCCAACGTGATAAAATCACCTTCTTTTATCGTATGCTTGCCGACGCAAAAATCCTTGTTGTCGTAACTTACTTTGATAGCGCTACAGCCTGACACGCAGCACTTGCCCATTCCCCTGGCCACCACAGCGGCATGTGAAGTCATTCCACCGCGGGCCGTAAGAATGCCTTCAGCAACCGACATGCCGTGGATGTCTTCGGGTGATGTCTCAAGCCTGACAAGGATAACTTTACGGCCAAGTTCCTTAACCCATTTTTCAGCGGTATCAGGATCAAACACAGTTTGTCCTGTCGCTGCTCCTGGCGAAGCAGGTAGGCCTTTCGCGAGCACCACCTTGTTGGCTGTGGGATCAATCCTTGGATGAAGGAGCTGGTCTAATTGATCAGGATTTATCCTGAGAACCGCTTCTTCTTTTGAAATTAACCGCTCACGGACCATGTCTGTGGCGATTTTCATTGCAGCTGCTGCAGTCCTCTTTCCGCTACGGGTTTGCAGCATATACAACTTACCGTTCTCTATTGTGAACTCTATATCCTGCATATCGCGGTAATGTGATTCTAGCTTTTTATAAACCTTTACAAGCTCGGCATAAGCCTTTGGCATCACCCGCTCCAATGTAGGCAGGTTCTCGGTCGATGCATGTTTTGAAGCGTTGTTAATCGGTTGCGGCGTGCGAATACCAGCAACAACATCCTCGCCTTGAGCATTTACGAGGAATTCACCAAAAAATTTCTTATCGCCGGTCGAGGGATCACGCGTAAATGCCACACCAGTGGCGCAATCATCGCCCATATTGCCAAACACCATGGACTGGACGTTAACGGCGGTTCCCCATTCTTCGGGGATATCATGTAGTTTTCTGTAAGTGATCGCCCGTGGATTCATCCATGAGCCAAACACAGCACCAACCGCGCCCCAAAGCTGTTCCCACGGATCTTCAGGGAATTCATGACCAGCAATACGCACGATCTGTTTGAATTTGTGCACAAGTTCTTTTAGATCCTCGGCCTTAAGTTCAGTATCAAGCTCCACGCCGCGCTCATGCTTCATGTCTTCTAAAGCCGCCTCGAATTGATTTGAATGAATACCCAGCACGACATCCGAATACATCATTATAAAACGCCTGTAGCTATCAAACCCGAAGCGCTGGTCCTTCGATTGCTCTATGAGGCCGGTCACTGTATCGTCATTCAAACCAAGATTCAGGATCGTATCCATCATGCCCGGCATTGAAGCGCGTGCGCCGGAACGAACGGAAACTAGTAGTGGATTATTTTTAGACCCAAACTGTCTGGTCATTATTTTTTCAACTCTGGCAAGAGCGACTCTTACCTGTGCCTCAAGTCCTTTTGGATAATTTTTGCTGTTGCGATAATAATAAGTGCACACGTCTGTGGAGACGGTGAACCCAGGGGGCACGGGAAGACCAAGTTTGGTCATTCCATGAAGATTGGCGCCCTTCCCGCCAAGCAGCGCTTTTTGTGTTTCATTGCCTTCGGCCTTCGCCCCGCCGAAAGAAAATACATATTTCTCGCGCCCTGCTGCTGAGGCTTTTACTTGCTTATCTATTCCAGTTTTCGAATTTTTCTTCGATGTATACTTTGACGTTTTCAACACTGATCCTTTCTTGGACCATCGTGTCCCTGTGGCGGACCGTGACTGTGTGGTTTGTGAGAGTGTCATAATCTATTGTTACTCCAAATGGTGTTCCAATTTCATCCTGCCTACGATAACGCTTGCCAATCGATCCAGCGTCATCCGTGATGACGCGAAATCTTTTTTTCAATTCGTTATAGACCTTATCTGAATATTGCAGCAACTCAGGCTTTTTCATCAATGGGAAAATTCCAACTTTATATGGTGCCAGAGCTGGATGCAGCTCAAGCCATGTCCTTTCCCCATCGAATCTATATGCATCGACCAAGGCGACAAGAAGAGAACGGTCGCAACCTGCCGAAGTTTCGATAATATACGGAAGGAATTTTTCCTTCGCCTCCTCATCAAAATATTCGAGTTTCTTGCTACTATACTGTTGATGCCGCCCTAAATCGAAGTCAGTCCTGTTATGAATGCCTTCTAATTCCTGCCAGCCAAAAGGGAACTCATACTCGATATCGAACGCTGCTTTTGCATAATGTGCAAGTTCACCCTTCATATGTTCATGAAAGCGAAGCTTTGATGTCCTGATCCCATTTTCAACATGCCATTTGAAGCGAATATCCTTCCAAAACTCAAACCACTCCATGTCGCTCCCGGGTTTTACAAAAAATTGCATCTCCATTTGTTCAAATTCACGCGTGCGGAAAATAAAATTACCGGGAGTTATCTCATTTCTAAAGGCCTTGCCGATCTGGGCAATTCCAAATGGTATCTTCTTTCTCGATGACTGATATACATTCTGAAAATTGACATAAATTCCCTGAGCTGTCTCCGGCCGCAAGTATACCACCGAAGCCGAGTCCTCAACTGGCCCCATATTTGTCTTAAACATAAGGTTAAAAAGCCTGGGCTCAGTGAGTTCGCCCCCACATTGCGGACATTTTTTTTGCTCAATCAATGCCGTATCTACTTTATCAGCCCTGAAACGGCTCTTGCATTTCTTGCAATCCACAAGTGGGTCGACAAAATTTTCGACATGGCCCGAAGCCTCCCAAACACGTGGGTGCATGAGAATCGCAGCATCTATTCCTTCAATGTCCTCGCGGTCAGTCATTGCCCGCCACCAGCGTTCTTTAACGTTGCGTTTAAGTTCAATGCCAAGCGGCCCGTAATCCCAGCATGCGTTGATGCCGCCATAGATCTCGCTTGACGGGAAAACAAAACCTCGCCTTTTACAAAGGGATGCTAAATCAGACATGTCTTTTAAATCACAGGACTGCTGGTCACCTTGCGGCTTAGTATTCATATATCCCGGATTAGCAGAGCTTTATCCTTCATACAACTGGGGATTTGAACTGGCCCTTTACTCTTTTGTGCCCATTTTCTAGAATTCAGTTATGGGCTCATTCAAATTACATATCGTATTGTCGGCGCTTGCCTGGTGTCTTTTTTTAGCTGCTACCACATCGGCTGGCGCACTTACGTTTCGGCTCCCTGCGGATCCGTCCACACTCGACTGGAACCTGGCTCACACTTCCCACGATACGCACATAATAATAAATATCATGGAAGGATTGGTTGAAGCTGACCAGGGCCTCACACCAAGAGGGGCACTAGCTGAAAGATGGGAAATTTCTGGAGACGGCAAGACATATACATTCCATTTGAGAAAGGGCGTCAAGTGGTCAGACGGCAAACCACTCAAGACTTCCGACTTCAGCGATTCATGGCTGAGGTTGCTTGACCCAAAAACACGTGCGCCTTCCGCAAAATATCTTTTTGATATCGAAAATGCGGAAAACTACCATTCTGGCAAACTTAAGGATGTTTCAAAAATCGGCGTAAGAGCTGTTAATGATGCCACGCTAGAAATCAAGCTCAGGAAACCTTCACCATACTTCTTACAAATCCTGACCTATTGGGCGACTTTCCCGATACGCCTTGATTTAATAAAAAAACATGGCAGTGATTGGTGCTCGCCGCGCAACGTCGTCACTCTGGGACCATATATTTTGAGTGAATGGAAGAAAACTTCGTTCATAAAACTGAAAAAAAATCCTTTTTACCATGGTATCACTGCTAATAACCCGCTTAACGTTGAAATGGTCATAGAGCCTGACGATAAAAAGGCCAGGGATTTATTTGAAACCGGCAAGCTTGATTTCCTATTAGACGCGACTACGGATGACATCACCAGAGCTAAAGGGAAAATAGAATCAGGTGCCGTCAAGATTTCCCACTTTCCCTATCTGGCGACTTATTATCTAGGCTTCAATGTCAGGAGCAACAAGCTAAGCGATCCTAATATCCGCAAAGCACTTGCAGCCGTAATTGACCGCGACAGCATTGCGGCCACACTCCAGGGAGGCCAGAGCGCGGCACATGTATTCGTTCCACCTGCTTTGTCGGTTAACGCCTCCGGACTAGCACCCCAGCGTTGGTCACTCTATGAAGCACGTGCTGCTTTTGCAAAGGCTGGGTTTATTGAAGGAAGGGGATTCCCCAAAGTTACGATGTGGATGGCGCGATATGACGGTGCTAAAAATCTTTCCTCATTTCTTGTGAGCTCACTGCGCGAAAAATTAGGAATCAATGCCGAACCCCACATTGGAACACCGGCAGAGTATGAAGACGCATTCAACAAAAACAAAGTGGATATGTTCGTGGGGCTTTGGGGGGCGGATTTTCCGGATCCTGCGAATTTTTATGAAATATTCGCGTCTGACAGCAGAGCCAACAGAACCGGCTGGGCAAGCAAGGAATACGATGCGCTTCTTGCAAAAGCCGCTGACACGTCCGACATTCCAGCACGCTGGCAAGCGTATGCTTCCGCAGAACGGATTTTGATTGAGAAAGATGCCGTCATAGTGCCGCTTTTTTACAAGCGCATAACAGTGCTTCTCGGGCCACGGATTGATGAACTGAGCATATCCCCGTTAAATTATCTTTTTATAAAACTTATTAGATTAAAGCGTTAATGGATGCACTCAAGAAGCCAGCAAGAAATTTATAATGCAAAAACATTAACAGAAGAGTTACAGCACTAAAGATGAACAACTCAATTGCTGTTACGGACAAAAGCAAAATACTGACTGAGGCAATCGCTGGGGTTACTACATTCCTAACGATGTCTTATATTGTTGTCGTCAACCCTGCGATATTGGCAGCTCCGGGCACTGGAATGTCATTTAACGGGGTTCTTACCGCTACAGTGCTTTTGTCATTTCTAATGACACTGCTTATGGGACTTTATGCCAGGCTGCCTTTTGCGGTTGCACCAGGCATGGGAGTTAATGCGTTCTTCGCTTTTACTCTGGTCATCGGTCAAAATTTGCCGTGGACAATTGCACTTGGGATAGTTTTTTGGGCTGGAGTTTTCTTTGTGCTGGTTTCAGCGACTCCACTCCGCGTGATGATCGCGAATGCGATACCATCTCAACTCAGAGTTGCTGCAGCAGTTGGGATTGGGATTTTTCTGACATTCATCGGGCTTAAGAACTCTGGCTTTATTGTAGCGGACCCAGCTACTTTCGTAAAAATGGGAGCGCTAGATCTTAAGACAATTCTAGCGATACTTGGTTTACTGATATCGACTGGTTTACTAAGGCGTAAGAACCCGCTTGCTTATTTGATTGGAATTGCGGCGGTTACACTTCTAGCTTGGGTGCTTGGTCTTGTTAAAACTCCTGAGCAACTAATAGGGACGCCGGATTTTGACTCTGTATTTTTAAAATTGGATATTTGGGGAGCACTAAAGCTTTCATTGTTACCAGCGATCCTTTCTCTTATGATGACGGATTTGTTTGATTCTATCTCTACTTTTGTCGGGGTGGCACATGCTGCAGGAATGGTAGATGCCCATGGGCAACCAAAACAGCTTAAAGAAGGCCTGTTAGTGGATGCTTTTGCAACACTGGGAGCAGGACTGGTTGGAACGTCATCAGGAACAGCATATATCGAAAGCTCAAGTGGAATCGAAATGGGCGGGCGAAGCGGCCTGACTTCTGTTTTTACAGCGCTTTGCTTTTTACCATGTTTTTTTCTTGGATCTCTTGCTGGGATGGTTCCACCTTATGCTACGGCAGGAGTTTTAATTTTAGTTGGGGCTTCGATGTTCAGAAGTATCTCAACACTAAAATGGGATAAGATGGAAGAGGTTATCCCAGCTTTTTTGACGATTATCCTGATCCCACTTACTTTTTCAATCACCCAGGGCATCTTGTGGGGATTCATCTCATATGTTGGTTTTTTCATCATGGCAGGCAGGTGGCGCGAACTAAAGCCGACACTTGTGATCATCGCCATGGTTGCGTTGCTTTTACTCGCGATCGAACATGGCAAATAACATCTATTTTGTTTATTTAAAATCCTTAGCTTTAAGTCCAGTTGCCCGGTTGCGATGTACCTAGGTCAGTACTTGATTGATGTGAAAGTTGTGTGTTCAAATTCTAAGCGTATAACGTCTTAAATTAGGTATGGTAAACAGCGCGTAATTTGATGTAGAATTTGAGTCAGAATTGGAGATGTTTATGAAGCACATGAAAGCGATTCGACCCTCGGATGTGGTGCCGATCGGCGAATTTAAAAATCAGGCCGCTAGCTGGCTTAAGCGAGTTCGCACATCTGGGCATCCGGTTGTCATCGGCGTTGTTGCGCAATTAGGCCTGACGAAACGTGGGTTTGGGTGGAAGCTG
>CAYHPW010000041.1:0-22877 GCA_964358645.1 uncultured Bacteriovoracaceae bacterium | reverse complement strand
AATGCTACACTCCTGCCGGATCAATATTGCCTATACAACAAATGTCACATGAGCCACATTGCTTGACTGCGGGTTCACCTTCGAAATATGTGAAAAGATCCGCTCTTCTGCACTGCTTGGATCGCACAAACCTGGCAACGTTGACAAGCTCGCTCCGTTTTTCATCACTATCAACAGAAGATGCTATGGTCCCACAAGGTCCGCGAACCATCCATTCAATCAAGCGAAAATCATCATCATCCCAAAAAACTATAGCCTCGCTGGTTACCTCCGAACCGCGAGCAACCCTGCCTATGGCTTGCGTAAGAAATAAAAGTGATGGAGGGGCCTGCCACAGGACTGCCCAGCGAAGATGGCTATAGTCCATCCCAAGGCCAAATGCTGAAGTGGCAACAACGACATCCACCATTTTGTTTTCTATCATGTGCTCTATTGATAGCCTTTCCTCACGGGCCATGCCTGCATGATAAGCCAGAACCCTCCTTCCACTCATTGAAACAAGACGCATGATTCTTTCCGTCGAATCACGAGTCTGCGTAAAAACTATGCCGGCACCTGCTTTGGACTTAACCAATCCCAATAGCGCATCAGCGCGGTTGATCCATGGAACACGCTTGACGAAGATCCTTAGTCCAGCGGGCAAACCAAATCCACCGAGTATCTTTAGGGCAGCCGGTAAAGACCGCTCTAACTCATGTCTCTTGTCATGCGAAAGGGTAGCGGTAAGCCATAAGCTCCTTCTTATTGAAAATTTCTCAACCAGGTCAGTCAGCTTGGAAAAGGCAGGTCTGAAGCTGTCACCCCATTCCCATATGCAGTGACATTCATCAACAACAAGAAACTGAGGTTTCCAATTTTCTAGATAGTCATTAACACGGCTTTGTAGAATGGCTTCCGGACTTGCGATTAAAATTTTAATCTTGCTCTCGTCAAAAATACTGCCAGGCATTTGCGCTGGAAGTAAAACTGCCGGGATGCCTTTTTTTTGAAACCTGGCCAATTGCTGCCTGGCAAGCGCAATAAGCGGAGTTATCAGTAGTGTGCGTAAACCAAGATTTTCAGCGACCGTTTCGTATATCAAGCTTTTGCCGGAACCGGTTGGCGCTATACAAAGCAGATGGACTGGCCTTTTAAGAATCTCAATGGCTTCTTTTTGAAACGGTCTTAAAACAGTGGTCATATGGCATTGACGCTTATGCCACCGATGTGCCGCCCGCGCGTAATAAGTTAGATCGCTATTTCTTTGATATCGCTTAAATCCGGCTTGGCTTCCCGTGAACGAAATCTTATGTAGATCACGCTTCCTATGGTACCGAACAAAATATTAACCATCGCCACCATGGTAAACACATCAGCCCCCCTGTTTGAGCCTATCAGGCTGAACAAATAAAGAAACGCAGCATGTCCTGTTCCTACTCCGGCTGGAAGCACCGGTATCGCCGTGATCAAAAGTCCGAGCGGTACTATTATATATATCGCTAAAGCTGAAACTTCGGTTTCTCCCAAGGCATATGCGAAGTTTAAACACGCCCAACCTATCAGCAATTGAATCAGCACGGAAACACCAAGAACCTTGAGAACCGCCAGTTTATGGTGGTGATAATGGCGCAGGACTTCATATAATTTTCTCACCATCTCAAGCTTGGCTAATTTCTGCTCCAGATACTGAAGGACTTTTAGTAATGGGTCATTCTTGTCACCTACGAAAAACAAGTAACCATAAAACGCAACCACGATCATGGCTGAAATAATAATCATTAGCTTAAGTGCAACCAACACTACCGCACCCTTGAGCAAACTAAATCCCATCATAAGCGCCACGGCCGAAACAAGAGCAAGAGCGGACAAACCGACAACACGGTCAAAGATAATGCTGCCGAAAGCACGCACACGATGGCCTTTCACTTCCTTTCCAACATAAAAAGCTTTCACGACATCCCCGCTGACCGCTCCTGGCAGGGCAACGTTGAAGAAGCTTCCGATAAGAGTAAGTTGAAAAGTTCTTGCTATTTGCATTTTAATGCCATGAGCTTTCAGTAGCCATTGCCATCGCAAAACACCCAAGCAAGTCGTGAGCACGTAAGCCCCGATTCCGTATAGCACAAGGGGCCAGTTCTTGAATGCGTTCTTGGTGTACTGAACCGAAATAAAATCTTTCTTATAAAGAAAGAAAAGAAGAATACCGACAAACAAAAGCTTCAAAATCAGGCCTAAATGCCCTCTTTTCGGTTTGTCACTTTTATTCATAGTGTTAGAAAATTCCTAAAAATTGTTTCTCTTACCTTTGGATCATAAAGACTGGCACCCTTATCCGGGTTTAGCAATAGTTTTGGTGTCCCGGTTTTTTTTATTTCATCAAATAAACTATTCGCTTCATCAATGTTCCTTTCGGGATGAAACTGTATTCCAAAAACCGGAAAACCCTCCAGTTGAAAAGCCTGGATTTGGCAATGTTCCGATCGAGCCAAACACTCCATGCCTTTCGGTAAAACAGCTACTTCATCAAAATGTGATGAGAATGTATAAAAAGTTTTTGGCAACCCATTGAAAATATCTGAGGGCTTGAGCGTTTCCACCATAACCCACCCAAATTCAGCTACGGGAGCGACTCTTACGCATCTTTTCCCACCCAATGCACGGGCAATAACTTGATGGCCATAGCAGATTCCTAAAAGACGCTTTTTTGCATCAATCGCCCGTCTGATAAAATCTTCAAGATCAGACACCCATGGAGCATCATCAAGAGCAGAAGTTTTTGAACCGGATATTATTATAAAATCAAATAAGGTTGGTTCAGATGGCAGATCGTTATGAGGGGCCCTTCGCAGATAGACGGTCATATCGGCCGGCATACCAGCCAGGGGCTCGATATTCCTTCGTATGTCCTCAGCCCCCCAGCTATCGAGATCAATATTGTTATCTATGATTAGGAGTTTCATTTCTTTCCCTTTATTTTTTTCTCGAACTGATATGCATACTTGAGGAAAATACTATGAGCAGCATTGACTGAGATGATGAGACCCGCGATGCCGTCAAGAAATCCACGCTTCAAAATATACGTCTCAAGGAATTTACCAAGCGGTTTTAAAAATAACATTAAAATACTAGGCCGCCGTCCCAAACACTCCAGATCCAAAGCACCTAACTTTGAAAAGCGAAGATTTGTCAGCACCTGTTCTTCAATCGTATTGAAAGCGAAATGAAACAGCTCACCATTAAGTCGCTTAACCTGGCCCCGCACAATTAATACTTCATGAACGTTGGGCTCTGTCCACTTTGCAAATCTCCGATCAGCCAAGCGTACCAGATAGTTCGGATACCAACCGCCATGGTGAATCCATTGCCCGACATAGGATGTCTTGCGTGAAAACTCAAAACCATGAGCGGAAATACGACCATCAGCCACTGCGTATAATGATTCGGTTATTTCCTTCGCCAACGCTGGTGAGACCTCCTCGTCAGCGTCTATATTGATTACCCAATCATGTTTAACGCTGTTTTGAGCAAAATTCTTTTGTTGGCCATAACCTGGCCAGGGATTTTGCATAACTTTTGCGCCAAGTTTTTCTGCGATCTCCACTGTTTTATCCGTACTGCCGGAGTCAACAACAATCACCTCGTCGGCCCAACTGACACTGTTTATGGCTCTTGCAATGTTCGTTTCTTCATTAAGAGTAATAATTGTCGCGCTCAGTGGTATATGCACCATACCGACAAGAGTTACGCTTAAAAAATTCTTGTGCAATTTTTTTTTGCGGACTTTTACCGAATTTCAGTGATTTAATATCATAGACAACAAAATTTCTAGAAAGAGTGAGGTAAGCTATGAAAGTTGCTGTTATCGGAACAGGGTATGTCGGGTTGGTAGCCGGGGCTTGTTTTGCAGATTCTGGCAATAACGTCAGTTGTGTTGATAATGATCAATCCAAAATAGACGCGCTAAAACAGGGTGTGATCCCTATCTTTGAGCCAGGCTTGGATACACTTGTTAAAAGAAATGTCGCCGAGGGTAGGTTGCATTTTACGACTTCGACGGCTGAAGCAGTCATAGCAAGCGACATTATTTTTCTTGCCGTTGGTACACCGCCGCTGCCTAACGGCGAACCAGACATGAAATATCTAAAATCCGCCGCCGAAGAAGTGGCAAGATCGATGAATGGCCATAAGATCATCGTTAACAAATCCACGGTTCCGATAGGGACGCACAAGGTAATGATGGAATGGATAACGCCTTACACACATTTCCCGTTTGAGATTGTCAGTAACCCGGAATTCTTGAAGGAAGGTTCCGCGCTGGAAGACTTTCTTAAACCTGACAGGGTTGTTATCGGCACGCACAAGGAGGCGGTCTATAAGACAATGGCCGAGCTCTATGCCCCATTTGTAAGACAGGGCAATCCTGTCCTGTGGATGGACCCGCTTTCAGCTGAAATGACCAAATATGCTTGTAATGCTTTTTTAGCCACTCGCATAAGCTTCATGAATGAGCTTGCCGTCCTATGTGACAAGCTGGGCGGTGATATAGAACAAGTGCGGCGTGGTATGATCACTGATACCCGCATAGGGAAGCATTTCCTTTACGCAGGCGTAGGCTATGGCGGGTCATGTTTTCCGAAAGATGTCCAAGCTCTAATGTCGACTGCTAGGAAGGTGGACATCCCGATGGGTATTGTCACTGCCGCAGAGACCGCAAATGCCAGGCAAAAAGCCATTCTTGTTTCAAAAATCAAGGCACATTTCGGGAACTCGCTAAAAAACAGGTCATTCGCCCTCTGGGGTTTGGCATTCAAACCAAACACGGATGACATGCGTGAAGCTCCCGCTCTTATAATAATAGAAGAGCTCCTGAAAGCCGGTGCAAAGGTCAGGGCATATGACCCGGTTGCAGAGGAAACCACAAAAAAAGTAATCGGCGAAAAGATAACTTATTGCTCTTCTGCATACGACGCGGCCAATGGCGCTGATGCGCTGGTGCTTGTAACGGAATGGAATGAGTTCAGGAACCCTGATTTCGACCACTTAAAGGCGCTGTTGAAAACGCCTATTATCTTCGATGGGCGTAACGTGTACAATCCAGCGCATTTGCAAAAACAAGGGTACACTTATTATGGCATAGGCAGGGGGGCGCGTCTTTGAACTAACTTCCCACTGCTCTTTCAATTAAACCAGCGGACTGCGTGTGCGGATTGGAAATCGGATCTTGTGATAAATAATTTTAAAAGACATAATTAAGTCAGTGTGCTCAACGAACCCATAAGATCTTTTCCAAAAAGTCTAATTTTTCTTTGCGTTGCATACTGCGCGATCTTTTTCTATTTCTATCCTCCTATATCTGCTGTTCATGATGAAGTCGGCTTTATTAATCAGACCGTAGTATGGTCAAAGCTTTCAATTTCTGCGGAAGGTGCCGGGTTTAAAAACGTCGCGGATTTTGTTGAACAAAATGGACGCCACGTGGGTTTTAGAAATCCAGGAAGATCACTGCTAAATATACCGATATATTGGCTCTTTGGTCTTAATTCTCTTTATTTTTTTAGCGCCATAATCCACATAGCTACGGCACTCATTTGCGCAATTATATTGAAGAAACTACAAAAGCCACCACTTTGGGCCGCACTGGTACTGTTTCACCCCACACTATCGCTTTACAGCCGTACAATTATGGCTGACGAGCTAGCTGGTTTATTCCTAGTCATCGCGGCACTTGGGTATTTGTCAAACAAATGGCGCGGATTACTCACCGGGATGGCCATATCATGCGCAGCTATAACCAAATATTATATGATTATAGTTTTTATCCCAGCAGGGATAGCGCTTTTTTTTTCTACTGAAAAACAAAACAAAATACGAGAAACAGGCTACTTGATTTTATCCGCGATAATTGCTGTTGCTTTAGTGGTTACATTCAATCTTGTTTCGTTTGGATCAATAAACTACCCGCAAGGATATAATAAAATAACCGAAATATTTAGTATAAACTACATCACTGGAAACATAAGTTATTATATACCTGCTCTGGCTGTAGTATGGCCTGGAATGATCGTAGCACCAATATTTGATAAATCTAAATTGCGATTATTATCGGTGCCGACTATATTTACGGTATTTTGTTTCTTCCTGATCTATTATTTTCATGACAAAGGCACGAATTGGTTTGAAACATCCGTAACCGGTCAGCGGTTAATACAGCCAATTTTACCATTATGGATACTGAGCTATATTTTTGTTATAGATAAAATTTTTGTAAAATATGTTCGTAATACAAAAATATGTTCATCAATATTTTATATGGTTTGTGCTTTATTATTAACGATGCAGGTTTTTCTATTTTCCAAGCACCAATACCACCTTTCCGAGATGCATAATATTAAACAAGAAATTAATTCCATTATCCCATCCGGCTCACTTGTTATTGTAAATAGCTCCGTTAATAAATTGTTCGGCGTTATTGCAGAAAACGATCATAGTTATCGTTTACATATCTTTTCTTACAACGACATATTATTGGATCACTCCGTTGTTTTACAAAAGGAGACATACCCATGGTATCTCGCTATTTACACCAGGCGTGATTCGGACACTCCGTTGCAAAAAATCAAACACTATGAACAAAAATATAGCGTTGAAAAAATTCCTACAAACAACCGGTCGCTAATTATTATGCGTGGTATATGCAAAGAAGACTGTATGAAATAGATTTATTCAGATTTATAGCCGCCTTCGGCGTCGTTCTATATCATTATACTTTTAGGGGTTATGCGGCTGAAGACATGAGTCCCCTCTCGTTTCCTGCGTTGTCCCAAATTTTTAAATACGGTTACCTTGGCGTAGACCTGTTCTTTATGATCAGCGGCTTTGTAATTTTAATGACAGCTTTCAATAAAAATCTAGTTGGTTTTATAATCTCACGGATAGTCAGACTATATCCAGCTTTTTGGGTCGGGGTGACATTAACAACCGTGGTTACTCTGTGTATAGGGGCTCCCAAATTCAGCGTTAACGCTGGCCAGTACATAACCAATATGACGATGTTAAGTGGCTATTTTAATATTAAACACATAGATGATGTTTACTGGAGCCTGCTTGTTGAGCTTAGATTTTATTTTTTGATCTTTATTATTATTGCTGCAAACAAATTGAAATATATCGATTATATCCTAGGCGCGTGGCTGGCCATCACTATTATCACACTAACATTCGGGATTCCAAGAATAGTGCAAGCACTCCTGTTCCCGACTTGGTCTCCATATTTTATTGCAGGGGCGATGTTTTATTTAATACGGAAGGAAGGTATCAGTGCATATAAAATTATGGTAATAGCAATATCTTATCTATTATCGATTAAGTGTGCTTTGTTTAGGGTGCAGTTTGTAGAAAAATATTTTAGGACTGATTTTTCAGAATTCGCTATAGCTTGTACCATCTTTGTTTTTTTTATTACATTTTTGCTGATGTCCATTGGCAAAACCGCCTGGTTAAGCAATAAGAAGCTATTAACCATTGGTGCGCTAACTTATCCGTTATACCTGATTCATGGAAATATAGGTTTTATGATTTTCAACCGATATCAAGATGCCGCAAATAAATATTTTATTTTAACAAGCACCATTGTGTGCGTACTCATTCTTTCTTATACTGTTAATAAATATATCGAAACAACAGTATCTGGGGTCATGAATAATTATTTACATATTTTTGCAAAATTTATTTCGTGGAAAAAATTTAAATATCAATACCAAAAGTTAAAATAAAGCCTTAAACTTATTAAGGGGAAATTATGCGGCATTACACCTCATGGTATTTTAATTATAAGGGTGAATCTTTTATCACTCTCGAGAAAGAAAATATTTTTAGAATATTAAAACCAGACAAGCATGATGTGATCATGGATGCTGGGTGTGCAGACGGAAGATTATCGTTTGAGTTAGCAAATTTAGTTAAAGAAATACATGCCTTCGATTTCTCAAAAGAAGGAATCGAAGAACTCGATGGAAAAATCAAGAGCAAGGGCATATCAAATATCAAAACCGGCGTAGTTGATTTGACTGCTGAATTACCAGCTGGATTGCCAGCTTTTGATAAGGTTATCTCAATCCAGGTCTTACAACATATTTCAGGGCAGCAGCAGCTTAAAAAAGCGATTAAGAACATCTATAATGCCATCAAACCAGGCGGATCCTTTATCACATTAAATTACAGCAGCGAAAAAATTATGAAAAAGATTCGTAAACAGTTCGGAGGGTTTTTAGGCGGAGCAGAAAGGGATGGATATCATGCTTTTATGATACGGGAGATTCGCGAATTATGCTTGGAGGCAGGGTTTAAGAAAGTAAACATAGAAACTAGCCATCATATACCACCACGGTTTTATGCATTTAAAATAACAAAATATTTGCTTAAATTGGATGCCTTTGCAGCTAAGTTGCCTTTTTCTAGATATTTCGGTCATTATCTAATTGTAGAAGGAAAGAAGTAATATTTGATATAAGCGAGATAACTAACTCATGAAAATTCTACAGATCGGAAAATTTTATTACCCACACCTTGGTGGGATAGAGACGGTGGTAAAAACCCTGTCTGAAGGGCTGATTAAAAAAGGTGGCTACGCCGTAAACGTGCTTTGCGCATCATCACGAAACAAGTTGGAATCTATCGTAGAACATAATGTACCTATTAACGGGGTAACGATCTCAAGAGCCTGGTCGATGGGGCTGCTATTTTCACAACCAATCACCCCGATGCTTCCTTTTCATATATTGAGATTATCGAAACAGGCCGACATATTGCACATGCATTCGCCAAATCCCCTTGCCGAAGCCGCATTGGCGCTTTTGCCACTGCGGAAACCTATCGTGGTAACCTATCACAGTGACGTGATCAGGCAACGCCTGCTTTTACCGGCCTACCTCCCCGTGTTGCGCATGTTTCTTAGAAAAGTCAGGAAAATTATTGTTGCAACACCTTACCATATAGAATTTTCCGCAGTACTTCATGACTTCCAGGAGAAATGTAAAATCATCCCGTTCGGAATAGAACAGCAACCATTCGAATATACGCCAGAGGTCGCCGAACTGTCAGAGGACATACGCCGACAGTATGGCGATTTCATATTATATCTCGGACGCATGGTTGGGTACAAAGGCCTTGATGTTCTTATTAATGCGTTAAACAAAACCAAATCCATACGCGCAGTTCTCATAGGCGAAGGCCCTCTCAGAGCCGATCTCGAGCAAAGGGTAAAAGATGACGGATTGGCGGATCGTATACATTTCCTCGGTGAAATCCATGATCATAAAAAAGTAGTAAGCCATATCTATGCGTCTCGACTTGTTGTTTTGCCCTCTGTGACCAAGAATGAGGCCTTCGGAATGGCCGTAGTGGAAGCAATGGCTTGTGGAAAACCAATAATTTCAACAAGAGTCGACTCTGGATTTCGCTTTGTCAATGAAGACGGAATAACCGGGTTACAAGTTGAGCCAGGAGATTCAGAAGCTCTGTCGCATGCCATAGAAAAAATGATGACCGATAAACCATTGCTTAAGAAAATGGGAACTGCTGCCCGCGAAAGATTTAATAATTTTTTCTCAGCAGAGAAAATGGTTCAAGCGCACGAAAACGTATACAGGGAAACTCTCGCCGGCAGGTGACCGCCGACCAGGATAGGAAGGCGCTGACCCTGCGGCATGTCTTGTAACTAAATCGTATCACGAGCCGTTTCATCAAACCGACTACGTGAAACTTCCTGTGCAACTTGATATTTGTATAGGCGCGAATAAAGGCCGTCTGAGTTGACAAGATCCGAATGTCTCCCGTCTTCCACCAAAACTCCCTTGTGTAAAACCAAAATGCGTCCGGCTGATTTCAACGTAGCCAATCGGTGTGCTATCATCAATAGCGTCCTATCGTTACTGGCTTTTTTCAAGGCATCCAATAATACCATTTCGGTTGTTGAGTCCATATTGGATGTAGCCTCATCTAAAATCCAAATTTTCGGCTGCATTGCTAACGCTCTTGCAAAGGCTAAAACTTGTTTTTCGCCAATCGATACGTTTGATGCTCTTTCCTGTAGTTTATTTTCATTAGTAGTAATCAAGTTATCAAGGCCGATTCGACGTAGATCATTCATCAAATCATTATTATTACGCCCGCTCTTGAAATCCCAAAAAGTTATATTGTCATTAAAGCTGCCGGAGAATAAAAAGACGTCCTGTTGTACTACACCGAATGAAGTCCTGAGCGACCGCCTGTCATATTCACGAATGTCCTTACCGTCCAGTAGGATTCGTCCCTTTTGTGGCTCATAAAATCTTAGCAGTAAATTTATTAGCGTGGTTTTGCCGGCTCCTGTATGACCCACTAGAGCTATGTGCTCTCCCAGATTGATCTGCAGCGAAAGGTCTCGGAAAATCCAACGTCCTTCTTCATAAGCAAACCATACATTCTCAAAAACAATCTTGCCTTTTACGTCAGCGATGGGAAATGCTTTGGTTTCGGCAAGGCCGGCATCCACTTCTGTTTGCCAACCAAGAATTGAAAAAATCCTTTCTGCGGAAGTCATTCCTGAAAGAAATATATTCCATTTATCGGCTATCTCCCTAAGCGGCTGAAACAATGACAGGACATACGAAAAATAAGCCACTAATACACCAAGCTGGAGTGAACCTTCGGCTGTACTTTTCCCGCCAAACCAGATCACCAACGCAATAGCGGCGCCAGAGGCCAAAGTTATTGACGGCTGGAAAAATGCGAAAATCCGGATCGAATCCACCTGGGCATCCGCGTACCACTGGTTGATGCGGTCAAAGCGCGACGAGTGAAGCGCCTGCCTGTTAAAAAGGTTAATCACCCTAATGCCAAGCAGATTCTCAGCAAGAAAAGCATTCAATGCCGAAAGTTTATTCCGCGCGTCCCTATAAGCTATTTTAAGTCGTCTGCTGAAATACACGGAAGCCGCTATGAGTAGCGGCAATATGCCAACAGAAATAAGACCCAACTTAAAATCTAATAAAAGTAACCAAACTAATATCCCACTAACTATTAACAGATTTCCAGCCATAGACATAAAACCAGCTGAAAACATTTCGCTTAGAGATGATGTGTCGTTGATAACCCTGGTTAAAAATCTACCCGCCGGGTTTTTATCGTGAATGGATATAGGCAAACGTTGTAGCTTTGAAAACAACAGGCATCTCAAGTCATGAGATACCTTCTGTCCAAGCAGTTCAAAACTGTAATTCTGCAAAATAACGCCGACAACCCTGAGTGCTATGACTATAGTAAAAATGAGGCCAAGCTGCCGCAGTCTTAGCCAATCCTTTGGTAATATAGCCTCATCAATTGCATAACCAAAAAGCCTTGGCTCAAGCAATACTGCAAACGTGTTCAAAAACATCATAAGCAGTCCAATTATTAGATGCCACTTATGTACAAGGACATATCCCAATAATATTTTAATGCTATGGCCGCGCACTTTGTTTGAATCGTGCTCTTCTTGGTCAAGATAGTTTTCTAATGTGCTTTTCGCACCTACAGTCATACCCTGTCCCCTAATACGCTGCCACCGCTATGACCAGCGTCATTCACAACATACTCATGCTTGGCTTCGTAATTTTCCAAATCTTCCTTTAGACGTTGCTGTTCATAATATAAGCGATAAATTCCACTTGAATCAGACATCAATTGCCTATGATTGCCAACTTGACGAACTAATCCTCCCTCAAGAACAACAATGCGGTCCGCATCCATTATTGTGGATATCCTGTGCGCGGCGATGACTTCGGTATTACGACCAGCTCTGGCACGCAAACCTTCAAGAATAATTTCTTCCGTATGAACATCAACGGAAGACAATGCATCATCCAACACTAAAACTGACGGCTTTTTCACCAAAGCACGCGCGATGGTCAACCGCTGCTTTTGTCCGCCGGAAAGATTTACGCCGCGTTCACCAAGCCGTGTCTCGTAAGCTTTTGAAAGACCGATCACATCTTCATGAACAGAAGCTAGTTGTGTAGCTTCTTCTATTGAAGAAAGAACACCAGGTTGCGATGCCCATTCTTGTAAACCAAAGGCCACGTTTTCAATTACAGTCTCACTGAATAAAAACACATCTTGGCTTACATAACCGACCTGGCGCCTAAGTTCATCAATCGGCCACAAATTAACATCGATCCCATCTATAAAAAGCATGCCTGGTCCGACTGGATAAAGCCGCGGCAATAATGAAAGTAATGCCGATTTTCCTGCACCTATTGTGCCAATGAATGCGACACGCTCTCCAGCTGCGATCTTAATATTTATGGACTTCAACACTTCATTTCCGTGTCTTCTGGATGTCGGGAAACGAAAAGATAAATTCTTGAATTCAACTTCTCCGCGTGTTCTCCACCTCCCACCAGGCGCATGATCAGCAGGCAGAACAGGCTCGAGTGCTTGCATAATGTCGCTGGATTCTGAAAATACCTCCTTAAGCCTACCAGAACTGGACACGGCCCTTTGGTAATAACTTACAGCCATACCAATTGCAGCCATTGGCCAGATCATCTTCTGGATGTACCTTTGAAAGGCGACAAAAGTGCCGAGACCAACGGCAAATGACGAACTAAATATTAGCCCATGCCCACCTATAAAGAGAAGCAGCACCAAACCAAGGCTCATCGTGAAATCAAGGGTAGGCCCGAAAGCACTTTGAACGCGCGCAAGTTTCAAATTTAGATTTACAAACTCCAAACCAGCATCACGGAATCGCTTCATCTGGACATCTTCTTTGGCGAAGGCTTTGGTAACCCGCACACCGTTCAAACACTCTTGGGTCATTGCTGAAAGCCTTCCTAACGATTCCTGCACCTTTTCAAAACGAGAATGGACTTCGCGTTCATTTCTCATAACCAGCAAAGGTATTATTGGCAGGGGAATAAACGCCAACATTGCAAGCTTTGGCGACAGCCAGAACATGGCTATAGGAATGCTGAGGAAATAAAAAAGTGCGTCAGCCATAACCAGTAAACCAGTGCCTATAGCCATCCGCACGGCTTCTATGTCACTAGTAGCGAGCGACATAATATCGCCAACACGCCAGCGATCAAAAAAACTTGCTGAAAGACCGAAAAGATGACACGAAAATTTTCCTCGGAGGTCCCTGCCTGCAAATACCCCAGCACGGATAAGATACATACGCCATGCGTATCTGCATAAAGCTTGAACAATTGAAACGCCAAAGTAACAAACTGCTATGATTAAAAGCTCCTTAACCGGGCGGCGCTCAACAGCTATATCCACAGCTTCCTTCAAAAAAAGGGGTGGAAAGATCTCAATAAAGTCTACTACTATGAGGGCAAAAATTCCTGCTCCAACATAAGTGCGATACTTCCACAGGTAATGGCGGATGAATGAACTTTCATTTAGAAATCTTCGCCAATTTGATAAAATTAAATTTTTCATTTTCTTAAAGCCTGAAGACACTGCAAAAAATCTCTAGGTAAAGGGCTTCGAATTGTCAGCTCAGTTTTATTTACAGGGTGGCAAAATGTCAAGCTCATGGCATGCAACATCAAGCGTGCGATTTTATTCTGTCCTATTTTTAACATGGCTGATCCACCATAATTTTCATCACCCAATATCGGGATCCCTGCTTCTGCAAGGTGAACCCTGATCTGATGTGTGCGCCCTGTCTTGGGTAACGCCTCTATCAAAAGCCCATCAGCTAATATTTCTAATATTTGAAAGTCAGTATGCGCGTAATCACCGCCAGAATTGGTGGATACGAAATGCCCTCTCTTGCCGCTGGTGTTAGACCTTTTTATGTAATTTTTTACGCTCCATGCTGACGGTAATGTACCGGTATCGTGCTTAGGCTTTATGGTGAGAGCATTATAAACTTTCACAGCTTCATGCTGGGAGAATATCCTGGACAAACCAGCATTCGCCTCACGTCGTTTTGCGAAAATAATCACGCCGGAGGTATCTCTGTCTAATCTATGGTGCAAACCAAGATATGGTTCAACAATATTGTCGCGCGTAGTAATGAAGCGCTTTAGCGCTGCAAATAAATTGTCTCTTGCTTCGTCTAAAGTTGGTTGTGTTGGTAAATGCGGTGGTTTATCAATCGCTATTATGTACTCGTCTTCGTATAATATATGCTCTTGAGTCATATCAAAGGGGCGAAAAAGCCACCGACCGCTTGAGAACAGTTTATGTTCATCAATCCAGATATTGATCATTCTTTGAGGTGGGATTATGCGTGATGCGATGCGGGTCCGTTTTTTTTCAACATAAACAGCACCTGCGACTATCAATTTACGGATGCTTGATTTAGAAACTGGTTGGCCAAGCTTGGCAGGTAACTCTTCAGATAAGACTTGGTCCAATCTCATCTGTGAATGTGCCTTGGTTGTTTTAAAAGTAATTTTCTTCAAGCTCATAATATCATCCGGCCCTTGCTAGAATCTGTAAATTAACGGAAAATCATCCTACTAGGAAGAAAACTTATATGATTAATGATGACGATAAAACCGATCCGGGAATTACACCCCCGCCAATTGACCGGCAACGAAAAAAAGAAATAAAAATGCCGGATATGGGTATTTTAAAGCCGTTCATGGAGGATGAGTCAATAACAGACATCATGGTCAACGATACAAGAAATATAATGGTCGAAAAAAACGGCAAGCTCATGTACCCAGGAGTGGCATTTTTGTCTATAGAGGATTTAAACAAGCTAGTTCGTAACATTCTTGATATTACAGGCAGGCTTTTTGGATACGATCATCCTTATCTGGATGTAATGTTGCCAGACGGATCACGTGTCAATATGGTTGGCACCCCACTCACCATTGATGGGCCATGCATAACGATTCGCAAGCTGCCGCATCGTAGGTTTACTTTGGATGACCTAGTAAGGTTCAACTCGCTTGAAAAAAAATTAGCGTATTTTTTAAGCACAGCTGTAACAGGGCGTCTGAATATGCTTATTTCTGGAGGAACAGGCAGCGGGAAAACAACATTTTTAAATGCCTTGGCAAGTCTCATCCCTGCTGACGAACGGATTGTAACTATAGAGGACACACCCGAGCTGGTTATACAGCACTTAAATAACGTGCGTTTACAAACAAAGCCGCAAACACCATCGTCAGCAGCTGTCACTACACGGGATCTTGTGGCAAATGCATTAAGGATGAGACCAGATAGGATTATTGTCGGTGAATGCCGCAGGAGCGAGGCTTTTGATATGCTCCAAGCGATGAATACAGGTCACGATGGATCTATGACCACCATCCATGCAAACTCACCTCGTGATGCGTTGTCACGGCTTGAAACCCTTATTATGTTAGCTGGGATTGATATGCCGCTTAAACCAGTAAGACAACAAATCGTCAGTACCATAGATTTCATTATACACGTCAAGCGGTATAGGGATGGCGCTAGGCGGGTAGCCGCGATTTCAGAGGCAACCGGGATGGAAGGAGAAATGATAACCTTACAGGATATTTTTTCATTCGACACCGTTAGCGGCCAATTCAAATGGAGCGGTTTGGTACCGAAATGTACCGAAGATCTTGAAGAAGCAGGAATTTCATTCCCAAAGAACTTCTTCAGCTAGGATATGCCCAGCAATTTTCTGGCCTCTACAGGTTCAGCCACACGACGGCCGAGCTCCTCAGACAACATTTTAATCCTCGCAACAAGCTGCGCATTTGATTTTGCAAGCTCACCCTTATGATAGAAAATATTATCCTCAAAACCTACGCGAACGTGCCCACCCATAACTATAGCCTGCACAGCAAGGGGTAGCTCGTTACGACCTATCCCAGCAACCCCCCAGTGAAAAGTCTTGCCATGGCCATATTTTTTTAAAATAGAAACAAGATAAACAAGATTTTCTGGTTCGCCTGACATCCCTCCTGGAACCCCCAGTACAAATTGAAAATTCAGCGGCTCACGGAGGATCCCTTGTTTTGCCAAACGGAAGGCGCTTTCAAGCATCCCGACATCATATATTTCCAACTCTGGGATGATGCCTGTTTTATGCATTTTGGCAGCCATTGCCATGATATCGCGTGGGTGATTATAAAAAATCTCCTCACCAAAATTCATCGTGCCCAGATTGAGCGAAGCCATCTCGGGCTTTAATGCAAGAGGCTGAACTCGCTTGTCTATCGGTTCGCCTACTGCCCCACCGGTGGAGATCTGAATTATTACATCAGGAGCCTTGGCTTTTATCGCGCTGATTGCTTGTTTGAACCTTTCGACTCGCTGACTGGGTTTTCCGTCATCCTCCCTGACATGCAAATGTATTACTGAAGCACCTGCGGCTATCGCATCATAAGCTGCATTCGCTTGCTCATCAGGAGTGACGGGAAGATTAGGCTGCTTATCACGTGTGGTCTCAGCGCCAGTAATTGCGCAAGTAATCACCAAAGATTGTCGATCCATGGACGCATTCCTTTCACTGTTTTAAGTACTGCCATTGTGGTCGGTAGAATTTTGGGCATGGTTCAGCAAACGATGTACGCGATTTAATATCTCCCACTTAAGATTATCCTCTGAGGCATTGACCGCCCAATTATAATGAAATACTTCATCGCTTCTGTTTCTCAACGCCAACCCAAAATCAACATTATTCGATGTCTGTGCCACTGCCCATTTTGAATACCATAAAACGAGCTTGGAGCGCTCGGTACGCTTAAAATCGATAACCTTCAGAGCTTCATCGGCAGCAACCCGTTTGAGAGTGAAAATGGATGAATTCTGAAAATATTGTTTAATATCGGACACGGACGAAGTTGTTTCATTGTCATTACCAGAGCCAAATTGAGTTGGTACTGGGAGTTCGCTTTCAAAAATATCAAGGTGCTTTAAAAAAATCTCTAAAGCAGTGACAGAGGCCTTGGGACCTTTGGTTTCCAGTTTTCTATACTCAGCGGAGTGTGTAAGACCGTTATATATCCCTTCTAGGGATGCGCCCTGATTCAAGGCATCAACAAGATTTCCAAACTGCGAGCGGTCTTTAGGCTCATCGAGCAATACTACCAAAAAAATCTCCCGCAGCAGTTCGGCATTGATCTTTGCTTTAACAGCCGCCTCAGACCTGTATTCAATGGCATCATTTTTTTCGGTACCTGGTGGGGTGCTGGGCGACTGTACCGCTTTCGTACCACTCAGAGGGGCGCAACCACGGCTTAAATTACATGCACTAAAAGCCAGGCCGCCGCTCATCGTGATCAGCAAAATAGTTTTCATTCTGTAGATCATAACGTCTCACAATCTGAACTTGTTGATTGTAAGCTAGCCTTTCTTGAAGGGCAAGCCAAGTGACCTCGGTGGTCTTGCCCGTCCTATGAATCCAGCCAAGACAAATACAGTAGCCACATATGGCATGATTTGTATAAACTGCACCGGGACACTCACCCCATCCCACAAAGTTACTCCCTGCAGGCGTATCTGCAGAGCCTCGGCGAAACCAAAAAACAAACAGGCCGCGGCTGCGTAAAGGGGGTGCCATTTTCCGAAAATTACAGCCGCGAGGGCTATAAAACCGCGACCAGCTGTCATATTTCTAGAAAATGACGAAGCCAAAAAAATAGACAAAGTGGAACCAGCCAAGCCTGCAAAACAACCGCCAGCAATGACTGACCACCAACGCACCGCCCTCACGCTTATACCAGATGCTTCAAGTGCCTCCGGATGTTCGCCGGCAAAACGCACCCATCTACCTGTGGGGATATACTTCATCCATGCCCATACCATAATCACAACCAGCCATGAAATTATCACTGGAGCTACTTGAAACCGGGAACTTAGGGGCAATGCTGGTGTAGAACCGGTGGAATCAAACATTATCTTGGAAACAAATGGAGTCAACCCAACCGCAAGCATATTTACCGCTGTACCCGCTACTATTTGATCCGCCTTGAATTCTATAACGATCAAAGCGTAAAAAGCCGCAGTTATAGCACCAAAAATAATAGCGGCACCAACCCCAATCCAGGGTGACCCGATAAGATGTGAAACCGCAGCTGCAGCAAATGCACCGATAAGCATTTTACCTTCCAGTGCTATATTAATAACACCGGAGCGTTCGCACACAATTCCGCCCACCGCTGCCAAAAGCAAAGGGGTGGATACCCTTATCGTCGATTCAATCAACTGAAGCAAAATCACGCCTAAATTTCCTTTTGATTGCTGTCCCGAGCTGATCCCACAAACCATCCGCGGCTACCGAAATAATCACTAGTGATTGCAGTACCATTGAAAGATCTCGTGTAACATATTCAGTTTCTAAATCCAGATCCGAAGTCCCCTTGTGAAGAGCTCCAAAAAGTAGCGCTGCGATCACTACACCAGTTGGATTGTTCCTGCCCAGTAAAGCAACCGCTATCCCCATGAATCCAAAGTCAGGAGAAAAACCTATCCTGAACTTTCCTGCATTGCCAAGCACTTCAGACACACCGACAAGCCCGGCTAGCCCTCCAGCTAAAGCCATAGCAAGTAGCTGTATTTTGCCAGGATCTATCCCAGCCACTCGTGCAGCCTTCTCATTACAACCGACGGCGCTGATCTCAAAACCAAGCACGGTTCTCCATAAGAAAAAAGACACAAGCAAGGACACGATAATAGCCAGGAACAAAGCAGTACTCACTGGGGCGTCACCAAAAAATTCAAGGTGCCTGACGAAATACCAATGTCCTATTGGCATGGTCTCAGGATTTTGGGATTCAGTGTTTTTCAGCAGGTAAAGCACTACCCAGCTTGATATTCCAGCTGCGACGAAATTTAACATTATCGTATTTATTACTTCATGAGCGCCACGCCTGGCCTTAAGCCAACCAGGTATGGCACCCCAACATGCCCCCGCAGAAAATGCAGCAAGCACCCCAAGCATGGGGGCCCATGGTGAACCCAGCTCCGGGAATATTATCCCGACAGCTGCTGCTGCCAAAGCTCCCATGGTTAGCTGTCCTTCCGCTCCTATATTAAACAGCCCTGCACGAAAAGCGACGGCCACTGAAAGCCCCGTAAAAACTAGCGGCGTGGAATAAAAAAGTGTCATGCCCAAATCATATTTTGTACCAAATGCGCTCTTTACCAAGATACGGAACACATTCCATGGGTTTTCACCGGCAAAAGTCACGATGATGAGCCCGATGGCTATCCCTGACATGGCAGCAATTATGGGGCGAAGTATTTTGACTTTCATGCCTTTGCACCACCCATGCATAGACCTAGATTTTTTTCAGTAGCTTCACCACGCATGAATTCCGAGATAATGCGCCCTTCATACATCACCAAAATACGGTCGGATAATTCGATAATTTCATCTAAATCGTAGGAGATCAATAAAACGCCCGTGCCCCCATCCCTTGCCGCCAAGATCTGGCGATGGATCGCTTCAACAGCGCCAATATCAACACCGCGCGTAGGCTGTACGGCTATTAAAAACCGTGGCTTCATTTCAAACTCACGCGCGATGATAAGCTTTTGTTGATTCCCTCCGGAAAAATCCTTCGCGTTCAGGTCAGTTCTTTGCGGCCTGATGTCAAAATTCTTGAGCGCCTGCAATGACGAATTTATTATTTGTTTTTGTGACAAAATACCTTTTTTGCTGAACTTCCGATTTCTTTGCATACCTAGTATGAAATTTTCATATGCCGGTCTGTCCATAAGAAGCCCTTCGCTTTGACGGTCCTCTGGAATCACGCCGACACCTAACTTTTTAATGGCTTTAGTCTCCATGCCAAAAAATCCATTAAAAATATTCAGCCCACAAACAGACACCATTCCTGTAGCTAGACCTGCAAAATCACGAGGACATAAAAGCATACGAACAAGCTCATTTTGCCCATTGCCTTGAACCCCGGCCACGCCGACAATTTCGCCAGCGTTGACTACTAGGTTGATACCGTCTAATAAATTAGAATCGCCAGTCTTGACCCCACTGACCTGACACACAGGCTGACCATTAATTTTTCCATGGATTTTTTTAGGCAATTCAGACCTGGTGCCACATATCGGCATTATTCTCCTACCAACCATCATTACAGCCAACTTGTCAGGACTTGTATCAGCGGTCCTTACGCTGCCTATTGTTCTACCACCCCGCAAAACTGTTACTTCGTCGGATACTGCCATTACTTCTCGAAGTTTATGTGTAATGATCAAAACAGTTTTACCTTCTGATTTTAATTTCTTTAGGTTCGAAAACAAGGAGGCGGTCTCTTGTGGGGTTAGGACTGCTGTTGGTTCATCAAGAATTAGAATGGATGCCTCTCTATAAAGAAGCTTTAAGATTTCAAGCTGCTGTTGGACGCCCACGGGGAATGATTCAACGCTTTTATCCAAGTTGATTTTAGAAAAACCGTACTTGTCAGCCAGGTGCCTTAACTTTTGCTTGGCTGCAGTATTGTTTAACTGAAAAAAAGGATGTGCTTCCGTTCCTAAAAGCAAGTTTTCTAGAGCGCTGTATGCTCCGGCCAACATGAAGTGCTGGTGAACCATGCCTATGCCGCACTTAATCGCATCAGAAGAAAATCCCCATTTTTTCTCTTCTCCTCCGAGTAATATTCTTCCCGCATCGGGTTGTATCATGCCGAAAAGGATCTTCATCGCCGTGGATTTTCCAGCGCCGTTTTCACCTATAATCGCATGGATGCTGCCTCGTCTGACGGCGATGTTTACGTTTTCATTGGCTGTTATATTTTGAAATAATTTGAAAATCCCATGAAGCTCTACCGCAAAAACCGTATCGTTTGGCTCTACATCCAGCTCTTGCATATTCGTTATGTTTGTTATCTTTTATTAAGATAAAAATCAGGTACGCTGATTTTACCAGAAATTATTTCTGCTTTAAGTTGGTTAGCCAAATCGCGTACACTCTTAGGCAAGAGAGACTCATTGTGTTGATCTATTGAATAATCTATGCCGCTGTTGAACAAGCCAAACCTCTTTAGTCCCGGAACAAATTTGTTTTGGACCACAGCCTGACAGGTCGAAAAAACAGCATTGTCAACTCGCTTAAGCATGCTGGTAAGCACAAAACCCGGTTTTATCCAGTTTTGGTTCGAGTCCACCCCGATGGCTAGTTTTTTCTTTTCTTCAGCTGCATCAAACAATCCACCGTTTGATGCGCCTGCAGCGGCAAAAATAATATCAGCCCCAGCGCTGTATTGAGCTATGGCTAATTCCTTAGCTTTTGCCGGATTGTTCCAAGCCTCACCGGTTACGCCTATGAAATTTGATTTTACTGTAATTTTAGGGTTTACCTTTTTTGCGCCTGCTATATAGCCCATTTCGAATCGTCTTATAAGCGGTATATCCATTCCGCCTATAAAGCCTATCGTAGCTGTCTTGCTCATCTTTGAAGCTATCGCTCCCATAAGGAAGGAGCCTTCATGTTCCTCAAACAGTAAAGACACAACATTGAGTGCTTCTATATTGGCATCAATAATGGCAAATTTTTTATCAGGAAATTTTGGAGCGACCTTTTTGACAGCATCCGCCTGGGAAATTCCTACCGCTATTATCAAATCAAAATTTTTCTGCGCAAACGATCTCAGAAATGATTCAAATGCATTGTCATCGGTAGCTTCGACATATTTAAATTGGATTTTTAACTCATCCCTTGCCCGAAGCATGCCGCTATATGCTGCGGCATTAAATGACCTGTCATCCTTGCCGCCCTTATCAAGAACAAGTGCAATCTTAAAATCACTTGCAAGTGATGGTTTTAATGATGCAAACAACAAAACCGACAAAAAGCATAATATTGTTCTCATGCATGGGTTCTAACTCAAAAGGCTTATAGGCACAATGTGGTGTTTTTAGATCGGCTAATCAGGGTTTAAATTATGTAAATAATTCAATATGTTATTTTTCTATAGTTATTATTGACAGCACTGTGTAAAAATTATATGTTGCACCGCATTGTTGGTTATGCGATATGCGTTGCAATACAGATTATTTTTTACATGGTTCCCCATCCAGATCTAATGAGAAGCACCCTGCGCAGCTCAGGGTGTTAAACGAGATCTCAGCGAAACTTCAGAATCTCCTCAAAGCAGAGAATTTTTACCAGGAGATAATAAATATTATACAATGCCAATTCAATTATTATTGTACACATATTTGGAAGGTCTGTGGCACTCATGAGTATATTTTACAAGCTCAGGCAGGCGCCTATCGCGGCCATTTTAAACTTGGCTACAAGATCTCAACAACCAAGGGGATCACCAGTGTCGTGGTAAAAACAGGTAAAAGCTATATTTGTAATGATGTAAAAAATGACCAAAATTACACGGACCTTTCCCTGCCTGTCGACACAAAATCAGAACTTTGCGTGCCTATTTTCAAGGATGGAAAAGTGGTAGCAACCATTAACGTAGAGAGTGACAAGCAAAATGCTTTTGACGAGAACGACGTCATGACCATGGAGGCAGTGGCTTCACAAGTGGCCGTAGCCGTGACCAACAGGGATTTGTACAATGAAGCACGCAGCTTTAATATGAAACTGCAGCAAGCAGTGGAGGAAAAGACGTTCGAACTCAGAAAGGCGCACGAACGTATTCTAGAACAACAACGTCTGCTTCAAAAAGAGAACAAAGCACTAAAAACACTTGTAAGCCAGGACACCAAAGAAATGGAAATTATCGGCAAAAGCCCTGCGATCCAAAGTCTTGTCGCCATGGTGGATAAGATTGCGCCAACCATGGCAACCGTGCTGATCCAAGGCGAAAGCGGTACTGGGAAAGAAATAATAGCAAGACGCCTCCACTTTAAAAGTGACAGAGCATCTAAGCCTTTTGTAATAGTAAACTGCGGGACCTTACAGGAATCCCTCTTGGAATCAGAACTCTTTGGCCACGAAAAAGGCTCCTTCACAGGAG
>CAYHPW010000040.1:1109-23616 GCA_964358645.1 uncultured Bacteriovoracaceae bacterium | reverse complement strand
TTCCGAGGAGAAAATCGCAGCCTAGCACCGGCCAGATCTCCTAAAATTTTTCATTTTAACGAGGACTTTGACGGTGAAGCAGATCCGAAGGCAGCCAAGCTGCTGACGGAAGTCGTTAGCCTTGTTCAATCCCATCAAAAATTCTTGGCAGAAAAGAGAAGCCGCTTCCTGAAGCTTGTTTTAATCGAAGAGCTTGAGTTGCTTTTTACTCGCTACGATAAAGGGCTATTGACGCTCGATGAAGTAAGGGTGGAGTGCAATAAACTTGGGAAGGATTTGGGAATAGAGTTCACCAACGGCACATTGGCGCTTTTGGTTAACTGAGCCAAGAAGATAGGGGATTGGCTCGGCGAAGATGATGCGTCAGTGCGTGTTCATGGTCCCGTCGATACGGCTACTACCGTGGGCGGAAAAATTTAAGGGATCAAGAAGCGAGCGGCGTATGATCTGAAGGGTGAGAACGCCGATGAGCTTTGGCCAAGGATTTTCGGTTTCCTACAAATAAGGGACGACGAGCGCCATCTTTTATTAGAAACCACGCTGACGAGAAGCTTCGGAATCTCTCTCGATAAGGCGAAGGAAATGGTTGCTTTGCTGAAAAAGGAAAAATCTCAACAATGAGCAGAAATGCTTGGTCCCTTTTGCTTTTCTGCCGAGAACCTCGTGTAGTGAACTCACGTCCATCGCTTAGTTGGCCGCGCAATACAGTTCATGTCACTGTGCTGTTGTAGATTCTAAAATCGTATAGTCCGATAATTTTGCGCGAACTCGATACCACAATGCGTGCTTAGGTTTGAAGCTCAAGAACATGGGAAGTTCCTCGTGAGTATTCCTCAGAGCAATAATGCGTGGGGATTGCTTCTCTGCACAGTCCTCATAGCGTTGTATTCGAGGAAGATGGGTTCCAGAGGCCACGATTTCTTCTTCAGCGATGAGGGAGAATCGGTATGCGTCGGAGTAGTCCATGAATAGACATTTTATCTTTTCATGGTTTAAGTACTGAACCAGCTCGCCGAAATCGTGAGGGCGTTTTACGAGCGAAAAGCCAGATTGAATCCCGATAAAGTTATTATACAAGATTGTGTTTGCTATTCCTAACAGAACAAAAATGGCAAACGCCGATCTTACTATCCGCTGGTACCTCTCTCGCATTTTATTGCCCTGAGGTAGAGTCAAAAGGGCAGTAATGAGGAATGGTGCGACGGCATAGATAGGCATTAAATACCTTAAGTCCATCGGAGTAATCGCATATGGCGTAATAATCACCGAAGCAAATACGATAACGACGTGAGCCACAGAAATGCGGTACAAACGCCAAAGATCCGATGTTCGACTCCATGTCACAACAGTGACAACCGAAAGGACAACTATAGTCCCGATGCCCAAGACTATACCTGTTAATCGGAATTGCTCGTGGATATTGGCAGTGAAAAACAGCGACCATAATTCCGAAAAGACAAATACGATCTTGCTTTTGATCTGCAACCAAGAGTTGAGCTGAAAGGACTGAAACATCATGAAGGAGTTCAAGTGTTCGTCTGTATGCCCCTGAGTCCACTCCCCGAGACGTTGGTTCACCATTGGAAGCAACAGAGCAAAGGCCCCGATTAGTAGCGCATTTCTGAGATTTTCCTTTGAAAAAAAACTTAGCTTGCCACGAAAAAATAAAACCATCAGCGCTAGCGCAGGGTAGAAACTCAGGAAGTGTCGATAGGTATAGATCCCGAGAGCTATAATGCTACAAATTGTGAAGGAGTAGATCCATCGGTGCGTTTGTTGTTCTTTATGGAAATAAAAGACCGCATAAACCAAACAAAAACCAAGGAGGGCATTTAGTAAATGCCCCCCGTAGGCCATAAAGGAAGTGTGAAAAAGGTGGTTGGTCGGGAAAATTAGAAATGCGACGCAGATTAACCGCAGAAAATGGTCGCTGACATAGGAGAAAAAGAATCTAGCGGTCAACAATGCAAAAGCGAGATACACGACGGTGCCAGCGAGCTTCTGAGATAGAGCAGAAAAGCCAAACAAAGGGACGAACAATAGAGAAATTAAAGACTCGGTTAACCCCTGGTACCGCATTCCGTGATAAAAGTAATATGGCTCTCCAAATTTCAGTAGATGTTTGACTGTCAGTAGATTTGCAGCCTCATCAGACCAGACAAGATGCTCTGCATTCAGGTAGAGAGGTAGTCGCCACAAAATGCCGAGACCAACTGCGAGAAGTAGCCAGATAAGTTTTCTTTCAAAAAAAGAATGAGCAGCGTTTCGTTCCATAAAAAAGCCTCAGAGAATCCACTAGAGTGGAAAAACAACTCCAGCGCCATACTGAGGATGTGGAACCAAGCGGAGTAAAGACGCTGACTACTTCGATGCTTCAGCCGTGTTTGATGGTTCAAACAAACGCTGCAAATCGGGAGAGTAGAAAATCTTATTATTGTGAACGCCAATAAATCCGTCTTGGGTGTCAACATCATCAAGACTGTAGCGGATCTTCAGCGAGCCTTCAGAGTATTGGTAGTTGTACGGATTATAAGGATTGCTATAGGGGCTGTACGGAGAATATGGGCTTGAATAGGAGCCATAACTGCCGCCGCAACCATAACCTCCACCCCCATATGATCCATAAGATCCGTAATTGTATCCGTAACCAGAACCGGAACAGCCGTTACGAATCAACTCGTAACAGAAATCAGGATGGGCATAATCACACTGCGGGTAGCTTTGCAGAAATTGCTTAGCGCTCTCTGTTTGGTCCTGAAGGTCACCGCTAAGGCTGGCCCCGAAGCTAACCGTTGAAGATACCAAACCAATTAGACCTAAACATATTGCAATGCGACTCTTCATGATACTTCTCCCGATTTTTATTGACCAGCACATTCTATCAAATCACGTTGCGCATTCAAGGCAATTCTGAGCCCTGAGCCAACAGTTCGTTGTCAAAAATAAAGTCATCGTCGCACTCTCCTAGGGGATCATAGGTATTCGATCCCTGCAAACAAACCTCATCAAATGCCTGTAGAACGACTTTTGAGGGGCTTCCTAGACGGTTCCAGAGCGTTTTGCCGCCATCGGGTTAACGTTGAGAAGTCCAAAGAAACGAGTATCGGCGCGTGCTCGATTCTTTCAACGTCTGGCGCGGTGTGGATCTGACGGCTAAAGGCATAGGCCGCCCGTTTGCCGGTGAGGTTAACGAATTTCCCCTCGACATACTGCTCAACCATCACCGAATCGTAAGAGGCCATGAGATTCGGGACATAATCAGCGGCGACATGGGTATTCTTGCGAACATCGCCGAAAAACAAATCCGTGTCATCGCGTGGATTCTCAACAAAATATTCATAAACCCAATTAAAACTTTCAGGAGTGCCACTCATCGCAATCTGTCGCAGTGCCGCTGATTTTAACCGTACCCGCGCCAATGCCGCGTCAAAGGCGGCTTTAGAAATGAGTGTGACTTCATTGATAACCATCCATGCGAGGTTGGGTATGAAAAGCAGTTTTTGGACACGAAGATCAGCTTTGGTGGGCAGAAAGCCCTAAAAACCTTGGACGTCATCGAAGTCATCGATGGTGATGACGCACCAGGCAAGTCCGACGAGCGTTTGGTGCGGGTCGTCTTGGAGAAAATGGGACTGGCCTCGACGGAGGCTGACGACTTGGTCGGCAGATACGCTGCTTACAGAGACGCTCGCGAGGCAGTCGATCCTGACATGAACTGATTTGGCCCCCCCCCCAACTCGGAACCTTGGGAACAGGGAACAAGAATCGATATTGCGGAGTGAACGAAAACTGGCTGAAACCTCTAGGATAAAAGAGCGTCGGCGTTATTTTTTTCCAACGAACTCATCCAGCACAGCCTTTGTAGAATCCCAAATGGAAACGCCGCGATAATTTGAAAACATGGCGACCCAAAGTTTTTCGTCTGGAACATTGGCTACAAAAGAACGGAATCCTACCCATCCGCCACTGTGTGCGAGCATCACATGGCCGTTGTGTTCATCTTTCATCCAACCATAGGCGTATTTAATGGGCTCTCCTGAGTCCAGTTTTCCTGGTTCAAAAATGCGGGCGTGAAATTCAGGAGAGAGTAACTTTGAATTTTCAAGCGCAAGAGCCCATTTCGCGTAGTCATTGAGACTCGTATATATTCCGCCATCACCAAAAACGTAATTGCATGAATGGTCGTCCTTCGGCTCAAAAAATGGCCATTCCCCGATGCCGAGTGAGCGATTTAAAATCTTGCGCTCACTTTCCACGGAAATGACTGTTGTTTCTTTCATTCCTAGTTTTTCAAAAATCTCTGTTTTCAAAACTTCCGGAAAGGGCTTTTTTGCCGCTCGGCTCAGGACTTCTGACAAAAGCACATATCCAGTATTGCTGTATTCGTGCTTTGTGCCTGTTTCAAAATCCAATTTGGATTTGGTGCCAAGGAATGAAATCACATCGGCATTAACGATTTGTTTCTTTGTTTCGCAAACATCCATGTAGTCAGGGGCTCCCGAAGTGTGGAAGACGAGATGCTTGACGCGGACGCCGCTCATGTAGCTTGGGAGTTCGGGAATATACTTCGATACTTTGTCATCAATGGAAATCAAGCCCTTTTGCTCAAGACTCAGTAAAGCAAATGCGGTGAACTGCTTTGAGTTTGAGGCAAGGTTGAAGTTCGTAGTGGGGGAGATTTTTTGTTTCCCTTTACCGAGGCTGGCCCAACCGTAGCCTTTAGAAAAAATGGTTTTGCCATCTTTGATGACCAATACCGCCAAGCCAGGTCCAACCTGTTTCTCGTAGGCGGCAAAGCGCTTTTCAAACTCAAAGGCATTTGCGGTCGAAATTGACAAAAATAACAACGCGAAAAGAAAGGACTTCATGGAAAGTTCCAATAGCAAATCAGAGGGTTTTAATCGAGAGGAAACCCTTCAGAGAGCAGCCCTCATCCCCACCGCTTCCCTTTGGCATCCACAAACGTAAATCCGCGATCCCGATCCTTTTCGATGCTCTGGTCGATGACCCCGAGCTTCTCGGCAAACTCGACTCCGATATTTTTAAGCTGCAAGCGCCCGAAGGCCGGTCGTAAGTGAACTTTGATAATGCTACGGTCGCTTCTCTCGCTTCGTTTTTGAGATGAGTGATTTTTTAGCCAGTAATCGCACAGCTCATTAAACGCTCGATCCTTGGGAGTGGGTATGCGATAGCCGCGCTTGATTTCGCCGACCTCGGTCTGTTGCCTTGCCAGCCAGAAGTTTGCTTCTTCTTTTGTGTCGAATACCTTGCTGATACGATTTCCGTTTTCGTCTTTTGGACGAATCCGCCATTTGTCGCCGTGTCTGATAGGCTTTGCCATTTTTCAGTTTTACAAGACTGGCAAGGGAATCCCTTATGCAGTCGATTTTTGCAGGGACTGCAGTAACGGGAAGGAGTGATGGGTGCGCTGTGGCCCAGGAGTGGCCCAAAGGCATTTTGTAGAAACAAAAACGGCGACCCAGGATCTCTCCTAAGTCGCCGTTTTCTTTACGATCTATATTGGTTGCGGGGGGAGGATTTGAACCTCCGACCTTTGGGTTATGAGCCCAACGAGCTACCAGGCTGCTCCACCCCGCGGCATAATTACAAAACTGCGTCAGTCTATTCTTTAAGGTAATTTAGAGTCAATGAGAAAATAAAATAGATTGTGGGGCTGTTGCCGAATGGGTGAATTTTAGGGTTTTGAGTTAATTTTAAAATTTTTTATTTATTTTTTGGGTTTGGAGCTGAGTTTTTTTTAAATTTACTGTGAGAGCTCTCCTTTTATCCCTCATGCATTGTCCGACTGATATTCCCAAACCTCTTTCTCTTCGCATTTTAGTCGTACTTTACACCGATTTTAATGTTCCAAGCAATTGCTTCCATAAAACCTCGCATTTGCACTTTTGCTGTTCGTCTATATCTAGCGCGTTTCTTAAATTTTGAAAAAAACTCCCTCAAATGGCACTCTAAGTTTTGATATCCATTTGTCTTTGCCGTAGTTTTTGTTTTTCATGTTATTTTTAAGAATTGCACCATTGTTCGCTATAACAACAACTGTAAATATATAGATGTACCGGAAGCCGCCCAATTGGCATTACAGGATCAGGAGAAAGGCACCGAAGAACTCAAAGCCATTATTGAAATATTACCCGAAAGCAAAACTTCTATTGCTAAAAACTCAGGTAACAATACAAGTTTTTCAAATAGTAATTTATTGGTCATTACAGCAACTGGAACAAGTGGCGCGGGCACTGTTGTATGTTATACAAGTGGGACTATTGATGAAGCAAAAGCGAATGCTATCACAAATGCTGCTAATCAATGTAGTAAGCTCCCTGAAGCGCCTTCTCCATCGGAATAAACTCTATGCTTGGGGCCGTGGGGTGGTTATTTCAAACCACGCCAAATTGTTTTTCGCAAAAACGCCACCATCCTAAGTCATGTGGTAGCGATTGGCTTCGAGAGTAGAAAAATGTATGGAGTCACCTTGGAGCTAATTTATACTGCGAAGCGCTGGGAGGTGCAGGCATGCCGTTATTTGCATGAGCTTAGGGCACTAAAAACTTCGCAGAAAACCTCTGGAAATCATGAGAAATAGTACTTTTCAGCGGTTCAGAGCGTGGCTGATATTCCTAAGATTGGTATTGCAAAAGCGCTGAATCAGTTCAAGTGGTCATTCATATAACCATTGCGAAACCATGATAGATTAGACAGCGTGGCGAAACCACGGGTTAAATTATTAGAGTTTTAAAATTACCATAATGACTGTCATGATAACAAGGAAAGTACTTTAAGCTTGCCGCGCAGGGATGTGTTTTTTTAGACACATCTATCTATAATGATTATTTAATAATAAAATCTAATTAATCAAGGATACGTTAAATTATGGGTAGATCGTTTGGTTGTCAATTTATGTATAGTTCTCGTATTGGTAGTTCTTTGTGTATCAAGGCGCCGGTGCTTTGCGCAGTGACCGCCCTTTTTGTGGCGACAGGTTGCTTTAATGCAGAGATGCAAAAGGAGCGGTTCAATAAGAAGGGTTCTGACGGTACAGCGCTTAGTATAATGGGTAGTGCTTCCATAGAGCCTTCACCATCTCCAGTTCCATCATCGCCTTCAGGCATAAGTTTTGGTCAATCTCCATCTTCACAGCTTGGAGATGACGATATAGATGTAAATGGAGATGGAGATTCATTGCTACCTCTAAGTCAAAGTATTCAGCCCAAAGCCATTGCTTTAGTAGCAGCAAAGTCTCATACATGTGCTTTGCTTGAGGGACACGGCGTTACGTGTTGGGGCGGTAGTGAGGATGGTCAAATTAAAACCATAGAGGAAACAGAACAGGATGAAACCGATCCGAATGTTAAAATTACACCAACTCTAATTACTGCATTTGGCAGTGCCACTGAGATTAAATCGATAGAAGTCGGTAGTAAAAGCACCTGTGTTATTAAAAATGACAACAAATTACATTGTGTCGGAAAATTGTTAGAGGGATCCTACTCTCCTGACAGCACACGGGTTAACATTGAAGGTGGTGGCTCGCCAATCAATATTGGGTCTTTATCTATTTCTAGATTTGGTACTGATGACGTTATCTGTGTTAATAAGAGTGATTCTAATTTTTCTACATGCAAAGGTAAGAGCAATTCTGCTGGTCAGTTAGGTAGAGGTAATAGAATTGATGACCTCGATCTGAATATTTTTACTGCTATTAAAGCTGGTGGTTCCGACCTTGCCATTAAATCTATCATTACTAGCGGTCATCATACTTGTGCTACATCACCTTCTGGTGAACTGTATTGCTGGGGGGATAATTCAAATAAGCAAGTCAGTAATGGAGGTCCATCATATTATGCTAACCCCAGGATTGTGACTCAGTTTAGCAATCATGCAAATTCTATCGCGCTCGGTGAGGGGCATACTTGCGCAATAAAAGAAGATGGTGAAAGCAAGAAGCTATTCTGCTGGGGCTATAATGAGCAAAAACAAGCAGATCCAGATGCGGAGAATGATAGTACAGTCCAAAACCCAAAACATGTAAATTTTGATGAAGAAGGTGATGAAGGAAAAGACGCTAAATCAGTAATTGCTGTTACCGCAGGAACCAATCACACTTGCGCCATTGTTGGGGCGAATAAATCATCTGCCACTGGACAAGTAAAGTGCTGGGGCAATGGTTATGCTGATGGTGTTGTTACATCTATTGTGGTGTCATCTGACAATACAACAGCTCTTGAAAATGTCAGAGAGATCAAGGCGGGAGCTGGGCACACCTGTGCCATTTCAGAAGACGGCAAAGTATATTGTTGGGGTCTGAATAACAAAGGTCAGTTGGGAGATGGGACAAATACTGATTCAAACACTGCAAAGCTTGTTGATTTAAGTTTGGCGATAACAACTGCCCAATAAGTTGAATAGGGCTTTGTCTCAAGATTAGTTGAAACTCTCTGCTGAGTGGCTCTGTTTGTATCACGCAGCTGCACCGCTTTATCAGCCCGCTATTACTTTAATCCTGTCAAGTAACTCGCGATAGGGCATAGCGCTCACGCGATCTAAACGCTGGGGCGTATCGCCGCGATAGACGATGATCAGTTTAACTGGCTTTTTTGTGTATTGCGCGAATTCCCTAAGACCGTTGGCATATTTGGGTTTGATGCTTGTGGAATATTTAATCTCCAGCGCCAGCAGGCGTGGGCCGGTGTCTATGATCAGATCCACTTCGTTCCCTCTGTCATCACGATAATGTGAAAACTTCCAGTCCAGCCTGTGATAACTCGAATAGGCGATCAACTGCAATGCGAGCCATTGCTCGAAAAGATGGCCTTTGAGTGTTTCGGTTAGGACGTTTTTGTGCGCGCCAAGAATCGCGTTGCATACACCAAGATCAAAGAACACAATCCTTTCACGCTGGAGTGCTTTTCGGCCCCCTTTGATTTTCGTGTAAGCCGGCAAACGGTGAATGAGGAGCGTCTCTTCGAGTAGCGTGTAGAATCTGCGCAGGGTCTCCTTGGGAATTTCTGAATCAGAAGCCAAGGCTGAATAGTTTATAATCTCGCCGGATGCCGCTGCGGCCAAATCCAAGAACCTTGAGTATGAACCGATGTTCCTGGTTAACGATTCAGCCTGTATTTCCTCGCGAAGATAGATATCAATATAATTTCTGAGCAACTCCGGTCCGTAATCCTGAAGATAGATCTCCGGAAGTGATCCGGTTGAAAGTACTTTTTCTAGATTGAATTGTTCACCCAGTTCCCAATACGTCAACGGGAAGAGCCGGTGCTCGAACACGCGACCAGGCAATAAATTCGCCTGCCCGCGTTTGAGTTTTCTGGCTGATGATCCGGTTATAAGAAAAATCCAGCCCTTCTTCTCGTCGATAAGCGCCTGAATTGTGTTAAGTATGGATGGTAGTCGCTGGACCTCGTCGATAAGTATTTTGCTTTTTACCGGCAATGCATGCACTTGTCGCCTGATAAGTGCTGGATCTTTTACATGCTCACGAAACATGCTCTCATCGGCAAGATTGATTGTAAGTTTTGGATCAAGCTTTGCCAGTAGCGTGCTTTTGCCTACTTGCCTAGGGCCAAGTAGTAATATGCTTTTTCCCGTCCTGTCCGTTTCAGTCTTTATTGTCGCCTCTAGAGTTCTTGAAATGTCAGTCGCCATTATAAATAATTATAACCCACTCTATGGGCCAAAATCAACATTTTTGACCCATAGAGTGGGTTAAACAGCTGAGGGCTGAGAGCCTTACGAATTAACTAACGCGTGCCTGCGTGTTTGCGCTGCATTGCCGCTGTAAGGGCCGCGCCTGAAAGAATGATTATCCAAAGGATGTATACCCATAAAAGAAGTATCGGCACCGCGCCGAGGCTGCCGTAGATCTTGCTGTAGGTCATGACTTCTTTCGTGTACAAGTTGTAGCCTACGCGTGCCAGATTTAGCAGTATGGATGTGACGGTCGCTGAAGCAAGCGCGTACCTCCAGTTGACGCGGCAGCATGGTACCCATCTGTAAACCAGAAAAAACATGCCGATTGTCAGGATGAAAATCCCGTTACCCCCTGGCAGAAGCTTTGCCAGCGGGAACTCCGCAGATGTCGCGACTCCCACGGCCACGGCGAAAGTTAGTGGCCCAAGCGTTATGAACAGCCAGTATGCGGATATTCTTTGAAAGAGCGTGCGGTTCACCGGCGTGTGCCATGTTTTATTTATGGCTTTTTCAACGCTAGAAAGCATGCTCATGCTCGTTGCGATCAACCCGATGAGCCCGCCTATGCCGATAGCGTTCGCGTGAGCGTTGCTAACGAACTGGTGCAGCGTTTTAGTCACTTCATCGCCGGTACCTTCGGCAAGGTTTGAAAGTACCATGGGGGCAAGGACGTTGTATAATTTGTCGAGCCCGCCGAAAGCGTGAAAGATAGCAAAACTTACCGCAAGCAATGGAATGATTGATAGTATGGTCGTGTATGCTAGGCTTGATGCGACCATTAGAAGGTGTGCTTCTTTAAAGATAAGTCGTAATTCACGCGCCCAGCATGTAATAGGAAAATTCCTTAAAAAATTTCTTATGATTGTCTGCATGGCTGGTTATGGTCCCGATTTCATCAACTTGAGTGTTCTTTTATAGTCTTTCTTAAGTTCGGTAAGTTTTCGCTTCCAAGGCTCATTCCATGGCAGTCCGCGCTTAAGCAGTGAAATGCAAAGTTTCAGCATGCCACTGACATCAGAAATATGGACAAACTCTGGTGCCGGGCCCATCGGGCCCCTTGAATCAGGCCCTCCCTCGAAGCTCTGGTTATGGTAGTTGCCTAGCGGCACTGAAAACCCGATACAAGGAAAACCGTATGCGGTTGCCGCTGTCGCCTCGCAGGTGCCACCATCCATTATACGGCGCTGGTGGCTGTTTGGCAGGGTTTTGCTTGCCACGTCGCATACTACTCTCAGTGCATTTGGATCAAATACAGTGAATTTATCACCGAGTCTTACGATAGGTCCTTTGCCGATCTCTGCTCCTGGCAGAGTGCGGGATGTTTCAATACTGATAAAAAGAGGCTGGCGCTTTGCTTTTTTATACCAGCCTAGCTCGAAATGCCCGATTGCACCCATGAACCCTGGTTCCTCGGCGCGTGTGAGTATACCGAGGAAGTTTTCGCCAGTAGAAGTTCTTTTTTTTGCACCTTTGGTTTCGATAGCAAGTGATGTAACTACGAAAGTCCCGACGAGATCATCAGCAGCCTTTGTGTAAATATGTTGGCCGTCGCGCCATGCTTCCTTACGGAAAGCAAAGCCGCCATAAACGCCTTTTGGATTCATGATTCTACTTTTTGTTTCAGGTGACAGCGCAAGCACGACGCTGTCAATGCAACGTCCGGATTTGGTTAGTTTGGTTGAATGGATTTCTGCGCCACCTATAAAGCCGCTGTTGTCGGCGAGCCAAACCCGCGCTCCATCTAGGAATTTCGTTGGGGAACCGCCATGCCACACAACCTCCAATTTGGTGTCGAGCCATCTCGAACCAATGAATCCTGGATGGTCCATATGGGCCATGAAAATCATGAGCGGTTCTGCGGTAGCCTTCGTATTCAACTTTTTTTTAAGTTGTGAGATATTTTTTGCGCCTATGATTATGTTACCGACAGGATCATTAAAAAACGGTACCCCGCTAGCTGCCAGCGCCTTCGTGACTACGGCGATGACGTGTCGTTCACGATACGGAGCGGATGGCTGCGTCAGGATGTCTGTAAGCAAGTCTTCTCGTAATTTTACCATTACTTTGTTTTCCAGTATCCGGTTTTATTCATGTCATCGAAAACATCAGTCAATACCGCGACCGCTTCGTCAATCGAGGTCTTATCAATGGTCATCGCTGGTTGTATCCTGAAGCGCGCTTCGTACGACATTGTCAGCAGTCCTCGCTTTAAGCATTCGTGAAAAACCCTGTGGGTCACTGATTTTGGCAGAGGCTCCTTTGTTTTTTTGTCAGAAACCATTTCAATTGCTAGGAAAAGCCCGGCCCCGCGGACATTACCTATGAATGGATATTTTTCAACCATTGGCTGAAGCTTGGATAAAAAATGCTCTCCCATGTGCCTGGAATTTTCGACGAGTTTTTCTTCGTCGATTATCTTAAGTGCCGCCGCGGCCGCTGCAGAGGCTAGCGGGTTTCCGCCATAGCTTGAAGACGATCCAGACGGATTTGACCATGGCTTTGAGTTTACGATTTTATCTGTAGAAATTATCCCGCTGATGGGTATCCCGCCGCCGAATTGCTTACCGATTGTTATTATGTCTGGAACGGCGCCAGAGTGTTCCGTGCCCCAGTATTTCCCGGTGCGGCCGAAGCCAGTGATCATTTCATCTGCAATAAGAAGCGCACTAATCTCGTTACAAATGGATCTTATGGCTGGGAGAAATTCCTTGGGTGGGATGATGTTACCAGCGGAGCCCTGCATTGGCTCGACTATCAGTGCTGCGACGGAACCGGATGTATTCATCTTGATCTGCTTGCGCGCAAATTCCGCGCAGGCTAGCCCACATGCCGGGTAGTCAAGGCCGAGTGGGCAGCGGTAACAATATGCGTACGGAACAATCGCGGCGCCTGGGACTAAAGGTCCTAACTTTTCTTTGAAGTCAGATCCCATGAGAGAGAGAACGCCCATGGTTTTTCCGTGGAATCCGCCCCAGAAACTTACGAATTCATACTTGCCTGTGTAACACTTTGCGAGTCGGAGGGCTGATTCAACAGCTTCGGCGCCACTTGAGTAAAGTTGCACGCGGTGAAGATTTGGCGTTAGCGCGTTCTTTGCGATCCGCTCTGTAAGCTCGACTCTGGGTTCGGATGTGAAGCTGCCGACAGAGCATTTTTTAAGTTGTGAGCAAAGCGCTTCCACGTAGCGCGGGTGACTGTGGCCAAGGCCGTTGACCCCGATCCCGCCAATTATATCTAGATAGGTGTTTCCGTCCACGTCGGTCACGGTGCTGCCAGTAGCTTCTTTCATTACTATGCCGGCCATCATGGCAAAGCGCTGCAGTCCAGGCGCGATGTGCTCCTGTTCGCGTTTGGTTAAAGCGATACTTTTTGGCCCTGGGACTTCTGTACGTATTTCTATGGACATATTTTTCTTACCTGAAAACATAATGACGGTGCATTGGGAAGTTGAATAGCACCCCGACCGCGGCTGATGCAACTACAACGGAGATCGAGTAATGTATGCCAACGATATCCGTAAACAGATAAGCAAGCCCGGCATTCAGCACTAGGCTTAATCCTGACGTTATGGCGTATCTCACAGCTTGCCTGTGCCACCGCATGTCTAGCGCGCGAAAGCTCCAGTGGCGGTTAAGGAGGAAATTGGTGATCGCTCCGGCCATGCTTCCGGCGGCGGTGGCGATCACATACCAGACCTTAAGGTATTCAACCATGGAGAACAGAAGCACGAAATCAACTGCTGTTGCTATCGCTGAGGAAACCTGCGATCTGCTGAATGACCTGAGAAATGATGGCCTACCCATGTAAGCTGAGTTCGTGCTGTTCACTTGTCAGTGGCGCCCAAGCGGTGTGTGCGAAGGATTCTGTTCTAGCTCATTTTCTGATTCGTGGCCTTCGTGGCTATGGGCTTTCTGCAGGGCTTCCTCCGCTTCGCGGGCGCGGATTACTTTCATTGTGTGCCAGAACTGCTCGATCGCGCAGAAATTAGCAAATACTGCGACGAGGCTCAAGGCGACCACCATGGGGTGTCCGATGGCTATCGGGAATTCACGCACTCGTTCAAACCACGGGATCGTAACCGGTGATAGCGCTGCTCCAAAAACAAGGTAAAGTATGCGCTCCGGCCTTCGCATGCTCCATTTTCTTGAAGGGAGTTTTACGGCTTCAGCACGCGCCATCATGGATGAGTAGCTGACCATGTATGAGCCAAGCAGCGCTGTAAGTGTCAGTATGAGTAGGGGAGTTATCCCGCTGTAATAGATTGCCAGCCCGCCCAAGAAAAAGAATTCCACATAGCGGTCCATCGCTGAATCAAGCACCTCGCCGGCCTCGGACGAGCGCCCGGTCATACGCGCAACCATGCCATCAAGCGTGTCAAGCAGGCTTGAAACTGCTGTCAGTGCCGCGCCAAAACCAAAGTGGCCGAATACAAGGCAAAGCCCGGCTAGAAAACCAAATACGATGGATGTCCAGGAGATCTGGTTAGGCGTGATTTGGAAAAAAACCAAAAGTCTTGCAACCGGTTGTAGCGCCCAATATCCCATTTCCATAACACCCTTGCTTAAGAACTTGCTGCTGCTTTGGTTGTCAATCCGATCGAAGCGGGCGCGCCCTTTAAGCGCTATCCGAAGCGAGTAAGCGGCTATAAGGACAACAGGAATGGTTATCAATATGATAGCGTAAATTATCGCCAGCGTGGTCTCGTGTGCGTCAAACATAATGCACGTACCTTATCAAGATAATCGGTTTATTTAAACTGCAAAAAACATGTCCAAGTTTTGTAAATATATCCCCGCCATCTGCCTCATTGCGGGAAGTTAATTGTTGAAAACATCAGATATAGTTATTACAGCCATGGCGTAAGGCCCCGGCCCTTGGGCCGGTGGAGTTGGGTCATTAATCATTGAAAACATTGGTAGTAGTTATTAGTCTCATTGGTAATAATAAGGGTACATGTGAGGAGACGTTCGATGAAGGTATATGATTATCTCGGTCGAATTTGTACAGTCAGTTCATTGATAGCGGTATTTACATCCAGCGCTGTTGCGGAGCGCTCGATAATAATACCGCCGGTTTCAGTGGCGACATATCATTATTTTGATAAGAAACAGCCAGGGGTAACGACAACACCCAATGTTAATATTGGTATTGCAGTCTATGGAATAATTGAACTGATAAATTTGTCCTCCATTGAACAAACTGGGTCTATGGAGATTATTTCGACTGATCTTCCGTATGCTAAACAAGGTGGTAAGAATATGTCACGGCTTTATGAACTTTGTGGCAATGATGATACATTTGTATCCGGCCTACCCGGTAAGAGTAATAGTACCACCCAAATACCTTCTCCAGTCGCGTGGAAGCTTGCTGCGAACAAGAGTGGATCAATCAGAGTTGTTGTGAATTTTACTCTACTAGCAGTATTAAACTTAAAGTTAAGGAAGATAGGGGTGCGATATCTGGAACAATGATTACTTACCTGGAAGGTGTTGCAACGAGCGATCCAACATGCAGCGGTTATCAGTTTGGTACATATTATCAATGGGGTTATCTCCCAGATTCAGTTGCCAGAATCCCTGTGCTGTTAAACGGCGGCAGGCCATTTTGAAAGCTACCCCGCTTTTCCGGCGGAGCTGGGGCTGACAGCATCGGTGGTGCCGCAATTAACGCTGCGGGCTTCGCGAGTACGGGTATTAAAATATAGACTGGATTTCCGTCCAGTATGGTATAAAATCAGATTGAAATACAGTCAGTAGCGAATAAAGAACCATGACAAGCCGAAAAGCAATATTCCGTGAGATCCTCGACGAAAATCTGCTGCCCATCGCTGATCCTTATGTCAACCGGGAGATAGGCGAAGTGCCGGCGATCATTGGCAAAGCCTCCGTTTTACTTGGGGCTAGGCGTGCCGGTAAAAGCAGCTACCTCCACCAGGTCCGTTTCGCATGGCTGTCGCGTGGCGTGCCAGAGATGGCAATAGGGTATATGAACTTCGACGATGACCGCCTTTTCGATGTTCGAGCGTCTGATCTGGCCGCCTTGGCCGAGGCCTTTGACGAGCGCGTTGCACGACTAGATGTAAAGCCAAAACGGTCGGTGTTGCTGCTTGATGAAATACAGAACATCGATGGATGGGAGCTCTTCGTGAGCCGACTATTACGGCAGCCGGGCCGCACAGTCTATCTCACTGGCTCGTCCGCGCGTTTACTCAGCCGAGAAGTAGCTAGTTCGATGAGAGGACGTGCACTCGCACACGAGATATTCCCGTTCTCGTTCCGCGAGGTGATTATATCCCGCGAAAAATCTAGCGTAAATCCTTCTCCTGCCAGGGTGCAGTCGCTATTCCGGGCATATTTAAAACGAGGCGGATTCCCGGAAGTTCAGCATCTTGCCGAGCGTGAAGCGTCGGCAATTCTTCGTGATTACGCTGAGGCTATGCTCCTCAAGGATGTTGTTGAGCGCCACAAGGTTACGAACATCCCTCTTGTAAAACATCTTTTCTTCCTGCTCCTCAATCAGACAGGATCACTATATACAATAAACAAACTCTACCAGCGCTTACGAGCCGCCGGGCTAAGAGGCGAAAAGGCACTGGTTTCCGATGCAATCGGCTGGTTCGAGGATTGTTACGCATTGTTTTCAGTTCCAAGCTACTCAGAGTCGTATTCGAGGCAGGCTGTCAATCCAAGGAAAATCTATGCGATCGACCCTGGCTTGGCCCGTGCTATTAGTGTCGGTCGCTCGGAAAATGACGGCCACTTGCTTGAGACGACCATTTTTCTCCATTTGCGGCGAAAGTCCACGCAGGTTTTTTACTACCGATTCCGCACCACTGGACTTGAGACTGATTTCTTTACACCAGAGCTGGGGTTGATCCAGGTCACCGCAGATATTTCAGCTCCAGAAACCCGCAAACGCGAGCTTATCGCACTAGGGGATGCAATGGCGGAGCTACGGCTCAGCTCCGCGCGCCTGGTAACCCTAGATGAACGAGGCGAGGCACGGGTTGGTAAAGGCAAGGTCGAGATCATTAGGGCCGCCGACTTCTGTCTGGAGACATCTCTCAAATAAGCTGTGTTTGAAAATGGCGGACTTCACGTTAATTGTTTCTGGTCTTACTTCTTCCTCATTATTGAAAAATAAAACCATGCAGTCCCCATGATACCACACAAGGCTGCGCCCAAAAAATTCGCCAGCGGTGAAATGCTCCACAAAAATGCGCCTAAGAAAGATCCCGCCGTGACCGTGCAATCGCGTATCAAGTAATAAACGCCATAGGCGCTGGATTTGAGATGTGCTGGGGAATATTTGATAATGAGAGCCTTGCGAGCGGGTTCGCCAAATTCCTTAAGGCCGCGGATGGAAAACACGATGGCAAAAAGCACGAATCCGCTTGAAAACATGAGCGCGACCGGGAAGAGCGAGAAAAACACAAACGTTGCCAGGATGAACGGTCTTTGGCCGTATTTATCCGCAAGATGTGCAACAGGTATGTAGCAAAGCATTGCGGTTGCCATCTCTATCGCGGTTAAGACGCCGAACTCTTTTGGTGTTATGCCGTGGTGATTGATCGCCCAGAGGATCACGAAGGCGTATGGGATTCTCTCACAAAATCTAATCAGGATGTCGCTGATGAGAAGTTCCTTAAGTTCAGTGGGAAATGCTTTTAGTATTTTTAAAAAAGATGCCTGTGGCGTAAAAGCTCCACTCGCATTGTCATCAGCCATCCCGTATTGCAGCAGGAACGCGATTACGCAAAGTAACACGCATAAGACGAGCGCGTACCTGATGCCGTCCTGCCAGCCGTAAAGCGAGATAAGGAAGCCGCCAACCAGCGGGCCTATAATCATCGGCACCCGACGCACCATTGACTGCACGCCGATACCCATCGTGATTTTTTCTTGCCTTAGACTTGTTGCCACGACTGAAAATGTCGTTGGCAGCGATAGCGCGCTCCATGCCACGAAGAAAAACGTCCCAATAAGAAGCGAGTAACTGCTTTGCCATGATAGGACTAAAATGTATCCCACTAATGAGAGGATGGTGAAAATCAGCAATGATTTTCTTTGCCCAAACCGGTCAGTGAGCCAAGCACCTGGATAGGCGTAAAGCGCGCTCAGCAAGGTTTGAAGGGCGTCAAAGATCCCGATGAGCAGAATCCCACCGCCCATGTACTCAAGATACTTAGGCGCGAAGCCGAGCCATAGGCGCTCACCGGTGGATGCGAATATTATCGTTATCAACAGCAGCGTGGTGTTGCGTTTTAACCCGAGAAAGCTGGCCAGGCTCAACTTACATCCTCATTAGCGCTTGCCGGTGTGGCAATCTATGCAGAATGTCTTGGAGTGGCATGAATCACATTTGTGCGGCTGTGCCCTGGCTGCTACAGAATGCATGAACCTAAAATTCCGGCTGTGGTTTTTAAGTTCGATATCGTTGCGCCTTTGGTGGCATTGCACGCACTGAGATGTCGAGTGGCACTTGAAGCATGATTCACCGTCGGTCCGTGCATCGGATGAGTGCATGCTTGGCCATGCCACATTGGAGTGATTGCGTGGCTTGATTGCTCTCATGTTTTCCAGCGTTCTATGGCAGGTGAAGCAGTCTTTCGGGGCGTTCTTGTTTTTTGCTTCTGCTCCCTGGTGGCATTCGTGGCAAATGGACTTAAATTCCCTATTGAAAGCGGATTTCTTATAATCTCCAGTTAGCGTGGCCTTGTCTGTTTTTTCGTCGATCGAGAAATTATGGCAGTGCGAACATTTGATGTTCTGGGGGCTATAGACTTTTTCTGAGTGGAAGTCATGGTCGAAGATGGAGAGAACATCACCATGCGCTGTACATATAAAACCGAAAAACATCATTAGAATTATTGGAACTAAATGGAACCTGATCATATCTCTTTCCATAATAAATAGGTGAGCTTCGCAATTGCCCTGATATCATAGTTTACGTAATTATTGCTTTGAAACTCTCCTCCCATGTTCAGCTTGAAGCTGCTCCATAACCAGTAGCCAAGCCATCCCTGGAGGTCGACGGCCGCACGTTTTGATGAAGTGACTTTGCTGTAATAAGCAAGGTCAATGACTTCCTCGAAATGAAGTTTGTCGGTGACTTCCTGATTTAACAGCAGCCTGTTGCCGTAGACATTTCCGCCATAGCTCTTGATGAAATAAAATGAATCATTGGTGGAGTTGAACTTACCTCTATGCCTTAACCCGGCTTCGAGCCTGTAGCCGTTTGCGTTGCTGCTGTTTTCCAGTTTGTAGACGTCGTATGCCATGGCTGTGCTAGCGGTGAGCGCCGAGCTGAACTGGTAGCCGAATTCAACCATGCCTTCATAAAGGCGGCCTGAGGAAAAAAGCGTGAAGATGGGCTGTTCTATGTATTTGCTTGGTTCGGCGAAATAAGTCATCCCACGAGTCCGAACGAACAGTCTTGATGAAGGGTATAGGTCAAAACCAGCTTCACCAATATTAAGGTTGCCGGGAGTGACGTCGAGTTCTGAACTCGCTAAGAATTCCGGGCTCCATTTACCTGCGAACTGTTTGCGCCCTGAAAAAGCGAGGAGGTGCTGCGGCTGTATATCGCGTGAGGCAAGACTGCGACGGTGATATTTTGTCTGCAAGAACAGCGGGTACATGCTCGAACTGCGATACTGAACGTGTCCACCGATGAAATTAGCGGTGGAGTCTATGCTTACGTTGTAAAATTTGCGTTCCACGCCGGCCATGGCGCCTAGCTTTACCCGTTTACCGAAAAGGCTGTAGTCAGTCTCGATCGAGTCGGTGGTTGATGTACGCGATGATGTGTGGACGTTGAATGTCCGTCCCATGCGTACGGTCATGAAATCAGGGATTGGTTCGAAGACCGCGTCAAGAAGATAAAGATCAAAGCCGCTGACGCCTGGGGTGAGCGGATCGCCATAAAATGAAAAAGCTGTGTTTGCCTCGATATTCCTGTTGTCTGAAATATACGATGCTTGCATGAACTCTTGCAGTGGGACGTTCCTGCGTAGATCCGTTCCGCTGCGGGCTGAGAGGAAGCTTTCTGAATCAACCCTGAGAAGCCCTGCGATTGCGGATGGCTGAGTTTGTAGCACCAGCGCCGCTGCTGCAGCTAGGGCTAGTATGTTTTGTTTTAGTGGTGCAAAGGTGCGTGGTTTATTTGTTTCGGTCATATTTTTTCAGCCCGTGGCAGGCAGTTGCGCATGAGCCTCCATTTTTTGATTCTTCAAATATGATGGGGATTTGGGTTTCTCCGGATGTAAAGGCACGAGTAAAAAAACTTTTAATCAGTTTTGGGTGTTTGCTCGCATGGACTTCGTGGCAAACATTGCAGGATCTTCCCTGCTTGGCCCGCCTAGTGCCCTGAATATGAAGGTAATGAAGATTCTGATCACCGTTGCGGAACCCTGTTTGTTCGGAAGTTTTTGCTGCCGTGGCTAGCTCCGGGTCATGGCAGCTGAAGCACAGCTCATAGTCTGCTTTGTCAAACGGAGTGTATGTTTTGTCGGTGTATTGTTTGGATAGCAGGCTTCTGTTTTTGCTGGAGTGGGGCTGGTGGCAATCGGTGCAGGACCCAGCCTCCAGGGCGGAGTGCTTCCACGAACTATTTTTTAGGAGATCACCGATGTTTGTGATCATTTTTCCGTTCTTTGTTTTGATTGGTTTTGAGTGGCAGTCCAGGCAGAGAGCAGGCTGCGTGTTTTTGAGCAGTTTTGCCTGCTTTGATGCATGTGGATCGTGACAGTTTGCGCAGGATTCCTGTATTGTCAGCGCGCCATGAGTGGTCTTGTCGGACTTGGACTGTGTTTCTAGCTCCGAATGGCAGGAGTAGCATAGGGCCGGCATTGAATCATTCAGCAGGTTCTTGTGCTGAGAGCTGTGTGGGTTGTGGCAATCAGTACAGGCTCCGTCTTTCAGAGCGGAGTGTACGTGCTTTGCGTTCTTAATGATGTCGTTTTGCGTATTGTGGCAGCGAAGGCACATGGGCTTGATCGCCTCTGGCTTGATGGCTGATAGGGTGGGGTGGCTCTTTGGGAGTTTAAGATTTTTGCTTCCGCCTTCACCTGCTTGATGACAAGTGCTGCAGTTTTTCATTTTCACTGGGCCGTGGACGCCCCCCCCGGCCATTATAGAGCCATGACAACTTGATGTTGTGCATGTCTCGTGTTTTGGTGATTCGGCTAAGGAATAGCTAACCCAAAACGGCAGGATCACACAGCACAGGCTTGCTGATATAAAACGTGTTTGCAAGTTCATTGACCATCCATCCCAAAAAGTCTCAACTGATTTAATGCCGATTATACACCAAATAAGACGAATGGTTAGAGGAAAAAATCAATTTAGTTTTTATAGCTTATGATCACCACACCGCCACGTCGCCAGCGACGGATGGCAACTCGTTGTCTCCGATGTTGTTGGTGTTGCCGTAACCGAGTTGGCCACTATTACCACCACCCCAGCATCGCATATTACCATTACTAAGAAGAGCACATGTGTGATATTGGCCACCAGTAATTTGAATCGCATCACCACCAATACTTATATCGCCGGCTGTGGCTGGCAGCTCGATGTCTCCGATGTTGTTTGCATCACCGTAGCCGAGCTGGCCATTAATACCCAGGCCCCAGCAGCGGACCTTACCAGTGCTTAACAAAGCACAGGAATGAGATTCACCAGCTGCAAGTTGAGTAGCATCTCCGCCTATACTGACATCACCCACTGAGGATGGTGTTTCGTTGTCACCGATAGGGAATGGATTGCCGTAGCCTAGTTGACCGAAAGCATTATAGCCCCAGCAACGTACTTTACCACTACTGAGAAGAGCGCAGGTGTGAGAGCTGTTTGCAGCCATTTGTCTGACATCACCGCCAACATTAACATCCCCTGCTGATGCTGGCGTTTCATCATCACCTATATTGTTAGCATTGCCATAGCCTAATCGACCGCCATAACCCCAGCATCGCATCTTGCCGTTACTTAAAAGCGCGCAGGCATGGTAGCTACCAACAGTTATCTGTTTAACATCACCGCCAATATTTACATCTCCAGCGGAGGATGGATTAGATACATTACTCGTATTTACATAACCCAATTGGCCATAAAAATTATAACCCCAACACCTGACCTTACCATTACTCAAAAGTGCGCAGGTATTATGTTCATCTGCTGCTAGTTGTTTGACATCACCGCCAATACTTACATAACCAACGCTGGCTGGAGTTTCATTGTCTCCCACAATGAAACCATTGCCGTCTTCACCATATTGGCCCCAACCCCAGCATCGTACCTTACCGTTACTCAGAAGAGCACAGGTATGATATCCGCCGGCAGTAAGTTGCACAACATCTCCACCAACATTAACATCACCTGCTGAAGCCGGTGTTTCATTGTCGCCAATATATACAGTGTTGCCATAGCCAAGCCTGCCTTGTTCACCATCACCCCAGCACCTAACTTTGCCGCTACTTAGAAGAGAACAGGTATGTCTATATCCAGCAGCAATATGTTTAATTGCGACACTCCCACCTGCTTGCACATCCCCTGCGCTGGCAGGGGTTTCGTTGTCGCCTATAGTGGTGGTATTGCTGTAGCCGAGCTGGCCGGAACTGCCATAACCCCAGCAACGCACTTTGCCGGTGCTTAAAAGAGCGCAGGTGTGATATCCACCAGCTGCTACTTGTACAACATCTCCACCGACATCAACATCACCGGCACTGGCAGGGGTTTCGTCGTCGCCTATAGTGGTGGTATTGCTGTAGCCGAGCTGGCCGGAACTGCCATAACCC
>CAYHPW010000040.1:0-1009 GCA_964358645.1 uncultured Bacteriovoracaceae bacterium | reverse complement strand
CAGCAACGCACTTTGCCGGTGCTTAAAAGAGCGCAGGTGTGAGAATCGCCAGCAGTGATTTGTATCACATCTCCACCAACACCAACATCGCCAGCACTGGCAGGGGTTTCGTCATCACCTATGCTGTTAGTATTGCCGTAACCAAGCTGAGCGGACAAATTATAACCCCAACAGCGAACTTTGCCAGTGCTTAAAAGAGCGCAGGTGTGAGAATTGCCGGCAGTAATTTGTATAACATCTCCACCGACATCAACATCCCCGGCACTGGCAGGGGTTTCGGTATCACCTATATTATTAGTGTTGCCGTAACCAATTTCACCGAGACTGCCAGCGCCCCAGCAGCGGACCTTGCCAGTACTTAAAAGAGCACAGGTGTGATATCCACCAGCTGCTATTTGTACAGCATCTCCACCGACATTAACATCACCGGCACTAGCAGGGGTTTCGTTATCACCTATATTATTAGTATTGCCGTAACCAAGTTTACCGTAGCTGCCTTCTCCCCAGCAGCGCACTTTGCCAGTACTCAGGAGAGCGCATGTGTGATACACACCAGCTATTATTTGCACAACGTCTCCACCGATATTAACATCGCCAGCACTAGCAGGGGTTTCGTTATCACCTATATTATTAGTATTGCCATAGCCCAGTCGGCCTAAGGTGCCTTTTCCCCAGCAGCGGACCTTGCCAGTACTTAAAAGAGCGCAGGTGTGAGAATTGCCGGCAGTAATTTGTATAACATCTCCACCGACATCAACATCACCGGCACTGGCAGGGGTTTCGTTATCACCTATATTATTAGTATTGCCGTAACCAATTTCACCGAGACTGCCAGCGCCCCAGCATCGTACCTTGCCAGTACTTAAAAGAGCGCAGGTGTGCGCCACTCCACCTACCACCTGCTTCACTGATCCAAGCTGCTGGTTCTGATATGTTACTGAAGCATCCGTGGTTGTCGAAGCGGCGTTTAGGTTTCCTGCTAAGTCAGCAGCACCACTTGCATTGATCG
>CAYHPW010000039.1:0-23679 GCA_964358645.1 uncultured Bacteriovoracaceae bacterium | reverse complement strand
ACCCAAACCCCCGCACTAACAAAACCGGAAAGAATTAAGTGGGAGAGGCACTAGTGCTGATCGCAAAGGCAGGCTCCTGCGCTGACTTTAAGATTCCCTGTCAATTCACTATACACCACCACTAAATTCTACCCCTAGCCATGCGTACTAACAGAGGAATAATATCTATTCCCGAGTTATTGACTCAGTTATTAAAAGGTGGGACAATTAATAGATAAATCTGGGGTGGATTATGGTCCTTAAAAAAGGGGGACGAAAGATGCGCTCAGCACTGAAAAGAATCAATCTAGAAATCGTTACATATTTAAGCGTCGCAACATTTATCCTATTTACTCTTATCAATGTCTCTACCGCTTTATCTAGCATAGCGGATGAAAAACAATCTGATTGTCAAATATTATATACTCAATGCATGAATGAAGTTAATCAAAACGGATCTGCTAGAACCCAATCGGAATGTAGTAATAATAATACAGCTTGCCTAACATCACATGTACCAGCAGCACCAGCACCAGCAGCATCTAGTGCAGGGGAACTAAAAGAATTAGCGGACGACGCCAAACACCCTGAGAAATATAAGAACGACGAAGCAGTGACTTCAGAAAGTGGCGATTGTGGCACATCAGAAAAAATTAATGGTAAATACACATGCAAGGGGACCAAAGCAATTGTACAAGGCGCTCAAATAACAAACATGGTGGGCCAGGCTGCTGGTTCAATAACAACACAAGTACAAGGCATGAACGCCCAAGTAAATACCATAGAAAGGGGAACTCAATCCGCGGCACTTGAGGGAGCCGCGGGCGTTCAGAAAAATGCTGGCAAGATGCAAGTCGGCCTAGGTGCCATGAATGCCACACTTGGCGTTCTTCAAATAATGCAGATGCAAAAACATAATAAGCAAGCCCAACAGATAGGCACTGATACAAATCCTAATAATTTAACTATAGATAAATTTAAAAATATAGGTGTAGACATTTCTAATGGAATAAGCCAAGACAACAGCGGCTATCTACATGTAAAAGATAACACAAAACATGCAGCAACTCAGGACATAATTAATGAATTCAATCTCCAAGGTGAGATTAAAAACAAAGTAACAATTAGTAGCACAACAGCCGCAACAGCCGCAACAGCCGCTAATATCCGAAAGTTGCAAATAAAAAATAGAGAAGATGAAATCTCCAAGAAACTAGAAACTGAGCGCAGACATCTCAAGCAAATCGGTGGCAATGCATCATCTGAACAACACAAAGTCGCTGAAGAAGCCAAAGGCGGCGGCATCATGTCCCTCGTCACAGGCACACAGCAGGTCATCACCGGGGCATTCAACATCAAAGCAGCGGAGCAGATGCAAAAAGCAGCGGATAATATGAAGAACATTGAAGAAAACGCCACGGTATTCAAAGAACAACCATTTGACCCGAACGCAGACCAGTTCGAGCCGCGCGGATCGGCGGTAATAACAGGCAGTGGGCAAAACACGGCAAGCGGGCAGGCGGCTTCATCCGACGATAGTGACAGTGATGGCGGCGACCTTGGACCGCCGATAGGCCAACTCCCGCCAAACGACCCGACATCGCTACCACCATCGCCTGGACCATTCAATGTAGGTGGTGACACTGGAACTGGCGGCGGCGGTGGTGGCAACGTAAGCGGTGGCAGCACACCACCGGAGACAGCAAGCGCGGAAGGTGAGCAAGCCCCACGCATGGCGGGCGGAGGGAGCAATGAGCGCTATGAAGTCGGCGGCGGATTCCGTGGCGGCGGCGGTGGAGGTGCGGGTGGCGGCCCGGATCTCTCGGGATTGCTAGCACAGTTTCTTCCTAAGAAAGATGATGAACTGCCAAAAAACGGCATACTGGATTACGGCAGGCACCCTGCCTCGGAAGCGCCTCTGTCGCTTCTGGACAGGAACGCCAATATCTTTGAACGGATTCACGAGGCTTATCAGGAAAAACACAGACGGGGAAGTGTTGGAGGCAAATAACACACGCACGGAATAAGGGGGACTAAGCCGTGTTTGGGATATTTAAAAAACAACCTTTTGTAATTGTTTTGACCGCGGCGATATTTTTACACACCATCCAGCCATCGTCAGCCGTCGGATCTGATTATAGCAATGTATGCAAGGCGCAAAACAATGAAGAAAACCCACTCACACGCACTGCAATCACACAAAAGCAGCAGTACTGTGACGCCGCCAAGAGCGCTGAAAAATCAGCGGACACACAAGGCGTGCTCTGGAAAGTCTGGGCAGGCGTGGCAACAGTATGCACCACCGCGTGCGCAGCTTCACTGAGTGGACACGCATGGAACCAGTACATCTGCGTCGGCACAAATGTGGCCGGAGCGGTGACTGAAGGGATCATGGCAAAGGACCTCTCAGCCGCGTTCATGGGGATCCTGGGGGCAGGCGGAAGTCTCCTGGCCAATATGGTGGTGAATAAGGCGAAAGAGCGAGCCGCAAAAGAAGCAACAGATGGCGTTGTCAAGAAACCAGCAACCAAAGATATTGGTTCATGTCTTGCCGCAGCCACGGCCGCGATGCAGAGCTTCAGCAAATATAAGTCAATGCAAAACCAAGAAGACGCCGCGAAAGATAACCTAGAACAAGCGCTTAAGATTCAAAACACGCCAGGCACGCCGATCACCTTCTCGGCAGCGGCAATGTCAGGCACGCAAAACCCTGGCGCTGGCGGCAGCACTGGCAAGACCGGTGGTGGGTTCGCGCAGGGTGAGCCGCAGGATACTGGCCAGGATTCAAGCTCATGCAACAAAAATCTCGGTGCCTCAGGAATGGTCCAATGTGCGGCCGCGCTTGACCGCAACCTGCCAGCGTTCGTGGCAAACCCACGCTTTGCAGACGAATTCAAGAAAACCTCAGGCATGAACCTGGGTGACTTCTTAAACAATGACACCCGACCGTCGGAAGCCATGACATCAGCAATGGGCGGCTCCATCGCGCCCGGGCCACTCTCAAGGCTTGCGGCAGTGCTGTTTGAAACGGAAATGCAATTTACCGGAAGCTCACCTGGCTCAGCATACGCATCGGGCGGAGGAGGAGGCGCACAGAATTCAGGGTCAGGCGGCGATGGACTTGATAAATCACTCGGGGACTTCATGTCAGGAATGTTGGGCCAGTTAGGTACTAAAAAAGAAGGCGAGTCATCAAGCGGCGTGAACCAGGCCGTGTTTGCTAACCTCTACCGATCACCGGCCTCAATCGCGCAAAACAAATCAGTGAGCCTCTTTGACCGGGTCACATACCGCTACTATTTTGTATCAAGAAGAATACTGACGGAGGCGGCGAAGTAATGCGCTACCGTGACTGCATACTGGGTACATGCAAGTTTTTAAAAAAGGGGGGGGCAGCAATGAACACGATAATCAGGAATGTAATATTGGGTATATATTTTATAACGCTTATAACTGCCGGTATCGTATCATCCAGTATAGTATCTGGCACCGCATTCGCCGCAGGCTGCGACCAGACATGCGAAAAAGTTTTAGGCGATCTAAAACAAGCGGCAAACAGCCAGGTAGGCCCGCATTGCGCGGCTTATAAGGCAAGCGATGAATCAAAAGGCCCCGAAATCGCTCTCATGGCGCTTGATCTGGCGGTTGCTGGAATGTGCGGTTACGCTTGCGTGGCCCAAACAGTTCAACCATGGATGTACTCTGCCTGCGCGTGGGGATCGTTTAGCGCTGGAGCTGCGGAACTAATCTCATCATTAGCCATGAAGTCAAACAGCACATTACAAAAAGTCATTGGTGCGGCGGGTGGAAGTGCCGGGGCATATTATGGTTACAAGGGCATAAGCGCGGTGTCTGCACTTAAGGCAGCATCGTCAAGCAGCGGGTTAACAACCGCCGCAGCAAAAGAAGCCGCAGCAAAAAAATCCTCATGCATTAGCGCAATCACATTCGCCATGATGACTGGCTTGAGGGCGGCAAACATGAACAAGCAAGATGAAATGAAGGAAAACTCCTGCAACGCGGTCACAAGGCTCGCATCTGAATACCCGGTATTACCGCAGGGTTCGGCAAGCGGGGGCAGCACCGCGGGCCAAGCTGGAAGCAGCTCAGGCGGCAGGGCTACTGACCAGGCACGCCAGGGACTGCAGTGCATTTCCAGTAAAGGCGGGCTTAGCGCTTGCGTGACAAATGCCGGCAAAGTAAGCGCTTCGGCAACGGACGCCGGATTTTTGTCCCGTTCAGGACTTGATCGCGCAGTGGCACCAATGGCTTTAGAGGGCCTTGATAAATTAAGTGACAAATTAAAGGATAAATTAAATGGCAAGGTGAATGCCGGAAGCATGCTTAGCGCGATGTCAGGCGACTCGCTTGGGGAATTCGGCGCTGACCTCGCCAAAATAGCAAACAGCGCACAGGAACACGCGGACGAATTCGGCAGCATCAGCTCGGTCGCGTTCACAAACGGTGGGAAAGGCGGATCAAATGTTAATACCGCCAAGGGCGATGGTATTCTAAGCTTCCCAGGCTTTAACTTCAACAATGACCAAAAAACAACTGGCACATCAACTCTTGTCAGCTTTAACTCACAGGAGCGAAAACCAGCCGCTGGAGACGACGACATCTGGCACTCAAGTTCTACGATGACGATATTCCAAATAGTTTCAATCAAGCTTAACCAATCAGCCGGCAGGATAGAGAAGCTTGATTGGTCAACGCAACTGAACCGGGCACTTACAGGAACAAGAAGCCAACTGAAATAAGGAGAAAAACCAAGCGGTACGTACGTTATGAAAAAGCTTAGGAACCATACTACAATACTTACGGCGATAATGGCGCTTGCGAACCTGTTTATGGTGGCACCAACAGCGCTGGCGTTTGATTGTAATGGTTACTGCAAGCCGATCCTTAAAAACAAAAAGATGATCGATACGCAGGTTGGCTCGCACTGCAAGGCTTACCTAGGGTTAAATGAGGCCAAAACACCTGAAATAGCGATTCTCGGCATGGATGCGGCAGTAGCAGCAGTGTGTGGGTACGCATGCGCGGTTCAGATGCCACAAAGCTATGCATTTTGCTCCTATGGCGCGATTGGCGCCGGCGTTGCTGAAATAGCTTATACTTACATGCAAAAATCAGGAGTACTTGCAAAACTTCTTGGATCAAGCACGGCCGCCACTGGAGGCGCACTTGGTGTCAAGGGCGCTAACGAATATGGCGAGCAGGGCAATAGGGCAAAGAGATTGGGGAAAGATGGGATAGAGCTTGGCAAAGAAATCAAAGCAACCGAAAAGAGCGCAAACTTGGCAGATATGGGAGAGGATGGCGCCGAAGAGGTTGCCGCTTTAAGAGAACAGGGTGACAAGTTAAAAGCAAAACAGCGAAAGACAGCCTGCCTGACCGCAGCGGCATTCGCGATTACAGCAGGGATCCGTGCTTACAATCTTACTAAGTACGATACTTATCGCAAGGAGGCCTGTGAGAATGTAGAAAAACTGGCGACCTCTCAGGATGGCCAGCCGGTGTCGGTGCCAGACTTCCAAACAGGCCCGTCACCAATTCCAAACACCGGCTCCAGCGGCATTGGTAGTGACACCACCAGTGGTGCAGAAAGCAATCTCGGCGCTGACACAACCACTGCATCGTCACCTTCTTCTGACTCTGACCCTACTGATGACAGCGGCACAACCGAACAATCTGAAAATCTTCTTAACTGCATAGCTGGCCAAGGATCAAACGGCTGTCTTCAACAGGACTATATAGACACGGGCTCCCAATCCGCAGCAACCGCAATGGCAACAGACACAGGGCTTCTCGCGCGGACAGGGGTTGATAGAATCGTTGCACCGATCGCTCGCAACAATATGAACATCATCAAGGCCTCGATGAACCGAGGCCAGTTGGATGCTGGCTCGATCATAGCAGCAATGTCCGCTGGATCGCTCGGACGGGTTGGCTTCGAACTCACGCAACTCGCGAGATTCAGTCAGCAGCATGCGCCTGAGTTGCTTGGTGTCGCGACTCCGTCTTCAAGAAACAGCCCAGCCTACCAACAGCAACACTATGGCGTTACCCAATCCGGCGACACCTCATATAATTCTACTAATCAGCCAGGCTCTGCCGCGCTTACACACAATACAACAAGCGGTGACATGGCTTCAGCCGTGGCAATCCCGCCACCTGCGCCACAGGCGGTTGATGATGATGACATCTGGCACTCAAATGCGACTGGGTCGATTTTTCAGATCGTATCCAATAAGCTTGTCAAGACACGGGGTCGTGTAGAAATGCTAGAATGGTCCACCAAACTCAATCGAGCAATCACGGGCCTGCCGGCAAAGTGAGCAGCTACTTGGCGGGAGCAGCAACGCCTGCGTCGTCTTTAACATCAGGACCACTTGCCCGCCCTTCCCCTTGTAATTCTTGACGGCGCGGACCTGCAGCCTCAATGCTCGTACTAACCTTGGCATCGTCAGCATGCTTCGCCCCAGACACGCCGCCTGTGCTCCTTATGACATCAGCAGCTTGATTCATGGATAAGGCTTCGAGTAATTTTTTCTCACTTGATGATGCAATTTCATGGCGGCGACTTTTTTCATCAGGGTTTTTAACCATTTCTTCCTTAAAAAGCGGGAGTACTTTCTCAAGACAAACCACCCTGGCGGCTTTTTTTTCCTCATTCGTGGCTATCTTTGATTCATAATACTGCCCAGAACTATTAAACAAACTTAAACATGTTTCGCGCATGTTCTCGATTAGCACTCTATAAAAGCTGACAATCTTTTTTTTAGGATCATCATTAGGCAAAGTAGGCAGAGCACTAAACTCTTTAAGCAACTTATCTAACAACAACACATCACCCGCCCCACTCAGGGCAACTGAAATAGATAAACCTACAGCATCCCAGATGCGCGCACTTATTGTTTTATTTTGTGCTTTTGCTGCAGCCATCAGGCCGGGCTGAATTTTTTCGCGTAAAAGTTTAATATTATCAGGCGTACTATTCCCAGCGAGTTGGCGTGAAATAACATCCAGGGCATTAGCACTGCTTTTCCGTATTAAATAAAAACTCTTACTTTCATCATAATTCACTGTCCTAAGAAGCGCGTCGATGGCTGGCTTTGCTAATGGCAACCCTATTTTAGCTAACACACCGGCTGCATTGCTTCGTACAACGGAGAATTCGCGATAAGCGCCTGGCTCAGATTTGTCCAAGATATCAATAAGCATAGGCACGAGCGTTTGTTTAATTGCGTTCTCACCATATTTTTGTTTCATTTCCTCAAGCGACAGACTCTCAAGATTGTAAAGGCTCTGGCGCACCCGTTTCAGCTTTTCATCGCCTTCCTTTGATTTTATTTTTTCAACTGATCTGCTTTTTTCAGCACGAAGATCATCCACCGACTTAGTTAGTTCGTCAAATGACATGATTTCTGGTGTCACGCTTTGTTTAGGTTCATCCTGCGCGGCAAAAACTTGACCACCATAAACCAACTGAGCGACAAGAATCAGGCATACCACCGGAAAATTATTAAATTTCATGTCGTTTATCCCTCCACAAAACCTCAGTAAATTTTTGCAGACAAAAAGCTTTATGTCACTATTATTAAACCTGTATGCTTCATGATGACCTTTAAATAAAGCGAGACAAGGAAATGACGAAAACACAAAATGCGATCATGCAGGAAACAAGACAGCAGATATTAAAAGTCATCAAACACCTCTCTTACAGCTACAAAAAAGTACAGAACCTACCAAGCAAGACAGAATCCCTCACAACGGAGCAGCTAGAGATATGGGAAAGTTTCACAGCCAGGTTCTCCAGGGTGAGCGACCTGTTTTTATCAAAATATCTAAGGTCATTTGTCATAAGAGGAGATCCGGCCTTTAGCGGGTCATTACGTGATTTCGCTGATCAGGGCGAAAAAATGGGATTGATCGATGACACAGAAACCTGGATGCAAATCAGGGAACTTAGAAACACGTCAGCACATGAATATTCAGAAACCGGGCTATCCCGTATCTTTGAACAGTTAAGAGTTTTAGCGCCCAAGCTCCTAGCTCTGAAAGAGCAGCTTGAAAAACATGAGGATTAAAACAGAAGTGGTGCAAAAAATACTCACGACTCTTGACGGCTTCCTGCCAAACACTGAGGCAAAACTATACCTGTATGGCAGCCGCGTGCACGATGACCTCAAAGGCGGAGAGATAGACTTTACAATAGCCGACGTTATTAAAGCCAAAACAGACCCTTTTTTGATACAAGTGCTCACCACTGCTATTGTTCTACATGAGTGGTGTAATAACGTAAAACAAACACAATAAAGCCATTGACTACAAAAGACATCTAAGCTAACCCGATAAAACTGATCAATCGGGGGTATTTATGAATAAAAAAGCAATAATACTGCTTGTATTTACATTGGCGCTACCGGCATCCGCAGGCATTAAAGAAGATCCAATGGGATGTGCAAAGGTAATGAGTTTTGACGATGTCATTTTAATACACATCGGTGGTGCAGCAGCGGGAGCGATTTTTAATGCCATGAAAAAGGTCAAGACAGACACAAGGCTCCCAGGCATCGATCACAAGAAAAAAGGGAAAGAAATAACCTGCTCAATCAATGGTTGCTGGCTTCTTATTGATTCAACCGGTAAAACAATTCCAGCAGAAAATATCACCATACCTATCAAGCCAGATAAAACAGCCCGGGGTAAAACATCTGTCCTTTTGCAATACCCATTTAACCCACACATCATGCCTTCCGTCGAAGGACCAGCTGCTGAACTGCTTTTTAACTCGCTCACGCGATTATCAGAGAAATCATTTATTGAAGACGGCATACGGGTTGTCGCAAAAGAAGGAAATGACATCACCTGCGCATGGACTTTTGAGCAGGACTATAAGGCTGTTACCTGTAGTTTTTATGTCCTTTCAAATGGCGCCATCATGCCAACTGGCACTAAAGAGTAGACTTAAACTGATGAGTTGCCCGCGCTGTCTTAAGAACGAGAGTCTGTGTGTTTGTGAATTAATTAAGCCTATTTTCAATAAAATTAATGTACTAATTTTGCAACACCCCCAAGAGCCTGACAAGGATCTTGGCTCGGCCCGGCTGGCAAACCTCTGCCTGTCAAATTCCACTTTAAAGATAGGTCTAAGCTGGCCAAATTTAAGCAAGGTCCTCGGCAGAGCCTCGCAACCCTCGCGCTGGGCGGTCATGTATCTTGGCAGCGGGATTAAAAGCACAGAAAAAATTCCACCAGGCTTGTATTTTGTGAATAAAAAGGGGGAACTGCTTCAAGAAAAACCTGACCATCCCACGGATCCAGTGGAAGGGATAGTAGTACTTGACGGGACCTGGAGCCAGGCTAAAACATTATGGTGGAGAAATCCCTGGTTGCTGAAACTTAGGCGCGCCATTATCGTGCCGTCACGCCCTTCGCTTTACCGCAACCTCAGGCGCGAACCAAGAAGGGAGTGCCTATCGACGATCGAAACCGTGGCCGAAGCACTGGCGCTTCTTGGCGAAGACGGCCAAACCGCCGCGAACCTCAAACTTGTTTTTGAAAAACTTCTAAAAAAAGTGAAGCACCCAGAGGCCCCGGCCTTTAGGCCGTTGGGTGCTTCACCCCGCCACGCTTGAAGACAGAGCCAGGAATTTTGACTCCGTCTTTTCCATACTTCAGTTCAAAGTATACTAAAGCACCCGCTTCAACCCTTCTTGCCAGGGCAGGCACTCCACACCATGGATTCGGCTTGGGCGCGGATCCCTTGAGAGAAGAAAAGCATGTGCTTTACCAAATGTTGAAGCGATCCTTGCAAACCTGGCTACTGATTCAGCATCCACACGATCTGTGGATTTTATCTCTATAAGCCGTTCCGGTGTTCCAGGCCTGCTAAGTATGAGATCTATCTCATTACCCTCCTTTGTTCGAAAGAATGAAAGGCGGTAATCCAAATCATGATATCTGTTTAACCGGAAGATCTCCAGGATCACCCAATGCTCGAACGCTTCACCATATGCCGAAGTGGCAGGAACCAACGGCACATGAAGAGTTCTTTCCAGGGCACGCTTCACACCAGGGTCGAAAAGATAGAACTTTGGATGAATCGCTTGTGCCTTGCGAACGGAGCGGTGATAGGCCGGGAGAAAAAAACCAAGCCACGTCTGCTCAAGAACCTGGAAGTATTGCTCGACTGTCTTATGATCAACGTCCACCTGCCTTCCGATAGCGGCAAAATTGGTCTGTTGGCCGTTGCATTGAGCGGCTATCTCCAGGAAAGCCCTGAACGGCTCGATCTTACGTACCACTTGTTCAAGCTGAATTTCCTCACGGACATAGACTTGTGCATAAGAACGAAGGTATTTGGCTTTAGTCTCTGGATCTGGCAAGCAAAGGATTTCCGGAAGAGAGCCGTATTCCAGACACTCCTGGAGCTTGAAAGCGCCACCCATTTCCGCGGCTGTAAGCGGGAACATGTGTTCTGTAAATGCTCTTCCGGCTAGCAGATTGGCACCGGTTCGCTTCAGCTTCCTGGCGCTTGATCCTGTAAGAATGAATTTCTGTCTCTGGCGCGTGATCATGCGCTGCACGTGATCCAATAATGCTGGTACCTTCTGAACTTCATCTATAAACACCCACTCGGGACGTTTGTCTCGAACCGCAAAATCTTCCTCAAGCCTAGCTGGTCTTCGGGCATAATGCTGTTCCGTATCGGTATCAAGCAGGTCTATGCGCCACACTGTTTCGGGGTGCGAACCACATAAAAATTGTTTCTCAATGAAAAACGACTTACCTGTGCCTCTTGCGCCGAATATGAAGAAACTTCGTGTTTTTGATGGATTTAGAATCCTTTGGAACATACTCCCAAATATTACGCGATTTTGGGAGTATGTTCCAGATTAATTATTTAAACTCGCACACAAAAAAGACAATAATTTACTCAGCTTTAGGCAAGCCCCACCACTGGCCTTCCTGGGTCCCGAAGATCCGGAGTGTGGGACCGTGGATATAGTGCAGGACCGCCGCATACCTCCTGGTGCCGATGTTAACATATCCAATGAATGATCTCGGTATGCTTTGGTTGTCGAGCCCTTGGAAAAACCAGCTTTCTTTAGGCGTGCTGGAGTGGATTTTATAACGCGTGAAAACTCCAGGCGAGTAGCTTTGTGCTTCTGATACATCAATACGGTTCATATAAAGAGTGAGCGATGTTTTTTCATGGCCTGGCGATTCGATATCTAAATTAAATGCATAGAGGCCAAATTGTGTAAATTTCTCCTTAAACGAGAACGTTGCTGAATAGGTGTCGGTAGCGGAAAGCCTCAGATCTTCTTTGATCTGCCAAGGGATGCGGAAGGCGGATTCCGGTGCCTCCCAGGTGAGTGAAAATATCTCACCCGGGCGGAAGGCATACTTCCAATTCGGACTTTCAATCGCCACCAGAAGTGGTTTTGAAATGATTCTGGTGCCGCGTGATGGATCCACCAGATCGGCGACCCTGCTATCCATGACATAAACTGAATCATGCTTCATCCCGAAGACATGTCCAAGCTCATGGAGTAAAACATGTTTTATTCTGCCGGGGTCACTAGTGAATGTCTTGGTCCAAACATAGCCCCCGGAGCGATAGGTCTGATGGTTGTAGTCTTTGCGAACGGCGAGGCCGATGGAATTTTGAGCGCCATGTTGAATCGCTTCATCGATTACAGGCGTTGTCACCCCGAATAAGAAAACAACTTCTTCAGCAGGCTCCTGCGGGCACGTAGGTATTTTTTTGAAGTTAAGCGATAACCCTCTTGCCTGATGATCCGGGAAAATACCAAGGCGTGGATTCTTGCCTATTGTCGATTCGTCCAGACTGTATTTATGAAAAAAAATTCTCCAATCCGAAAGTGCCGATTCGATCATTTGATCAATCTCAGTATCGCCGAGCGGGAAGTCTGGCGCCCTGAGCACGCAGTAAGATACCGGTTCGGTGCCAAGGAACCAAGCGTTTTGCTGGTCCCGGAGGTGGTCGCCTCCATTACCTGTCCAACCACCACCGGCCATGGCAATTTGGAAATTATAAAAAAGCCCTGCTAAAAGGCCTACTGCTATAAATCCATTATGAATAGCGGTTTGCGGACGTATCATACGTTTCTCCTAAAAATTAAAACCAGGGAGGCGCATTTAGAAATGTCTCCCTGGTTTTTAATAGTCTTATCACTTCCTTGATAAAGTACATTTAGCTTTGGCAGGGCCTGCGTCAATGGTTTGTATTAATTGGTCGTTTTCGATGAACATCCGCCCCGTTATATCAATCTCTATTGGCGCGGAGCCGGCTCCCATAAGGCTGATTTTTATCGCCATGCGGCCGCTGAGGAGTAGTTCGGTGCGCTCCTGGTTCCAATAGTAGGATGTATACATCACGGTTCCCCCAAGTCCGAAGATCGAGGATCGTAGGTCGAGCGTATCGATTGTCATCGTATCTCCATTAAACGCCAGCGTTTGGCACTTGTCTTGTTCCACGGTTCCATCAATGGGGGTGTGCTCTTCTTTGCCGTCGTAGAGCTGAATACATTCGCCGACCCAGTGTCCGGCGAAGTTAGTGCATTTGTCTTGGTTGGGCGGCTCCGAGACATCCAGAATGCGATTTTGCTGCTGGTTAGACAAGTTTGTGGCGTATTTTTGTAGGTTGTTTTTAAGTGTATTCATGATCGGATTGGCGAGCGCAAACTGCGGAATCAAAGCCATTACAATGGTAACTGTGCATATCTTTTTTAATAGTTTTATTGGTTTCATTTTCATTCTCCTGTTTTGTTTTTTCGGTTTAACTTAACTTCTGATTACAGTCTCGGTGAATGTTATCCCGCGGTAAACTAATTATAAGTTTATTAAGATATAAAAATGTACTATTAGTAAATTATGACAGATAAAAGCCTTGTTTACGACCACTTAGACTATCGGGCCTATATTACGATGGTTAGCCGAAAGAAGAGAATCTCATTTAAGCACATCGCCAAGCGGTGCGGGATCCATGCTTCATATTTTTCACGCGTCATGGTCAATAAGGCGCATTTTTCACAAGAACAACTTTTTGGAATCGGCAATTTCTTTGAGTTACGTGAGGAACAGCTTAGGTATTTGCTTTTGATGGGCCAGCATGACTCCAGCGGCAATGACTCACATCGCGTTTATTTAAAAAATAATTTACTTTCAATCCAAGCCAAAAGGCAGCAAGTGGCAGAGAAGCTTAAAGATGCAAGCCATATACGAGCAGATAGCAAGGAGATTGACGAATACTATCGCGAGACCGTCACGGCGAAGATCCATATGTATCTCACTATTAACAAGTACCGTTTAAGTCCCCAGCTAATCGCTAAAAAGCTTCACTTGTCGGCAAGCAAGCTTGAGCAGGAGCTTAAGAAGCTTGAAAAATTGGGACTGATTACAATTAAAGACAATACCATAAGCATGCTTCATAAATCGATCCACTTGGAAGAGCATCACCCGGCTTCACCATCCAATCATATTAATTGGCGGCTTGAAGCTGTTCACAATCTAGCAAGGCGCGAATCTGTGCTGTCCGATTATCATTTCTCAGGTGCTTTCTCCGCTGACGAAGACACCAAGCTTCAGATCAAGCAGATGCTCAAAGATGTGCTTGTAAAAATCCAGGCGCTTGTCGCCAAGAACCACGAGCCAGAGAGTGTCTACGCGATCGGGTTTGATCTTTACTGAGGTTTTGGTATTGTCCCAGATTTGTAGGAGAGCCCATCTCTCCCAACTTGTCTGGTGCTGTTAAAATCGAGCCTCTTAGTACACTAATTTAACCCTGTGCGTAATAATTATTTATGCATAGTGTAATTATTCTATTATGGCGAGTTTTTACAGTCGGGGACTGACAAAAAAAGATGACCCTAACTTGGTTGGTCGGTAATGTTTTGTTGTTAAAAAAAACGAAGTCCAACATACCCAAGGAGGGTCTTATGACCTTGAACATCGGGATGATGTTCAAGGTCAATTTAAATAAATCCAACTTAAAAACCACATCCATTTCCTGAAATAGTCAGCCGATATTTTCAGTGCCGCCAAGATAGGGCGTATTCGAAATGGATATTTTTTGGAGGTTTGAAGAGCGTGTGAGCGCACCAGTTTTGAAAATTATATAATATGGTATGGAGTGTTTTATTGATCTATGCCATGTTAGCAGTATGAATCTTTTAACCCCAGCCATTAAGGTTCGCTTGGACCAAAAACTAGCGAGCACCCAAAAGCATCGTCCCATCCCTCCATCAACTGTAGCCAAACTCAAAGAGCAATTCGCCATTGAGATGACCTACAACTCGAATGCTATTGAGGGGAATCGGCTGTCGTTGAAAGAAACATTCCTCGTGATTAGCGAGGGTATCACCGTCAAAGGGAAATCTCTCCGAGAACATCTGGAAGCAAAAGATCATTATGAAGCGATTCAGTTCCTCTACGTCTGAATCACAGCGGGTGTAAATAATACCTTGACAAGGTATACCCGATAGAGGTATATTTAATCTCGTGGCAATTCAGTCTTTTGCAGACAAAGGCACTAGGGTTTTTTTTGAGAGTGGGAAGGCTAGCAAGGTTGGTTGGGCGAATGTGAGTGCCATCGCGAGACGCAAGCTCGATATGGTTCATTACGCATCAAAGCTCGTAGATTTGAAGGTTCCGCCAGGCAATCATCTAGAGGCGTTGTCTGACGATCTGGCGGGCAAGCATAGCATCCGCATCAATAATCAGTGGCGGATCGTATTTCAATGGACTGCTGCTGGACCCGCGCAGGTCGAAATTACGGATTACCATTAACGGAGGTTTTATGAGTCACACATCACGCAAACCAACAAGCCCAGGCGAGATATTGGCTGAGGAGTTCCTCAAGCCCATGGGACTCACACAGGGCGTTTTGGCTAAGCACATCGGCTGTGACGTTAAGGTTATTAATCGTATTATTAACGAACGGACTGCCGTGACGGCTGAGATGGCGCTCAAGCTCAGTGCCGTTTTTGGTAACACGGCTGATTTTTGGTTGAACGCCCAAAAGGCCGTCGATCTCTATAATGCGAGTAAGAAAATTGGAAGGCTTCCGAAGCCTCTTGCCGCTTGAGCCTCAGGATAATCTTGATGAGGTTTTAAGCCCGGCTCTTTCGTCAACCTAACAAAAAATGAATTACAACTATGAAGGTGGTAAGGCGCTGACTATCACAAATGTATCTGACGTTTATCAACTGCTAGAGCGGCTTCACGCATTACCTCGCTTAAAGTTGGGTGGGCATGGCAGGTTCTGGCGATATCTTCTGAACTGCCGCCGAATTCGATTACTGTAACAGCCTCTGCAATAAGCTCGCTTGCCCGCGGCCCAACGATATGGACCCCGAGCACCCGGTCGGATGCGGCATCGGCTATGATTTTCACGAACCCTTCGGTTTCCTCCATTGCCTTGGCGCGGCCGTTAGCCATGAACGGAAAGAGCCCGACGTTGATTTTGCCACTTTTGGCGTGCGCCTGTTCCTCTGTCAGCCCAACCGATGCGACTTCCGGTGAAGTATATATGATGCTTGGGATCGCGTCGTAATTGACGTGCCCGGCTTTACCAGCCATGAGTTCGGCCACCGCAATACCTTCGTCTTCAGCCTTGTGAGCCAGCATTGGGCCACGGATGATGTCGCCGATTGCAAAAATTCCAGGCACAGAAGTTTTAAAACCTTCACTGACTTCTACGCGCCCAGTTTTATCAAGTTTAATACCGAGGCTTTCTAAACCGAGACCCGCAGTGTATGGCCGTCTTCCTGTTGCCACCAAGACGGAGTCACATTCAATTTGTGATTTAGCCCCACTCTTAACATCCTCAAGCGCCACGGAAACAGTGTCACCACTTGTTTTATACCCGGTACACTTTGTTGAAAGCTTAAACTCCATGCTTTGTTTCGAGAGGCATTTGAAAAGCTCGGCCCCGGCTTGTTTGTCAACCATTGGGATAATGCTATCAAGAAATTCCACCACGGTGACACGTGACCCAAGCCTCAGCCACACCGACCCTAACTCGAGTCCAATGGCTCCTCCGCCTATCACAAGCAGGTGCTTGGGAACGTCCTTGAGTTCAAGCGCTTCGGTGGAAGATAAGATCTTTTTTCCGTCAAACGGCAGTGCCTGGAGCGGAGATGGCTCGCTACCTGTAGCAAGTAAAATACGTGGCGCGCTTAAGACGTGTTTACCGCTATCCATAGTCACTTCAACAGTTTTATCTGGAAGAATTTTTGCCGTCCCAAGAACCGATTCAATTTTATTTTTCTTAAAAAGTCCTACAATTCCAGCACAGAGCTGGCGGACTACGGCGTCTTTACGCTTCATCATATGCCCAAGATCAAGTTTTATATCCCCAGCCACGATGCCATGTTTTTGAAATTTGTTTTTTATGTTTGCATAATGTTCGCTTGATTCAAGAAGTGCCTTTGAAGGTATGCAACCTATGTTTAAGCATGTCCCGCCAAGAGTTTTTTTCTTTTCAATGCAAGCTGTTTTTAAGCCAAGCTGTGCCGCTCTGATGGATGCTACGTACCCGCCTGGCCCGGCTCCTATGACAATGAGATCGAATTTTTCTGTATTCATTTTAACTCCAATCGCAGTTTTTCAGGGTGTTCGATAAAGTCCTTAAGCGTAACTAAAAAAGTGACTGCCCCTTTTCCGTCAATCATCCTGTGGTCGTATGACAGAGCTAAATACATCATCGGCCTGATTTCAACTTTTCCATTTACGGCCACCGGGCGGTCCTGGATTTTGTGCATACCGAGAATGGCGCTTTGGGGAGGATTGAGGATTGGTGTGGAAAGCAGCGAACCATACACGCCGCCATTAGAAATCGTAAATGTTCCCCCCGAGAGGTCTGCAATCGACAGCTTGTTGTCGCGCGCTCTCACGGCGAGCTCGGCGATTTTTTTTTCTATTTCTGGAAAAGTCATCTTACCAGCATCATGCAAGACTGGTACTACAAGGCCGCGGTCGGTGCCAACCGCAATCCCCATGTTGTAATAATCATGGTAAACCATATCGGTCCCATCTATTGATGCATTGACTTCTGGGATGGCTTTTAGCGCCTCAATGCAAGCCAGCGTGAAAAATGTCATATAACCAAGCGAGACACCATGTGTGGCTTTGAATTCTTCTTTATATTTATTTCTTATCGCAATTATGTCGCTCATGTCAGCTTCATTGAAAGTGGTAAGAATGGCAGCGGAGTGCTGGGCGTGTAGAAGTCGTTCAGCGATTCTCATACGAACGATGGACATAGGCACTCTGCGTTCACCTGCAGTTTTATTTAGCAAGTCAGCTTTGGTAATTCTTCCTCCAGGCCCGCTCCCTTTAACTCCATTAACGTCAATCCCCGTTTCAGAAACGATTCTACGAATTGCTGGGCTGAGTGGTTTTACCGCGGCTGCAGCTGCAGGTTTTGCGGGCGCTGTGTCCGCCATGTTTGCAGTCGTGTCGGTATTAGCTGGCTGCGGTACCTCTCTTTCCACGCCCTCATCATCTATGACGGCGACGACTTCACCTATGTTAACTCGCTCACCAACTGGTTTTTTAATAGAAATAACACCAGCGTATTCGGCTGCTATTTCGACAGTTGCCTTATCAGATTCGATTTCGAGGATGGTTTCACCAAGCTTTACCATTTGTCCGTCTGACTTGTGCCACTTTAGGATGCTAACCTCGGTGATTGATTCACCTACGCTTGGTGCCAGTATTTCATGCTTCATTAGGTTCTCCGATTGCTTTGGCTAGAATTTCCTTTTTCTCAATTTCGTGAATTTTGGCTGAGCCTACTGCAGGAGCTGCGCAAATATCACGGCCGATGTAGGAAATTTGCCTATCACGCAAACCGTTCCATATGCCGTTCCATATGGATGAAACGTAGTTCCATGCTCCCATATTACGCGGTTCTTCCTGTACCCAAATAATTTTTGCTGAAGGAGGATATTTTTTTAAAATGGAACTTAATTCCGCTACCGGCCACGGGTAGAGCTGCTCAATTCTGATAAGCGTGATGTTTGTTAAGCTTGCGGCCTTCATTTCTTCAATAAGGTCATAGAAAATCTTTCCTGTGCATACAAGAATCTTTTCAACTTTCGAAATATCATCTGGCGTGTCTTCAATTATATTGTAAAAACGTCCATCCGAAAGTTCCGTCAAGTCAGATACGGCCAAACGATGGCGTAGCAAGCTTTTTGGCGACATAACGACAAGTGGTTTTCGAAAAGGTCTTTTCATTTGTCGCCTGAGTAAATGGAATAGTTGCGCTGGAGTGGTAGGGTTGCATACGCTGATGTTATTCTTTCCGCAAAGCTGCAAAAACCTCTCGAGCCTTGCGCTTGAATGTTCCGGGCCCTGGCCTTCAAAGCCGTGTGGCAGTAATAATACAAGTCCATTTGGTGTTTGCCACTTTGATTCCGCTGTCGTGATGAACTGATCAATGATCACCTGCGCGCCATTTGCAAAATCGCCGAATTGTGCTTCCCATATGACTAGCGTGCCTGGATCAGCCATGGAAAAACCAAATTCAAAACCAAGAACACCTGCTTCTGACAGCGGACTGTTGTAAATCTCAAACCGCCCCTGCTCTTCAGCTATATGTGCCAGGGGGATATAAGGCGCTCCTGACTCAAAATCATTCAGCACTGCGTGCCGATGTGTGAACGTGCCACGTTCCGAATCTTGCCCTGAGATGCGGATATTATATTTTTCTATCAACAATGTGGCGAAGCAAAGGGCCTCAGCATTTCCCCAATCGATGTTTTCCCCATGGCGGACGGATTTTAATCTTGAATCCAGAAGGCGACCCAGCTTTGGGTGGAGTTTAAATCCCTCAGGCAGGCTAGCCAATCGTTCAGCAACATCCCGAAGCCTACTTTCGCTGAATACTGTTGATATGGATTGTGTCAGGTCTGCCTCGCCAGCAACGTGCACGGGCTTTTGGTTTTCCACTACGCCTGTTTTTGCTTTGGTGTGTGCCTGTGTGAGTGAAGCTGTAATTTCGTCTTTAATTTTTTGAGCTTCATCTTCGGCGAACCCGGCGGCGTAAAGATCACGTGTGGATGCGTGTTTCGCTATCTTTTTGTACATGATTGGCTGAGTGAAGCTTGGTTCATCAGCCTCATTGTGGCCATGTTTACGGTAACAAATTAGGTCGATGAACACGTCTTTGTTGAATTTAGTGCGGTACTCGGCGCACAAGCCTGAGATTCTCCAGACAGCCTCTGGATCGTCAGCATTTACGTGGAATATCGGCACCTCAAGCATTTTGGCAAGATCGGTTGAATATGTGGTCGAGCGGCTATCTTCGGGCGTGGCGGTAAAACCTATCTGGTTGTTGATCACGATATGCAGGGTTCCGCCCGTAGAATAGCCCCGCAGGCGCGACAGGTTCAGTGTTTCATAACAGACCCCCTGGCCCGAAAATGCCGCATCACCGTGAATCAAAATCGGTACTACGGATGAGCGCGTACGATCGTCTAGCGCTGTTTGTCTGGCTCGAACTATTCCTTCAATAACCGGATTTACGAATTCTAAATGACTTGGATTTGATAGTAGCCACAGGTGGACTTGTTTGCCTTGTCTTGTGATCCTGTCTGATTCGAAGCCCATGTGATATTTGACATCGCCTTCGCCAAGCGATGTATCGATTTTGTAAGTGCCTTCGAATTCAGTGAAAATTTGTTCTGGTTTTTTCCCGATTACATTTGCAAGCACGTTCAGGCGCCCGCGATGGGCCATGCCAAGAATGATTTGCTGTGCCCCAAGATCCGCCACCGACTCGATCATCCTGTCTATGGCTACAATCGTGCTTTCCGCACCTTCTAGTGAAAATCTTTTTTGAGCGACATATCTAGTATGAAGGAATCTTTCAAATGATTCGCTCTGGGTTAGCCTGAGCAGTATAAACTTCCGTGTATCCAGATCCAGCGCGTCTTTGTACCACGGGCTTTCCAATTTTTGCCGGAGCCACGATCTCTCTTCCGTATTTTGTATATGCGTGTATTCCACCCCAACCGTGCCGCAATAGATTTTTTTCAGCTGCTCAATGATTAAATTAAGTGTCGCTGTTCCGAGCCCAACCAGTTTCCCGGCGGTGAAAGTCTTGCCGAGATCAGCTTCGGACAACCCGAAACGTTGCAACGAAAGGAGTGGATGTGAATGTGGTGGCTCGCTTAACGGGTTTATGTGTGCGATAAGCCTTCCAAGTTCCCTGTATGCATTGATTAGCTCGGCGACTTTGGCTTCATTGCTTAAAACAGGGCCGACAATATCTTTTTGTGCAAGCGCGGCGGATGCGCCTAGTCCCAATCCATCAAAGAAAAAGCGCCAGGATGGTTCGACCGAATTAGGGTCGGCGCGATACCGTTCGAACTGTGTTTCTATGTATGATGTGTTGGCAGTATCCAGATAGCTGAGTTCCATGAATCCCATATGCATTATCACTTTAACATGCTTGAGGTGGATCTGGTGTTATGTTTAAGTGAATTTTGCGTCAATGAAAAGTTTTGATTCAAAACAAGAAAATAGCAGGCCTGGATTTTTATCTATCTGGGATTTTGTCCTGGCGATATTAGTCATTTTCCCGCTTATTACCGGCGGCATCTGGTATAAGCGCCCCGGGATTTTTATTGAATTAGCTGATCTCGGAGTGCCAGTTCTTGTGACCGCTTTTTTTGCTTTTGTTTTTAAGGTGGGTTTTGGGTGGCCTATAGAAAAAAGTTTTCTCACCTCCCGCCTGACACATCTTTGGGATTTCTGGCAGAACGCATTAATAAAGCGCGACAAGCTTTATATTTGGGGTGCCGCCCTTTTCTTTGGCACGTTGTGGTCCGTGTCTTCGTTTTATCGGCATTGGTTTTTTGAGAGCAACTCCTTTGATCTCGGCATTTTCACCAATGCTCTTTGGAATCTCACGCATGGTAATGGCTATGTTTCGGCGCCTAAAGGCGGGATTAATTTGTTTTCTGATCATCAATCGCCATTGTTCTGGTTGTTTGCCGTCTTTTTTGCAGTGCTGCCAAGGCCTGAAACTCTGCTTGCTATCCAAGGCTTCGGGCTTGCAGCGGGCGGTGTGGCTCTTTTCCGCTTGAGCAGGCAGTATTTTAAAAAGGATCACTGGGCGGTCGCGCTTCTCCCGCTGCTGTACTGGTCATACGGGCCTCTTAGAAACGCAAACAGGTTTGATTTTCATCCTGAAGTGCTGATGTTGCCGCTGTTTCTTTGGGGTGTCGTTTGGATGCATGGGCATGCTTGGTGGCGAAGGCTTTTTGGTGCACTTGCTTTTTTGGCTGCCACGGCAGCTAAGGAATCTGCCGGACCTGTCCTAGCGGGAGTTGGTTTTGCGTGGTTGATTGGCGGTTTTGCTGCGGTCCCAGCTCATCCTGCACGGCGGTTTTTGCAAAAGACTGGTTTTATTCTTATCGTGGTTGGTTGTGCTGCTTTTTATTTTGATGTCAAAATCGTGCCCACTTTCTTTGGGCAAGGTTATCAATACGCAGGTCTTTACGAGCGATTTGGCAAAGACATCATAAGTGTTTTTCTTTCTCCGGTACTTAAGCCTGATGTTTTTTGGCCTTCTATCTTTGGTGTGGCGAGGCTCAAGTTTTTGTTTTGGACACTTGCGCCGCTTGGTTTTATCCCACTACTTAATTGGCGTGTGTTTGTCGCGGCACTCCCTGGCTATTTGATGCTTTTTTTGAGCGAAACCGATCACAGGGTGAACATCACTTACCATTATGCGATTGAACCTGCGGTGGGATTGTTCCTCGCTTTGCCGGGGGCGGTTACAGTGCTAGAGAATCTTACTAAAACCCGGCAAAAGTGGCGAGGGTGGGTGACAATTTGGATTGTTTTCTGGGCCTTGGCTGCCTTTGGTAGGAGCGAGGTCTTTCATATCCGCCAGTATCAGCCAACCGCTCACATGAAGTGGTTGAGACACGAGTTTATCACAAGCATATATCAGAACGCGAGCATTGCGGCCACAAATGCCTTGGTCCCACATCTCGCAACACGCACTTGGATTCATCACTTGCCTGGGATACACGTAAAGACGCCGCTGTCAACGTCGTCTAGCTCGGCTCTTGTTGACTGTGTGATCACCGACTCCGCATTAAATAATTGGTTTTTTGATGAAGCAGGTAAGCAAGATCTCATGCGTGATTTAACGAGACATGGTTACGAAGAAAAGTTGAGTTGCGGGACGCTCAAACTTTACTCGGTACCAGGCCGCGTCTGCCTGATTCGCACTCCTCAATGTGACAGGTAATGTACAAATTTAACCGACTCGGTTATTTTATGCTGTTTTGACAAATTTGACCGAGTCGGTTATTTTAGAAATATGCCTCATATTAGAAAACGCTATCTAGCTGACGCCATTCCAAAGACAATGGCATTTTCCCCGATTGTTGGAATATTGGGGCACCGACAGGTTGGGAAAACGACACTTGCTGAGTGTATAGGGCAAAAATACATTTCGCTCGATGGTAAGGAGTACAGGGAGCTTGCGCAAAATGATCCATATCATTTTTTGAAGGTCCATCACTCCACTCCACTTGTTATCGATGAATGTCAGAAAGCGCCTGCACTTTTTGATGAACTCAAGGATTGGGTGAGAAAACACAAGAGGCCGGGACAATTTCTTTTGACTGGATCGGTTAGGTTTACAAGTAAAAAGGCGATTCGAGAGTCACTTACCGGAAGAATCATTTACCACGAATTGCTTCCATTTACTGTTTCTGAGATTGAGCGCCGGCCGCTGCCTGGCATAGTCCGATCCTTGATGAAGACAAGAAATTTGGTGAGTTGGTTAGAAAATGTCGCCAGGAACGCATATCGGAGTTCTTCTCTTGTTAAAACTATAGATAACTATCAGCGGCATGGCGGATTGCCAGGAGTTTTTTTTATCAGAAATGAGAAGCTGAGAATTCAGAAAATCAATGATCAGTTGCAAACTATTCTCGATCGGGATTTACGAGAGGTTGTTGCGACGCGACTCTCTTTTGCACAAATCCTGGAATTCTCGGAAAGCCTGGCCAAGCAAGAGGGTGTTCCAGTTTCATATACCAGGCTTTTGAGAGATACAGGCGTTGCTGCGGTAAGCGCGAAGGCACTGATTGCCGCATTTGAGGCGGTTTTTCTTATTAGGCTTTTGAAGGTAGAGGGTGGAAAAAAAGGGTGGATTTATTATTTTGAAGACCATGCTGAGTCGCTTCATTTGTCAGCGTACAAGCTTGATCATTCGATTTACTATTCTGGATTTCTATACAGGAATATACGCGCGGAGTTCATGTACGCCGGTGAACATCATTTTCGATTTTTCCACTATCTCACACGACACAACACTACTCTTCCATTCGCAATAGAATGGGATGGGAAATATCTGGGCTTTTTACCTTTGAAATCATCTCAGCCCGCCCATGCCGAGATTATGGCTGCACAGAGCTTTCTTAAGCGCTACAATGACTCAAAAGTCATGATGCTTCATCCAGATTCAGAAATGAGGAGCATTTCGGATCGGATCGTACTGCTGCCCGATTGGGCGCTTTTTTAGGTCATCGGTTCCAAATGATAGTAACGTATAGGCTTACTTATTCTCTTCCGAAGGCGTTGTTGCGTAATTAGGCCTGACGAAACGTGGGTTTGGGTGGAAGCTGATGT
>CAYHPW010000038.1:0-24329 GCA_964358645.1 uncultured Bacteriovoracaceae bacterium | reverse complement strand
GGGGCTGATAATAGTTTTGAAAGATTTTGGGAAAATTCACTACGAAAAGGTGCTCTTACCTTAGGAGAGCTAGGCGCCCCCCAACCCAGAGATTTTATTTTCGATTCAATAAAGCAGCTACCGCATTACTCTAGAGTGACCGATGGAATGGCTTTATCTTTATACGCTAAAGTGTCCATGTTCGACGGACGTAACGCAAATAATGCCTGGCTGCAGGAACTTCCTGATCCGGTGTCCTCAGCAACTTGGGATAACTATTTGAACATTGCACCTTTAGCTGCCGAAAAACTTGGGCTTAGTGAAAATGATGTGATGGAGGTTTCTTCAGGCAAGGTTTCTGCTGAATTACCAATACATATCCAACCAGGGATGCATCCGAATGCCGTTAGCATTGCTGTAGGGTACGGCAGGCGCGCTGCCGGTAAAGTTGGAACGCTGGCTGGAATCGATGCATACCAATTCATGAAAATAGAAGGTGGTAAGTTAGTTTGTTCCGGCCAACGAGTTAGTTTGAGGAAGACGGGCAGGACCTATGAGTTAGCACGTACACAGTGGCACACTTCAACTGAGAACAGGCCTGTTATCAATGAAATTAGCTTTGACGAGTACAAGAAAAATCCGGCCGCTGCTAATCACACTGATCCGCATCTTAGACTAGATAAGATTCCAACCATGTGGCCAGCGGTCGAATACAAAGGGCACAAGTGGGGCATGGCAATTGATCTTAATGCCTGTATCGGTTGCGGTGCGTGCGCCATTGGTTGTCAGGCTGAAAACAATATTCCTGTCGTCGGAAGACAGCAGGTTCGTAACAACAGGCATATGCATTGGATCAGGATAGACCGCTACTATCAGGAAAAATCAGGCGTAGTATTTCAACCCATGCTCTGCCAGCAATGTGAAAACGCGCCATGTGAAACTGTTTGTCCGGTCCAGGCGACCGTGCACGACGACGAGGGCATAAACGCACAGGTATACAATCGTTGTGTAGGTACAAGATATTGCCAGAATAACTGCCCGTATAAGGTAAGGCGTTTTAATTTCTTTGACCACTGGAAATCATATGGCGAACCAATGAATATGGTTTGGAATCCAGATGTCACCGTAAGAACCCGTGGAATAATGGAAAAATGCACGTTCTGCATACAGCGTATCCGTGAAGCTAAAGAAAAAGCCAAAGACAGCGGGATGAAAGTGAAAGATGGGGATATAAAGCCGGCTTGCCAGCAATCCTGTCCTACCGGTGCAATAGTGTTCGGCGATCTCAATGATCCAAATAGCATGGTTTCAAAGCTTGTATCTGATGCTCGGGCATACCGCGTTTTAGAAATGCTTAATGCAAAGCCGTCTATTTCGTATCTGACTAAGGTCAGGAATAAAAGCAGAGCGGGAGGATGATGTTGATGACGACCGCTGAATCCTTGGTGATAACATCAGAAGCGATAGCAATTCAGCCTGTACCAATGCTCACCGGCGTGAAGTCTTTCGGTGATATCAATGATGATGTCGCGAAACCGCTGGAATCATTTCCGACATGGAGATGGTGGGCGGTTTTCTCTATGGCCATCGCGGCTTTTGTCATAGGTTTGGCGCTGGCTACAAAAATGTTCACAACCGGAATGGGTGTGCTTGGAATCAATCATCCGGTAGGTTGGGGTGTTTTCATCGTCAACTTCGTATTTTGGGTTGGCATAGGACATGCCGGTACGCTTATTTCTGCGATATTGTTTCTTTTCAGGCAAAGATGGAGAACGGCCATTAATCGCGCGGCCGAGGCCATGACGATATTTGCGGTGATGACAGCGCTGATTTTTCCTGTAATCCATACGGGGCGCCCATGGTACGCGGTGTTTTGGTTGTTGCCTTTGCCGAACGAAAGAGGGCTTTGGGTTAATTTCAGGTCGCCGCTTTTGTGGGATGTTTTTGCGGTTGGCACATATTTCACGATTTCGCTGGTGTTTTGGTTCGTAGGGATGATCCCAGATATTGCTTCCGTGCGCGATAGAGCTAAACACAAAATCAGGAAATTTATATATTCGGTTCTTTCTTTGGGTTGGAATGGCTCTAATAAGAACTGGCGCCACTATGAAGCCGCATATCTTCTTTTAGCTGGGCTCTCCACGCCGCTGGTCCTGTCGGTCCACAGCATTGTTTCCTTTGATTTTGCTGTTTCTAATGTACCGGGCTGGCATACTACTATTTTTCCGCCATATTTCGTGGCTGGGGCGATTTTTTCAGGATTTGCGATGGTAGTTACGTTGCTGGTTATCACACGCGAGGTTTTTAATCTGAAGAGCTACATCACTATCGGGCATCTTGAGAAAATGAACAAGGTGATAATGGCAACCGGCCTCATGGTCGGCTATGCGTATGCGTGTGAATTTTTCATCGCCTGGTATAGCGGAAATTCATTTGAGCGCTTTACTTTCATCAACAGGGCGTTTGGTCCTTACTGGTGGGCGTATTGGACAATGGCTACATGTAATGTCCTTATCCCGCAGGTCTTCTGGTGGAAAAAAGCAAGGACGAGTCTCCCCGTCATGTTCGTGATTTCGTTGTTCGTGAACGTTGGGATGTGGTTCGAAAGGTTTGTTATCACTGTGACCTCACTTCACCGTGACTTTCTCCCGTCAAGCTGGAAATATTATATACCTACTATTTATGATTGGGGGATCACGCTGGGGAGCTTTGGCTGGTTTTTTATCTGGTTCCTGCTGTTTTGCAGGTTTCTTCCAATAATGGCAATGGCTGAAGTAAAAGGCACCATGGCGTCTCATGTGAATACAAATGGAGGCGAGAAAATGGCGAGGGAGGCGGCTGGACATGCGTAGCGCTAAAAATGTAGAACGACTTTGCGGCGTCGTTGGATATTTTTCTGACCCGGAGACATTACTCAAAGTCATGCCAAGGATAAGAGATTTTAATTTTTGTGATTTTGATGCGTATTCGCCTTACCCGATTCACGGTCTGGATAGTGCACAGGGGCTTAAGCGCTCACCAATCCCATACATTACCTTTGTCGCTGGATTGACGGGCGCAACGCTTGCTTTTATTTTCCAGTATTGGACGTCGGTTGTAGACTGGCCTCTTAACGTTGGTGGAAAGCCGCTCAATTCATGGCCAGCTTTTGTCCCAATCATCTTCGAGGTCACCATACTTTTTGCGGGACTGACAACCTTCGCCGCGATGTTGCTGTTTAACGGGTTGCCTGATTTCAAGCGCAAGCGCATTGATCCCGCGGTAACCCGCGACAAATTCGCGATATTTATAAGCGCCCCTCGTTCAGCATCAGAAGAGAAACTTTCGGCTGAAAAAGGGTTCCGTTCGTTCAATGAGAAGGAAGTGAAAAACATTTTTTCGAGCCTCGGCGCGATGGAAATAAAAAATATTTATGAGGATGGCAGGGGCTGATCATGAAACCTTATTGTACCTGGATAATAATGTCTGCAGCCATTACCTGGATAGCCGCCGCTCTCAATGGTTGCGGTAGGGATGGTAAGTCACAGCCGCCCATCTATATGCCAGATATGGTTTACAGCCCGGCGCTTAAGGCCCAGGAACCTGGTTCGATGAGGATGCCGGTCAGTGGCACCATCCCGCGTGATTTTGAACCATATCCCTATGCCAAGGATCCTGAGCTTGCCGGTATAAAGCTGAGAAACACATTAACCCCGACGGCCGCAGTGTTAGAGCGCGGGCGTTCAATGTACAACGTATACTGCATAGTTTGCCACGGGCCTACAGCATTGGGAGACGGGACGATAGTGCCGAAGTTTCCGCGTCCGCCGTCACTACATTCAGATAAAGTCAATGGTTGGCTTAAAGAGGGTAAGGATGGGCGGATATATCACATTATATCGTCAGGGCAGAATTTAATGCCGAGCTACGCGTCCCAGATATCAAGAGGAGATAGATGGGCTATAGTTCATTATCTCAGGACGTTGTTAAAAGCTGGATCCCAATAAAAGCGAGGTGGTGAGGTGGTTATGATAGCAAATACCGGAGTGTTCAAGGCACCGCATGGGTTGAATGTTTTTTTCAAAATCAGTGCGGTTGCTGGGTTTGTCATGTTTATCGTGTTTACCCGTCTCGAACCAAGCCGTGCATGGTCGAGCTTTGTGCATAATCATTTTTTCTTCACTTCGCTTGCAATCGGTGGGTTGTTTTTTTCCGCAATTCAGTGGCTTACCGGCGCCATGTGGAGCGCGCCGGTGAGGAGGCTTGGTGAATCTTTCACCGCTTATCTGCCTTTTACCGCCGTGTCTGTCCTGGTGCTTTATTTTGGGATCCATCATCTTTATGACTGGAGTCATGCCGAGCATGTTAAAGTCGATCAGGTCCTGGCCGGGAAGTCCAGCTATCTGAATGTTACTTTTTTTATGATCAGAAATATCGTGATCCCTGTCGTATGGCTTTTGTTTGCGAGAAAAATGGTCGGCAACTCGGTAGCCCAGGATTCAAATGGGGATCCCATATTTACAAAGAAAAATCGCATACTCTCGCCGCCATTCCTGATTTTATTCGGGCTTACGTTTACGGTAGTAAGTTTCGATCAGATTATGTCGCTTGATCCGCACTGGTTTAGCACGATCTTTGGCGTGTATTGCTTCTCTGGTTTGTTTTACTCGACGCTTGCGCTGATATGCCTTTTTACGGTGTATCTAAAATCCAAAGGGCGGCTTGATGGTATAGTAAATGAAAATCACCTGCATGATCTTGGCAAGTTCATGTTCGCGTTCACCATATTTTGGGCATACATAGGTTTTTCACAGTTCATGCTGATATGGTACGCGAATCTTCCGGAGGAAACTGGCTATTTCCTCACTCGTTTTCATGGCGGATGGCTTTATGTTTCGATTTTCCTTCTTGTAGGGAAATTTTTCGTGCCTTTCTTTTTGCTTCTCCGGCGTGGGGCCAAAAGAAACGCCTCTCGTCTTGCTATAGTGGCTATTTTCATGCTTTTTGCTCAGTGGGTGGATGTCCTGTGGCTGGTGCAGCCTGAGTTTTCGCATGCAGGGCCGAAGCTTGGTCTTGTTGAGCTAAGTGTGACACTTGGATTTGTCGGTGTTTTCGGGCTCGTGGTTTTTAGATTTCTCGGAAAACATAATATCGTTGCCGTAGGGGATCCGCGATTGGCCGAAGCTGTTTCACATCATCACCAGTGAAGGCTTGGATTAAAATGAAATATATTGCATTATCCAGCGATCCAATACGGCAGCGGCGAGTGTGACTACTGATATCAGATTGACCCAGATGAAAAAGTGTCTCGCGCGTTTCCCTAGTGGTGCGCGTATATACACGTTCAGCTCAAAAAGAAGCTTAGTTCCGGCCAGTACTATGCTTAGCAAATAAAATACACTTACCTGGATAAAAAAAGGCGCAAGTAGAGCCAGGATTATGTAACCGGCACACCAAATGGTTATCTTGGTTACCATGCTTTTTGTGGTTTTTGCTATCGCCATGGCGTGGTTTAACCTAGGGTCGACTTCTTGTTTTGAGCTCAATATCAGGAAGTGTGGGACCTGCCAGAAAAACAACAGGCAAAAAAGGTAAACGCCCGCAGGTGTCAAAACTTTGCCGCTGGCGGCTGCGTAACCAAGTACCACCGGTATCGATCCAGGAATCGCATTGGGTATCGAATTTATAAATGACGTTATTTTTTGTTTATTTTTTGATAAATGTTTTTCGCAAAGATAATAAGACAGGACGCCTATTACCCCCAATACCGAAACTTTATTCCCCAGGGTTGTTAGGATGAAGAATCCTACTGTTAATGAAATAACCACGAAAGGAATGAGAGCTTGTGGGGAAATGTTTTTCTGTGACTTTGGTGATTTAGCGGAGATAAGACGTTGCGTTGCCTGATGTTCCCTGAATCTTGTGGTTAATGCTATGGCTCCAGATCCTATTAATAATACGCCACAAAGCGATAAACAGATTCTTATAAGGTTCCAAGATGTTTCAAGCGGATTGCCGATAAGATAACCTGCCAGGACGCTCCATAACATGAGCAAAACTACTCCCGACTGTAGAAAGCTGCCATATACGAGTATCAGTTCGTATAATTCGGTCAGTCTTTTTCCTAGCTCAAGTTTTAATAAAAATGGTTTTGGGTTCAGACGGGATATTTTTTTCGGGATATCCAGCTGTTTTAGTTTTTCGTTTGGATTAAGCTGCGGCAGCTTTTTCTTAAAGTTATCCAAGCTTGAAGCAAGAAACGAGTTCAGGCGGCTGTTGAACAGCGAAAATTTTTTACCGATATACCGCAGTGCCAAGCTGGTTTTTAGCTTGATAAATCTTAGCAGACTGCTCGCTTTGTCGCGAAGCTCTAGGCGCTTAATAGCCTCTTTAAGTCTGTTCTCGAATTTATCTTCTTTATCCAGCTTGTCTAATACTTCCGGTACTCCTGGTGCTTCTGGTTCTTCAAATGCTGACATAGGTACTTCTTATAATTTCAACCTATTTTGATGACTTTTGCACGATTAAAAACACATCAATGCTGGTCCCGAGTTTGCTTGATACACCAGTAAGGGAGATCCGTGTATGGCTAAGGGAATGATTAGGGAATTTTTGCAGGGTCATAGGATAAAGCACCCATTGCATCCGTTCATGGTGCACCTGCCAGTTGGTTTGTGGATAGGTAGCTTGGTTTTTGACATAGCTTATATCTCTACTTCAACGGTAGGGTTTGCTATTGCTGCGTATTATAGCATGATGCTTGGCCTGGTTTCCATATTGCTCGCGGTGCCTACGGGCATTGCTGAATATGTTTCAATTCAGGTAAACACAAGACAAAGGCGTTTGGCTACGGCGCATATGACGCTTAATATTTTCGTGTCATTAATGTACTTGCTTAACGTGTTGTCCAGGAGAGCGATGGAAAGCGGTCCGCCAAGCATGGTTACAGGTGGCCAGTTTGTTTTGTCAGTGGTTTGTATCATGTTGCTGGGCATTTCCAGGTTACATAGGAGGCTCGCTGATTTATCAATATGGCATAGGTTTCCGTGGGCCGGTGCGTGAAAAAGAAGAGTTCCCGCCCGAAAGACAGGCTCCGCCAACTCCTATTGCCACTACTGTTAAAAGAAAAGAAGTGGCCTGAAAAAACCGGCTTTATTCTTTTTCGTCAAGCGGCGGTCTATGGAAGTATGCTACGGCTAACGCTATAAGACTTCCGATAATCGCCGCTGCTGTAACATCGGTTAGAAAATGCCTACCGGCCATCACCCTGAGCATGCCTGTTAGTATTGTAAGAGTTGGTATTGCGAGAGCGCTGGCAAATAACATAATTAGCGGTGGATTGCGTGACAGAAGAATCAGAAACATGGCGGTGGTTGAAGCTGCGGCATAACTGGTGTGACCTGAATAAAAAGAAATATAGTTTGATGGATTGGCGCCATCATTTGAAGGGTTTACGTATACGAACGGCCGTGGTCTTTGCACGGTGATTTTTGTAAGTTCTCCAATCATACCGTTAAGGGCAGTGGTCTCCGCGACCAATATGAGGTCCGTGGCTGCCCAGGCTATCGCTGTGGCAGGCATCAGTTTACCAAAGACTGCTAATGCGCCGGCCCAGGCTGGAGGTACGGATAGTGCGAGTATTCCGGAAAGATTCTGTGTGAAGTAAGAATATTCATCAGCAGTGGCGTTGTTGAAACCTATTGCAGCTCTGTCAAATTTTGGGACGCTTTCGGCGGTGCATTCCATTGGAGTGGAAGCGCATTTGGTTTTAATCAGCGAAGGGCGAAGATAGATGGCCGCACCCCAAACCAGCGTGGAAATCAAAATAATGATGAAATCAATTTTATGAAGCCTTGGTGTCAGGCGGAGTTTTCTTAACAGCTTCACCTGGTTAATTCCATGCCGGTCGCCAATGCGGAAACTCTTGCGATCGAGCCGTATACGAGTTCGAGCACTGGTTCGGTGTTTTGATCCGTATCAGGCGGTATTTCCTGTGTTGAGTCATAATTATCTGGGCTGAAGAGGTCTGACATGCAGAGTTTTCTGAAGACCATACCCGGTGAGTTTAGATTTTCGTCTATGCCTTTTTTAGCGTGCGTACGCAAAAATCCACCTACGAGTTCGCAACCGCACAGATATATGACCGGCTCGGCGGCCAATCTGTTTACCATTGTCGCGGTTGGTATGCCTTCCTGCACTATTACGCTATCTATCGGTAGGCGGTTTTTTCCTATGCTCATCTTGTTTCTAATGCGGCTGTTCGTCTGTTTAAGCTCATCGCCCGAATAAACAACCATGATGCCAATTCCATACGTGCCTGTATTGTTTTTAATGAAGGCAAACGGTTTTGTTTTGATGTTCCTTTCTGCATAAGCTTTTTTCATGCGGTCAAGTACGCGCTCGGTTGCCTCTATCACGCGGTCTAGGCCTTTTTCCTCATTGAAGTTGACCGGTGAAACTTCCTCAGAATCAATTTGAAGAATCCATGGATCTAAATCAAGTACGGCGCAGAACTCGGCGGCCAGCTTGTTGTAATGGCTGAAGTGACCGCTCTTTTTTCTTGAATGCCAGCCGAGCCGGTGGCTTGGAACGATTGGCTGTGAGACCTTATCTAGTGCCGCCGGATAGCCACTTGAAAAATCATTGTTCAATAGAACCAGATCCGGAACGAAGTCTGCGGCCATTAATTTTTCGTTGGCGATATTGATTGGATAAGCTTTTAATTCCTTGCCGCTTTCGGATCTTAAAGCGACTGGCTGTGTGTTCTCATGCTGCATTGCTGATTCGTCATACCAGCCGATAATAGTTTCGAATCCTGCATTAGTGATGATCTCCGATAGAATTACCAGATTTTCAATATAATAAGCATTATGCGTATGGGCTTCTGGGAGTATGAGTATTTTTTCAGGGATCGATTTGCCAAGTCTTGATACCAATGCCTCTATTTGGGCTCTGAAGACCGGTGACGCGTGACGGATGTCCTCGGGGCAGATGTTGTTGAACCCGGCTGGATACAAATTGCTGTCGACCGGCGCTATCTTGTAACCGGAATCACGCAAATCAACGGAACAATAAAAAGGCGGCGGCGTTTTTGTGGCAAGTCCCATTTGCCATTCCCACAGGCGCATTCGGTTCCGGGCGATGCGTTCGGCGATCAGCTTTTTAAGCTTATACGTCATTGTTTTACACTATCCACTTCAGTTTTGACTTTTTCAAGGTGACTTATAAGGTCTTTAAGGCTGGCGGATATTTTTGATTTTGACAGTTCTTTTTTCCAACTCATCGTCAGGTCAAGGGCACTGCCATATTTGGCCACGCATTCTTTCTTAAATGCTGGCAGCAACTCCTGCTGTTTCATGTGCTGCCAGCAGGTTTTTGCATATCTGGTGAACGCGCCTTCCAGGTCTCGTTCCATTGATTGGATCCACTTTAGTTTTGCAATATCAAACGAGCGGTAAAATATGGTCATCGTTTCTAGCAGGCAGGTGCCGCGTTTTGCAAGATTATCAAGCAGCAGTCCTTCGGCTGCTGGCAATGTTGCCTTAATGCTTGTGTCCAATGGTCGTTCGCAGTTGCGTACCTTTAGCTTTAGTTCTAGCCATGAGGCTTCGCCGCGGAGATGTAATATCTCTGTGGCTGCTTTCTGGCCTCTAAGCAAAGTTGTTGCGGAGTGAAGGGTTCTTTCCGCTCTTTCATCATGATTTAAACCAAGCAGCGCTTGTGTGCGGATAAGCAGCATTTCAGCATCTTCAGAGTTTTTTTCTATCTCCTTTGTTACTAGATAAGCTTCAGAAAATTTTTTAAGTTCGATGAGTGAACGCGCCAGGCAGATCCTGGCCATGCGGATTTCATGCTCTTTTTTGGCTTTGATGGAAGCCTCGATATAATATTTCAATGGTTCAAGCGCTTTTTGGTGCTTGTGGGTTTCAGCTAGGGACTTGCCAAGCAGGTAGTGGGCTTCAAGATAACCATCGTATCCAGGATATCTATCCACGAGCCTAGTTAGTTTTTGTATAGCTAGATCAAAATTGGAGCTACCAAAAGCACTTTTCCCGTCCCGCCAGAGTATGCCTGCTTCTTCGGGGTAGGCTGGACCAACGCTGGAAGGTTCCAGCGCGCTTGCGCCGTTAAGAGGCGCGCACCATAGGATCAGAAATATCAAGAGCCATCGAAACATGAAAAAGATCCTCCACCGAGTGGACATCACGGGCAAGCTCGGGAAGCTTCGTGCAAACCGGAGCCTTTATTCGAGCCAACCGCTCCATTGCTTTTTCCTCCCTGGCCTGAAGTGCCTTCATCACTTCAAGCGCTTCTTCGATGCCTTGTTTGGCTTCTTTTTTGGCCAGGGCTTCTGTTTTAAGATACCCCAGTGTCCTGTTAAGAGCCACTCCATCGAAATTAAAATCATGATCCTCCAATGTGTCTATGAAGTGTTTTACTTCCTGGGCGGTATCCGGAGTAGGCGTGGTGACCATTATGAAGCCCACACTTTGGGATTCAAGCAGTGCTATGGTTTCCTTTAAATTTGCCATAAAGCGTACTCTCAGCTCAAACAAGCTTGAAGCGAAATCAAAAAGGCTTGTCATGAAACCTGTGCCTGTCAGCCTTTCGAGCAGTGAGAGGGCTTTTTTTACCCCTGATGCCAGGATTTTATTTGCCGGGAGAACCAGCCACTTAACGAGTCGCTCCTCAAAAAATCTTGCCAGAAGTTCGGGGGCGTCCAGGAACTCAAGTGTATTGCGGCTCGGTGGTGTATCAAGAACGATGCAATCGTATTCTGTATTACGGCTCAGCACGCGAAGTCTTTCCATGGCCATGTATTCGTTTGCGCCGGAGAACTCCTTGGTGAAAATATGGAATATCGGGTTTTTCAACACCCGCTCGGTGATCTCCTGCGAGGGCGAGAGGTCGCGGAGAAAGTCTTCGAATGTTTTTTTAGTATCAGGCACGATCGCGCAGAACCGGCCGGTGATTTTTTTGTTACATGCCTTTTCAAGAAGCGGTGTCAGATCTGAGGCTTTGTTGTCGAGGGACTCGAGGCCCAGAGATGTGGCCAGCCTCTTTGCTGGATCGACGGTTATCACTACGGCGCGTTTTCCCGTCATTGCGGCACGCATTGCTATCGCCGCGCTGAGCGTGGTTTTACCGACTCCGCCGGTGCCGCAACTGATGATGATCCTTCGCTCGGCGAGTATTTTGTCTATGTTTTTTTGTGTTTTAGGGGTTTTTTTCACATGTAACCTTTGGTGGTAAGCTGCCCAGCTATCGCGGCGGATATTATTTCATGGGAGTTGTTGTCTGGCGGCGGGATGAAATTGATTTCTCCGTAGTCTATGTTCAAATCACGCCATATACGCATATTGAAGTTTTCAAGAACGGTTCTCTTTATCACATAGTCCAGCATGGATGTAGCGAGGGGTGATGGCCATTTATCCGGTGTCGTGGCAAGCGTCTCGCCTGTTTTTGGGAATAAGCGGTTTGCAACAAAAGCTGGCTGGTTTTGCGGGAAGATTTCTAAAAGCAGGTCGTTTAGTTCCAATGATTCTCGAAGCGGCATTTCCTCAGGGAGCGCCACTATGAGTTGGCCGGTTACGGCAGGATCAGCAAAGGTCTCAAGCATGGCGTGTGCGTCCTTATGTATCGGTCCGCCGCTAAAAAGCGCTGAGAAATTCTTTGTGCTTTGGAACATCGCCAGGCCATGGCCGGTGGCTGGCATATCCATAATCACATATTCATAGCGTGTTCGTTCAAACCATACTTTACCGAGCAGGACCAATTCGTGAATCCCGGGGGAAGCTTTCGCTAAATAGCGGACAAGCTTGTTCTGTATGAATAGTCTAGCTAAGGGACCGGCCCCGATTTTTAGTGTCGCATATTCTTCGAACGCAAGAGTTGCGTCACAGTTAAGGTGCCATAGGTCTGGGCTGATCTGTTTTGTTTCGCCGCGCGATCTTGTTGGATCTTCAAACGTGACCCATAAGGTTCTCGCCCCTTGGGACGCTCGTACCATCGCGATGGCCAGTGATACCACTGTTTTGCCGACCCCGCCCTTTCCGCTTACAAAGACCAAACTACGGTCTAGTACGTCTTTTACCAGGCTGGATCTGGTCCTTTCTGCGGACATTTACGAAGAATTTCTCCCGAGCGTGAGGAGATCATAACAAGACCCATGTTGCAATGGATAAGATCCTTGCATTTATGCGCGAGCTACTTAAACTATGGAAGTTCCCATTGAAATTTATTCGAAGGAGATTGTGCCATGCGTATAAGAGAGTTTTCATTATGGAGTATATTTCTGATGATCGCCATGTTTTTTGTGGCATGTGGGCCCAAGGCATTTACCAGGGGTGATTATGACGATCCTTCAAGGGTAGAACTTTTGGATGACAAGTTCAACGAATCTGACATGCAACAGATGTCAGAAACTGTTGTGAAAGCTATCGTAGCTTGTGATTACGTCACAAAATCTGCCAAGCCACCGGTGGTTATAGTGGAAAAAGTACAGAACCGTACCGAAGAACATATCGATACGGTGTCGATGACGGACAAGATTCGCACCACGCTTATAAAATCCGGTAAGGTCAGGTTTGTTAACAAGGAAGAGCGCGGTACGTTGGAGGATGAATACGGCCATAGCGCAAGTGGAACCGTGGAAGCCGCGACGGCGAAAAAGCGCGGCAAGCAGATTGGCGCTGATTACATACTAAGCGGTGCCATTGCCACTAATGTGCAGCAAGTAGGGAATGACAAGTTTGTTTATTACAAACTTACGATTAATCTTACAAACGTTGACACCTCAACAATAGATTGCACCGAGGAAAAGGAGATCCGTAAGAAATACCGCAAACACAGTGTTGGCCTGTAAGTCCACGCCTAGTGCAGTTTTATTGCTGATTTTTTATGGCCTCGGGTGCGCGTCCGCAAGGATGTCGGATCGCGAGTCGAGCATGCTTTTCCGCGATGGCAGGTACGAAGAAGCTGCCGTGAGTTTACAAAAAGGTTTGGCGGATCAAGGCGATGATGGCCGCGACAAGCTGCTGTATCTTCTTGATCTAGGGTTGTGCCTGCATGCGGCTGGTAAGTACAAGGAGAGTAATAAATATTTTTTCGAAGCCGACAAGATCGCTGAAATCAAGGATTACACGAGTCTCTCCGCCGAAGGCGCCACGCTGCTGACAAGTGACAATATCAAGGACTACAAGGGCGAGGATTTTGAAAAAGTACTGATCAACACGTATCTTGCGATGAATTATGCTTTGCTAGGTGATTATGAAAACGCGCTTGTTGAAGCAAGGCGTGTTAACAGAAAGCTCCACCTCATGGTCACGGAGGGTCAGCGCAAATATAAGCAAAACGCATTTGCCCGGTATCTCTCCGCCATAATTTATGAGGCCGAGCGCAATTATAACGATGCATACATCGACTACAAGAAGACGTGGGAACTTGAGCCTACCTTGCCAGGTTTAGGCAGGGATTTGTGGAGAACGGCGGCTCTTCTTAAGATGCGAGACGAGATGGAGCGGTGGGATAGTGAGTTTAACTTGACCGCCGAGGACCATGAGGAAGCAAAAAAACTTTTCCCGAAGGCCGCTAAAGGAGAAATTATCATTCTTTACGAAAATGGCATTTCTCCTATCAAAAGGCCGCATCCTGGATTTGCCATGGTCCCGAAATTTTACCCGCGCTATAATCCGTCTTCGCACGCAAGCGTGGAAATAGATGGTGGTGTTGTTGTAAAAACTGCTGTCCTTCATGACATAGAGTCAACCGCTATTGAGAATCTTGATGAAAAATACTCTGCCATCGTTGCCAAGAAAGTAGGTGGAATAGTAGTCAAGGAGGTCGTAGCTGACCAGATCGGAAGGCGCACGGGGAGCCCGCTGCTTGGGTTTTTGTCGCGTGTGATATTTTACGTGAGCGATCAGGCTGATGTTAGATCCTGGAATCTTCTGCCAATGGATTTGCAGATCGCCAGGATCGTAGTTGAGCCAGGGGTCCATAAGATACGCATACTGCCGGAGTGGAATATGGCCATAACCGAGAAGACGGTCGAGGTTAAGCCTGGCGCGAAGGTTTTCGTCAACGTGCGATTTATGCCTTGAGGTTTACGAGTGTTGTGTTTTCCAGCGGAATTTTTCTTATTCAATGTGACACTATTGAGGAAACTGGAAATGTTGCAATTTTTAAAAACTTGGATTTCAGGAGTCCTCCAGAGTGATTAGCAAAGATTGGTGTTCACCCGATGGGAAATCATTATATATTATTTCTCTTCACAAACGGCTTTCATTTACAAAACCTCACCCCACGGTGGACTGACCGCGAATGCGGCGTTGATGAGGCCAACATGTGAGTAGGCTTGTGGGAAATTACCTAGTTGCTTGCAGCTTGAAGGAGAAAAGTGCTCAGATAAGAGGCCAACGTGATTTGCTGCCATAGCAGCATCACTTAAAATACTTCTGGCCTCATCCGCTTGGCCAAGTCTTGCAAGAGCCTGGGCAACCCAGAATGAACAAATCATAAAAGCAGATCTTGGTTCACCAATGTCATCGGGCCTTACGTATCGATAATAAAATGATGAATCGGGTCTTGCGCTACCAACTGCGAGATGCCGCTCGATATCACGAACAGTGGCAAGACAAATTTCGTTACGTGGAAGTCTTAATATGGCAGCCAGCGAGAGGGCAGCATCGTAGCTTTGATCCATAGGCCCATTTCGGATCGAGCCATCTTTAACCGACCGCTCTATTGCTGCAAGAGCACGGTCACGTGCTAAAGATGCATCAATTTGTAGATTTTTTAGGTAACCATTTCTCTGGATGCGTGATGCGCGCTCAAGCCCGGCCCAGCACATAAGATTGGTGAAGCTATGCTCTTGTTGGCTTTTTCGTATTTCCCATAAGCCTGCGTCTGCTTTTGAAACGTAGCGGTCGCAAAGTAGAGTCAGATGCGCGAGCAAGTCTTCATGCTCTTTGTTACGCAATTGGAAAAAACGTTCGTCAAAAAAGATTGGTGCAAGTGTCAACACCATTTCACCATAGACATCGTTTTGTACATGCTCTGCTGCTTGATTGTTTGTTCTGACAGGAGTGCTACTGTAGTAGCCTCGCCACAGATGATGTTCGATCTCTGGTAGCGGGAGATCTTGGCTTAAGCTATAGACGGGGGCAAGCCTTTCGCGTGATGTTTCGTGTTTTTTGGCGATGCCAAGAAAGAACTTAAGAAAACCCTCCATCTCCTCGAAATGTCCAAGGTTGTGGAACGCAGATAGTATAAAATGAGCATCTCTGAGCCAACAATAACGATAATCCCAGTTACGAGCGCTACCTGGCTCTTCTGGTAGGCTAGTTGTTAGCGCCGCTAAGATGGCGCCAGTGTCTTCATAACAATGGAGCTTAAGCGCAAGAGCAGAGCGGATGGTTTCGGCTTGGAAAAGGCTCGGGATAGAGCAGTGCTTTACCCACGTTCGCCAATAATTTTGAGTTTGTTGCAAAAAGCGCTCAGTGACCTGAACGAGATCGTCCTCAATACCGGAACTCCAAGTGAGGCCAAAATATAGTTTATCCTTTAGTTGAAATGGCGTACTTTCACAAAGATAAGTGAGAGGCATGTTGGTCGTAAGGCGAAGGGTATCTTCGCTACATTCAAACCTGAGGTGGCTATTACCTCGGATTGTTTTTGCAAAAGTTTTGTTCCAACCGGTGACTGGTTTACATGACACAACAATGGATGGCGAGCCTGAAATAGGTTCTACAATTCTGAACAAAGACATTGGTCTAAACATCCGTCCGTACTGTTCAAACCGCGGACAAAAATCTGTTATACGAAATCTATCATAATTTGGACCGGAATCTGGGCAGCTGATCTCTGTGATGAGAATGTTGGTATTTTCTAGGTAATGTTGATCACAAAAAACTTCTGAATGTGTGCCAACGACATCAAGCTGCCTGTTTGCTGGGCCGATTGAGAAATGGCCTCCATCGGCATCTAAAATTTTTCCGAACACTGGCTCACTGTCAGGCCTGGGTAGACAAAGCCAATCAATAGAACCATACTTTGAAATTAGTGCAGAAATCTGGCAGTTACCAACCAAGCCATATGGATACATAGGCTTTTAAACATACTTTAGTTTGCTATCAAAGTAAAACATGTATAACGTGTGAAAATGAGGTTGACGCTACGTTTTGTTTTGCCGCTTGCCGCCGTATTGGCGCTTATAGCTTATGGCCTTGTCCCTCTTGTGGACGTACTGACACTGAAATGGTTTATCAGGGATTTAGAAATGCGTTCAAGAGTGATCACTAATACGATGAGTGAGTCACTGGTAGAACTTATTCATGCTAATTCTACAAGTAAGATTACTAAGCTTTTTAATCGCGCTATTCAAGATGAGCGGCTTTTTGCACTTGGTTTTTGCGGCCGGGAGAACGATCTTCGCTTCAAGACACAGACTTTTCCAGCAAATCTCAAATGCGAAACAAGAGAGCTTGGGACCGAAGGTGAAAGTACGGTTTTAGAGCAACATAGCGGATCTTTGCACGTCGCCATCCATCCAATTGAATCCGAAGGTGTACGCATCGGGAATTTAGTCCTTGTTCATGACATGAGCTTTGTGGAGCGTAGAAGTAACGATACGAGGAAGTATGTTTTTTATTTATTCATTGCATTGGCCGCAATTATTTCTTTGATTACAGTGATTATTGCGCAACTTAGTATGCGTGGTCTTGTAGCAGGGATGCGAACATTACTGCGTGGAGATAGTCTATTAAACCCTTTGCCACAAATAAAATTACCAGAACTATTGCCGCTAGCTAAGGATCTACGATCTTTAGTGCGCGATCTTGAGCAAGATAGGCGCATCAAAGATGAGGGCAAAATAAATTGGGCTCCTCAAACACTAAAAAACATTCTTCACGAGGATTTGGCTGGTGATGAGGTTCTTATTGTTTCAAACCGCGAACCTTATATTCACGTTAGGAAAGGTGAGAATATTGAAGTCCAAGTCCCGGCAAGTGGCTTGGTCACTGCGCTTGAACCCATCATGCGTGCGTGTTCAGGGACGTGGATTGCTCATGGCGGTGGTTCGGCAGACCGCGAAGTTGTTGATGGGAATGATCACATACGTGTTCCGCCTGAGAACCCTTCGTATCAAATACGCAGGGTTTGGCTCTCAAAAGAGCAGGAGGCCGGTTATTATTATGGATTTGCCAATGAGGGACTTTGGCCGCTGTGTCACATTGCTCATACTCGTCCTACGTTTAGAAGTTCAGATTGGAAACAATATGTCGAAGTGAACGAGAAGTTTGCAAATGTGGTTGTCGAAGAGTCGAAAACTGATGACCCTGTTATTTTGGTACAAGACTATCACTTCGCTCTATTGCCAAAACTGATCCGTGAGAAGCTTCCTGATGCAACAATCATCACGTTTTGGCACATCCCTTGGCCCAATCCTGAAGCCTTTGGTATCTGCCCGTGGAGGGAAGAAATCCTCTCCGGCCTTCTCGGGAGTAGTATCGTGGGTTTCCATACTAAGTTTCATTGCAATAATTTCATAGCCACTGTTGATCGATTTCTTGAAGCCAGAATAGACCGTGAGAATTCCACGATTTCATATGGCGGCAAACTTACGGCAGTACGCAGTTATCCTATTTCAATCGAGTGGCCACCACGTTGGATAAAGGAGCAAAAGTCAGTTTCTGAATGTCGCGCTGATGTACGTACGTTGAACAATATCAAGGAAGGATGTTTTATTGGTATTGGAGTAGATCGTCTTGATTATACAAAAGGGATTATTGAGAGGTTTCTGGCTGTTGAAAGGCTTTTGGAGCTTCATCCTGAATGGATCGGAAAATTTACCTTTATCCAGATTGCGGCACCTACAAGGTCAAGCATCGAGCAATATCAAAATTTTGATGGACACGTACGTTCGCTAGCTGCAAGGATCAATCAGCGCTTTGGACGGGAAAATTACCAGCCAATTTGTTTGAGGGTTGAACATCATGAGCCTGATCAGGTCTTTGAATATTATAGAGCTGCTGACGTGTGCATGGTGACTAGTCTTCATGATGGCATGAACCTTGTTGCCAAGGAATTTGTAGCAGCTCGAGATGATGAAAAAGGTGTTCTGATTTTAAGTCAGTTCACTGGAGCTGCAAGGGAACTTCCTGAGGCGTTGGTGGTTAATCCATATAATATCGATCAATGTGCGTTGGCGCTTCAGGTGGCGCTACCGATGCCAGTGGGCGAACAACGTGATAGGATGCGAAGCATGCGTGGATTAATACAGGAATTCAATGTTTATCGTTGGGCTGGGAGGATGCTGATCGACGCGGCTAGAATGCGGCGGCGTCAGCGGCTGATGGGCCGGATCCGTTTGAGTGAGTCGTCTCTTCAAGAGGGGATTTGAGTTTGAAATATTTTTTTTCTGGCACCGGTTTGCAGGTTTTAGAATCACTGTCGTTCACTGACACACTGTATGCTTTTGATTTTGATGGGACCATCGCGCCGATTGTGTCAAAGCCTGAATTGGCCTGCGCTTCACGGGAAACGGAGCGCCTTTTAAATGAACTTACAGATCTGGTCCCTGTGGTCATCATTTCCGGCCGTTCCGTAGTAGATTTGCGCGGGCGTCTAAAATTTAACGGTAAATATCTTATTGGTAACCATGGTCTTGAAGGGTTTTGCGGTAGGAAGGACGCAGTTGGCAAAGCTGAAGTGAATTGCCGAACATGGATAAGGCAGCTTGATCGCGCACGTGGCTTAATAAAAAAAACTGCTGGAATATTTATCGAGGACAAAACATATTCATTAGCCCTCCATTACCGAAAGTCGCGCAACAAGAAGCTTGCTCGCATGCAGCTTTTTTCACTGATTGAGAAACTTCAACCCCCTCCTAGGGTAATTCTTGGCAAGTGCGTGATGAATTTAGTTTCAGCTGGAGGACCGCATAAGGGGGTTGCATTGCTTGAGGCGATTATGAAGCTTAATCTTAAATGTGCTTTTTATATTGGCGACGATGATACTGATGAGGATGTATTTTCTTTGACGGACAATCGGATAATAACTGCAAGGGTTGGTTATAAGAAAACATCGCAAGCGCAATTTTTTTTGAAACGTCAAAGCGAGATGAACCGGCTTTTGCGGAGTCTGATCCGTATAAATTCAAAGCGGGGCTCTTAATGGATACGGAAGTCGCGCAATTGGTTAAGATGAGCCTGGTGTTTCACAATCTAAACAAAGAGGCAGAAGCGCGGTTTGGCCTGAGCTTGGTACAGTATCATCTTTTAGTCACGCTTCGGGATATGCCGGGTTGTTCGCAACAAAAATTAGCTGATGCGGCCGGGATGCACCCAAGTACGCTGACCCAGAGCCTAAAGCGTCTTCAGAGGAAGCGGGCGGTATTCGTTGGAGAAGATCCAAAAGACTCGCGAAAAAAAATCTTAAGCATGACCAGGAGCGGCCGCGAACTGCTTTCGAAATTGTCGCGAGGGTTTGGGGAGCTGCTTCTACTCTGAATGTATTTTCTATACTATATTATAGTTTTTGCATTCACTGCATTTTCTAGTAGTTGAGGATAATTCGGACTGGATCACCATGGTGCCATCACAAATCGCTTTGTTTTAAAAAATCGGGGTTCAATCAGGGTTCTAAGATAGCAAGTCAGGTTCACTGTGTAGACTCACCATATTGCCATTCCTCATGTTGACGTTGAATGTTATGAGCTTTCGAATTAAAGTCTGACGTCTTGGTAATTGAGGTCTTCTTTGGGTGGCGGTGGGCCGAAGATCTCCCAGTAATCATCTAGAAAGTCTAAATATTCCAGAATTGTCAAGGCTTCCTCCCTAGCTTTTGAATTTCAGGCCATTGATTAAAAACCTCTGCGTAGCTTTTGACCCTCTCCATATCTAGCAGTTGATCGTATTTTTCCAACAGGAATTGAATATCGGCTTTGTCTTGAAGTGCGCGTCTGGGGTTGTTTTGATAAGCTTGGATTTTCAGTCCTATGAGATCCTCTGGGTCCAGACATTTGATATTCAAAAGCGGGGTGATTTTAGCACGTGCCAGCATCCCCCGTGAAACAGGACGCCTGGCTAGTAGAATATCCAATCGAACCGGCCCTTGAAAGTGCAGCACTTCCGGCGTTTCCATGCGCAATGCATATTTTGAATTTTTAAGTTCTTCAATCAGTTTGCTGCGATTTGCTTCGTCAACTAGCAAATCGATGTCACCTGTGGCGCGATTAATTCCATGCACAGCAAGTGCTAATCCACCTATCAGTGCATGATCTATTTTTGCATTTTCAAGTAATCGATGGATTTTTTTGATGGCGGCTTTTAAACTCATATTTGTATTCTAATCTAATTCTAAAGCCTTTGCTATTATGGGAGTTTTTTTGATTTACAGATGTGTTTGCGTCTGCTCTGTGCGCCACAATGTGGGGGTGGCGCACATGGTTTTGGGTATATTAATTACAGCGATCTCGTGTACAGACACAGCATGTTTTCAGAAATTCTCTGGCCTCTTGGTCTGTCCACCAATAGGTGCGCGCGCCATCCGCCATTAACGGGGGCAACCATGTAGATTTCAAGCTTGAAATTTTTGCCGATATACAGCGTCGGTGCGCCAAGTGCGTCTGACTGTTCTCTCTTAACGGTGAATTTGCCAACTTTGCGTGGGCCGACGATGGTGCTCTTAGTAACCGTGGCTTCGAATCTTTTCTTTAACTGATCAATGGTTACCTCGAGGTTATTGTCGGGCATAACCTTTTCAGAATAGCACTCAAGAACGTGCAGTCTAATTTCTGAAGGTTTGTCAGTAGCCGCATTGGCGCTTGTATAAGCGATCAAACCAAAAGCTATTAAAAGAAGTTTGGATTTATTTGCTGTTTTCATGACTAATCCTTTTTACCATTCTGTAAGGGTTAATTCCACTTTGAATAGATGGAATTTTTATTTATAGGCGATTTATTAATGCATCGCATAAGTAAATGCAAGACTATTTTGCCGCAATGAGTTAATTTGTGTAACCTAAATACTCGCGCTAAAACAACGATGACGGTGCATGGAAATATCGGCACCAAAAAGAGGGGTCAAAACAGCACTGGTGAATTACTATCCCCATGAAAACCTTGCTCAGTGTTGATTGTTTATCCTGAGAACTCCAGTAGTTATCTTAATATACTTTGTTGGTGTGCATTTTGCGGATCGAGTTTGCAGTTTACTAATTTTTTGGGAATCCGTGAGGTGACTTATGTGTTGGAGCATTCGAAAACGTATCGCTGTTTTCTTTGTTATCTTTGTGTTTTTGAGCAACAGCGTGGTTTCGATGGGAGGACATTCGGATGGGGGACAGCATTCGGATGCGGTTTATATAGATTTCGATTCGGACGGGCTGAGAGTTGTATACGGTAAATACGTCGAATCAGAGATTACACTTAAGGGAGCATATGATGTTGGAGTTAGGTGGGAGCTGTTGAGTGATCAGATCCCAGCCGGTCTCGAGCTTCAGGATACTACTGCAGGCAATGTATTGATTTTTGGAACCCCGCAGTTCACTGGCAAATGGTGTTTTGTGCTTGGTGCCTCAACGACGCTGGACAACACGGCTCAGAAGACGTCGCGTGAAGTATGTTTTCTAGGTGATGATAATGATCAGATGCAATATCCGAGATTTATTACAGACCGGTTTCTCAAAGCTGGCATAATCGGGCGAATTTATCAGGATGAGGTGAAGTTTTCCACATCGGGAACTGAGGAAATCCGAGGTGATTTTTTTGATGGGAAACTACCCGATGGGGTGCGTGTCGAGAGTTATCTTGTCGAAAATAGATTCGTCGTTACTGGTCGGCCGGAGAATGAGGGAGTTTTCCGTTTTGTACTGAAGTTGGAAGACAAGTTCCAAACCTCTGCATACAAACAGTTTCAGATCAGCGTGGAAAAAGAGGAGACCGGCGGATATCAATGCCCACCGGGTTATTACTTTGATGATTTGCTTGGTCACTGTGTACAAAATCGTCTTGAGACATGTCCGGCAGGGACCTATTACGATCCATCAAGTAACGCCTGCGTTCAGTATCCGGTACCACCACCTGATTACTCTTGTGCTCCTGGTTGGGTGTTTGATCCATTCCAGGGACGTTGTGTATCGCAGGATATCCCGCGTTGCCCTGTGAATTACGAATGGGATTCTTTCTATGGTAGTTGTGTAAGACAACCATACACGTGCCAGATCGGGTATCGCTATTCATGGGAGACGCGTGAGTGTCTTCCTGTGTATGTACAGTCTTGTCCTGTGGGGTTTTATTTCGATCCTTTGTTGGATCGTTGTGTTCGCGTAGCTAGTTGCTGTGGGATTGGCTATTACTGGGATCCGGTTCACGAAGCCTGCATGCCAAATGAACGAGGTTGCGGTTTTCATCAGCACTGGAGCCCAATACTTCACCAATGCGTTGATAATCACGAGCACTGTGGTCCGGGCTGGCAGTTTGATTTTTTAACTGGCCGTTGCATGCCAATAGCGCCACCGGCGCCACGATGCGGGCATGATTCGTTCTGGTCTCCTGCGCATGGCCAGTGCATTCCGCATAGGAGGCCGATACCGAGACCTCCGCATCCAGCGCCGCCTGTGCCGGTACCACCTAGGCCAGTACCACGTCCACCGGTACCAACACCTCCACGATGTGGACCTGGTTCGTTCTGGTCTCCTGCGCATGGCCAGTGCATCCCTTATTCGGGGACAATACCAAGACCGCCGGCACCAACACCCCCGAGGCCGGAACCACGTCCACCGGTACCAACACCGCCAAGACCAGTGCCGCAGCCACCTATGCCAACACCCCCGCATCCAGTACCACCTAGACCAGTACCACCTAGACCAGTACCACGGCCACCGGTGCCAACACCTCCGAGACCTGTGCCGGTACCACCTAGGCCAGTACCTCGGCCACCGGTACCAACACCACCACGATGTGGGCCTGGTTCGTTCTGGTCTCCTGCGCATGGCCAGTGCATCCCTTATTCGGGGACAATACCAAGACCGCCGGCACCAACACCACCGAGACCTAGACCTGTGCCTCCGCGCTTATTGAACACTGGAAAGTAATCGGTGGCTGCGTGTGAGCGCGCGCGTGCTATTAAAAACTCATGTGGATTGTTATTTAACAGTTCATGGATATAATTTTTACGAAGGTTCACCTGCTGCATCTGCAAGGTGACGGAAGCGGTGTGCGCGATTCCTTATGAATCTTATTCAGAGTGTTAAAATATCATATTTTAATGGTTGCCCACATGCAGCCGGTGCCATCGCGTTGACCGAACACGTGGTTCAGGCTATGTGCCCTGGAACAAATATAAACAAGATTCTTATCCGTGATGAAGCCGAAGCGACTAGGGCCGGATTTCTTGGTTCCCCATCTATTCAGATAAATGGGGTGGATATAGAAAAAAGAAATGGTCATCCGTCGTTCACATGTAGAATATACGAAGGCTCTGGTGGAACCCCTCCTCGTTGGCTCATCGAAGCGGCTTTGTTGCGAGCAATCTCTCCTAAGCGCATTCTTTTTTTATGCGCAGCGAATTCTGCTAGAAGCCAGATGGCAGAGGGTATAGCAAGATCGGTAGTTCCAGATGAAGTTATGATTTATTCAGCAGGCTCGAACCCTTCCGTTGTAAATCCCCTGGCAGTGCAGGCGCTATCTGAAATCGGGATAGACATCAGTGAATATAATTCTAAGAGCATTGAGACAATTAACCCAGCCGGTGTTGAGGCCATAATCACCCTTTGCGCCGAAGAGATTTGCCCAGCATTTTTTGGCAAGGCGATTCGTATACATTGGGGCCTGCCTGATCCAGCGGGCAGAGGGGTTGAGGTATTTAAAAGCGTCCGGGATGGGTTGGTTAAGCGAATCAGTTTTTTATTTTAAAATTTTTCACTTCTTTTTCATACTTTGAAGAATCTGTGCATAAGGCGCGCCGCCCGTACCCTCTGACAATGGCCTGTACCCCGACCATATGGAGAGAGAAATTTATTCCCACTTTCTTTCAAGAATAGAAGGGGAGGCGGGGTATAGGGGCGGAGGATTTTCATGATTGGGCGCATATCGCGGTACCCCCCTACCCCCCACGCGGCCACGATGCGCCGACCTCCGTGAGGTCGCTGTAGGAGCAAAGCCCATCGGAATCCTGACTTCTGTAACTCTACCGCACGAGAACTCAGCTCTTTTGCAACAGCCCCCTTATCTTCTGTCCCTTGTCTTTGTTCCGCTAGCTTCTATTTGATTTTCATTAAGATCCCGCAAAAAATTCCTCCGTCAGCTTTTCCACCTAGCGCGACTTTATTAAATCGACCTGGACAAACTTAGGCAACCGATTGAAAGG
>CAYHPW010000037.1:0-25865 GCA_964358645.1 uncultured Bacteriovoracaceae bacterium | reverse complement strand
AAAGGGATCGATCTCCATGAAACAATTCATGAATGGGGAGGTAGTTCGAAAGAACTGATGTCCATTCTTTGCAAAATAAAAAAAAATCAGCCTACCGCCGTTATCCTCGGTTGTAGGAAGTTGTTTGACAAATATGATCTGGCTGTCGGTGAATCAGTCTCCGAGTATTTGTGTCTTGCTAATATCATTGACCCAACCAAAATTTTTTTATTCTATTATGAGAACCTAAAGAATCTGGGCTTTTCAGCCGTTTGGACTGATGAGGGATGGACGATTTTTCTGATGGGGAAGAAGTTTACACAGATCAGTCAGGCGATGATGGTTATGTTGTTTTTTGGACCGCTTCCGCAGAGACTAAGCAGTGAGAATGACCTGACTAAGTTTTTTCCGTTACCGCTATGGTTTTGGGGCTTGGATGGTGTTTAAAACGTGAAGAGATATACGTCTAAATTCCTAAAATCTGTCGCCATATTCTATCTGGCCATGCCGGTTCTTCATGTAGTGACTGGAGCAATAGTGTTTGATATCCCAGCCAATTATTGTCTCAGAATCCTGTTGTCTCCGGTTTATTATGTTGTTTCACTCCTTGCCATGCTTGTCGGCTATGGACTTTGGGAAATGAAACGCTGGGTCTGGTACACGCTTGTACTAGTAAATATATTGCTTGTTTATGAAAACGCCATATGGGTCAATGACTACGGCGAAAATCATCACAAATTGCTTGCGTTCCTAACATCTTCCGTTTTTATCGCCCTTATTACATATTGGGTTTCGTCCGAGATAAGAGTTCCATATTTTTTCCCGAAGATCCGCTGGTGGGAAAGTGATCCGAGATACCGGCTTTCAGTTCCGGTGGCGTTAAAACGCAATGACGGTGTTTTAATCAATGGTGACATCCTTGATCTGTCTATGAGTGGCTGTTTTATTAAACTTAGATCAGATATATCTAGGGACGAAGAGGTGTCACTAGATTTTTTAGTTTTTGGATATGGAATAAAATGCAATGGCGTGGTGGTTTGGTGCACTAACAGCACCGTAACCCATCCAAGGGGGATAGGCGTAAAATTTCTCGCCATGGAACGGGTGGATCGGCGAAGACTCAGGCTTATTAACCGGCGATTGAAGAAAATGGCGGCTTTTTACAGACGTTCGCGCTATCTGCTGAATCAGGAGGAATTCCTAAAGAAAATGGCAGAAATTGAAACCACCCCCAAAAAAGAAAAAATAAGAATAGGCTAATATGTGGATTGATGAAGCACTCAGGCTTGCCAGATCGGCGGCTAAGCTTGGCGAAGTTCCCGTCGGCGCTTTGGTTGTTAATCAGGAAATAATAGGCAGGGGTTTTAACAAGCGCGAAAGGAGCAATGATCCGTTAGCCCATGCTGAAATGATAGCACTTACAAGTGCCGCAAAAAAATTGGGAAGCTGGAGACTTGATGGTTGTATTTTGGTTGCTACACTGGAACCTTGCTTGATGTGCTTGGCTGCTTGCCAGCAAGCGAGGATAAGTAAAGTAATTTATGGAGCGAAAGATCCAAAAGGCGGTGCAATAAGTTTGGGGTATTGTTTTCATGATGACCACAGGCTTAACCATCGGTTTGAAATACAGTTTGAAAAAAATGAAGAATGCGGTCGGATACTGACTGAATTCTTCTTGCGCAGGCGACGAGATTCGACTGAAAAAAGAAAGTAGTGTAAGCTCACTCACAAAGGAACAAATCATGGCACTGAAACTTCAATTCGCCGGACTGTCACTGGGGGCCGCCGTTGACCAGCAAACAGGGAATTTATCGATATTTGACATTCTAGAGGAGGTACGTGTCCCACAGGTACCCTTACACCTGCAGTCACTGGTTATTTCGCTCTCGCTGGAAAAAACAGACCAGGCGGAATTTTCAGGAATGCTTTATATACATGTTTTGACACCAGACGGCACGCAACAAATGATTGGGAGCGGTGACTTACTCATACCGGTAGAGCAGAAACGTATGAAAGCGGTATTCCGCTTTGGTGGTTTTCCTATTACAATGTTTGGATCACACAGGTTTGTGGTATCTTGGCTAAATTCAGCCAAGACAAAAGTCGGCGAGGCGATACTTGATTTTGATGTCATCAAGGTCACGCAGGTGGCACATGGCGTGGCACCAAACGAAAAACCTCCGCTGGCTCATTAATGAGAGGAACAGTAAATTCAATGGAAGGAGCAACTCGTATTATGAATTCTGGGTTTAAAAAAAGAATTGTCGGGATTTTAACAACAGGCGCGTTACTGATCGGTTCATCGTCAGTCTATGGAGCTGACTACAAAGTGGATCTGGATCATTCCAGCGTAACTTTCACCATCAAGCACCTGATTGGAAAAGTTAAAGGGTCTTTCAGGGATTTTAACGGAGGCATTAAATTTGACAAGGATCATCCTGAAAAATCAATTATTACAGCCAGGATAATCGCATCCAGCATCGATACCAATAATGCAAAAAGAGATGAGCATCTTAGATCGAAGGAATTTTTTGATGTAAGAAGCCCGAAGTCATACAAGTACCTCGAATACGACAGTATTTCCGTAACGCCGGTTTCACCTGACAGATATAAAATGGATGGAATTCTTAAAATACGTGGCATCGAAAAACGAACCTTGTTTGATGTGCAGTTTCTTGGCGCCTCAATGGACGCGGAAAGAAAAAATAGGATCGGTTTTATTGCTACAACGACGATAAACCGCAAGGATTTTGGTATCAAATGGAACAAGATCCTTGATCCAGAAAAGGGTGGTGGATTTATTTTAGGTGATGATGTGGATATTGAGATAGCCGTTGAAGCTGTCGAAAAATCAAAACTATAAGAAACAAAAACGGCACAGGGCCCTCCAAAACAGGAGGGCCTTCTGTCCGCTTTTTTTGCCCCCAGTTATTGTTCAGAAGTATCAGTCAACAAGTCACCACGGTCGTGATGCTTTTGTATTTCACAAAATCCAGTAAGGATTGTGCTATCTAGCTTAAGCCATGAACTCCTGAAAAAGTGATACCCGACTGGCGGCTCGGAAGTGTAGCTGATTGAAGGTGGCGTGGGATTTACTACTGAAGGTATTCCCGCGATTACTTGCAACCCGTTGTAAGTAGTATGGGTTGCTCCATCAGCGAACACGGTCTGTCCGTTGCACTGTACCGCCAAGGCATCCCTGCACTCATTTTCAGCTGGATTTACGGCATCCGCTGCAAGTGGGGCAATCAAGAGACGGCATACACGCGCAACAGCATGACAATTGTCAGCACCTTTTTTTGCTGATGTTGCATAATGACAATTAAAGTGCCATATACCGTCTTCATTCGCCATTACACTTCCAGAATTCAACAACATCCCGCATATACCTAGTAACAAAAATATCCTCATTGGCATTCCTCCTATATGTAACTAGTTTGTTCAAATCCGCGAACAGCTTATTTGCAATAGCTGTGCAGGCGCATTGCGGCGTAGGAGTTTTTGCTATGGGTTCATTTTGCAATATTAGGCGTGGGAGCACCCTTGGTGGTATTTGTAGTTATTGACTGCGCTGACTTGTCTTCCGATTTCCCCTGCCCTCTTTGGGGCCTTCTTGTTTTTTTGCTCCGCCCCTTACCTTTAAAAGGGCGATCAAATTTTTGGTGGCGCTTCTTGTTTTCGACTAGTGGCGGATAATATTCCGCTCGGAAATAATATTCTTCCTTCGGTACAGCTCCGGTTGGGGGCTTTTCATTTTCAGAAAGGGATAATACCACAACACGTTTCAAGTCATTTAGCTTTGTCCCAATTACATCCAGTGAATTCATTATAAGCTTGAGCTTGTTGCCATCTAACTTAAAAACCGTGCTGATTTCTTGGGAGATCTCTTCTGGTGTTTTTCCAGATGTTGTCAGCTCATTTTTCTTTTTTGCGACTTCCTTGAGGGTGATTGAGCCGAACTCGGTGATGGTCTTCATTTGTAACGGGCCTCCCGTGAATACATAAAAACAAAAAGAGCACGCACTTTATAAATAGCGCGTGCTCTTTGTATTAGACAATAGCTAATTTGCTATAACAACTTGGCTGTAAGAACCACGTTTAATGATGTGGAGCTTAATCTTAGGCTGGTTGGATACATGTTCAGGAACGGTGAAATGCTCACTCGTGGCGAAACATCCCAATTCAGGCCCGATGCAATATCAGTCCCGCCATTGTTTATGGAGAGCAGGCTCTCGCCTTTCTTATGAAAGCCGTTAACCTCATAAAGCAAAGTTGTGCTTAGCTTCGGGTTGATCTGGAAGTCCACATGCGGACCAAAATACAGGACCAGATCCTTTGCGGTAGCCGAGGCGTTGCTGCCAAATATATTCGCCCTGATCATTGAATCGGCGCCAAAGGACCATCGTGAATCCGGGATTTGATAATTTGTCGCTTGTGTACTTCGCAGGCCTGTTATCAGGTTTGCTTTTCTTGATGGCTCAGTCGCAGGAACATAAGCTCTTAGGTCACCAGCGATATTTAGATTGCCTCTGCTTAAAACTTTGCTGTGAGATACTTTTAGGAAAGGGTCTTTCATTACAAAAGCACCTTCCGTCTGGTGACTTGTACGAAACTCATCACCCATTATGGGCCGATACCAGAAAGCCACACCCACTCCGGCAGTCACTTTGTCATTTAACTTGTAACCAGTGTTTAAAAGACTTTCTAACATCTGAGGACTATCAAGGTCATCGCCGCCTTCCGACAAAGGCTGATAACTTGACAAGTGGTTAATTGCTGGGCCGTAAAACACGCCCAGATAGCTCATGCTTATTTTGTCGACCAAGCGTGGAGCTACGTTCTGGGCAGTTGTGGTGGATGTTGCCGGTGTGGTTTCTGCAAATGTCGTTGCACCAACAAACACAGACAATCCAGCGGCAAGAATTGTTACAGCCTTGATTTTAATATTACTCATAATATTCATCTCCATCTCTAAGTAGTGCTTTGCCACCAAATAAACTCACTACGTTTTGTATGTAGAGTCTTTGGTGCGCAGCCAAATAGCAAGCAGCCTGCCAGCTTTTCTTTAGCTTTTATTGGAGCGGTTTGTCAATAAGTTCAAATAGATTTATTTTTGTATAATCCAGGGGATGGCTGAGAGTATATCCAACCAACGTCAATTTATTAAACACATGTAAAAAACCTAAGCGGTGCGTTTTGGCTCTAATATAATTAAAAAGAATTACATTCCGCACCAGACTTTAACCATGATTCATAATTGGCAATCGTTTGTTCAGCAATTAAGGCACGGGCTCTGTCACGCTTGGCCCCACTCACTCCGTTAAACAGGTTGTGATCGAATAGACCGAAATGAATTCTCGATGGCTGGTAATTTTCTACGTTACCACCCGTCACGTGACGCAAAAGAGTGCCCATCGCTGTGTTGGCCGGTGGTGGGTTGTGCGGAAAGCGTCTTAATCTTTGGTGAATGAAAATGGCCGCGAGCAAACCGCACGCGGCTGATTCAAGGTAACCCTCGACTCCTGTGATTTGGCCGGCCATATATATTTTGGGGTGGCCTTTCATTGAAAGATCAGGACTTAAAACCTCTGGACCGCAGACGTAAGTATTCCTGTGCATTGAACCGTACCTTAAAAATTCGACATCTTTTAGGCCAGGAATGGCGTGAAAAACCCGTGCTTGTTCACCGTACTTGAGTTTGGTTTGGAAACCCACCATGTTGTAGGCGGTCTTTGCTTTATTTTCTGGCCGTAGCTGGAGTACAGCATATGGTTTCTTTCCAGTCTTGGGATCCAACAAACCTGTTGGTTTCATCGGGCCGAACCTTAGTGAGTCTATGCCGGAAGCGGCGATTGCTTCGATGGGTTGGCAACCTTGAAAATAGTTTATGGTTTCGAAAGGCTTTGCTTCTATTTTTTCACCATTGATCAGTAAATTTACGAATGCATAATATTCTGCTTCCGTTAATGGGCAGTTTACATATGCGTCTTCATCCCCCTTCCCATAACGATTCGCCATAAAGGCTTTGCTAAAATCAATCGTATCGGCGCTGACGATTGGGGCTATAGCATCGAAGAAATAAAGACCGGGATATTCCATTTCATCAGCAATCCATCGAGAAAGTTTTTCTGAGGTCAATGGGCCTGTCGCTATCAATGTAATGTCGCCATTGGATTCAAAATGTGACGGGTCTGTTACTTCGCTCTTAATAAATGTGATGTTCGGATGCGAGTTAATCGCCATTGTTACTTCTTTTGAAAACAGTCCACGGTCAACAGTCAGTGCCTCTCCTCCTGGGATGCTAACATTACCGGCACAACGAAGTATCAGCGATCCCGTGAGTGTCATTTCACGTTTAAGCATGCCGGACGGTGAGGAGTTGGCTAAAGATTTAAATGAGTTGCTACAAACAAGTTCAGCGCAAAGATCTGTCTTGTGCGCAGGAGTAGTTTTAATCGGACGCATCTCGTGAAGCATGACTCGTATTCCATTTTCAGCGAGAAAATAAGAAGCCTCACTCCCAGCCAGGCCGGCACCGATGATATTTACAGAAAGCGATGACATGCTGCTCCTTTATCATAAGGATGAGTGTCATTAAACTATAAGAGAGGTGATATTATCATGCTTGTATCTGATGAGGTTAGACCTTTCCTCGATCATTTGCGGCAAAATCTTAATTATAGTTACCAGACGATACGGGCTTACAGGTCGGATCTCTCACATTTTTCTGCCGAAATAGCTACTAAGGCTGGGATCAGTTCTATAGATGAAATGGATCAGCGGTTTGGCGGGCAGCAATTGAGATCTTATCTAGCTGGTCTTTATGATTCACATGAACGTTCCTCGATTTGCCGAAAGCTCGCGGCTATCAGATCTTTTTTGCGTTATTTGCAAGCAAAGCACCTTATAAAAAGGGATGTGGGTGCCTTGGTGCCTTCACCAAAAGCAAAGAAGGCCCTGCCAAAATTCTTAAAGATCGAAGAAACTTTTACTTTACTTGAATCACCTGATTTAACCTGCCTACTGGGCTTAAGAGATAGGGCGATCTTAGAGGTTCTTTATGGATGCGGTCTCCGGGTTAGCGAGGCCTCAGGACTGCTTGCCGTTGATTTGGATCTTGATCGCGGATGGGTCCGCGTTTTTGGCAAGGGATCTAAAGAACGATACGTACCTCTTGGCGGCCCTGCCAAAAATGCCATTGCAAATTATTTGCAGCACAGGAAGGAACGAGGTGAGGCAATATCCGATTCATCACCTGTCTTTACCAATTATCGAGGCACTCGTTTATCAACAAGGAGCATCGCTAGGATGCTTGAAAAATATTTAAAAAAAACAGGTTGTTCTACGGAGATTTCACCACATGGGATGCGACATAGTTTCGCAACACATTTATTGCTGGGAGGAGCGGATTTAAGGGCCATACAAGAGATGCTCGGGCATTCAAGTCTTTCCACCACTCAATGCTATACTCACATCGACTTTGATTCTTTAATTGAGGAATATGGAAAGGCTCATCCATTGACAAAAACAAGGGGACGAAATGACAGATAAACCGGTTACATTAACCAATTACATAAAAGGATGCTTGTTATGGCGGCAGTTACATTTCTTTGCTAAGACTTGATAAAGAAATCAACGAATGGAACAAATCATAGATTTTATTTTGTCATTCCCTGGCCCGACACCTTACCTAATAGTATTTGGCGTGCTTTTAGCCTGCGGTCTTGGTGTGCCTCTGCCTGAGGATATAATCCTTTTTGTAGCCGGTCTGCTCTCGTATTACGGGATCACTAATCTTACGGTCATTATAGTAGTTTCATTCATCGGTGTACTTATTGGGGATTCAACAATATTTTATTTCGGTTCAACTTATGGGCGCAGACTGACTAGATGGTGGATTTTTAATAAACTTTTACCAGAAGATCGGTTGGATGTAGTAAAAAGCAGGCTAGAACAGGACGGCAATAAGCTGATCTTTGTAGCGAGGTTCATGCCAGGGTTGCGTGCCCCCATATTTTTTTCTGCAGGTTCACTGCATCTTCGCTTCAGGATATTTCTGTTATTCGACGGGTTGGCTGCGCTCATCAGCGTGCCTGCTATAATAGGCACGGTATATTATTTCGGTGATCACGTCGATCGTGTCATACACACAATACGGCAGGTGGAACACGGAATCTTTCTCTTCATTGTCATTGCGATACTGCTGATAATAGCCAAATGGTACATTACACATAGACATATAAAAAAATGATCCATTCAGTTGGCTTTCGATTTTGGTTTTATCCGTCATTAATTTTATTTGTTTTACTTTTAGTTCAGGGAGCAACGGTAGGACTTACCGATGATGAAGCATATTACTGGGTTTTGGCTCAAAAACCCGCTCTTGGATATGCTTTTCATCCACCCGCGGTGGCGTGGCTTTTGGCATTTGTTGAACGGATATTTTCTAGTTTTAATTTTTTTACGCCCACTGCTGGGCTAGTTCGCTTACCGGCAGCCTTCTTGGCCGCAGGAATACTTGGCTTGGCCCTCACATGGCTTAAAGATACTGGAGTTGACTCAAAGGATAATTTTTTTTGCATGGCCATTTTAGTTTCATTTGCCGGATTGTTCGCCTTATCTTGGATGATCGTACCGGATTTACCACTTTTTTTCGGAATCACTCTTGGATTCAAATATTGCTGGAAGGTCTGTTCAGGGTCTGAATCTGGTTTTGACCGGGCAATGATCGCCTTGGGTATGACTATCGCAGCTCTATCGAAGTACTCCGGGATTTTGGCTGCGGGTTCTGCTGTATTATCGATTCTTATATGGACTAAAAACAGTAATAGGTGGCGCTGCATTTTTTGGGTTCTGGCAGGTACTGCTGTTGGTTTTTTGCCGGCATTAATATGGAATTTTAACCATGATTGGTCTTCTCTTCTGTATCAGATCAGAGAAAGACATGGGGATATGGATATTTCATTCGCGCGGTACGCGCGTTTTTGGCTGGTTGAAATTTTACTTGCCGGCCCGGTATTGATGGCGGCAGGAATTATATTGCTGTTAAAAAAAGGGATAAGATTTGGAAAAGAACCGTCTATTTATTCATACTGCCTAATTTGGTTTTTGCCAGCGGCTGCAGTGTTTTGTTTTCAGCCACTATTTGCCGATTTTAAGCCTCACTGGGCTTTTGCAGCATGGTGGCCGCTGACTATGATGCTGACATGGGCTTGCGCCATTGGTGGTAAAATGATCCGGCTTATAGGAAGCATCCAGGCCGGCTACGGAATCGCGCTTGTCTTGTTAATAATATCAAGCACACATTTTCCACTCGGGTCATTGGCAGTTGAGTATGTATCCGGGTCGGTCAGTGATCCGAAAATCGATGTTACCAATGACCTTTACGGCTGGCAGGATCTTAAATCTTTTTTAGAACACAAACTTGGTAAGGAGGCATTCGCTTTACCTCTTGTGGGATCGCGATATCAAACAGCGTCGCAAGCCGCCTTCAACCTACGCGCTGCCGGGGCAAAAGGGGCGCAAGTGACATTGCTTCCTCGTGATATCAAGGCTAGGGATGAATGGCCTGATTTTGAAGTCACGGATTCCACAGGACCTGAATGGCCGAGATTGGCAAAGCCCGTTCTTTTTGTTGCTGATAACCGGTATAGTTCAGGCCCTCAATTTCTTAGCTCCAAATGCGAAAAAATAGGCCGCCTTGAAAAACAGCGCTGGCGCTACTTAGCAAAATGGATAGATATCTGGCGATGCGAACCGCTTCGGGTGAACTAGCGATTCCCAATTGCCGCAAGTTGTAGGATATCGTTTCGGATCCAGCCGCTCCTTATGTCACGTCTGGCTTTGATTTGATTGGAGAGGTTTAAAGATTGCGCTACTGGCGCTATATGGAACCATCGTTCATTCCATCCAACAACAATATATTCAATACTGGTATAGGCGATGCCGACCATAGGATAGTTGTTGCCAGGGCCTGAGTATAAACTTGCATTCGGTATTTTTACTTTCACTATAAAAGACTGCGTTTCTTTTTGTGGTGGTTCTTCACGCGTTTCTACTGGCCGGACCGGGGCCATAGAATTGTGATGAACCTCGTCCCTGATGTCTTGATTGTTGTTTCTTGGCCGTGTCTGCGGCTCCGTGAGAGCTGTTGCCGTATTATAACTTGCTTTTTCACTTAACGTCTGTCCCTGAAGGTACATATACGCGCCTGATGCGATTGTCGCCACACTTGCAAGTCCTATCGCAGCGGGCAGAAAACGCCTATATACTGGCCCTATTGAACCCGATGACTCTACCAATGGCAATGGACCTGGCATTGACCGCAATGCCCCCATAGGGGGCGGAGGAGGTGGTGTAATCATTTTATTCGTCGCCGCCGGCCTAAGAAAAGTTGCAAGATTCTCAAGCGCTTCACGCCGCATAAGCGGTGTTTCAGATGATTCCGGAAGGAGCACATTTTCTCCACGTGGTGCTTTGTCAACCTTGATGACGTTGGCTTCTGATCTTTTCACCAAAGAGAAACCACCGCATTTATAGCATTTTGAAAATGACCAGCCAGAGCTGATCTTGTCATCATGTACGGCAAGGGACATTCCACAGTGAGGGCAGTTCCACTGCATTTATGTACGTCTCCTCTAATTTTAGAGTCCCAGGATAATAAGCCAGCGTCAATGGGCAGAGTTTTCCTGGTTCTGATCCGGGAACGGTATTGAATCCATTTTTGGGTTTAAAATGCGAACAACCACCCTCCTGTTTTTAGCAAGGGCTTCTTCGTTCCATCCACCGTCGTTGAGGCGTGATTCTAACATCGGGTATGTATCGGCGTAACCTATTGCTGTCAGGCGATCCGCGGGGAAGCCTTGCTCTAAAAACATCCTTACCACACGGGCCGCTCTAGCCCCTGACAGCTCCCAGTTTGATGGAAATACGCCGCTTAAAACTGGACGGCTATCCGTATGTCCTTCCACGACAATGCGATATTTTTTTGACTCTTTTTTTTCACGCAACATGATCTGCTCAACCATACGGTCAAGAATGGTTTTACCTTCTTGGCGCACATCTGCGCTAAGTGTATCGAAAAATACCGTGGACTCGAAGATCACTGATACTCCGAAGGGATCTGATCTCACGACTGCTTCTTTATCAACACCGGCTTCTTGGATGACTTCAGTTATGAATTTAGCAAAATCCTCGGTGGGGGATTTATAGACGCCTCCAAATTGTTCTGCGACTGCTTTCTTGATCGATTCATATTTTGGCTCGTCCAGTCTCGATAAACTGAACAGCAATATGAAAAAACCGCATAACAGCGTCATCATGTCTGCATAGGAAACCAGCCAATTTGATTCGTCATGAACGGCTCCGTGCTGTTGGCCTTCATTTATTTCTATTTTCTTGAGTTGCCTTGCATCAGACGATTTGTTTTTTTCTAACTTTCTGAGCGCCATCTTCCAGTTTCCATTTTATGCGGCTTTTCTCACCACGCGGTTTTTAGGAAGCAAGAAGGAATTTAAGCTCTCACGTAAGGTCATCGGGTTGACTTGAGCTTTTAACATCAAGGCCCCTTCAACGATCATGCGACGGAGTGTAATTTCCTCCTGGGTTCTTTCTGTAAGATTTTCAGCTATCGGCAAGAATATCAGATTGGCCAGCGCAAGTCCGTACAGCGTTCCTATCAATCCCACCGACATAGCTGGTCCGATTAATTTCTGGCTATCCGGTTCTCCGATTTTTTGCAAAACCGCTATCATGCCCAAAGTAGTGGCAAGAAGCCCAAATGCTGGCGGAAAACGGCCGATGGTCCTGAACATATTTGCTTCGCGCATGTACATTGCTTCAGTCGTCTTAATTCTTTGTTCAAGAGCATTTCTGATTTCAGACTCGGTCAGGACACCTGTTGCAACCATGGTCGTTGCTTCGCGGAGAAACTCGTGTTTTACACCCGGAAGCGCTTCATTAATGGCGGATAATCCGATCGCTGCTTTTTTATTAAGCTCCAAAAGTTGCGAAATGACCGCTTGGAAATCAATTTTTTGCCTACCCAAGACCCTTAATAAGAATACCTTAAAAAGGGAAATTACCTCGCTTATCGGGAAACTGATACTTGCCGCGGCCGCCGTTCCTCCACAGACTATGAGAATGCCGTGATAGTCTAGAAAGAAGGACATATTGCTTGTAGTAGCTGTAAGTGATGAATACATCACCCCTATCCCAAATAATAAGCCAAACAGAGAGGATATGTTCATTTAAGCAGCCTCCTTCCTTAACGCAATCTTCCAAAGTTGATATTGATTTTCTACATATCCATCATTTAATTCACGCAACCTCGCCACCAGTGTTTTGACACAACTTTCAAGGAAGCGTAATTTTAAATCTGTGGACTGCTGCAGGAATTTATTAAATTGTTCCTTTGATATATAAAAAACCTGGCAATTAGTGAGAGCCTTAACAGTGGCCGATCTCGGGCTGTTGTCAACAAGCGACATTTCACCGAAAAAATTTCCGGTCCGTAGTTGTCCGACATCGTATGGTTCTCCAGTGAGCTTGTTGTTCTTGAATATGCCTACCAACCCTTCAAAAATTAGATAAAGCCCCCAGGACATTTCACCTTCTATGACAATATTCGCATGGGATTCATACATAGCACTTGTGCCGAGCTGTGCGATTTGCGAGAGTTCATGATCCTTAAACGGCTGAAGCAATTTCACTTCTCTGAGCATCGAAATTGCTGGTTTGATATCTGTTTTTACCATCCGGCCACCTTTTTAATGTTGGTTTCTTTTGCAGATGCTCTTACTTCCATGTGGCTGGTTTGTGATGAATCAGAGAACATGCGTTCGTTCGTCTCCATCAGATTTATCAACCCTTCGTTTGCCATCATCTTTATCCTATTGAGAATCTTGCGCTCAACCGCTTGGTAGGCCTCCCTGCTGACAGCGCCAATTGAGGCGAGCTCATCCTCTAACTCCGTTATCAGCTCCTTTGGTGACTTGGAAAAAATTGTATGGCGTAACTGGTCTGGAGAGCCTTTTAAAAACTGTAAAAGTTCGTCGTGCTTAAGGCTGAGTATGACTTCGAGTAATTGACCATCGCGCAGGAAGCGCAAAGTATCGAGGCTGACAAGTTTAGTTTTTATGGTACGCGCGCATTCAGGGTTTGAAACCTCAAGTGATTTAACCACGGTTTTTTGCATTCCTATGCCAGTCCTCTCAAGCAAACTGACCAGGACCTCTGAGCCGGGTAGTGTTTCCGTATTGAGCCGCGGGTCCTCACGGCGCTTGCGTTTTAAGGCATTTGAAACATTAAATATGTAATCGCGCGGCAAGTGATCGATACGAGAAAGTTCAGCCAGGATTTTTAACCTCGAATCTTCGTCTATTTGTGCGTAAATTATCGCACGTTTCTGTGGGTCGCATTGTGAAAGCACCATTGCTTTTACCGTCAATGATTCGTTGCGGATAAGTTCTAGAATTTCCGTTGCGCCCATTTCTGACAGGAAGTCAAACAGATGAGATGACCTATTGCCAAGAACAGCAAGCCTCCCTGAAACCGTGCGGTTGTGTAAACTCCTTAGCAGCTCAAGTTTTTCGTCGTCTGTGAACGTGATCTGCGTTTTGGCATAGAAGTCCATTAATTCGCTAAGATCGCTTTGTAGGCTTGGGTCTCTCAACAGATCCATCACGACGCTTTCACCGAAAATATGGACGTATTTAGCTGTTATCTCGACTCCTTCCTCGGTTAATATCCTGCCGAACACCGCTTTTGCGACACGGGGATGTTTTGCATACGTTTCAAGAAGTTCATCAATAATGGCTTCGCATTCATACCGCTTACCGATAAGAGTGGAGCGGGCGTCTGGGCTGCTTGCACCTTCGGATGCCGAAGCGGTTGGCACGCCGATGCTTGAAACTGGATCGCTCGTGAGGGTCTGAAAAATACGTTGTACGGTAGGAGCCGTGTTGAATTTAGGTTTGTAACTCGCTATTACGATGAAAATCAGAAGCGAAAGGATCGAGCAAGCAAATACCAGCCCGTATATTTTGAATTTATGTAGCTCTTTCTGAACCGCATCACCGCTTTCAACCCGTTCTATCCTTTCGATTCTTTCAAAGCGCTCCTGTTTCAGGTTTGATTCTGATTTAGTGCTTGATTCCGAATTTTCATTTTTGTTTATCGCTGTATTCGTTGTTGTTTCCGCACGCTTTGCCTCTGTCGTTGATTTTTCTGAAGCTATAGCACGGGAGATCGGCCTGCCGGTGACATAGTCAATAGCTACTTCACCATAATTTTCGTTGTTCATTACCTTCGGAAATTTTAACGCCCTCGCGGTTAGTGAAACGCGCTTGAAGGAATTAGTCTTTAACTTAGCCATTTCAAGAATGTTGGCGCGCTCCTGCGGATTTAAAACATCATCTATTAAAATATTGGCTGACACGTCCTTTATCCTGATAGCCACTCCACCTTCCTGCACAAACTCTCCTGGTGTCCCGTACTGAGCTTCTTCAGGATTGACGGCTTCTGTCTGAAGATTGAAGTCGGCAAGCATGCACTGGCTTGGGCAAAATTGCTGGAAGAGCCCTTCCAAAGTATCCTTGAATTGTTTTGCTATCCTATCCCTTAGTTCTGCTACTTTTCCAGCGGCCTCTATTGGCTCAGGGAAGCGCGCAAGTTGTGTTTCAACTTTTACCGAATAATCAAGCGTGTCCAAATACTGCTGGATGAGATCCAGCAGTTTACTCCTTGAAACAGGGCCCACTTTTTCATTGATAAGAATTTTTATTTTTCCTGATGACGGAGCAAGTTGCGCCGATCGCGACTCAACTTCGTCAAATCCTGGTGCGACGTGTTCTGGAGTTGCTACATCCACGGATGCGGCGACAGCAAGTAGCTTACATTCATCATGACAGTATTTATCTAAAACAGGTTCAATTAGTTTTCGTATCTGTGATTCTGCGGTCCGCTGGACGACTTCAGGCATATTTAACGATGCATACGAAACTGCGGTGGTTCCAATCAGACAGAATGTATTAATTGTTGTCAGCCACCTAAGATACGATCTCATTTACCCCCCGGATATTTTTGCTTGCGCTCTATAAACCGTCGCAAGGCTAGATTTTTCGGGTTTAGGTGCAGTGCCTGCTGCCATGATTTGATTGCAAGTTCCGTTTTACCAAGCCTGTCAAGAAGAGTGCCCCGCATTTCATAAATTTTTGGGTCTGTCTGGTATTGTTGTAACAATATGTCACTCTCTATTAATGCAGCTTCATAACGCCCCAGCCTGTAAAGTTGTTTGATGCGATCTATTCCAGCAAGATAACTTGTGTCACGTTCCGGTGTTTCATTAGACGATGGAACCAGGTTAAGGCCTTCTTCTATTTCATGTCTCTTGGCATCCGTCTCGCCTGGACCGGATGGCATTGATGCCACTATTTCACGATCAGAAAAAGTAGGCGGCCTGTCCTTATAGCTTTCATCAACCATCCCGGCGTCCGCTGATGCTGGGGTTCTTTGGCCATCCTTGAAAGCCGGGGACACTGGAATTACGAATTCCGACATTTCCTGGTCCGCTCTTGGGATTTCTATTTCTACCGAGCGGTCCCCCTTTTTGGTGCGCAAAATCATCGTTCTTGCATTGTCATTTGCAGCCGTGCCGTAATAAGTGCCGAAAGGGTTTGAAATAGGCTTTTTTGGCGCCTCATATGAGTCCGTGGCCAAAAAACTACGTACCCCTGAACAGCCTACCATCACCAAAATTATTATCTGTATTATGATTAACCCTAAACGGAACAAATTATCATCGCCTCCTAAAATAACATGTTTATAGCCAACCCGAATTCCAATCCAGAAACCGAAGTTGTTGTTGATGTAGATAGCACGGCCGTTGACGAAGGCCTGTACCCCAACATAGTCACGACTGAGTAATGCCTCCCCAAGCGCCATTCATAACCGGCACGTATGAGCGCCCCCAAATAACCGGATGCATAAGTGCCCCCGAGTCCACCCGAGATACCGCTCCTGACCTTGTTAAAATTTTCTTCATCACCTATCAGGTTCCATACATGCGTGAACAACATGGTCAGGTTGATTCCTGAATAAAGATTATCTGCTGAGGCGGTTTCAGGGGTCCCGATAATAGTGGATGCATCCTTGAGATAGTTGAACTCAAAACCTACTTCTTTCTTTCTATTGTCATAGCGTTCAACCATCCTAAAAACCAAGCCCAGGCAGCCAGTTTGCGAACTGATGTTCGGTTCAAATAGATAAGCAACGCCGATCCGGTACTGAATGGTCGGCGTATATTCCGTTCGTTTTCTTGCGTCGTCGATTTGTGAATAATCCACGCCTCGCCTGAATGCGGCCGCACGAGATGTTTCAGAATTGTAACTGCGTGACCAGTTTATTGAACCTGTCTCTGGGTCTATTATAAACATTGAAAGCACCATCCCGGTAGGTTGGTATGCGAATGCAATATCCATGAAGTTGGAGATGTTGGACATTTTTGCAATTCTGGACAGCTCCGTCTGGTTGGTGTCCGGAGAAGTGATTACAACCTGGTCACCGTTGAGGCTTGCTTTTTTTGCTTTGCATGGAAGGCATTGTATGACCCGAACCTTCGTATGCTTCAGGACTTTCTCGGTTACTAATAGTTCAAGGTGTGCTTTGAATGATGGTGGCATGTTTTCACTGAGGGCTATGTTCCTAATAGACATGTCTTTCAGACCGTAAACGTTGCCATTCTTCAGGTCGAATTCGAAGTCCCCAAGGACATCCTCAAGTACATCGTAAAAATTGCGCTCACTGCCGGTATCATTTGCGATTTGAGGTTTTTGTGGCTCGTCTGATGCTAAAGCGACGTATGGCGCTGTAATAGCAATAGTTAACAACATCATTCCGGCTGAGATATTTGAAATTAATAATTTACAATACACCACAAGGATTCTTCCTTAATTGGCTTTTCGGTTTTTGCTTAGGTCTCTTAAGACTGCGCATCATTAATCGTTAGAAATCATTGGTGACGTCATAAATATTTGACGAATTACTGTCAAAATCTTGGCTTACTGAATTTAATAGCATCGTACGCCGATGAGAGAAGGAGTGGATAATCAAGTCATTGCGTATGAATCGCTGAAAACTGTCGCCATACTCAGCGCGATCCCGCTGGTGATGTTTGCCATCTGGGCAGATTACACCGGAAAGAAATTAAAACCTGACAATATCATTGATCTCCACAAAATCCGTATCACTGGTTTCCTTGCGGTGATGGCTCAGGTAATTGTTTTTCTCGCAACAACTGCATTGCGAAGTAAAAATCCGATCGCCTCCACACTTGTTTTCCTTACATCGCTCGTTGCTCAAAGTATTCTTCAAATCCGACTGGAACTTAAAGTAAGAAATCCCTCCCCCGGTGAGGCTAAGGAGCGCATGGCCTTGAGTATGAAGGGATTGGTCTTCTTGTTACTAGGAGCCGCATCCTGGCTTGGAATAATTTTATTATGCTTGGCCAGCGCCGTTGTTTTGGGACGATTTCTGGTCCTACCAAAGTCACTTTCCGTATTACTGCCTTTTGCTGGCGCGCTAACTGGCATTATACTGAGCCTTGTATTTAATTTCGCATTTGCGCCTTTTTTCTTACGTCACACGTTGTCTGTAGAGCAGCTTGGTAAAGGTGATTTGAGAGATATTTTTTCTGCTATTTTTCAAAAGTGCGGATTTAAGCCTGCAGCGGTGTGGGTTATTAAAAATAAAGATAGATTTTCATTATCTACAGCATTTGTCGCAGGACTTAGGGGCGGGGTTGGACCATTTAAACCTTCATTATTTATATCTAAAACAATCGTAGATCATTTCAGGAATGATGAGATTTTAGCCATCCTGCTACATGAGATCGGTCATGTGCTGTTGAATCACCTCAGAAACAGGCTTGCCCTTTCCATTACTCTGATCATATGTACAACGGCAGCAGGTGTTTTCCTGTCGATTTTCATGTATTCCGTGTTTGCTGGATTTCAATTACTAATCGGTCCCATTATTGCGATTGCGGCGCTTGTTTTTTCTCTCAAAATGATGGTGCGCCAAGGTAGAAGGCAGGAAATGGCCGCCGATATCTATTCGATGGAAGCCATGGGCGGGGACCCGCAGTCTCTTATTCAGGCTTTAATAAAGCTTGATGCGATTAATCTGATGGCACAACATGGCGAGATGCCAGGAAATAATATTATCACACACCCAGTGACCGATGAACGCATAAATCGCCTGAAGAAATATCTCGAGTTTAAGGACAGCAAAAAGAAGGCAGCTTAAGGATTTATTTGCGGCGACGGTGAAGGCTGTGGGCCTGCTTGCTGGGCTATGCCGTATTTTTGTAACACTGAATCCTCACCGGCCGGTTCGCGCCATAAGCCGAAAGGATTAGGTATCTGAACCAGTTCAAGCGTACCCTCCGGTGACAGCTCTAGGTTGCGAAAGAAAATATGTTTGCTTATCCGTTTGTAATGCATGACGGCCCATCGCAGATAACGGGAGTCTTGATATACCTTCCTGAAAGCCTTTGCGACCGGTGCAAGAAATGAGTACGTAGTTAGAACATTCCGCTGTCGTTCATCCAGATAAGTGCTTGTTTGCATGGATTCCTCAAGATCAAGCACTTTCCCGTAAAAACACCAATGATAGCTGACGGGGTCGGTTCGTAACAACTCAAGCACGCCGCGTTCTCTTTCGTCCTCGCTTCTGACATCCTTCATAAGCTTATGAAAATATGAGTCACAGGTTTTAATCGTCTCTGTCTTTGGTGCATCTTTATGTGCCATAACGGCTTTCAGATCACTTATGTCAAACCCGTTCGGGTGTGGAACCTTCAAGTATGCAGGGGGCTCTGGCGGCGGCGGTGGTTTTACATCAAGCTCGGTTGTAGAGCATCCACTGATATTTATGGTGATATTTATGGCTATGTTTATAGCAATAACGACAGTTAAAACTGTTAAACGCAAACGTACTCCCATTCTATCCCGCTATCGGCAAAATTGACCTAGTTCATTAGTTTTGTTAAACCAAAGACTCTCTATAAGATGGCTAAAAACAAGACACCTACGCAATTCGAGAAATTGATTGAAGGAATGTTGAAAGGCGACAGGCTTTCACTTGCACGCCTTATCTCTAGAGTTGAAAATGCAGAGCCTGATTCCGCTGGAATTATAGAGCGTTTATACAAGCATACTGGCCATGCCCAAATATGGGGCATAACCGGCCCGCCTGGAGCTGGAAAATCAACAATCGTCGATGGATTGATAACAAGACTTAGGGCCAGCGGGAAAAGCGTTGCCGTTGTCGCTGTTGATCCATCAAGCCCGTTTTCTGGCGGAGCTATACTAGGTGACAGGATACGCATGCAAAGGCATGCCATCGACAAGGGTGTATATATCAGGTCGTTCGGTACACGCGGAAAGCGCGGGGGGCTTTCGCGATCGACTAGAGAGGTTTTACTGCTTTTGGACGCCGCTGGTTTTGATGTTCTGATTATTGAAACCGCTGGCGTGGGTCAAACCGAGCTTGACATCTTACAGGTTGCACAAACAGTGGTTGTAATTTTAGTGCCCGAAAGCGGTGACTACGTGCAGGTTATGAAGGCTGGCCTGATGGAAATAGCTGGCATATTTGTGGTTAATAAATGTGATCGCCCGGAAGCGGACCAGCTGGTTCGTGAGCTTAATCTTATGATAAGCATGGGACCGCATCATAATGGCTGGATTACGCCGGTAACAAAAACGGAAGCAACACGTGAACAGGGCTTGGATGATTTATTTAAAACGATTTTTGAACACCAAAAATTCCTGTCCGAGTCAGGCAAAAGATTTGAAATACAGAAAGAATTTTTAAAAAGTCAATTGGCAGAAATCTTGATAGAAAAACTACAGCTATCTATTGATAATTCTCTAAATTCTATGGCAGGTAAAAAAATTATTGATCTGCTTATACAAAGGAAAAATGATCCATATAGCGCTGCGAAAAAACTTTATCTAATGATAAAAAAAGGTTAGCAAAGAAATTATAATAGGATTTTTATCAACCGTATTCCATACTAAAAAAGTCTAAAGTTATTCTAATACTAGACCGATTAAATCAGTAATAAAAGGGGAAATATCTGGATTGGGTCCAGAACCCTTTAGGCAGGGGTACAGCAAATTCCTGCCAATTTAACTAACTTAGGTACCCGGTGTTGAGCCGCACAATACAGGTTTGTTTTGTGCGACAGACACTGAAGTGCCTCAAGAGGAGGAGTGAGGAGTATGGGTCTACGTGTATCAACAAACACACAATCCATCTCAGCTCAGAGGACGTTACAATTAACTATTAACGCCCAAAAAGCTTCGATGGAAAAACTTGCCTCTGGATCTAGAATATATCGGGCTGGCGATGATGCTGCTGGCTTGGCCATTGCCGAAACAATGCGCAGTCATATTCGATCGATCCGGCAAGACGTCAGAAACGCCAATGACGGCATTTCATTAATTCAAACAGCAGAAGGAGGTATGAGCGAAATATCGAACACGCTGGTTCGATTCCGTGAACTTTCAATTCAGGCCGCATCGGATACGATCAATGATTCTGAAAGATCACTGATAGACAAGGAAGTGCAGCAACTAAGAGCTGATATAGATCGGATAGCTTTTTCCACTGAATACAACGGTCATAAGCTGTTGAGCGGTGAAGACGGTTTAAAAGATATCCAGGTAGGGCTTGGGAATAATCCCGAAACAGACCGCATTAGTTTTGATCCAGCTAAGACCAATATTACCGCGGCTGCGTTGGGTGTATCGGACATTACTGTAGTGACCAAAGAAGATGCCCAGAAGAATTTGACGGTTCTTGATGAGTCGATAGGCAGACTCATGGAACGTCGTTCTGAGCTCGGCGCTTTGCAGAACAGGCTTCAGTCAGCGGTAAATAATATGTTGGTTTATGACGAGAACCTTTCTGCAGCACGGAGCCGCATTTTTGATGTCGATATGGCATCCGAAACTGCGGAGCTCACGAAGCAGAATATCCTGGCTTCGGCCAGCACTTCGGTCCTCAGTCAAGCTAATCAGAACAACTTGCTGGCTCTCAAGCTTTTGGCTTAGTTAGTTGATCTGTTGTTTTACCAACCCCACCAAACCCGAGGCCCGGGGAGCATGGTAGCGTATTAAACAGTTCTCCGGGCTTTCTTAAGTGGGCGGTATGATTAGCAATTGAATGCGGATTGTTAAGTTATACTGTTTTACTCAAGTAAGGGATGGTTATGTCGATAGTAAAGTTGTCAGCTGCAAGAGGAATAAACCCCACGAGAAGCTGATAACGTCTGCCGAGTGTACATTGCTGTTGCATAAGGCGGTAAAAAGATTTTCTTGCTTTGATGAGCTTGAATAATGAAGTTCTTTCTTTATTAATGGCTCATCATCTGTGGTTCTAAGAACTCCCAGACGTTTCTAACTAGTAGTTTTGTTTGGCACATGATGCCTAACGGGTGTTTTTACATCCCGCCAAGGCAGGAGGAAGAAACGTATGGGCTTAAGAATAGGCACGAATATGGCGGCACTGGCGGCAAGCCGTGCATTAAGTAATACGAGCGAATCTGTAGCGCTATCTTATAAGAGACTAGCTTCCGGTCAAAGAATCACAAGCTCCGGCGATGATGCTGCAGGTCTTTCCATAAGTGAGAACCTGCGAACTCAGATAAGATCAATGACCCAAGCGGAGCGCAACGCAAATGATGGCATCTCTTTCGCTCAGGTCGCCGAAGGCGGTCTCAGCGAAATATCAAACGTGCTGGGTCGTCTTCGTGAATTAGCGATCCAGGCTTCTTCAGACACAATAGGTGATCATGAACGCGGTTATATAAACGAGGAAGTGCAGACATTGGTTCAGGAGATAGACCGAATCGCACAAACGACTAACTTCAGCGGTGTTAAGCTTTTGACCGGTGATGGCCCTAAGACATTGCTAGAATTTCAAGTGGGCACAAGAAATGATCCAGCTGATAGGATCCAGTTCAACACCGAAGAAAATGATGTCCGCATCTCGTCCATTGGCTTGGACGGCTTGAATTATGAAAACATCGACGGAGCAAGAGATTCCATGGATACCGTTGATACGGCGATCAGCAAGGTATTTTCTGTGCGTGCCAAGTTAGGAGCCATACAAAACAAGCTTCATGCAACCGTTAACAACTTAGGTATCGCGAAGGAAAACTTCATGCTAGCGCGGTCTAGGATCGCTGACGTCGACATGGCTTCAGAAACAGGCGAGTTGGTCCGTCAAAACGTCCTACAAGCAGCAGGGGTAGCTGTTTTAGCTCAGGCAAACTCTTCCCCAATGCATGCGATAAAATTATTGTAAATTTGACTCCACAGGGTTTGCGCCCAGTCCTACCAGCATAGTGCTTGTAGGATTCTTAAGCCGGGGCCAACTTATGAGTTGGCCCCAATTTAACCCTAGATCAAAGACCAAGCTTCTTCTTAGCATTTTCGATAGCTACCTGAATCCTTTTGGACGGGTCAAAGACCATGACAGTTCTCTTTACAGAGTTCATCTTTTTGCCATCAACCTCAAGTGTTTGCTCCTCCGCGGATTCCAATATAACTTCCTTTATCTGCTCAGGAGAGAGCATTGGAAATTTCGCCGCCAGGATTGCAGCTGCACCTGAAATAGCAGGTGTCGAACACGATGTACCGTTAGGACATAAACTTATATAGCTATCATAAGCGTACACATCCACCCGATCACCAAAATTAGAGTAACCAGCTATCTTGTCATTAGCTTTGCCAGCCATCCCGCGCACCAGAGCCCCAACACAGAGAATTCTTGAATCATTACGTTTATCAGCAGGCAGATCACTAAAGCATGATGGTAGAATTCCAGCGTTGACATCGACTCCATCATTGCCTGCCGCCATCACCCATAGCCACGGTGTATTTTTAATTAGTTCTCCATTTGGTACCATACCTAGGAAATCATAGGTATTGAACGAAAGTGAAACTGAAACCACTTTTGGTTTAAGACGCTCATCGCCGCTGGTGGAATTATCTAAAACAGCATCAAAGCATGATAATCTATTAGTCCAACTCTGAGCTCTTTGATACTTACCAGAAAGCAACTCACGAAGCGATACCGTCTTCCACACAGCCAGATCGAGCTTCCTTTCCCTTAGGATCTCCGGCGCGTAATTAGCAACTATAGTAAGCAGTGTGGCTGAGGTACCAGAACCGTGCGAAAAATCGTCAATTGCAGGTAAATACGGGTTGCTATCACCATCGGCATAATCGTGCGAAGCCAATTCACCGCTCTTCCCTTCTCTGCCTAAAAACAATCCAAGATCAGGGAATGAGCGAAAATCAATTCCAGAATCAAGTATCGCGACATGAGCAGCGTCCGCAGCTGGCTGAGGATGTTCGGGCATCGGTACCGTATCATACATATCACGCGATACTGAATACAACGTGCTTGCATTTGCAACTGATAATGAAGAACCACCCAGGTTGCCCCAGGCCTCCGTCGCGACCAGAAACGGATTTTCTCTAATATCAAGTTGATCGAGTTCACTCCCGACGTTCGGAACTACTGATATAATAGCGTATGGCAGAAGAAAATCTGAAGGCAACGTATCAAAATTGTCAGCCGCCATGAATATTTCATCTAGTGGGAAAATATCGATTATTTCATCCAGCACATTACTCACCTCATTAGTTGCTAAAGCCGCAGAGTTAAGAGCCTTAGAAAGCTTGTTTAACCCTAGCAGCAGCCGATACCTGTTTACGGTCTTGCCAAGCTCCTCAAAGACATCCAAGTTCGATTCGACCATGGCAAAGATATTTGCAGAAGCCGTAAAGAGAGCTTTCTTGTGATTTGAAGCAAGAGCTACCAGTTCTTGTATCTCGTTATCAGAGAAGCTGCTGCGTAACTTGCTGACTTTCGAGCCTCCCAGCAAAATATCGATAGTTCCAAACCTATTGGCCTCAAGGAAAGCTTTGAGGTCATTGTCGCTTAGGGTTGAAAGCGGCTTCTCATTCTTATCAAGTTTTACATACCTGAAATATTCAAAGGCAGCAGAAAGCAGGGTGGGCCGTTCCATTTGCTTGCGCATGCAGGCACATAGTTTTTCGGCGGCTGCCTTACGAACATCGATTGTTCCAATACTGATATCCACATCCCCCGTAATGCTTGCAGCTGATAATAAAAAATCAGCTAATGGAATCTGCTCCAGGCATGGATCCACATTTGCCGGTGAGGACGCGCTAGTTAAGTTTTCTATCACTACAGGTGGCACTAAAGGTGCCGGTTCAACAAACTCACCTGCATCAGACAGCAAGCTTGCTGAATTACTTTTTTGTGAATCCTCGATTTGTCTGACCAGCTCACCGTTTTGCATCCTAATAATCGCTGACTCAAGTTTTTTCTCAAAGGTCTGATCATGTTTCGGCGCACAGCTGACAGCCAGAAACACAGAGAACAAAAGCACTGAATATTTTGGTGATTTTCTACAGAGTCTATTTATCTGAGCAAACATCCTGATTCCATCCTTCTTGTGGTCAATGGTAGTTACACCGTCCTAAAACGGAGTATTAATGCCATTTTTGACGCAATATGTCAAATTAGTGGGTTAGGGAAATGAGGAGCGGATTGTCTCAAGCGATCTAAAACCGGTTACATCTTTATAAGCTTAAGGTTACAATACTATAGTAGACGCTGTTAAGGTCATGAACGCGGCTGTTGTAATATAAGCAACTTGATTTTTATTTGGCGTTTGCGAAAGCGCCATGGGGCATATGTCAAACAAGATAGCATTCGATGAATTTGAAAAAGCCATCAAGTCTTTTGATCTCGCTCTTCAGGCACCAAAGACCGATTTAAACAGGGATGCCACCATCCAGAGATTTGAGTTTTGCGTGGAGCTTTCATGGAAGCTGAGCAGGAAAACGCTTGGATTACTTTCCAACGCGCCTAAGACGATAGTGCGTGAGCTCGCCCAGGAAGGGATGATTGATTCCGCAGAAAAATGGATTGATTATCTTGATCTGAGAAATCTGACGTCGCACACTTACAAAGAAGAACTGGCCGAGCTTGTTTACTCAAAATGCCGCCCATTCCTCGATGATGTTAAGAAGTTGTATAAAAATCTGAGAGCTTACTGAATCATGCCATATGGATTAGAAGAGAGACATTGGCAGATTGTAAAAAAAATTGCTATTGATCCGCTAAAGACTAAAAATGTCAGTGTATGGGTGTTTGGCTCCAGGGCCAGGGGAGACCACAAACAATACTCCGATCTTGACCTCCTTTTTGAATCGAAAGACGAGTTGCCAGCTGGTTTTTTGGCAAATATACGCTTAGAGCTCGAAGAAAGCTCCTTGCCAATAAAGGTTGAACTTGCTGACCGGCGCCATCTGGCTGAATCATACAAGAAACAGATTGAACTGGAGAAAGTACAGCTCTAGTAGCTCCGCTTAATAGAAAGATTGCCTCTCCCGGCTCCACATTGGTCACATGGCCTTCTAGATCACGAAATTAAGGACAAGCTAGATTTGAGAAGTGATCTTCGACGGCGTAATATTCTTACAGGCCGATGGAAAGCTGTATACGTGGATTTCGATGACCGGGACTAAAAATGGCGGCGTAGTTCATCGGGTAGTCCGGTCGCTTTTGGTCAATGGAAAAGAAGTGGCCCGCAGTCGGCTCCTTACTGTTGACGTTCGTAGGGACCTCTCCAATTTTGATCATTTTTTTTGGCTGGCCTTCGCAAACAATACCAGAACGGTATTTGCAACCAGGCCGCCACAGTTGGTCGATACAATTTTTTGCGTGACTTTGACACCTTGACGGAGAGCATCCAGCCTCAGCTGCGTTTTATGTGG
>CAYHPW010000036.1:0-26181 GCA_964358645.1 uncultured Bacteriovoracaceae bacterium | reverse complement strand
ACTAGTTCTCCTTTTTAAAACGGCTTGTTTAGGTTCATATAATTTTAAAACGCAAACTATCTTGTTTGAAAATAAACGAGACAAGCAAAATATTTTGTATTTTGCTTGTCACTTTCAATATATTGGAGCACTCCAGTGCCTATGTTCCTGTATCCTTCATCTAACGTTATGCTTAATTGGCCTTCGAATTGTTTTTTATCACTTAAGCCTACAGTTAGATGGTTCTGAGACATAAAAAAGGCTGTTAATAATCTTGATTTCTTGCCTTCCTTATAAATGGCTTCGCCCATAGATACATCGCCTGCTGATTCATTGCTGTCCCAAACGCGCAGAGTGTTTTTTCCATTTTTTTCCTTACAATTGATCACTGGTGGTTGTTTCTCAGTATCTGTAAGTATTTCATCACTTATTTCATCCGCAGCAAAAGCTGAGACAGACGATAAAGCAAGCATAAGTACTATAGTTTTCTTCATAAATATCCCTTTCGTATTTACCAAGTCTGTAGGAGTTCATTCCCCTTTAAAACAGCTCGGAATAACTTTAAACAGTAGCTTTTTAACGCAACGCACATACGGAAGCAAGATAATTTATTGCGTAGAGTCAATTAGAATTAATCGTAGTTTGGAGCCAGTTTTCTATTTGACAGTTTAAACGCATTGCGTTAAGGATGTTCTGGGAGTTTATTATTTAATTTTTGTATGGAAATGGTGCACTTCATACCCCCAAGCCAACGACGCTTGGCGATGCTGGCAGCCCAGGCGGATTGCGCTCCAGTATTGATTTACGGAGCGAGCGGAACCGGCAAGGGCGCGATTGCGAAGTGGATACACTTAAACAGCCCACGCACCGGTAATTCATTTATCACCGCAGAACACTCAAGATCGCTTGTTGGGCAAATATCAGCCGCACAAGGTGGAGCGCTTGCTATATATGAAATCGGCGAGTGGCCTCTTGGGGAACAAAAAATCCTACTAGATTTCTTAAAGAGCAGGTCCGTGCCACATCATGGCCCAGACGGAATGAGAATGCTGATCAATACCAGGATAATAGCAACCACAAGCCAGTCACTTGAGGGCCGCGCGCAGGGCGGGCTGTTTAACGCCGAATTATTGGACAAACTTAACGTGTTCAGAATAGAAATGCCGCCGCTTCACAAAAGAACAGACGAATTCGAGGATATCGTAAACGGCATCCTTGGCGAGATCACGCGCGAGTTACATAAAGAACATATAAGAATCCTCACCCACGACTCGTGGGGGAAACTAAAATCATACGATTGGCCCGGAAATATCCGAGAGCTCAGGAATGTTCTTAAAATGGCTGTAGTTTCATCCAATACGGACCGAATCGAGCTCGAGCATCTGCCTGAATTCGGCCACGAAAGAATAGACTTCAGGGCAACGCGAGAGCAGTTCGAGAAAATATACATCACTGAACTCCTCAAAACTTTCGGCTGGAAAATCGATAAAACCTGCCGAATGACTCGCATCGACAGAGAAACACTGCTCACAAAAATGCGGCAATACGGGATCAATCCCCCACTTTAAACAAGTTCAGATATAACGACTCTTACCGAGCAGTCCCCGCCCTTCATCTAGGCTTAAGTTACGTGAAAAATACAACTTAAACCTACCGTCATATTTACCGCCAGAATGCCTTTTGCAACATGTGGCACAGGCAAGTGAACCAAGAGTTTTTTTGGTGAAAAACTCCTTTCCGCAAGCCGAACAAACATACACATATTTATAAGGCCTGCCGCGCGGAACTGGGTTGTATCTGCTAGCGCCGATTTCTTTAAGCTTCACATAAAAATCAGGAGAATGACCATATGAGCGTCGCCTGACCCAAAGCCAATAGTGAATCATTTCATGGGCCATAGTATCGCGCAACAAAGCGACCGCGCCTTGCTCAGTTTTCAAATAAGAAGCGATCTCAATAGCAGGTGGGAATTTGTTAAAAAACTTCCTACTACCAGGTATAAAGCGACCCGCAGAGACCCGTAGCCTTGTATTCCATCTTATAACGGGCTCATCAAGAAACCCGTCAAAATATATATCATTCAACTGGCGAAAAAATTCCGTCAGTGCGATCACATCCCTATGCATAATCCCTCAATAACACAGATTTCAGTTAAACACCGCGCGATGACAGCAACAATGTGATATTAAACATAGGTGTGGATACCGAATTAAACAAAAAATCAGCGGTACTATTGGAATGGGAATCATTACTCGCGCTTGCTGAAAAAGAAGCAAGAAGCGCCGGTGCAAAATTTTTAATCCGCCAGCAGTCCAACCCAAAGCTCTGGGCAAAAAGCATAGACGAAGCCCGCCTGATGCAGCAAGAAACCTCTGAAACCATGGCCCTGCTCAACCGCGAAGCAATGTGGAAACCGCTAAACAACCTTCCGGACATCTCTTCAGGAATCAAGCGGATGGAGCACGGGGAAATTCTGAACGAAACAGAGCTAGCCGCGATCCGCTGCTGGCTGTACGCAATTGATTCATGGACCAACATTACCACCAATATTTCTACGGAAAACCTACGCGGAGAACTGATAAAAAAAGCCATCCTTGCGTTGCCATACGTTTTTGAGCCAATTCAGATACTTGAAAAGATCCCAGAACACGCGACACCAAGTGACCTAAGCAATGCTTCAAAGTCCCTGCAGCCATTCGCAATGGATATCAACTCCGGGATCAAGGTACTCACATATTGGGATGCGGCACAAAGCAGAGCAAGAGCGGGGCTGCGCTATTCCGGTAAATCAATAGCCATCACTGCAGACCGGAAATTCATGCTCAAACAAAGCGCCCACCCACTTTTATGGCAGACACTGGCAGATAACCTATCACCTGTTAGAAATGACATCGAGTTTGGTGAACCATCCAACGCATTGATAATAACCGGACCGAATGCAGGCGGCAAAACCGTCTTGCTTAAAACACTGGGCCTTGCCGGCATCTGCGCGCGCACAGGATTCCCATTCCCGGCAACCGACCAGCCGATTATACCGTTTTTTGATTCTATTCTTGTTGAACTACAGATTTTAAATTTCTCCAGCTATGTACTCAGCCTCAAAAACATACTGGATCAAGCTACATCTAACAGCTTAGTACTGATAGACACGCTTAACATCGCAACCGACCCTGATGAAGGAGCGGCCATTTGCCGTGCATTTCTAGAAGCCATAATAACCAAAGGCGCGCTGATCGTATGCACAACACACGACCCGCAGCTTAAAATATTAAGCACAACAAACCAGGCCATAACAACCGCAAGCATGGCATTTGACGAGAAATCTAATTTGCCGTCATTTAAGTTGATAACAGGGATTCCAGGTAGTTCACAAACACTTAAAACCGCAAAGCGCCTAGGCCTCCAGCAAAACGTGCTTGATTCCGCAAGCGGTTATATTTCCAACAAACACCAAGACTTTGAAAACATGCTTTCCAAATTTGAATCGAACTTGCGTGAATCCGCCATAACTCATAGGGAAGCCATTAAATTAAGAGAAGAAGCGGAACGCATGCATAACGAGTGGTCAGAAAAAACCAGCCAATCAGTAGACGGACTGCTATCAAAAGTCAGGCAGAAACTAAAGAGGATAACCGAGCAGGCGCAAGATGAAATAACCGCGCACATGAAACAATTAAACACGATGAAAACCCAGCGGAACTTGGCCGATGGTAAAACACGCGTACATAAAATTTTGCAGGAATCATTAAAAAACGTGGAAAAATCACCACTGGAAGAAGCCCCCGATTTAGCCGAAGCGCTGCCGCAACAAACCAAACCACATGAGATACAAGCAGGCCAAACCGTCAGGATTGGAAAATGGAAAACCAGCGGAACGGTGATTAAATTGCTGGACGGCAAGGCACAACTTTCCGTAGGGAGTCTGCAGGTTGTATTGCCATTTAACGAAATCGAGCCGCTTTTAGAGAGCAAACAAAAATCAAAAGGCTCCATAACAATTGAAAAATCATCTACAACCCAGCCAACAGAGCTTGACATCAGAGGATTAAGATATGATGACGCGATGGCGGCTGCAGAAAAATATCTAGATCGCGCCTCACGCAGCGACACACTTACACAAGTCACGATAATACACGGCCTAGGAACAGGCGCTCTGCGAGAAGGCTTAAGAAAACTTCTAGAAGGACTCCCTTACGTAAAATCATCCCGTGACGCGGGCTATGGATCAGGAGGCGCAGGCGCAACCATAGTTGAACTCACGGCTTGTTAGTAACAAAACTTAAAAATTAAACCCGTATAAAAGCCTGACAGATTCCTGGGCGAGAGATGACGCTAGAGGAGTGTTGTCCAGAGGTCTGGTGGAATCTACTGAACAACTCAAGCGGCTGCTTAATTGTTTAGTTAGGGACATGCTGAGCGTGTTTGATGTCATGCCATATGAAATGCCACTTGTGACGTTAAATAACGGGATGCCACTATTCAAAGAAAATCTATATCGCTCTTCACGTTCGCCGGGCGTCTTAGCCATAAGATCAAGCGAGCCCGTCAAAGCTTGGGATGCAACAGAAAGCTGACCCACCTGATTTCTGACGTCAGCACGTGTAACTAGTTTCGTATTATCTGTAAGCGTAAATTCAAGTGGCTCACCAGTGGTACATGCAGCAGCAATAGCGCCCGCCATTACGATCGGCCCGGCTATAGCCTTCAGGCGGTCATTCCTAAGCATTGCCGTCTCAAGCTTTTTTCGGCCATCCCTAAGCTGCGATAATCTCAGCCTGGATAATATTTCGTTATTAAAGCCGCTCATCTGATCCAGATAACAGCGCTCAGCATCGGTATCGATCAACCCATGACGCTTGCGCATTTCGTAATCACCATGGAGCGTGCTGTACTTATCTCGAACATCAGCTGAAGACATCGCTTCTGTAATAAAATTTGTGCCCTTTGAATTAAAATTTTTATTGTCCAAATCTGCCAGAAATGAACTATTTAGATGCACTCCTGCCGCCCGCTTTTTTGACCATTGAGGTTTGAGATTGGCCTGAGCTAAAAAAGTAAGCGAAAGAATCAGAAAGATAACGGCGAATATTTTTTGTAAATACAAAATCATACCTTACCTTGCTTAAAATCTAAGAGCAACGACCATACCATATAGGACAAATCTATTATTAATAATTACCAGTGGTTATATCTACTAACTCTAGATAAATAACATAAGGTGTAAAAAAATTAGTCAGTCGATCTAATCTTTTACAATGCGATGCCAAGAAGTATAAAAGCCAGCCAAAGAACAAAACCAGAAAATACCGGGATTAAAAAATTATCATCCACATCTATGGGGAGATGCTCAGCAACCCCTCCAGCAATGCCACCTATCAGGCTCAGAATCATGACGTGACCAGGGGAGATATGAAACGCATTCAACCCGAAGAAAACAAAGCTCACGATAATGCAAGTAATTACACCCGCAATACTTCCAACCAAAGACTTTCCATTTGACCAGCGGATACTCCTGTCACCGTAAAGAATCCCGGCCAAAGATGCAGCTGGATCACCAAAAGCCAAATACATTATGCTCAAGACGGCCACAGGCTTTGGAAACACGGCTATCGCTATTATCGTGGCAAACAGGTAGTGGGGAACCGCGCTTGACTGGTGTACCTCATGCGCGCGCATCACGGGTCCCATTATGCGTATAACCTTTTCGTTAAATCCTTGTGACCTGAGACGCATCGTCTCCATAAAAAGATCAATAATTAAAATAGATGAAAGAATCGCGACACTCACCACTGATGAAACACCGGATAGATATGTAAAAGCTATAAATGAACCCATCACCAGGTGCCAGGCCTTCCTTGCCAGATGCAACTCAGTTCTAACGGGTAACTTAACAACGCTCCCGTTACCGAAAAAATGAGGTATTCTCAATTCTGCGACCCGTTTAGACATTTTTGCGACTTTCTCCTTTTTTAATAATTAAAATCATTAATCTTTGCTTGATGCGCTTCGTTAAAGAAGCAATACGGATGCCAAAATGAATTAGCCCGATACTTTACGCAACATATCAGGAGAAGACTTTACGCCTATAATTATAAATAGTTAGCGAATAAAATATGGTCTATAATAATTAAAAAACAGTTATAAATACAGTACCGTTTTACTGTATATATTTGCGCACTTCCATACCCAATGTCAGCCTGGCTTGCGAATAACTCTACACAGTTAGCTTAAACATCAGTCAAATAGCTTGACACATGCTGAAGCGAACTAAATGCTTATATAGAGAGGACAATAAAGGGCAGTCCATGGATGGAAGCCTCAAGGATTTCGATCCCATAGCATCACCCACAGCGGACCCCTATGGCAGGCAGTCGGGGTATCGTCAGCGAAATATCAAAAAACAAATTTGGGCTATTGGCGGCGGTAAAGGCGGCGTAGGCAAAAGCCTGATAGCCTCAAGCCTTGCAATAGCTCTTTCGAGGCTTGGTAACAAAGTCATTGCCATAGACCTTGACCTTGGAGGAGCCAACTTACATACGGCTCTTGGAATAGATCTGCCAAAAAATACTTTAAGCGACTTCTTCTCAAACCGCGTGGGAACCTTGACTGAATGTTTAATCCCAAGCGGTGTAAGCAGGCTTGATATTATAAGTGGCGCGCAGGACTCCACGGACGTGGCCAATATTTCTTCCGCACAAAAAGCAAGGCTCTTAAATAATCTTCTGACTCTGCAATCAGACTACCTAGTTCTTGATCTAGGGGCGGGTACGTCTGTCAGCACAGTGGATTTTTTTCTTTTCAGTGACATAGGGATAATAACGTTACTGCCGGAGCCAACTTCCATTGAAAACGCGTATAGATTCATCAAGAGCGCTTATTACAGGCATTTATTAAATAGAGCCAGCCTCAGAGAAATCAGACCATTAATTGAAACGGCACTGGATGCAAAAAATATAATGGGGATTAAATCACCCTCCGACCTGTTCGCCGCGATAAATAAAAAAGATCCAGAAACAGCGGTAAAGCTTAAATATGAAATAGATAAATTCAAACCAAAACTTATAGTAAACCAGGCGAGGACACAGACGGATATTGAAATAGGTTTTTCAGTTCACACCGTATGCAAGAGATATTTTGGTATCGAAATGGATTATATAGGATATCTTGATTACGACAGCGCCGTCTGGCAGGCGATTAGAAGAAAAAGACCATTATTACTGGAGTTCCCCAACTCAAGATTTGTGACAAACATAGAACGCGTCACTCATCACCTTATTAAGCGATATGGGGGTATGCGCGGAGAACCATAAGCGCGTATCATAAAATAATTATGGCGTTTGATAATTACAGGACATATTACGAAGTACTGAATATAACTCCCGATGCTACGCCAAACGAAATAAAGGAAGCATACATCCGCGCAAAATCAGCATACAACAAGGACAGCGTGGCGCTGTATACTTTAATCAGCCATGAGGAACGAGAAAGCGCGCTAAAACACATAGAGCAAGCGTACCAGGTGCTGTCCGACCGGCAAAAGCGCGCTGAATATGACCGCTGCCACGGATTCATCACTGAAAAAACTTTTGAAATCAACAAAACCGGCAGCCAAGGCTCACCGCAAAACCAAAAAATACCTTCTATCGATCGGATACCGCCAATGGAAACATCGTATAACAGCGATGACTTCCTGATACCGCCACCAACAGATATTTCATTTACAAACAACACAGATACAGTGAAAGAGGTCCCAAAAAATGATGTTGGAAGGTTTACCCCTCCCCCATTCCACTCTACAAGGCAAGCAATACCGCAGCATGCCGCCATACCAGCAAGCTCATTGCCGGGTCAGGCATTATCCATCGAGCAACAAATAGCGCAGGAAATAGAATGGAAAGGGATCTTTCTCCGCAGGATCAGGGAAAATAGAAGGATTTCCATCGAGGAAATGTCTTCGATAACAAAAATATCTAAAAGCTATTTAAATGCCATAGAAGAAGACTGCTTCGCAAAACTACCGGCAGCTGTTTTCCTGAGAGGATTTGTATTCCAAATAGCCAGGGTTCTTAAACTCCCCGCCGATAAAGTTGCATCCGCATATATCGCCAGGTATCATAAGCATTCAAAAAAATGATTTGGACATGGCGATATAACAAACAACTTAACACGGCTGATGAGCGTGCGGATAAGCTGATTACACGAGCCGTTAAAGATGGGAATGGCGAATGGCATGGTGCCGGTGAACCAGCAGTATGCACAAGAAGCCTGCTTCAACGGCTCATGGAACGCGGCCGGGTGACTATGGACGCGGCCCCCATTCATCCAGACTCGAAATTGCGGGACGGCGCCGCAATCAAAATCGAATTCCTTCCGCCGGAATCAATCGATCTCAAACCAGAAGCCGTTGATATCGAGGTTCTCTTCGAGGACCATGATATAGCGGTAATCAACAAGCCACAGGGTTTCGCCGTACACCCTTCATTAACAAAAAAACACGGGACACTCGTAAACATACTCCTGCACAGGCTTGGAAAACTAAGCAGCATTGGAGGCCCCCTGCGCCCTGGGATTGTACACAGGCTGGACAAGGATACCAGCGGCGTACTTGTCGTATCAAAGACTGACATAGCCCATATGGAGCTGGTAAAGACATTCTCCACGCATTCCATTGAGCGCGTGTACTGGGCGCTTTGCTACGGCACCACAAAGGATTCAAGTGGCATCATTAAAACCTTAATCGGACGCAGCGCCACGGACAGAAAACGCATGAGCACAAAAGTAAAGAGGGGACGCCACGCGGTAACGTATTTCAAAAGGCTTGAAGAATATAAAACCGGTAAAGGAATGCCATTCGGGACTTTTTTAGAAGCAAAACTCGAAACAGGCAGAACACACCAAGTGCGGGTACATTTCACGGATCTGGGCAATTCAATAATGGGCGATCCGGCATATGGATCGCCATCGGCTAAACAGGCAAAATGGGTTATTCTTCCCGATGATGCGAGGGAAGCAATCACAAAACTGCCAGGCCAAGCCCTCCACGCGCGCAGACTTGCCTTTAATCATCCGCTCACTGGCAAAAGCATGCTGTTTGAGGCCGAGGCACCGGATCCGTTCAAATCTCTCTTGGGAATTTTACGCCGCTATAAGTAGGGAATTCCGGATGATGCCGCGACTGTCCTTGCGATAACAGAATATTGCCTCTTTGCAAGTCTGGGATTTTCACGATAGCTGAAAAATGTTGGATTTTCGCTCTCACCAGAACATTTCGTGCAAGCGCGGATTAAATCCACCTGCCCTAATCCGATTGCCTTTAGCTCAAAAACATTGATTGCTTGAAGATCAAGGGTTCTGGGCTTTGGAACAGCCACGCCGGTTCCAGCTTCACTAAACTCGGCTTCAAATGCCGCAGCCAATTCCGCGCTTACCTCATAGCAACACGGGCCTATCGCCGGACCAACGGCGGCACACCACTGCGAAGGATCTTCACCTATTCTAATTAGTTTTTCCCAAAGAGCGCGAAGGATCCTTGACTTCGTCCCCCTCCATCCCGCATGTACGGCCGCGATCCGCTCCCCGGATTTCCTTGCCAGCAATATCGGTACACAATCAGCAGTTGCAATTGACAATGGTATATTCACCCCCCCTGTGTAAAAGCCATCGGCCTCACCACAATCATAAGCAGGTGAAAACACCTCCACCGTATTGCAGCCATGCACCTGCTTGCAAAGAGGTTTTCTTGGCCACATTTCCATAAACGGAATAGGTACTGGTTCAGTCCTGGTTCCAAACCCATGCATAACACCTGGAACAGAAGACAAAACATCACTTAAAAGATGCATGGACGGAATATATGGTGAATGGTTTTATCAGAGCAATAGCAAACAAATACAGATCGTGTTACCCATTTATCTGAATGCACTCCATAACTGATTTCTTGACAGGCCTGCTGGGAGCAGGCAACGAACAGCTTGGTTTTATCCAAGCCCTCGGGGCCGTATGTCTGGCATATTTAGGCGGAATTTTATCCAGCCTCACGCCGTGCGTTTATCCGATGATACCCATAACTGTCAGCGTGGTTGGCGGAATCGGGCCGACAAAAAAGTCCTGGCACGCCGTTTGGGTCAGAAGCCTGGTCTATGTCTCAGGAATGGCGGTGGCTTATTCGTTCCTGGGTGTCCTTGCTGGATTAACAGGTCGGATATTTGGCAGTTTTACAAATACCGCCGGCTGGTATTTTATAATCGGATTGATCATGAATGTCGCATCGCTCGTAATGTTAGACATCATACCATTTGACCCGCTCACCTGGTGGGAAACCATTAAAAACAAACTCAGATTAGCTTCATCAAAAAAGCCTGTCCATCACCGAACCTCCACGGAAAAAGAAGAGGTGACACTGCTTGGTGCATTTTGTCTTGGAGCATCTTCGGGATTCATAGCTGCTCCATGCACAACCCCAGTGCTGACATCCATACTAGCGTTTATCGCTAAATCACAATCCATCGGTCTTGGGCTGCTGTTGATGATGTCTTTTGCCTTTGGCCTTGGAACACTGTTACTCGTTATCGCCATCTCAACCGGCGCCCTGCAAATCCTGCCACGTTCCGGCCGATGGATGAAGCATATTAAAATTCTAAGCGGCCTGCTGCTTCTTTGGTTCGCTGAATACCTTTTGTACCAAGCCGGTAAACTCGGAGGCTTCTGACAGATATGCAAGGAAACAAATCAAAGCAAACTAAAATCTGGCTCTCATTGCTGAGCGCATCAGCCTTGCTGGGAGTAATTGTTTCGGTCTTTCTCACAACCCACTACTACAGCGTCAAGTCAGCGACGAACGGATTTAAGTCCTATTGCAATCTAGGACAAGCAATGAACTGCGACGCCGTCGCGGCAAGCACTTACGCCGAACTGATAAAAGGGGTACCATTTTCAAGTTTAACGGCCGGGTGGTTTCTGGCTTTGTTTATCATAGCCATGTTCGCCATGAACAAGGAGTGGAGACGTGAATCGGTCCGCGCCGCTTTTGTTTTATCCTTAATTGCAGTTATCTTTTCAGCGATTTTTTTCGCGATAATGGCTTTTGTCTTAAAAACATATTGCATTTTATGCCTAGTGATTGACGTTGTCAGCTTATCGTCTCTTGCAAGTTCGCTGTTTTTAAAACCAGAAGGATTAAAACTGAACAAGCCAGACTGGGGAAAGTGGCGCACGCTGATGGCGTCAACAGCCAGCGCATTGTTTGTGGCGGTTATAGGGCTTAAAGGCCTGGACAGCGCGACGGTTGATAGTTCAACAGTACGGGTCATCGCTGAACAAATAACTTACTCATCACCTGTTTTTGTGAACACCAGTTCGGAGCTGCCTTCAATTGGTCACAAGGATGCACCAATAACAATTGTTGAATTCAGCGACTTCCAATGCCCGTACTGCAAGGTCGGCGCGATAACGCTTCACTCCCTCATGAACAGATATCCGGGAAAAATCAGGGTCATTTTTAAAAATTTCCCTCTAGACCCCACATGCAATAAAACCATAGAACATCGTGCCCATTCGGCTGCATGCGAAGCAGCCCGCATCGCGCTGTGCGCACACCGGCAAGGGAAGTTCAAAGCCGTTTACGAAAAATTTTTTGAGAAGCAGGAGGCGCTGGCTCCAGGAAGGCTTATGGATATGGTTGTCGGCCCGGCGGGCTTGAACGCGGCTGAACTCACGGCCTGCGTCTCCTCCGCGGAGATTGATACCTTGATCGCTAAGGACGTCAACGAGGCCACCGGGCTTGGAGTTAAATCAACACCGTCATTTTTCATAAATGGCAGGAAAATCGAGGGCGCTTATCCGCTTGATGCGTGGATAATGATAACTGACTCGCTTTTAAAGCAATGATGTTTATAGATTCGCATTGTCATCTCCATTATGATTATGATGGAAAAAATATTCCTACCATGGTGCACGAGGCCGGATTGGCAAACGTCTCCATCATGATCAATGTAGCCACGGATACCAGCTTGATCTCCACTCTTGAGGAAACATCGATGAATTATCCAGTGATTTATCACACCGCTGGCGTGCATCCGCACGAAGCCTCATCATTCAAGGATTCAGACCTGGCAATTATCGAGAAAGCGGCGGGGAACATAAAATGCGTGGCCATTGGCGAAATCGGCCTTGACTACCATTACGAACATTCCACACGACAGCAGCAAAAAAAAGTATTGGAACAGCAACTGGAGTTAGCAGCCACTCTGGGTAAACCTGCCGTGATCCATAGCAGGGAGGCGGAACCAGATCTGCTAAGCATTTTGAAAAAACATGCCCTTTCGGCAAAATCCGCCCCTGGCGTACTACATTGTTACACTGGCACGATGGAATTCGCCATGGAGTGCCTGGGAATGGGGTTCTTCATCTCGTTTTCTGGGATCATCACTTTCAAGAATGCAGAGAAAATCCGGGAAGTAGCCAAGATAACACCCGATGACAGGCTGTTGATAGAAACCGATGCCCCATACCTAGCGCCCGTGCCATTCAGAGGAAAGAAATGCGAACCAAGCATGCTACCGTCAACAGCGCAGAAAATTTCTGAGATCCGATCAACTCCAATCGAACATGTTGCGGCCATAACCACCGCTAATGCGAAAAAATTGTTCAGACTACCGGCTTAGTATCTCTTTGTTTATGTGACCAATCGGGTTTGTAAAAAAACCGTTCATATTGCCTGCTGAGCGCCGTCCATCGGCCTGGCGTCAAATCCTGTTCGATAAAACCTGCAATCGAGTTAACCTTTGAATCGAGATCGTCAATCATGTGCAGGATCATCGCCTCAAGGCATTTGGGCCGCTTTGGCGAGCCATATTCAAGCAACCCATGGTGAGCCAGAACAAGATGCTTGATAAGAAGCTTCTTGTCTTCAGGGAACGGCCCTGGCAAAGCACCGGGTTTTTCTTCCAATTCTTTTATCTTCCTGTCGATCAGCCCAATACCCATAACAAGATGGCCGACAAGTCTTCCTTCCGCGGTGTAATCAATCACACGATCATATGAAAGTTCCCACAACTTGCCTATATCGTGAAAAAATCCACCCGCAAGCAAGAGATCCCTATCTATCCACCTGCTGTAATGCTTGGCAACTGTATCCAAAAGCGCCGTGACGGAAACCAGATGCTCAAGCAAACCGGATTTATATGCATGATGAACACTTTTAGCTGCCGGCGCTTTTCTAAGTCTTAAAGAAACATCCGCATCGTTCCTCAACGTAGCCTCGGACAACGCCTTGTAAAACGGATCTGTCATAGAAGATACATACTGAAGAAGCTTGTCATACAGCTCCTCACAGTTAACCGATCCTTCCACCTCATAATCCTTGGGATCTACCTCGTCCTCACGGAGTAATTGAAGTTTTTCTATCACGACCTGGCGCCGTCCTTGGTATACCTGGCAGCGTCCTTCCACCCATGTGTATGAGCCCCTCACCGCCTGCCCCATATGCTGTTGCACATTTTCCCAAAGCCGTGCCTCAAGATCACCTGATTTGTCGGTCAAAATCAGGTTCATATATGGCTTACCGCTCTTACCAACCGCAACCGCGCTGAATTTAATCAGAAACGAAGATGCAACGGAGTCCTTTTCCTTAAGATCCTTCAAAAATTGATGTTTGCTCATTGCTGCTCCCTCATAGCACATATCGCACGCTAATGCTGCGGAAAGCTTGCCTCACCGGATATTTTATCCTAACTTGGCCTGATCCATTATGTATAAAAACATTCATAGACTGTTTATCCTAGCGCTTATTAACACAGCGGTTCTATCGTTAGCGTTTGCCGATGGTATAGGGGATCTGACATCACTTTCACCGTTTTGGCGATGGAAAACGATTGAAACAGAGCATTTCCGCATAACCTTTCCGGAAGAACTAGCGGACACCACCAACAAGACAGCAACATATTTTGAAGAAGCACATAAGATCCTTTCACCGGCTCTTCATTGGAATCCAAACAGTCGCGTACAAGTGTTAGTCATTGATAATTCTGATGCAGCCAATGGCCTAACATCCGCAGTACTCAGGCTTGGCATAGTACTCATGGTTACGCCTCCTGATAATTGGTTTAGCACTGCTTATTATGATGACTGGCTATGGCTGTTGGTTGTTCATGAATACACTCACTTCCTTAACATGGATGCCACATCCAGTTTCTACAACCCGCTACGATATATTTTAGGCGACGTGATCCTACCGAATTCGTTTTGGCCACCTTGGATGCTGGAGGGCCTGGCGGTTTACATGGAAACAAGATGGACCAAAGCCGGCCGCGGTCGTAGCCCCCACTACGATATGGTAATACGGGCAGCCGTTGAACAAGGAGTCCTTGATAGCGATGAGTTCATAACGTTAGATAAGGTGAACGGCCCCAACCCATATTATCCAGGCGGCGAAACACCGTATTTGTTCGGATATCATCTAATGGACACGTTGTCGGCTTACAAACACGACGGCATGACCCATGACAGATCATCAAGCCTTTCAAGTGGTGATGATGTCTTGGGAGTAATGTCCAAGCGCTCAAGCGGACGCATACCTTTTTTCATTAATGGAAATATTGAAAACATTACCGGCAAACCCTGGCAGGCCTACTGGGAGGAGTGGGTCACGAATGCCAGAAAGCGAGCCAACATGCAGTTAAAACAGATAAAGTCACAACCTGTTAGCAAATATAAAAAAATCACGGAAAACGGATACGACATATTAGGCTCCGCTGTTTCGCCTGACGGGCAATGGCTCGCTTATTCAATGGATTCTTACAAAAACCCGATGAGCTTGTACTTAAGAAATAACCAAACTGGAGAAACCCGCCGGATTTGCGAAAAACTTTTAGGAACCACTATTTCATTCACTCCGGATTCTAATGCTTTGGTATTCAGCATGCTCAAGCGCAGCTCGAACTACAATATATTCAGTGATATTTACATATACGACATAAAGAGTGAGTCGCTGGTCAGCCTCACCGAGGGGGCTCGCTTCCGCGACCCGGATATCTCGCCTTACGGACGTAAACTAGTATTCACGTTCACTGAAAATTCCACGACAGGATTGGGAACTGCGACACTTGTGACATCAAATGGCAAGTACTCCCTTGACTCAATCGAACGCACTTATATGCCGCAAAAATACGGGCGGGTTTCCACACCGAAATTTACAGGCAACAAAGACTCCGTTGTATTTTCACAACACATCAACGGACAGGCAAGCGAAGAGATCATGGGAATAAACCTAAAAACCAAGGTAGTAAAAACCCTGGTTAAAGACGGCAATTTCAATAGATTCCCAGCCATAGACCATGACGGATTTATTTATTACGTCTCAAATGCCACGGGCGTTGATAACCTCTATCTATACGCGCCGGACGGCCCGGTGCTGGTGACCAATGTGACCACCGGGATTGCTTTCCCTACGTTTTCAAAAAAAGACAAGACGCTTTATGTAAGTGTTTTTTCATCCGACGGCTGGAATCTAGCCACCATAGAGCCGAACGAGGGTCTTTCACGTGAAAAGGCCACCATCACGACGACGACACCCGAAGCCTCGCCGAAATATGACATAAATGATGTCTCATCAAACAAGACATACGAAGTGAAAGATTACTCCGTCATCCCAAGCATCTGGCCAAGGCAATGGTTGCCGTGGCTTTCAGTTGATTCCGGAAATTTTTATGCCGCGTTTCAAGCCCTGGGCTTTGATGCCGTTGACCGGCATCGCTACATTCTGGGACTCGGCTATGATTCGCAAATCAAGAAACCAGATTGGCTCGCGTATTACGCCAACAGGTCACTTGGCCCAACGATTTCTGTCACGGGAGCTAACCGCACCAGCGTTATTTCCATCACAGGAAGTACTGGCGACATCGAATATATAAGAAAAACAGAACTCGCTACTTCTATCTCTTTTCCTTTCCGATGGACTTTTTCGCAGCTCACACCATCCTTATCGTTTCAAGCAGAACAATCCGCGGGTTACATATCCGGCCCAAATTATACTGAGGATAGCGTTACCGGAAAAAGCCGTTATGTGCCAAGCATGGATGCCTTGCTTGAATACAGCGGGACAAGGGGATCTAGACTCGGCATCACGGCAGAGCAAGGCAGATTATCTAAAATCGGCACAAGACGCTATTTAGGACCTGACGGTAGCACATGGAAAATGCTGATATCTGATACTGAGTTCATAAAAATATCGCAGCATTCAGTACTAGTCCCTTCAGTCAAGTCATCATACGTGTCACACATAAATGAATCTTATTTGCCTGAAAATGTTGTCGTTCAAGGGCGGCTGGATAAGTTAACCGGCGGACTATCCGATGACTCGTTTGACCAGCTTTCAATACGCGGCTATCCGCTTATGACTTTTTTCGCGCGCTCTGCTCATGCCCTAGCTTTGGATTATAGGTTCCCGATAGTACGCATATTCCGCGGGACAGGGACACATCCAATCTTCCTTGAAAATTTTTATGGTTTCGCATTTTGCGAATCAACTTTCTTCCCAGGGAGTAAAAGCATAACCGTGTTGTCCTCAGCAGGAAGCGGCCTTAAACTTTCAACCCGTTTTTTAATCCACGTGCCGGTCAACTTCTCCCTTGAATACCACCATGGTTTTAACAAAGATCTTGGCGGCAGGGGTGAGACATTCCTGCAAGTAAGTTTGGATGGATTTAATTTTTGATATAGATATGGAGAAATACACCGATGGTGAACAACAGACCTTTTGAAGGTAAAAAAGCTCTTATCCTTGGAGTCGCAAATGAACGCAGCCTAGCATGGGCCATCGCGCGAAGCTTGCACGGCGGAGGGGCCTCATTAGCTTTTAATTACCTGGGAGAGTCCCTGGAGCGGCGCGTACGGCCGCTTGCACAAAGCGTAAATGCTGAGATAGTGGAACCTTGTGATGTATCAGATGATGCGCAACTCGACGCGCTTTTTGAAAAAGTAAAAACCAAATGGGGAGTCATCGACTACCTGATCCATTCAATCGCGTTCGCCAACCGTGAGGACCTGGAAAACAGGTTCGTAAACACATCACGTAGCGGCTTTCATACCGCGCTGGACATAAGCGTATACAGCCTGATCGCAGCAGCGAAACGTAGCGAGCCACTTATGGAGGGGCGTTCTGGTGCAATAATAACGCTCTCATATTATGGAGCGCAAAAAGTCGTTCCTAATTATAATATAATGGGTGTTGCCAAAGCGGCGCTCGAATCAAGTGTGCGTTACCTTGCTTACGATCTTGGTCCCAAAAAAATCAGGGTAAATGCAATCTCTGCAGGACCAGTCAAAACTCTAGCTGCGGCAGGTGTCAGAAATTTCCGCCAAATGCTGGCCACCGCTGAAGAAAAAACGCCGCTTCACGAAAACATAACCGCCCATGACGTGGGGGAACTAGCTGCGTTTTTGTGCGGTCCAGGCGGGGTTCACATAACTGGCAGCGTACTTTACGTGGACAGCGGATCACATATTATGGGAATTTAGGGAGAAACTTTAACGTGGGTCAAGTGGAGCTTCATCGTCACCTTGATATTTCAATAAGAACAAGGACCCTGCTCCAATTGGCCCAGAAACGCGGACTAGAGCCACAAAGCACATCGATAGCTTCATTCACAGATAAATTCATACTACGCAAGCCGCTTCGTGACCTCAATGCGGTTCTAGCTAAATTTAAGATATTCCAAAAAATTCTCGACCGGCCGGAAGTGCTGGCAACAGTCGCGTTTGAAGCTGTCGAAGACTGCCGAGCTGAAGGAATCACACAGGTGGAACTGAGATTCTCGCCAAGTTTTGTCTGTGAATTAAACTCCATGTCTTGGGAGGACGCTCTAAGCGGTTTTGAATCAGGGATCAGGCGCGCGCTCGAGAGCTATCCTGAAATAAATGTTGGCTTGATTTGCATAGCTTCAAGGGAATATGGCGCACAAGTGGCCTCGGATCTTGTTGATTTTTTCCTGCGTAACCGCAACAGATTCATAGGGATTGATCTTGCCGGCAACGAATCAGATTTCCCATGCCGGCTTTTCGAAGAACCATTTAAAAAAGCATCCAAGCACGGGGCAAAAATAACGGTCCATGCTGGCGAGGCCTCAGGCCCGGAAAGCATGTGGGAAGCCATCGATCTTCTTGGTGCAACGAGGATCGGCCATGGCATAGCATGTGTAAAAGACGGTGCCCTTATGAAATACCTGGCGGAGAATAAAATCTGCCTTGAGATGTGCCCGACAAGCAACTGGATAACCGGTGCGGTCGAATCCTTGCAAGCCCATCCATTGCCGATTGCCTTACGCGCTGGAGTTCCGGTTTGCATTAACACGGATGATCCTGGAATTTTTGGCGTGACACTTTCACATGAAGCCGGGCTTTGCGAAAATCTGATGGGCCTCAGTAAAAAAGAAATCGAGCTATGTCAGGAACACGCCAGGGCCGCGAGTTTTATCCACAAAGCGTGATGTTTGCACAGAACCTGATTTGGTATGGATTGCGCTATTTACTTATCTCGCGAAGAAGTTGTAATAAACAAGAGCCAGGTTGGATAAGAGCTCTATACTTGTTGTTTATTGGACTTTAAGAAATCAATAATTTCATGCAATTTACACTGCCAGCCACAACACCAACAACACCAGTCAAAAAAATTTTTCATGTGACTCCAGATAATAAATTGATCTATATTGATCTAGAAAATACTTCGCCTCTATGCCAAATGCATTTTGAGCCTTTTTGAAGTTTCGCCTGGAATGCGCATTACAGTAAACGTTGCGAATTAAGGGAAAACCTTTCTGAACTCTAAATTCATTAGTTTGTCTTACTGCCTGTCCATAACCAGAAAACACATCACTAGATAAATACTCACATACTGATTGTTTAAGAAGCTCAGATGCTACATCCCCTGAGCGAGTATCTCGAATATCAAAGTAAGCAGCAATTTTAGTGGCAAATCCCCACAAATACCAGCGCTCCCTCTCATCACCCTCTAACATTCGATGTGGAGTTTCGTCTGCGTGTAAGACTTTACTGTTTAAAACTTCCTGTTTTATCAATTTGTATACCGATCTCACGAATTGACTCAGCTGATGAGTAGATTCGATTAAACTTTGCGGAGGCAGAGCCATGATACCCATCCGTTCTGCAGCCTTTACAAAACGTTGTATGGGCATCAGATCACAGTACTTAGCCATTGCTATATCAATCGCGAGAGCATCACTTAAACGCCCCACCTGGCGTGATACTGGGCAGGGCCGCGGCCGTAACGATTGAGCCCTGACAATTACTACACCTAAACTTGTGCCGAATTTGACGATCAATAATAAATTGCTTCGGAATTATCGATAATCTCTCAGACTCTTCGGTCAGTCCGGAGTCCTGCATCTCTTCACTACAACACGGACATTTTGGTGGAGTCTCGGATGTTACGTGCGTCTCTCTAATCTCAGCGTTTGGATACCGCTCTGAGGGCCTTAAAATACGTTTCTTTGGCGCATTAGTTTTATCGTAATCATTCGCCCAAGGAACCCTAAGGGAGTCATTATTGGATGCTGCTATTTCTTCTTTTGTGCTTCGCTCAGAGCTTTTACCAAATTGCTCTTGTTGGGCAATAACAAGACTTTCTTTAATATCAAAATTACCTTGTCTCAATTCTGCGATCACACCCCGAAGAGCACGAAGCCTATTCTTGAGGTTGGTGTTATCATGAGTAAGACTTTGCTCTTTTAATAAGGATTTTTGAAGAAGGCCCCGGCGGCCACCCAAACTCCCCCAGTTGTGGCCACTTGAAATTCCCCCATCCCAGATCGGGTAGTTTTGCGGTCTAAATAGACCAGAAAAAGCCCGTGAGCCGAAGTGGCGGCAGGACGTTATCTTCTCTCCCATGAGGGAGGGATATGGAGTGAACGTCTTGAAGCTAAATAAAAAAAACACACTTATTACGCTGCTGGAGCGATCCCGCAGCCAACATGAGATCTGCCGGATAACCGGGGTGGACCGGAAGACAATTCGCCGATACGAGCTACTGCAAAGGGAGGCAGCGCTGGATCTGATTTCAAATTCCCCCAGGGTGGCCACCGGCCCTGGCCACGAGGAGTTTCAAATTCCCCCACCCCGGCCACCGGATGGCGGCGCATCAAAACTGACCGAACTGAAGATCCACGAACATGCCCGCTCAGCTTGTGAGCCCCACCGCCAGTGGATCGAGGAGCAGGTCAGGCTGAAGCGCAATGCCATGGCGATCTACCAGGATCTGGTCGATAGGCACGGGTTTGAGGCCCGCTACAACAGCGTTAAGCGTTTTGTTCGCGGGCTGAAGCGGACGGATCTGGAACAGTTTGACCGTCTGGATTTTCTACCTGGCGAAGAGGCCCAGGTCGACTACGGCGAGGGGGCTCCGACGTTGGATCCAAAGACAGGGAAATATCGAAGGCCGCGGTTGTTCGTGATGACGTTAAGGTACTCGCGCAGAAGCTTTCGTAAGGTTGTTTGGAAATCCAGTCAGGAGGTTTGGTGCCGCCTGCACGAGGAGGCATTACGGTACTTTGGTGGGTGTCCGCAGTACGTTGTACTCGACAATCTCAAAGAGGGAGTGATCAGGCCGGACATTTACGAGCCAGAGCTCAACCGCTTGTACGCGGTCATGCTTCTTCACTACGGAGTCATCGCCGACCCTGCCAGAGTTCGGGATCCCAATCGCAAAGGCACCGTAGAAAACGCAATCCAACACACACAGGGCACAGCCCTCAAGGGGCTGCGTTTTGAATCGCTTGACGAACAAAACCAGCACCTCATGCGATGGGAGGAGAAGTGGGCCGCCCAGAGAATCCACGGGCGGGCAAAGCGGCAGGTCGAAGCTATGTTTCAGGAGGAAAAACCCCATTTACAGATCCTGCCTGTCTCGTCGTTCCGATACTTCGAGGAGGGGACACGTACCGTTAACGACGACACCACTGTTCAAGTTGGCCACAATAGCTATGCTGCCAGGCCAGCTCCGATTGGGAGTATTGTGATTGTCAGAATCTATGATCTTGAGATCGAGATCCGGGACCTGAAGACTCAGGCACTGCTACGAACGCATCCACGCTCCTACCAGAAGGGCAATCTATTGTTGCCAAATCACGAGAGACCCTTTAACCCCTCTCGCCAAACCAAGTACCTGATGGGTAAAGCCGAGAAAATAGGGCCCAATACGCTGCGACTATTTGAGTCTCAAGGCCGGCCAGCGCAAAAGAGCATGTGGGGGATACTGGGTACTGCCGAGAAATATCCGGCCAGCATCGTGGAGCAGGCATGTAAGAGAGCCATTGAACTCAACATCCATAGTTCCAAACAGGTCAGGCTGATTGCAGAGCAACTGTTTGACGATGCCGTGGCGCGCCTGAATCAGATCGAAGTCACTCGGCTGGTCAGCGCCCAGAACCATCTCACACAACAACATCCACTGATCCGCCCAACCCAAGAGTATGGAGATCTTTTTAACCAAAGTGCCCGGAGTAATTCGTGCCAAACCAAACAAGAGGAGAACAATAGAGATGACAATGTCGATGTCAGAAATGGAGAGATGTCTTAAGCAACTCAGCATTTCATGAGAAAGCGCCCCAAGAGAGGCTGGAAGGTCGCGAGAAAACCAAGTCAGAAGAGCCGGAATAAATTCCTTCACAGCGTGAAGGACTGGCTCGAAAAGAACCGGGAGTTACCCGAATGGATTCAGTCCAAGAAGCTGACCGTGAAACTGCGGGGCTACTACAACTACTTTGGCCTGCGCCACTGCCTTCCTGCCCTTGGGCACGTGAAATGGCATGTGGAGCGGCTTTTGGTGGTGGAGCTCCGCAAGCGCAGCCAGCGGCATAATATGCACTGGAGCCGAATGCATCGGTATCCCTGGTTCCGACTTCCGGAGCCAAGCCTACGTTAGCCATCAGTGGAATAAATATCTGGGAGCCGGATGCCTTAATTGGGCACGTCCGGTTCTGCGAGGTGGGCGGTGGGGGACTGCCGTCCCTACCTCACAGAAGAGTCCCCTTATCCATATAGGCTTGATTGCGGTAAGCAGTAAGGATGGCACTCTATCGCAGTAGTCACTCCGTGTATGATTGCAGATATCATTTAGTGTGGTCGACGAAGTATCGCAAAAGAGCGCTGACGAATTTGCACGAACGTGAAGAGTGCGAAAAGCTGCTGAGGCGGTCAGCGGAAGAATATGGGATGGAGATTTTGTCGGTGGAAGTGGATGTTGACCACGTTCATCTTTACATCCAAGTACCGCCTCAGCGCGCAGTAGGAAAGGCAGCGGGAATATTAAAGAGTATCAGCGCTCGAATGATGTTTAAGCGTTTTCCGTATTTGAAGCGCAAACTATGGGCGGGCGAACTGTGGGAGAGCAGTTATTTTGTACGAAGTATAGGTGAAGGAGTGACGGCCGAAATGGTGAGGCGGTATATCGAGTCTCATTCAGACCGAGCAATCGAGCCTGCGCAAGCGGAGCTTTTCCCGAAGTTTACGAAGGGGAAACCGGAGCGCTGCACCTGAAGGCCCCGCCGCTTGCGGCGGGGTTCTTTACCCTCAAATCCTAGCCCCGACTCCGCGTGCCCCTAAAAACTGACAGGTTACGTTTCTTTTGGGGAAGTTCGTGCTTTTTAATCATAAGTAGTTTTATAATATCAATTAATATTCTTATATAGTCGGAGAAATGTAAATGGAAGCCACACAAGCTGGACAGGGGTCAGCAATAATCGGAATTTTTATCACATTAGTCTTCATTCTCTTTTGCATGATCGCCATGTGGAAGGTGTATGTAAAGGCTGGCAAGCCAGGATGGGGAATTCTCATTCCGATTTATAATAGTTATCTATTGGTTAAAATCGCCGGTCGCCCCGGCTGGTGGGTGCTGCTATTTTTTACCCCGCTGGTTAACGTAGTCATATCGATTATCTTGTCCATTGATATTGCAATAATGTTCGGTAAAGGTGCTGGATTCGGAATGGGTCTGATAATGTTACCTTTAATTTTTTATCCTATTCTGGCTTTTGGTTCCGCGGTCTATATGCCCAAGCAACCGGTTGCTTAGTTGGCTAATACATATACTCAGAGACAAGACACGCAAAAGTTCATGAATATTATGCATCACTTCAACAACCTGGGGCAGGCATTCCGGCAGCTAGATGGAAACAAGGCTGTTGGGATCGATGGAATCACGAAGACATTACTCCTCTGGATCTTTCTGAAGTTGAAACACAAACTGAGGAGCCGTATGCGTGAATTGCGCACGTACGGTTCTCATAGGAGCACAGTCTGGAAACAGTCTGCGTTTACTTAATGTTGCATGCCATTTTTCTGATAACCATGATTCTTATAAGCATTCCATTAGAAGCCAAGACTGTTATTTCACAGAAAACATCAGGAGCGAAATCTATGATCAAAGCACCACCAGATGATTCAAACGTCCAAGATGTTTTAAAAGTATTCCTGCCAATACTGGATGCATTCAAGCAAAAAGATATCACTAAGCTTAAAAAGTTTAGCACGGTTAGAAATCGTGAAAAAGCCATCAAGCTCAATCAAGATCCAATAGCATTTGAAGAGAAAGTCCTTAAAAGATGGCGGATGACATTTTCTAACACCACAATGTCAGAAGTGGCCACAAGTGACTTAGTTGTCCAATCCAATTTATCACACACAATATATCGTATCACTCGCAAGGACGGTAGTCTTCCTGTACAATTCCTCGGACAGGACGGGCTTGCGATAGAATATGAAGCCTGCTTTATGAAGACAGCATATGGCTGGACTTGGGTGGATGAGAACACTCATAGATTCTGAAGAATAGGATTATTTATCCGTAAAAAAAGACGTCACTTACGCAAGTTCATCAAGCATGCTGAAGTTTTAAATGAGCAACACCACCTGAATGACGTTCTTATTCTACTCGATCTAAGCATACGCGCTGGAATGTCTTTTGATGAGGCATTGAACACTATTTTAAAAAAACTCCCTGAAACGCAGGCTGGAAAAGAAATCCGTTCTTGTTTTCTAAGCTTGCCTACTAACCTAAAGCCTTTTGAGCGTTTTGCGCGCTATTGCGCGGCGAATGATGGTGCCTCTGGGAAGTTGATTGCCTGTATTTTTGAGTCAGCCTTGGCATTCGGTGTGAGTATAGAAGGAGAAATTCTTGTATTACGTAAAGCATACCAATATATTGATCCTGGACAAAATGCTGGAGTTGACCTCGCCGTGATGGAACTGCGTCTTTTCTTGACCGGTCTCATAATGGGGATGGAGAGTGGACTTTCCTTTCGTCAAGCGCTCTACATTATTTGTATTGAGGTTCTGGCTGTTCCTGGAGGTCTTCTTAGCCAATTACGTTTACACTTGGAGCCTGAACTTATTAAACAATCAAAAAAATCAATCTGGCCTGACGACATAGTTAATGCCATTATAAAGTCTTCGACAGGTCATCCTGAGTTGGAGAGTGTTGCCAATGGTCTGAGCTGTCTCATAACTACAGGTGGAAATATGATCTTATATCTGCATGAGATCCTTTCAAGAATTATCGTGCAGCGAAGTTCGCGGTAATTATCAGGTGAATGGACTTCTTTTGTTGATAGAATAAACGCAACTCGTCACCTACTCGAGTGACACTGCTGCCACCTTCCGTCTTAAACGTGCTTAATCGCTTTCTTAAAATCGCATTATCCATATCGTTTCCTCCTGCCGTCTTTACGTCATCTTTGCTAAGTTCATCAAGACGGGGCACTTCGACGAGGTACAAGATAAGTGGCTTACTTCATTAAGAATGCCGTTTGAGGGGGTTTTTTTTTTCTTTTTTCCAAAAACGAGCGCGTTACCGTCTAAAACCGAAAGTTCAAATGCAGGCATTTATGGAAGCAATAGCCTGGAACATGAAACTTGGGGTAAGGTACGCCCAATAGGGCAAAAACGTGTGCTTCGGCAAACGCCGCAGCAAAAAGAAGCCTATTTAGGCGTTAAATTCGTAAAAATAGTACCTACTTTTAGGTAAAAAATTCAAATCTTCTTCTAAAAATAAAAAATGAGACTAATTTTTTACAAAATTCAAAGAAATGCCCATTCGGCAACAGCCCCTGAATAGAGTGGCCCATGATGTACTCTGGTTTGGTATTGCTCTCGGAAACCTGATGCAGAAGTTTGACTCCGGGCATCTTGCGCCCGCGCTTTGGGATTTTAAGCCCATCGCCAAGAAGTACTGGTTTGCCGTTGAATCGGTAAATGCCAGGCATCCTGCTAAAAACTGTTTTTACCCATGCCCGGCTCAATGTATCCGGATCAACTGACTTGGAGTGGAAAAAATCCAACAGGCGGTCATAATACCTCCCGGCCAAACCCAACGCCCTGACTATACTGCTGACGCCAAGGAGATCGCCCCGGGTAGAAATCCCGGCAATCGCCACGGCAAGCCACAGAAAACTTTGCGCTCTTGAACAAGCGCCTCTCAACGGTTCCACCCGCGACCACCATTCGGCCCAGATTTTCATTATTCCCCCTTTTTTTTGTTGACTGTATATATGTATCATAGTAATGATACATATATGTCAGAAATCAAACTAAAAAAGTTGGAGAAGCTTGTTTTTGATTTAAAACAACAGATTCACGATATCGGGGACCTGCGCCCTGGTTCGCTGAGCAAGCAGATGCGCAAGAGCAAAGACAAGTACGGCGCGTACTGGCACCTGAGTTACACGCATCTGGGAAAGGGGCACACGCAATATGTCCGTAATGAGTTTATGGATCAGATCAGGCGGGAGACGGCAAACTTCAAACGCTTCCGACGATTGCTGGACCGGCTGATCAGCATATCCATTGCACTCTCGCAATTCAGGATGGAGACCGCCAAGAGCGCTGCGTTAAATCAGGTGAAAACTCGGTACTCTTGAGCTATCATAGATGATATGATTTATAGAAATTTTCATTGGTCAAGCTTCTCGCTATGGATGATGTTGTTAACTTTTATCGTAGGGACATTTTATTCATATAAAATAATAGTGGTCGGAGAATACCAAATTGTTCCAATTATTGTTGCAAATATTATATTAGGGTCAACTCTATTTATAGTTTTACTTTACACTGGTTCTTTTAGACTCACAAATAATGAGTTGATATCACTGCTGTCCGGTTCGGTGCTTAGCATAAAAACAAGAAAAGCCTGAAATC
>CAYHPW010000035.1:0-27110 GCA_964358645.1 uncultured Bacteriovoracaceae bacterium | reverse complement strand
TGCTGGAATCAATGATCAACTCACCTACCCCAACGCGCGCTGAAGCAAGCGATGTCGCAAACGCGGTGTTTGACGGGACTGACGCCGTGATGCTTTCGGCTGAAACCGCATCCGGCCAGTACCCGCACGAAACTGTCAAAACGATGACCAGGATAATTCTTGAAGCGGAACGCTCGCGAGAATTCTGTTCAAGACACAGGGAATCTTTCCCGATCCCGGGATCCGTAGTTGATGCGATTGAAAACAGCGCCGCGCAGATCGCTGAATATGTAGGCGCGGTGGCTATCGCCTGCATAAGCAGGTCCGGTATGGCCGCTCGCATCTTGGCCAAATACAGACCAGAAACACCCATCGTGGCTATCACGGACAACGAAGCGATGCTGCGGCGGCTGGCTTTCGTATGGGGTGTGCGTGGCATCGTCATCCCAAAAATCCTAGCCACGGACGATCTTTTCGCCATGGTTGAACATGTTCTTCAGGCAAATGCGTGGGCGGAACCCGAGGATCTGATCGTGGTTACTGCCGGCATACCGTCGCTACGCCGCGGGACCACGAACATGGTAAAAGTCCACCGCATAGGTGCCCCATTGACAACAAAGGCCTGACATACCAAAAGTGTTAGGCTGTGTCACAGTCAGCCGATCAATTCTCAACTCCGTCAATGAGCCAGTATTGGGATCTCAAAAACCAAGCTGGCGATGCTCTCCTTTTATTCAGAATGGGCGATTTTTATGAATTATTCGGTGATGACGCCACACTGGCCTCAAAAATCCTAGAAATCACACTAACAACACGTGACAGAAACAAGTTAAATCCCATACCTATGGCAGGCGTCCCCCACCACAGCGCCGCCACATACATTCAAAGACTTTTACGAGCCGGCAAAAAAGTAGCTATCGCTGAACAATTGGAAGAGGCGCCATCCAATGGCACCAAAAAAGGTATTAAGATCGTCCGACGTGAAATAGTAAGAACATTCACTCCGGGGATTCAATTTGATTATGAAGGTTCTGAAGCAAATTATCTTGCAGCCTTGGTGCGTGGCCCAGACTCACTGAGCGCTCTTGCTTGTCTTGATATTTCAACAGGAGAAACCATCACTAGCGGTCTAATGGACGAGGAAACGCTGGAATCAGAACTCTCCAAGCTACCCATCCGGCATATACTGACAATAACCAGCGAAGACGAATCAAACCGCATAAAAAGCCAATTAAAAACAGAAGTTTTAGTCGAAAGCCTGCCTGTAAACTACATCTCCCAGACGGATGCATTTAATCTGCTTAATCTTCAATACGATATTTCCAATATCCTTGAATTCGTCGCCACCGGCGCCGCTGCCCACGCGCTTGGCATCGCGGTTAAATATTCATTAAAAACACAAAAACGCGAAACACTTCAGCACCTGCGTTTGCCCATCTCTTTACACAGATCTACTTCAATGGTCCTGGGACCTAAAACCGCTCAGCACCTGGACATCATAGGTGAGCCCATGGATGGCGCGCCCAGCTTGTTCAAAATGATAAACGACTCCCGTTCGGCTATGGGTTCAAGAAAAATCAAGAAGTGGCTTCTTGCGCCTCTAAAAAACCCGCGTGAAATCCTGATCCGCCAAAACGCGGTAAAAGAACTTTGTTCCAGCCGTTTTCGGGCACTGCCGGAAAAATTAGGCCATGTCTATGACCTTGAAAGAATCATCGCCCGTATCACAGCAGGCCTAGCAAACCCGCGCGACACCTTAGCACTCGGTACATCACTTGGTTTGCTTGGCAACTTCGCCATTAAGCTTGAATCGTGCGAATCAAGCCATCTCACCGGCCTCCGCCAAGCCATGGCCGAGAAAAATGCCGCCCTTGAAGAGCTGTCGCGTAGGATAACAAAGTCGCAGACCGAAAACCCACCGCTTACGAGCAAGGATGGGGACATCTTCAGGGTCGGAACATCCACCGAGCTTGACAGACTTATCTTAATAAACCAGGACGGCGAGCGCTGGCTATTGGATCTTGAGAACAGGGAGCGCGCACAAACCGGGATCACCTCACTAAAAGTCCGCTACAACCGCGTGTTCGGATACTACATCGAAGTTACGCAGTCGTATCTTAAGAATGTGCCATCACATTACCACCGCCGGCAAACCACGGCGGGAGGAGAGCGGTTTGTAACTGAAGAACTTAAGAAATTTGAGGACGAAATCCTGAACGCCTCAACACGCAGAAAACTTCTTGAACATGATCTATTTATTGAGCTGCTTGGAGATATCAAGAAACACACGAACCACATCATGGATGCCGCTGAACTGATCGCCGAGCTCGACGCCCTTTGCTCGTTATCCAGGTATGGAAACGAACCGGGCTGGTGCTTCCCGGTGATAGACGATTCAATGGATCTAGCCATAGAGCAAGGGCGCCACCCGCTCGTGGACACTGTAAATCGCGGAAGCTTCGTCCCCAATGATATAGAACTTTCCAACAGCACACGACTCGGCATGATCATAACGGGGCCGAACATGGGCGGAAAATCCACAGTAATGCGCCAAACAGCTATAATAGTAATTCTGGGTCAGATGGGTGCCCCAGTCCCGGCTAAAAACGCGAGATGGGGTTCTGTGTCTTCATTATATACTAGGATCGGAGCTCACGACGCAATCGCGATGGGACAGAGCACGTTCATGGTTGAAATGTCGGAACTCGCGCACATCCTGCACAAAGCCGACAACAGGTCACTGATCATCCTTGATGAAATAGGCCGTGGCACCAGCACATATGACGGAATCAGCGTTGCATGGGCCACGCTGGAGTGGCTATCCACGAAAATCGAGCCGCGCCTGATGTTTGCGACTCATTATCACGAGCTGACACGTCTTACCTCCACACTGCCAAAACTCGCAAACATGCATATGGCCGTGGAAGGCGCCAAGAATCCCGGTAACGCCAAACTCCGCTTTCTTTACAAACTAAATGAAGGCCCGGCAAATGAAAGCTTCGGCATCCATGTCGCACGCCTTGCCGGTTTGCCAAAACCTCTTATAGAAAGGGCCTGGAAAATCCTCGATGATTTAGAGCAAGCCTCGCCAAAGGCAGATGCAAGCAATTCATGCGACCAACTTCCGTTATTTATAGAAAAAGTTCAGGAAAAAGAACCGCACGAAGTCATCCGCGAACTTGAAAATACCGATGTCAACGAAATGACCCCTCTTCAGGCGTTGAACTTCGTTGCTAAATTAAGGGGTCTTTGCAAGCCACTTGCCTAGTAGGCAAGGCGGCCATAAGCTTATTACAAGGATGAAGCATGGAAGCATCTTCCTGCTGATTTTGCTCACGAGCATACCGCTAGCAGCATCAGCAGCAAAAACATTCAAGGTGACAATCGATCCAGGCCACGGCGGGGCTGATCTCGGAACTACATACAACACCGGAACCACCCGGCTTGCAGAAAAAGACCTAGCACTTCTCGTGGCGCTAGAAACAAGCGAGGAACTGCGCTCGCGCGGCCACTTCGTGCTTCTTACGCGCGAGAAAGACGAGGAGGTCTCGTTGCCAGCCAGAACAGCTATGGCAAACAAGTTTAATGCTGATGTTTTTTTATCAATACATTTGAATTCCGCATCCTATCGAAGTCATGGCGGCGAAACACAAGGAGTGGAGACATATATCTTAAACACCACGACCGATGCTTCTTCGCGGCGCCTGGCCCAGCTAGAAAACCGCGTAATCGCGGGGAGCGCGGCGGAATCAACGGAACAGCTTGACGTGGCGCTGATTCTAAAGGACCTGCGCCTTGATGCAAACATGCCTGAGAGCAAGCGCCTTGCGTGCGCGGTACAAGACAAATTGATATCAACATCCCCGCGCGGCTATAACCGTAAAGTGAGAAACCGCGGGGTAAAGCAAGCGCTGTTTCATGTCCTACTAGGAGCCGATATGCCAAGCGTTCTGGTGGAAATCGGCTTTCTTGCCAGCGCAAATGACCGCCAAATCCTGCTTTCACATAAAGGGCGCAAGGCTATAGCGCGGGCAATCGGCTCTGCAATAGATACATTTAAAAAGGAAAAAGAACTCCAGTCAAACCCGTCAAACATAAGCAAATGTAAAATCAATTGACATAGCCTGTATTTCAACGCGACAGGTGTTTTTAAACTAAATTTAAATATTTCAACCAGTTATCACCACGGTCTAAGGCGACACATTATGGCATCCCCCTTGCTTTTGACTAGCTATGAGAGAAAAACCGCGACGCAATTTCAAGCAGTGTTGAGCGATCGTCGCAAAGCAGTGGAGGTAGTATATGAACAGCGCAAACAAAAAGCGCATTGCCATCGCAGCGGCAATAACAAGTTTAATAGCCCTTACCGGCTGTGGAAAAAACTCGGACACGCCACCCCCAGTTGGCTCAGTTCCGGCACCATTACCGGGTTCATTAGGCTGTGTACCGATAAATGCACCGATACCATTTACAGCAACAAATATTTATTTTAGCGGAGTCAGTATCGTCGGAGGACAGGTGCCAGGATCATCCCAGATGGGTCAGATCATTATAGGCGGCGGCATCGAAGGTGGGCCATATCAGAGAAACGGTGTTGACGGAACCATCAGCATGAATGTCGTGCCGACAAATACGACTAATACATGGAATTATCCCGGGACGTATCCCGGAGGAACTTATCCTGGAGGATCTTATCCCGGAGGAACTTATCCTGGATCTTACCCCGGCCTCCAACCAACCGTGCAAGCGCCGTCCGCGGCTAATGCAACAGGCTTCGTGTCCATAGCTCCCATGACTCAACAGGATATCATGTGGAAATTCGGCAACGGGCAATTCAATGGTCAACCTGGTTATTACAATCCGCTATATCCATCGATGCCACAGCCAGTAGCCCCGCAGACCCAGGCCTGTGTAAGCGGAATCGCTTTGAATGTGGGCCATTATTACAACACGATCCATAGCGGTAATGTTTACCTGTACCTGAACAACACGCAGCATGGATATGTACTGTATTTTTAAAAAGTGACACCCCACTGCAGGTAGCGATAGCAGATATTGAGCAAGGGAAGCAGAGCTGAAGCTGAAAACAATCCTGCAAATAAGAAAAGGGCTGACAAGATGTCAGCCCTTTTCTTTCGTTTTTCCCAGCCCAACAACAAAAATATCTTGTAATCACATCATCCTGCTGAGATATTTTTATTAATGCGCAAGCTATTCATAATTATTACATTTTGTTTGGTAGCCATTATTCCATCGCTGGAAAACAAAGGATCAGCTGCGGTTTCAGCGTTTGACCTTGGGGTGCGATGGTCAAATCTGACCGGAACACCTTCCATATTTTACAGTCCCGACACGGGTTGGGAGGGACGAGTTCTAATACGCCAGGGTGAACCAGCTAACCGCGTGTTCTTAACGCTAACATCAAGCTACAGGCCTCTGCAGCTTAAGAATATGAGCAATGATGTGCATATGAACATCCTTAGTTTCCTTGCCGGGATTTATACAAATGTTGAAAAGAAGTTTTGGTTTTTCACACCCGCGCTCGGAGTCCAAGCTGGCCCGGCATACGGATGGTTAGCCTTCCCCGCCACTTCAAACACCACGCTTAACTCAAAATTATATTTTACGATGCAAGCAGAACCGGGGCTTGAATTCCCTATTTATGGCCAGCTTTCTGGCAACATCAGCATGCCAGTACAAATCATTTTCTCCACACCGGCACTAACGGTCTGGGGTGAATTACTTTCATTAAGGTGGAACCTATGAAAGCGTTTCTGATTATCTTATTAGGACTGTTACTATCAGGTTGCGGGAATGGGCAAGACCCGGTCAAAATCATAGGCGATTCAACTCAAATCCCAACAATGTCCATACCTGTAGCAACCAATACACAGACAGTCTCACAGACCTTATTCAGCGCTGGTCATGAAAATGTGGAATGGGCTTTTTTGGGAACCACTTCAGTCGCTGTTACGGCGCCAGCCGATGGGATCGTCGTGGCGGTTGATTCAACACCGAATGTCGGCAGCATCAGGATTTATCACAATTCACAAACTCAAAGCATCCTAAGCAAACTGACCACGGTAGCTGTGCGGGTCGGCGACGCGATTACAAGAGGACAAGCGCTTGGTATAACTTCCACAACCCTGGAGTTTTCGATGCTTATAAATGGCGGGGCTATCTGCCCTTATTCATTCATGGATACAGATGGAAAGTCTTTCATCAACATCAGACTCGTTGCCGGTCAGTACCCCTGTTCGTAGCGATCTTAGAATTACCCAACCCGCACCGCCGCCCCACACGAACAAAGGCTTCCAAAGTTTTTTCAAGCTGGTGCTTTTCCAGACCTGCTGACATTTGCGTGCGGATTCTTGCCTCGCCCTTTGGCACCACGGGATAAAAGAAGCCGACAGCAAAGATCCCTTCCTCATATAACTCACGGCTGAATTGCTGAGCTAGCTTCGCATCATACAGCATCACCGGCACTATTGGAGTGTTGCCAGCCTTGATATCAAACCCGTTTGAAACAAGTGCCTCGCGCCAGAACTTTGTAAGCTCCTCAAGTTTGTCTCGTCTCGCGGTAGACTCCGTCAAAATATCAAGTACCTTTAACGACGCGTAAACCACCGCTGGCATCAATGCATTGCTGAACAAATACGGCCGACCACGCTGCTTTAATAAATCCACGATTTCTTTTCTGCCAGAAACACATCCTCCAGTAGCACCACCAAGAGCCTTACCGAAAGTTGTCGTAATGATATCCACCTTATCCATCACACCAAAGTGCTCATGAGTACCGCGCCCGGTTTTTCCGATGAAGCCCGTCGCGTGGGAATCATCAACAGCCACAAGCGCATCATATATTTCTGCAATCGCGCAGATTTGATCAAGCTGGGCCATGTCGCCATCCATTGAAAACACCCCGTCAGTAATTATGAGCTTTAGTCTCGCGGTAGATTGTGCACTTGCAAGATGCTGCTCAAGCTCGGCGAGGTTCCGATGTTCAAAAACATATCTTTTCGCCTTGCATAGCCTCATCCCGTCTATCAACGAGGCATGGACAAGCTTGTCCGAAAATATCGCGTCCTCGGCGGACAAGAGAGCTTCGAACAACGCGCCGTTGGCATCAAAGCAGGATGAAAATAAAACCGTGTCCTCCGTGCCTAGAAAACGGCTGACCTTCAATTCTAGCTCACGATGTATATCCTGCGTACCGCAAATGAATCTTACAGAGGACATCCCGTAGCCTCTACGATCAAGACCCTCATGCGCAGCCCGCATGACTTCCGGGTGGCTTGAGAGCCCAAGATAATTATTGCTGCAAAGATTTATTAGCTCGCGCTCCGGCGCTCCAGCCGGAAAACTGACATTTACCAATTCTGATTGCTGGGAGTGTATTATCCGTTCGTCTTTATAAAGACCTTCACTTCGAATACCCCTAATCGTTTCGAAATAAACCTCGCGCGCTCTTTTATACGCCATAGAACTATCTCCTTAGGTTTTCCCCCAATCACGGCAATCAAGAATTACCTTACCTGAATTCCCAGAAAGCATGACTTCAAAACCTTCCTTGAATCGCGACACCGGGAACTTGTGAGTAAAAATGCAGCGGATATTTAACCCGCTCTCAATCATTGCGCACATCTTGTACCAGGTTTCGAACATTTCCCTTCCGTAAATCCCCTTTATGACAAGACTCTTGAAGATAACTTGATTCCATTGAATAAGCGTATCGTTAGGCAAAATCCCAAGGAGCCCAATTTTTCCACCGCTCTTCATTGTATCGACCATGTCGTTAAACGCCTGGCTGCTACCTGACATTTCAAAACCAACATCAAATCCTTCAGCCATCTTGAGATTTTTCATCACGTCTTTAAGGGATACCTTCTTCGCATGAATGACATTTTTCAGTCCAGTCTTGCGAGCAAGTTCCAGCCTGTATTCATTTATATCCGTAATCACTACATGCCTCGCACCCACATGCCCAGCGATCGCGCCTGCCATGATCCCAATCGGTCCAGCGCCAGTCACCAGGACATCCTCACCAGATAAGTCAAAAGAAAGCGCTGTATGAACAGCATTTCCCAGCGGGTCAAGAATAGTGGCCTCATCGTCGCTGATCATTTCAGGAACCGGGAAAACGTTGCTTGCCGGAATGCAAAGATATTCCGCAAAACACCCAGGCCTGTTAACACCAACTCCTATGGTATTAATGCAAAGGTGCCTATAACCTGCCCGACAATTTCGGCAGTGGCCGCAGACGATATGCCCTTCACCCGATACCCGCTCACCAAGTTTTAATCCCGTGACGGATTTCCCCATTTCGACTATCTCGCCCATGAACTCATGGCCCACATGCATCGGAACAGGAATGGTTTTTTGCGCCCATTCGTCCCATTTATAAATATGCACGTCGGTGCCGCAAATGGCTGCCTGGTGAATCTTAATGATTACATCTTGTTCCCCGGCTTTAGGTTCTGGAACATCCTCAAACCAAAGGCCCTTTTCCCTGTGTTTCTTTACTAGTGCTTTCATTTGGGCAAAACTTATCAGGAATGCCAGTGGCAGTCATTGGGAAACTGGCAGCGTCAGGATCAGTATCAGCATTACGCAACAACGCCCAGAAGTGTACATAACACGTTGAAATATCAGTATAAAATATCGTATTTACAACATATAGAATTTGACCGATAATAAAATATGGGAACGACAAGACAACGGCTTGAGAGGATCTTCAGAGACCTGGACAAGCGGATCGCAGAGATAAACTTCGAAAGACGCACAGAAGGGCTGAGGCTGTTTTCTAAAACAAAAGTGCGGCTTCTTGGACAGACCAGTTTAATGGCAAACGATAGGATTTCTGCAATGTTTTCCCTAGCTCAAACCGCTGATCTCGACGCCGTACTTAAGATGGATGATCTCTTGAAAAATGAGTTCACGAAGCTGCTGATTCGGGAAGGACTCGTCTACGATGAGGATAGTTACCTGATTTGGATTCCTCATGGAGCGAAATTCGAACGGCTTTTTGATTTTGAGAATGTGGGTGTGGAAACCATTGATCCTGAATCGGCGCTTGTTAGTAAAGCGGTGAAGGCGCCAGAAAAAAACAAACAACTCATACGCGAGGCAATTGCATCGGATGAGTTTCCGACGTTGGTAGATCGGATCCTCGCGAATGGCGGCAAGCTGGAGAACTTCGCTTGAATAAAGAGATGCTCCTCAAGGAAATCAGAGCGAAAGCGAAAGAAGACGAAAAGAAACGGCGAGATCGACGTTTCCTCGATACGATGGGATTTCTCGTCGCCAAGGGTTTCTTACAGACCAATTTTGATGTTCTTTGGGCGCCCAATAAAAGAGTTCAAATTGATGATGCGATTTGGGCCGGCAAGAATGTCGAGCCTCGTATTCTAGAAGTTCTTCCTGCCGCGGTTCTAAGGCTGGGCAGGCATTTCGATTTAGACCCTGAGAGACACGGAGACTTGGCACGCGTTGTGGCTCGATTACGCAGAGGCGAAGAGCAGGGCGATGCTTTTTACGGTATGCCTTACGATAAGATGAAGCAGTGGGTAGAACTTCCGCTTCGTGACAGGAGAGTGAAACCATTGACGAAAAAGAAAGTGGTAAAGACTTTTCGGCTGGATCCGGCAGCGGTAAAGTGCTTGAAGAACCTCGCAAACGATAAGCAATGCACTGAAACAGAGGCTTTAGAAAGACTGTTGTTAGGCAATACTAGATGAAGAAAGCCCGAACTAACTCAGCATTGCTAAATTCTGGCTTGCCTGTACGCCAAACAACGCCCCGGAGGCACGCGCATTCGGCAACAGCCCCTTAAAACCCAGCAACATACTGATAAAGACTTAGCCACACGCAGCAGATTTGGGTGTCAACGTCGCATATATTGATGTTATAAGAGAAAAAAACTAACTCTTTACCAGTATATAGTGAGGCAATTATGAAGCTCCTGGCCGACAGGATGAAAAATCTTGGAAGTGAAAATGCTTTCAAAGTGGGGGACGACATCCGCATTTGCGAACAAATGGGAATGAAGGTGATCCGCTTTAACCTTGGCGAACCAGACTTTAACAGCGCAGATCATATCAACAAGACCGCGATAGATCACATCCTTAAAGGTAACTCTCACTACTGCCCTCCGGCTGGCATCGAATCGCTTAGAAAAGCCATCGCGCGGCAGGTTTCAGAAACGCGCCATATTGACGTTGATCCGGAATGTGTTGTCGTCACGACCGGCGCTAAACCGCCGATCAGTTATTCACTCATGACCTATGTCAATCCAGGTGAGGAAGTTGTTTACCCGAGCCCCGGCTTCCCCATCTATGAGTCATGGATCACTTACATCGGGGCAAAGCCAGTACCCCTTCACCTTGAAGAAAAAAAAGGCTTTAGTTTTTCAGCGGACGATCTAAAAAAACTAATTAACCGTAAGACAAAACTTATTTTCATAAATTCACCATCAAATCCCACCGGCGGTGTACTTTCAAAAGCCGAGCTAAGCAGCATAGCTGCGGTGATCCGCGAAAAATGCAATCCAAATGTGCGGATTTATTCTGACGAAGTATACGAGCATATTATTTTTGATGGCTTAGGGCATCACAGCATCGCCTCCCAACCGGAGATGAAGGAAAAAACAATCCTCGTAAGCGGACACTCAAAATCATTTGCAATGACCGGCTGGCGCCTTGGTTACGCCATCCTGCCTTCACGCGATGAAGCAGCCATATTCAAGAACCTGAATATAAACAACATTTCATGTACACCGCCATTCATCCAAGAAGCTGGACGAGAAGCAATTGAAAACCCCTGCAGCAATAACGTGATTAGTAAGATGACGGCGGAATTTGAAACTCGCCGCAATTACGTCGTCAAGGCGCTTAACTCGATAGACGGCCTAACCTGCGCTATGCCAAAGGGGGCATTTTACGTATTCCCGAACATCTCCGGTGTTTGCGAAAACTTAGGCGTACTCGACGCATACAGGAAGCTGCCCAAAAAAGTGGCTGAAAAAACATCTGAATCAACTCTTTTCCAAAAATTTCTGCTATACCGCTATGGAGTGGCCACAATGGACAGGCGTTCGTTTGGGAAAATAGGGTCAAAGGGAAAACACTTCATCAGAATCTCGACGGCCACAAGTTTGGAGCTTCTGCAAAAAGGCATCGCTAAGATAGAGGAGGCCGCCCGCGACCAAAAAGGCTTCACGGCTTTCATGCGCAAAGCGGAGCACCTGTACTTATAGACCCCCCAAAAAAGAACTAATACGGAGAACCAATATGGATCAAGCAACTCTCTTACATCTGGCTAAAAAATTCTCACTTGATGCAAGAAGAGCAGACTTTTACCAAGCCGACAATTTATTGACCGAAAAATACTTCCAGCCAAAACAGGAGCTAGTTACATCATTAGAACGGCTCGACCTTGTCTACAGGACTCTTTGCAGCGTGTTGTATAATTTCGTCCCGCAATCTGGCCATCCCGGCGGGAGTATTTCCTCCGGCAGGATAGCTCTCTCGCTTATGTTTGACACCATGGAGTATGATTTTTCAAATCCGCAAAACGAATCCGCAGATATCCTATCTTACGCCGCTGGCCATAAGGCGATGGGACTCTATGCCGCCTGGGCTTTGCGTAACGAGATCATGCGAATCTCGATGCCGGCCTCATTGCCGGATGAACGAAACCAGTTAAGGATCGAAGACCTCCTTGGCTTTCGCCGCAATCCAGTGACCGCAACCCCGCTGTTCAAAAAATTCAACGTAAAACCACTTGATGGTCACCCGACACCATCCACACCATTCGTAAAATTAGCAACCGGTGCATCCGGCGTTGGCATGGCAAGCTCTGTCGGCTACGCGCTCGGGGCGCTTGAGTCACTAACTAATCCGCCGTGGGTACACATCTTAGAAGGCGAAGGTGGGATGACCCCAGGTAGAGTCCAAGAATCGCTTGCCACCGCCGCAACCGCCCAGATTCATAACATCGTCCTTCATGTCGATTGGAATCAGGCTTCCATAGACTCCAACCGGGTTTGTCGCGAAGGAGCCGCATGCGGCGATTATGTTCAATGGACACCGTCAGAAATACTTTATATTCACGACTGGAATGTCATCGTGGTACCTGACGGCTTCAATATCCCACAAATACTGGCCGCGCAAAAATGTGCCGTCACGATTTCAAATCACCAGCCCACAGCGGTCGTATACAGAACTGTCAAGGGATGGAAATATGGCATTGAGGGGCGCGGCTCACATGGCGCCGGACACCCGTTTTGTTCAGATGCATTTTATGCTGCTGTGTCAGGGTTTGAAAAAGAATTCCAAACAAGCTTCCCGCGCTTTAAGGGGGACCGCACACCGGAGATAATCGAGCAGAATTTTTTTGACTGCCTTATGACGTTCAGACAAGCCTTAGAAAACAACCGGCCCTTGTCGGATTTTCTTGCATCAAAACTTGCTGAATCTGCACATCGCTTAACAGGCAGGAACCGGGTCTCAAAACCTGGCAGGCCTTCTCTTGTAGAAATTTTTAAAAATCCAGCTATCACTCCAGAGCACACCCCTGAGGAACTTTTACTCAAACCGGGACAAAACGTTACGCTAAGAGGTGTTCTTGGCGATACCATCAATTATCTCAACCACAAGACAAATGGCGGCTTTATCGCAGCAGCAGCGGACTTGCTCGAATCAACCAGCATTTCCAATACGAACAAGGGATTTCCGACCGGTCTGTATAATGCCGTCTCCAATCCTGGTTCCAGGCTGCTTGCGGTCGGTGGAATCTGCGAAGACGCGATGGGGGGAGTTCTCGCTGGCCTATCCACATTCGGCACGCATATCGGCGCCGGATCCTCATATGCCGCTTTCATGGCGGCTCTCCAGCATATCCCTGCAAGACTTCACGCCATCGGGCAACAGATAAAATCCACGATGACCGGCTCTCCACAAAATCCTTTCATAATGATATGTGCTCACGCGGGCCCAAAAACTGGAGAAGACGGCCCAACTCATGCCTGCCCGCAAGCGCTTCAGCTGCTTCAGGAAAACTTCCCGCCTAAATCATTGATCACGCTTACACCCTGGGATCCGCAGGAGATTTGGCCACTACTAATAGCGGCTCTCCATGTCAGACCCGCAGTAATAGCGCCATTTGTGACCCGTCCGCCAGAAACCATAACGGATCGAGCGAAGCTAGGGCTGCCACCCGCCATAGAAGCAGTTAAAGGGCTGTACTGTATTCGCAAAGCCAGCCGCACCAACCACACGCTCGTCTTACAAGGGACCGGCGTTACCACGACTTTTGTAACAGAAGTACTCCCGGAGCTTGATAGAAAGGGCGTGGAGATTAACGTTTATTACGTTTCAAGCGCTGAGCTGTTTAATCTCCTTCCACATGAGGAACAAAAACGGATTTTTCCAGAACATCTTGCGCGTTCGGCCATGGGCATAACTGAATTCACGCTGGCTTCACTTTACAAATGGCTCCTATCCGAAGAAGGCCGCCAGAGAAGCATTCACCCGTTCAAACACGGACATTACCTTGGGAGCGGACAAGCAAAACTGGTCATGGAAGAAGCGGGACTCGACAAAAAAGGCCAGCTCACCGCGATATTGCAATACGTCCAAAAACAATAACAGGAACAATAAGCTGAAAGCCCCAGCCAGATTGTTGACCATCAACCATTCTTATTTTAGTTGAGAATTTTTTTTCATTAAACTTCATAATCAACTGTACAGTTTCGCCTGAAAGGGTAAAAATCTAAATCTGCAAACATTCCCGTTCTGCTGAAGAATTAAAAAAATTTATGAGAGAAAAAATCGCCGAGTTGGAATGGCTTCAGACAAATCAATTGGGTTCATTCTCCATGGGGTGCGTGGATCGCGTCCCAAGGAGGAAATATCATTCGCTCCTTACGGTCAGGGATCCAGGCTACGGCGAATCACTCAACGTCCTAGCAGAACTTGGCGAGTGCGTGAGCGCGGGTAGAAATAATTATTTCCTCCACAACATAAGACACACCAACGAAGCAGCGCCACAACAGTGCAAGATTTTCTCTGACTTTTCATGCAATCCAAAGCCGAGGTGGATTTACCGCTCGGATGATTTCACGCTAGAACGCGCCATAGAGCTTGATCCTGGACAAGATACGGTAAGTGTCCACTATGAATTTGCCGACATCAAAGCACCGCTTACCGTAACAATAGAACCATTTTTTGTCTGCCGACCCATCCATGATCTCACCAGGGAGAATCCGTTCTTGGATGGCGCAATACGCACGGAACCGGAAGGCATTTCATTCAAGCCATATCCACCACTGCCGAGACTGTTCATGAGAATTATCGGACACGGTGCAAGCTTCAGCCCCAGCGGTAGATGGGACAAGAACATCTATTATTCAATAGATCATGAGCGCGGCTACGAGCCGCGGGAGGACTTCTACTGCCCAGGGACATTCAAGCTTCATTTGGATCGTGAAAGCGTTTTTCATTTCCAGCTCGGGTTAAATGACTTGAGTGAAAAACCAAGGCACAAGCGTCAGATTAAACCACCGGCCTCAAGCACACTAAAGACCTCGGCCAGCAGTTATCTTTTCACCGGTAAAGACGGGTTTAATTCAATTATCGCCGGATATCCATGGTTCGGAGAATGGGCCAGGGATACGATGATTTCACTCCCGGGACTTTGCCTTTCCACAGGAAAGATCAAGGAAGCAAAAAAAATCCTTGCAAGCCACGCCAGCTTGTTCATGAAGTATTTCATCCCGAACGCCCCAACCAAGTCAGAGCGCCCGCAAAACATCATGGTGGACTCCCCGCTTCTTTTCATACGGGCGGTACAACTCTTCTCGGAATATGCAGACAAAGACGATCTTAGGCCTTTGATGCCGGCGGTTTTCCATATTCTTACTTCACTAAAGGAAGGGAGGGACGACAGGGCGTCCGTGATGGCTGATGGAGGTCTTTATATAAAGCCAGGCCCATATGCTTCTACATGGATGGATGTCGTGATAAATGGACAGCCCGTCACTCCAAGGAATGGTTTTGCCGTCGATATAAACGCGCTTTTTTATAACGCCGCCAGCTTCGCCCTTGACTGGGCGAAGAGCCATAAACAATCAGCATTTATGAATGAGTGGAAGAATCTTCTAGAAGATACGGCTACAAATTTCATGAAACGCTTCTGGTCGGATCGCTTAGGATACCTTGCGGATACGCATGACGGAACGTCGCCTGACTTAAGTCTCCGGCCAAACCAGCTTTGGGCAATAGCGCTGCCGTATTCCATGGTACCCGCGCAAGAGTCCAAACGAATAATAGAAAATGTACGAACACACCTTTTGACTCGGGTTGGTTTAAGAACACTCGCGCCATCTGATACTAAGTACCGGCCAGTTTATCGCGGAACCCAGCACGAACGCGATTTGGCTTATCATCAGGGGACCGTATGGCCGTGGCTGCTAGGAATTTACTCGGACGCGCTCGTGCGCATTAACGGAATCGAGGCCGCCAAAGCGGAGCTTAAGCCGTTAGTGAAAAATCTTAAAAATCATTTTGATCATGAGGGGTGCATCGGTCATGTTTCTGAGGTCTTTGATGCCGAAGAGCCGCACATATACGGCGGCGCACCCGCACAGGCATGGAGCCTGGCTGAATTGCTGCGAGTCTCTTCATTGTTTAATAGGAAGGTGAAATGAAAACGCTAATGTTGGGCTGGGAATACCCACCACACATAAGCGGCGGTCTCGGAACCGCATGCCAAGGGCTCACCACGGCCCTCGCAAAACTCGGAGTTAAAATAGATTTTGTCATCCCGAAAGTCGAAGGCGATGAACACGCCGAGCATATGGCAATCATAGACCCAGCATCAGCGACCCATCTCAATATGCCGGACATGAATGGCACGCAAAACAATCATGACAAGCAAGGTATGCTTGCTGGGCCCTCAACAACCACAACAGTAAATAAGACGGCAAGGAATATTCGTTTCGTGGAAATTCCAGCCAACCTCTACCCGTACGCCATGCCGAACAAGAAATACAGTTATGTCGAACATTTCAAATCAATTTCAAAAGAAATAGTCCTACCAGCGCAGATAACTGAAATCCTTGAACGCGCGGCCGAGCAGGCACCGGACTTCCCCAACTACAACGGCGATCTATTCGCAGAAGTCGACCGATACACTAAAAATGTAATAAAGATGGCCGGCAACAGTTTCTTTGACATAATCCATGCACATGACTGGATGACCTTCCCGGCCGGGATTGCTCTGTCCAGGCTCACCGGCGTCCCATTAGTCACGCACGTGCACAGCCTTGAGCATGATAGAAGTGGTGATAACGTTAATGAACATATCCATATAATCGAACGAAGCGGGGTTGAAAACGCGCACACAGTAATAGCTGTCAGTTATTACACGCGCTCGGTTATCAATCAGCAGCACGGCATCCCGCTTGATAAGATCGCAGTGGTACATAACGGGGTGTATTCCAAAGAAGTTGTCCAGTCCTATAAAAAAGAAAAATGTGCAAAACCTAAAATCGTCTTATTCCTTGGGCGAATTACCTTTCAAAAAGGTCCGGATTATTTTGTTGAAGCGGCCGCCAAGGTCATTCCAGCCATGCCTGACGTGACGTTCGTGATGGCTGGCACCGGGGACATGTTAAATCCGCTCATCAACAGGGTCACGGACCTGGGCCTTGAAAAACACTTTGTTTTCACCGGTTTTTTAAAGGGTGAGGAAGTAGAGCGGATGTTCTCGGTCGCAGACCTGTATGTCATGCCGTCTGTATCTGAGCCGTTCGGGATCACGCCTCTTGAAGCCATGAACCATGATGTCCCGGTAATCATTTCTAAGCAGTCAGGCGTATCGGAGATATTGAAAAATGCGCTTAAAATCGACTACTGGGATGTGGACAAGCTTGCGCACTTGATAATAAGCGTCCTAAAATATCCGGAAGTACGCGAGGACATAGCCACAATGGCTAGAGAGGAAGTCCGACGTATCCGCTGGGAAGCCGCTGCAGAAAAGGTTTTTCAGCTTTACTGCAAAATACTTGGTGCAACAGCACCGGTGTAACAACCATAGGAGAGCAAGATGCCTTCGGTATGTTTCTATTTCCAAGTCCACCAGCCAATGAGGTTAAAGCCTTTTACATTTTTCCAGGTCGGCCGCGACCATTCCTATTTCGACGAAAAACTCAACAGAGAGGTGATGCAAAAAGTATCTTCCAAATGTTACATACCAACTAACAAGCTGATGCTTGATCTCATACGCAGGCATAACGGGGCTTTCCGCGTGGCCTATTCGATCACCGGTGTGGCGATCGAGCAGATGCTAAAATACGCGCCGGAAGCGCTTGAGTCATTCATCGATCTCTCCAAAACAGGATGCGTGGAATTCCTGGCTGAGACTTACTACCACAGCCTCTCATCTATTACAGATCCTCTGGAATTCAGACAGCAGGTCAAGATGCACTCCGCTTTGATGGAAAAATTCTTCGGCCAAAGGCCAAGTGTGTTCCGCAACACGGAACTTATCTATAATGACCAGATCGGTGATCTGGTTGCCGCTATGGGGTACAAGGCAATCATCGCTGAAGGCGCTGATGATATTCTACAGTGGCGAAGCCCTCACTTCGTATACAGAAAACCAGGATGCGACCTGCGGCTGCTACTTAAAAGCTACCGCCTCTCGGATGACGTGGCATTCAGATTCTCTGACAAGTCATGGAGCGAACATCCTCTTACAGCTACAAAATTCGCCAAGTGGGTACACGCTATCAGCGGGAACGGCGAGACACTGAACCTCTTCATGGATTACGAAACATTTGGCGAGCACCAGTGGTCTTCAAGCGGGATATTCGAATTTCTGAATGCGTTGCCATCGGAAATCCTAAAATACGGAGACTGGAACTTCCTCACCCCAAGCCAGGTCATCGAAAGATACCAGCCCGTGGCTGAACTTAATTTCCCAAGGCTCGTCTCCTGGGCCGACGTGGATCGTGACATAACAGCATGGCATGGCAACAAAATGCAAAAGAGCTCGCTTGCTCAGATTTACAGCCTTGGAAAGGATGTCAGAAAACGCAACAATCCAAGCACCTCTGATTTTTGGAGAAGACTCCAAACGTCGGATCATTTTTATTATATGTGTACTAAATGGTTTGCTGATGGTGATGTCCACGCATACTTCAACCCGTATAAGAGCCCTTACGAAGCCTTTATAAATTACATGAACGTGCTGACAGATTTCCGCGAATATGTACTGGGGATCACAGCAAGCGATTCACCAACGGCTATACCAATGACTATAAGGACTAGCGCATGAAAAAAAGTAGCTATCTTTTCGAGATATCCTGGGAAGTCTGCAACATGGTTGGCGGCATCCACACTGTTCTGATGTCAAAAATCAGTGCTATGCAGGATTACTACGGTGACCGTTATGTGACAGTAGGCCCCGACGTGCCCAGGGCCTCCGGAGCACCTCCTACATTCCGCGAGGAAATATGGGATCCGGAGATCGTCGAAGCCGTATCGTCTTTAAGCGTTGGTTGCCGCATGGGGCGATGGCTTGTTCCAGGCGAACCGCGCTGCCTGCTTATCGACTTCAGCTCGATAAACCAGATAAAGGACCAGATACTGGCCGACTATTGGGAAAGATACCGGCTGCATTCGCTCTACGGCGGATGGGACTACCTGGAACCCATGTCGTTCAGCCAAGCGGCGGGCATGGCCATTGAGCAGATTTTCCAGAAAAACTTGAAGCCGCAAAAACTAAACGCCATAGTTCACTGCCATGAGTGGATGGCTGCTGCCGCAATCCTGCACCTGCGAAAAACCGCGCCGGAAGTGGCTACCGTATTTACAACCCACGCCACCATGCTAGGCAGGTCCCTTTCAGCCCATCAGAAGAATGCTGAGTTTTCTTCGCAACACTCCCCGCAGCAGCTTGAGCAACTTGCCCATGAAATGGGCGTAAGCGCAAAACATTCCATGGAAACCATCGCCGCGAGGCTTTCTGACTGCTTTACGACAGTCAGCCCCATCACATCAGAGGAATGCGTACGCATATTGAACCGCAAGCCGGATCTGCTGCTCCTAAACGGGATAGGCGAGGATTTTCTTGATTCACCTTTAACAACCGAATCAGCGCGGCAGAAGTCACGCTCACGGCTCTTTGAAATCGCAAAAGCAACCACCGGCTTTACATATGACCCTGCAAATACCAACATATTGGTCAGCGCCGGAAGATATGAGTTCAAGAATAAAGGGATCGACCTCCTACTGGACTCACTCGCAGTTCTAAACTCAAACATTAAGAACTTGCCTCCAGAAAAGCGCGTCATTGCTTTCCTGATGTTCCCAGCAGGACACGGTGGGCCGCGAAAACCGCCGTCAAACAACCAAGCTAACTTATCGACTCATGAACTAAGGGATGAGCACAACGATCCCGTGATCAGAAAATTAATAGCATCAAAATTGACTAACAATCCGGACAACCGCATACACGTAGTCTTCGTGCCCATTTATCTTGATGGCAATGATTCGCTTATCAAGGAAAAATACTACGAACTTCTTGCTGCCGCTGATATCTCGGCATTCCCGTCATTTTATGAGCCGTGGGGTTACACTCCGATGGAAAGCATCTCCTTCGGCGTGCCAACGATCACGTCGGACCTCGCGGGCTTCGGCATCTGGGCCAAGGATCTCGGGCCTTGGAAAAAAACCGGCGTATTCGTCCTAGACCGCAAGGAATGCCAAAAAGACGAGCACTCCGTGCAGCAACTTGCTGATCATCTGTTGGAAGTATTCAAAGCTCCACCGAAGGAATCACAGGCCCTCAAGAAAGCCGCCCACACCTTAGCCAAACAAGCCTCATGGTCCGAGTGGGCAAAAGCATATTTCAAGGCTCATGGCATAGCTTTAAAAAAAGCCCTCGAACGCACCGACCCGGAATCCACCCACAACATAGGGCGTATATCGGAGGGGAGCCGGTATTTCGACCCGCAGACTCATATGCGTAAATTTACCGTCCTTAACCAAATTCCAAAAAACCTGGAAGATGTGCGCACGCTTGCCCGCAATATTTGGTGGTCATGGCATCCTGAAGCCGTTCAACTATTTTCAACTCTTGATCCTGAACTATGGTCCAAGCTCGGGCATAACCCGTCAATGTTCCTTGATTACGTGAAGCTGGAAGTCCTCGAATCGGCTTCCGGTTCCAAGAAATACATGCACAAGTTGAAGAAGGTCCTTTCCAAACTCGAAAGGCACCAAATGAACACAAAGGCTGAACCACAAATCGCGTTTTTCTGCGCGGAATACGGGCTAGCCTCATGCTTGAAATTCTATTCCGGTGGCCTTGGAATTCTTGCCGGTGACCTTCTTAAGACTGCAAGTGACATGAAGATACCTCTGTGCGCGATCGGCCTGGCTTACAATCTTGGCTATTTCCGCCAGAGGATCAACCGTGACGGTAACCAGGAACATGAATACGAAAAAAATGATTTTTATTCCATGCCGATGCAGCCGGCGTGCAGCGCCGACGGCACGCCAATAGTCGTGAGCATCCCGTTCCCGCACGGGCCTGTCCACGCGAGAGTTTGGAAAGTCACAGTTGGGAACGTTGGGCTATACCTTCTTGACACGGATTTCGGCGCAAACCGCGCAAAAGACCGCGCCATCACCAATAATCTTTACGGCGGCGATCTTACACACAGGCTTAAGCAGGAAATCATACTTGGAATCGGCGGTCTCAAGCTGCTCCGGATGCTGGGGATCTCGCCGCTCGTGTACCACATGAACGAAGGCCATAGCGCGTTTCTAGTACTTGCCCGCCTGGTTGAACTTGTCACTCAATATAAGCTTGAGTACCACGAAGCCATGGAATACATCCGCCAAACCTCCATATTTACAACTCACACACCGGTACCCGCGGGTCATGACCAGTTCCCGGAAGAAGTAATTAAGCCTTATTTACAGCCATTCGGTGAAGCACTTAAGAAAGACTGGTCATCGCTGCTCAGCCTTGGAAACACGCCGCAAACAACGGACAATAGAAATTTCTCAATGACATATCTGTGCCTGCACGGCAGCAACAGGGTCAATGGTGTAAGCCAGGTGCACGGAAAAATATCCCGCCGGATGTTCAGAGAATTTTATCCGGATTTTCACGAGTTTGAAGTCCCAATAAAAAGTATCACTAACGGCGTACATGTACCGACGTGGCTCGCTCCGGAGTGGCAACAGGTTTTTACAAAACACATCGGTGTTAATTGGCGGAAAATGCTCGCCGACAAGAATTTCTGGAAAAGCGCCCTCGAGCTGGACAACAAGCTTGTCTGGCAAACCCACCTAGCAGTCAAAAGACGTCTCATAGACTGGCTCAGGATCCATCTTGAAGAAACTTTCAAACAGCGGCGCGAAGATCCTGCGCACCTAGCGATAGCGCTTTCCAACCTGGACAAAGATCCTCTAATCATGGGCTTCGCCAGGCGCTTCGCTCCCTATAAGAGGGCAAATCTGCTTTTCCACAACATGGCCAGGCTAGAAAAATTACTTTCACAAGGAAAACCGCTGATCTTCCTTTTTTCAGGCAAATCCCACCCATCGGACGGGATAGGCCAGGCATTGATTAGAAAAGTGATAGAAATGTCCAGGCAACCACAGTTCGTCGGAAAAATACTGTTCGTGGAAAATTATGATTTCGAAGTCGCGCAACTGATGGTCTCGGGCTGTGACGTATGGCTCAACACACCAACTCGCCCCCTTGAGGCCAGCGGCACATCTGGAATGAAGGCCGGTATCAACGGCTGCATCAACCTCAGCGTCGCCGACGGGTGGTGGGTTGAAGGTTTTAACGGCAAAAACGGCTGGATAATCGCCGACGAGAACCAGGAAAATCCGCAGGACTTCCAAAACGAGTATGACAGCGCAAGGATATATGCCCTGTTGGAACATGAAATAATGCCGATGTTCTATGACCGCTCCGCGGCAGGTGTCCCCGCCGAGTGGGTCCACTTGATGAAGGAGTCCATGGCATCTATAATCCCGAGATTTTCATCAGCAAGGATGTTGAAGGAATACAACGAGCAGATGTATTTACCCGCTGTTGAAAATGCCAACACATTGAACGCCAATGGTTTTGCCGCTCTTACCGAACTATGTGAAGCCAAGAAGAGACTTACCAGCGAATGGTCTTCAATCGGATGCACGAACGTCAGAATGGAAGGACTCGAGCGCGAAAAAGTACTTATCAACCAACCGATAAATATAAAAATAGACCTTAACCATCCCAATCTTGATGTTGGCGACCTCGTGGTACAGGCCGTACTGGGGCGATCACTGCCTGACGGCAGGCTGCACCAGCTAAAGGCGTTTACGATGTCAAACATAAGCAATGGCCACAGTTCCAGTTTCGCAAGCTCTTGGGAAGCTGAGATATCTTGCGAAGAATCCGGGCCATATTCCATCGGCATAAGAGTCATGCCAAGCTATTATTACAGCGGTGGAGAAGAGTTGCAGGTGACGCATAGTCTGGTCAAATGGCTGTGACGTAAAACCAGCATGAGCTAAATTGTAGCGAATTGAGCAAAATTGAGCAATATAATGAATCAATTTATTGCTCAATATTACTTGTGGCGAATCGCTGCCTACGCCCATATATCCATTATTCTTATGAGATGTTAAACTCATTTTAGATGCGTGCGTTTTTATCATGGTTCATTCTGGCATGCTCCATTGTTTCTGTTGGGGCGTACACGGCTCCCACTGGCTGGGAGTTTATCCCTGACAGACTTGCGCCGCTAAAGTCACAACTACATGGGCATATTGAAACAAACAAACTCATAGAGGTGCTACGGCGCTATTATGGTGCATCTATAGTGGATCATGCCTTTAAGGTGGTACCCGAGGAGGCAGCAAGGTTTCTTGCGTTGCCAGAGGTGCTTTGTCGCGCAGAAAAATTCTCGGAATTCTATAAAACCATACCCCGAGTCAAAAGAGCTGATTCAAAATTCGTATTGAGTGGGTTTAAAAACCATCTAGGCAAAACACTGGTCTTCCGAGGTATAACGTTCGAAAATGCAGAGGCTAGCTTAAAGAAGATTCTGGCCGAAGGTCTCGGCCAGCGTGGTGATAGCATCATCCAAGAGTTCGGGATCAAGGCCTTAGCCCATATACAATCACCTGACGATCTAAAACAGCAGGGATTGGCAGGGGCCAGGGAAAATTCACCCTTTCAGTCATTCACCGAACAATACCACGTTGCGCGAAGATTCGCCCGTTCTGCATTAAATAGTGGCTACATATTCGTTCTAGAGGTTGATGAGTTCGACCTAATAAGAAGGCCGTTCCGTTTCGGTAAGGTACTACAGCCTTCAGCGATAAAAATCAAAGATGTATTCTCTCAGCAAGTCTTCGATAGATCAGACCCTACGATGGAGATGATTACTCACACAAACCACACTAATGATCAACTTGTCGCCGTTCTAGATGACGACGCAATGTTAAGATGGATAAAAAAAGGCATTTTTTCTGACCTGCTTAAGCGCATGAAAACACTTACTGGCGTCTTTAAGGATGTAGACAACTACGGACCCATAAAAAGAGAGCTGAACTCTAACCCCAATCTTACTTACACCAAGCGTGTCAAACTGCTCGATAGAGCCACAGATATGGCCAACACTCCACCGCGATGCAGATCCGAAGTACTTAAGCTGCTCCGATGGGCAATGTCTGCGCCATAGGATTAACCGTGAAGAGAAACATAGGAAAAGGTTTTATTTAACGCGCCGCTATTTCTGTCTAAATTTTGTCAGCTCAATTAAAGCCAGCAATCTTTCCCAGTGCCCAGAACGTTTTTCTAAATCCACGTCAAGTTTTACGGCATCAAAGGGGGCTGTTGCCGAATGGGCATTTTTTTGTGGCAAACAGCAGGGATTGATTTAGATTTTATCAATGTCGCTAAAAGAAAATATTTAGGTAAAAAATTCAAATCTTCTTCTAAAAATAAAAAATGAGACTAATTTTTTACAAAATTCAAAGAAATGCCCATTCGGCAACAGCCCCCTCACACTCCTTTAAGTAGTTTCGTCCCCCAAGCGCCTAATACACCATTGCCTCAGGTCATGAGGTAAGTTTGAACCGATAAAAAGCTTTCTTGCAATACCCGCACGTTACTTGTGAGGCTAATCCACGCAAACTAGACCTCAAGCATGTGAAAAATAAATACCCTGGGAAAATGTTTAAAACCAGATACATCCGTCAGCTCCGATCAGGCGTTCGAGATAGGCTGGGATGTTTCACATGCGGCCGGGAGATTCACCAACTCATTTGATACGCTCTATGAAGTCAGGCACATTAAAAACAATTTTTTCAAATTATCTTTCCCCTCAAGCTTACAAATGCAAGCCTTCGCAGCCCAAGTTGGCAAAGTGGTGTACAACAATAAAAAGAACTACCCAGTCTTGAGTACCTACATGGATGGCACCGGATCCATTACAACAACAGGCCGCAATTCGGCTATCCCCCTGGTGCCTTTACGATAACAGCCCATAATTTTTCACCATGGCAAGTGTATGATTCTTCAATCCGTGAAATGGTAATGGCGATTCATACCCATCGCATGACTGAATCAACCCCCTTGTTGACGCGTTATGGGAAGCAGGCGTTCAAGAAAAACAATGACTACTTCGAATCTTACTGCTCAAAAAAACCGCTAACCGATCCTCAATTCCCTTCTGTTCAAAACTCCACTCCAGAACTCGACTGGGCCTCATTGCTTGGGATTTGTGTGAACCGGACGTGTGGCGAATAGTTTTTCTTTATTCGCACACTGCTTTCCTGCTGATGATATGACTTTCCTATGAATACATGAATGCAATAAGTGTTTTATAACTTCGAGTTTTTCGCGCTTTATCTAGCGCTGCGATATATTGTTTTCGTCGCTTAACCGGTATGTCTTTTAATGCTGTTCCCCAGGTGGGAACAGTCCAGCCATTCTTTACGCATAAATGCTCGACTATGATTCTTCCGAACCTTCCGTTCCCATTTGTAAAGGGGTGAATAGTTTCAATCTGCTCATGAAATCGTGCCGCTATTTCTTGCTCCGTAAATATTTTCTCCTTCAACCAATATGCGAGATCACCTTCAAGCTGCCGCAGGCTTGTCCAGATTCGGTGAGGTTCGTGAAAATCGGGATTGTTGAGTTCGTGAGCTCGAACTTTACCGGCCCATTCCCAAACGTTGTAAAAGAGCTTTTTATGTAATTTGAGCCAAAAGTTATATGTGATCCCGGCATCACTCTGGTTGGCCAACCACAAAAGACCATCAGCGATATTTTGTTCTTCGTATTCGTCGAGTTCCCCCACGGTTTGGATGTGTTTTGGCTTAAGTCCTTTTTGGAGTTCGGGAGGAAGGGGAGTTCGGCCGTCGCGGTCTTTGAATAGGAAGTTACTCACCAGACATCGCCTTTCTCCAGGAGCTTTTTGGCCAGAAGCTCTACCCGTTTTTGCATCGATTGTTCGACACGTTGATCTTCTAAGGTCATGTGAACGTCTGCGGATACCAAGGTACGCTTCGCTTTCGCTCGCGCCGCTTGTTTTATAAGTTCGTCGATGCCGGTTCTCGGGACGAACGCATATACAAACTCACATTCCATGGCATTCGCCATCTTTTTAAGTGTTGCGATGGATGCTCGGCCGGCAGCTTCGCTGCGCTCTGCTTGTGCTATGGATGATAATGAAAGGCTGGTTCTGTCCGCAAGCTGTTTGAGAGTCATATTGAGCGAGCTGCGAATATAGCGGATCCACCCAGGTCGCACTTTAGTGTATGGGAGTATCTTTCTTATGGCGCTTAATCGGCGGTTCACTTGAGTTATTGCGAGCGGGTTTTGTGGCTTCATATATTCCTCAAAAATATTATGTATAAAATAATAAATAAAGGCAATGGCATTATTGTTAAAGACATAAAAACTAATGATAATATTATGTTTAAAAACATAACATGTAGATATAAGACATGATATAATTTTCGCAGTGAGTGAGTGTGTCAGCGGGGTTTGGTTTAAGGATGACAGAAAAAATGACCTGGAGAAAATCTGATGCCCGCAGGGATATGTGCCTTAAATTCAATTTGTGCCAATAACGCATGTCATTTTTGACACATTATATTTTGTATTAAGATGACACATCTTGCTGTCCGCTAAGTTTACCTTTATAATATTTAAATAGCGTTGATTTAGCGCTGCGGGACGTAAGTGAGAATGAATAAGGCCACTGTAAGAATACTACGCATTGATGTTGTAGCCTATGTGATGGGTGTGGTTTGCCTGTCTTTTGGTTCTTTTGTGGTCGGCTGCACGGTGGAGCCCATTAATCAGAGTAAACTACCAATAGGTACTGGATCCATTACAGTGCCTGAATTTAAATTACAGGCTGGAATATTTAGCACATCCAACGACCAGACGCCTTCGTTTGAAGTAGGTAATTTAAGCGATGGGTATATTGTTGAAATTCTGGAGGGAGCTGATTCGTCATGTAACGGTGGCAGCGTGATAAAATCCGTAACTTCAACTGGCAGCAGCGTTACAATCGATTCTTTGGACCTTACCGGTGGGGACAAGACATACGACTTAAGGGTGATGGTTACATCACCAAGTGGAGTTACGAGTTGCTCCGATGAACTCGAGTACGTGCTTGATGCAACGGCACCGGCGGCGCCTGTAGTAACGTTGCCGGTGCTTGCTGAGCATTACTCAAGTGCTTCCACACTAAGTATCAGCGGAAGCTGTGAGAGTGGTACCACGGTTGGGTTAAGTGGTGATGTAGCGGCGACGATGACCGCGGTTTGTGAAAGCGGTGCTTATAGTTTCAGCATCGGTAAGGATGTGGATGGGACATATAATTTCTCTATTACACAGACTGATGTGGCTGGTAATACGTCAAGCTCTATAGCCCAGCAATGGGTGAGGGATACGCAAACGCCGAGCAGCCCAAGTGGGTGGACGCTTTCAAGTCCCGCAAACGGCGCAACGTCAAATGACAGCACTCCTCAAATCACGATCCCCGGTGATGTGCTTGAGGTTGGCTCCACAGCCAAGGTTTATGCTGACAGCGGTTG
>CAYHPW010000034.1:0-28244 GCA_964358645.1 uncultured Bacteriovoracaceae bacterium | reverse complement strand
ATTAGTTCTCGGTGCTCAAACCCACGTTTCGTCAGGCCTAATTACGCAACAACGCAGTAATCTGACGTTAACATTATGTTATTTTAAGCTAAAGTTTCTGTAGATTTTCAACTAGCGCGCTGTATAATGTATTAATAAATGCTTTATATTTAATAACGAGGTACGTATAGTGGCTAAATCAAGTGAAGATGTAACTAAGCTTGAATTTTTTCTTGCCGAAAAAGGACCTATTTTGATCGTTAATCTGGTCGGTCCACTTCTTAAACGTAACGCAGATTACGCCGAAGAATGCATCCAGGCTGTCTCTGCAAGTTCAGCAAAATGGGTGATAATGAACTTCAGAGATGTACCGCCTGTCTTTGATGAGGAAATCTGCGCGTCGATTTATTCTTCTTTAAAAAAAGCGGTTTGGAAAAAAGCAGGCAGTATCAGGCTTAGTGCAGTTCATCCTGAGCTGAGAAAAGTTTTGATTAAAAGAGGCCTTCTATCGGAGGATGAAGTCGCCAACAACCTTACCGAGGCCCTGCAAAAACTCGCTCTAACTTCTGTGGCGTGATTTCTCCAATACGGGACGCAGCCTGGTGCCTGCTAAGAAATGCATAGATAATTCCGGACACGATAAACCCGACAAACCATGCGTAATTATAAAGATCCGCCAGCCAAGGCCACACTGCCCCGGATGGCAGGAGCCCCACCGCCGTAAAAAAACCGGGTGCATTGGGAAGCACGCCTAGAATCAACGCAATCACGGCCTTGTGGTTTACCCCACTTCCGTACCAGTAGCGCCCGCTTGGTGAGTATAGCTCATCCACCACCAGATGTTGTTTTCTGATGAGGTAATAATCAGCTATCATTATTCCACCTATCGGCCCAAGCAGGCTGGAATATGCAATTAGCCACGTGAATATGTAGCCATGAGGGTCGGCAACCAGCTTCCACGGAAAGATAAGCACACCGATTATCCCGGTGATGTATCCTCCGGTGCGGAAATTGATTTTGTGTGGCGCTAGGTTTGAGAAATCATTCGCCGGGCTTACGATGTTTGCAGCGATATTCGTCGCCAGTGTTGAAACAGCCACCGCGATCATCGCGAAGGTGACAAGTACCGGGGAGTTGAATTTTCCTGCAAGCGCGACGGGATCCCATATCGTGGAGCCAAATACGATTGCCGTGGCGCTTGTCACGACAACGCCGACGAATGCAAAAAGCGTCATTGATGATGGGAGACCTAGCGCCTGGCCTACTATCTGGTCGCGTTGCGATCTGCTGTAGCGAGTGAAGTCCGGGATATTAAGTGAAAGCGTGGCCCAGAAACCCACCATGCCGGTCAGTGCGGGGAAGAAATACGCCCAGAACTGCTCGCTTGTTTGGAATTTCGCTGGTTGTTCAAGTATGGGTCCAAGTCCGTTTGCCGCGCTTATCGCCCAAAACAGCAGGGCAAGGGCCGCAAGCGGGAGAAAGATAGCCTTAAAAACTAGGAGTTTTCTTATGCTGTCAACTCCAAGATACACTACGTACATGTTAAGCAGCCAGAAAGCAAAGAAGGTGAGCGCGGGCCCAGTTTCGAGCCCGATAAACGAAGGCAAAATTTTTGGTAGCATCGCAGCGCCTGGAAACCAGATAACCAAGATTTGATAGATAGCCGAGCCGCCTATCCACGTTTGAATGCCGAACCACCCACATGCCACAATTGCTCGTAACATTGCCGGTATGTTCGCTCCCCGCAAGCCGAAACTTGCACGCGTAAAAACCGGAAACGGTATGCCGTAACGCGCTCCAGCATGGCCATTAAGAATCATCGGGAAAAGAACTATCATGTTGCCAAGAAAGATCGTGAAAATGGCTTGTTTCCAATTCATCCCGCCATTGATCAATGAGCTTGCCAGCATGTAGGTGGGGATACAAAGGCTCATGCTGATCCAAAGTGCGGCAAAATTCCAAGTGGTCCACTTCCTGTTTTCAGGAGCTACCGCGGCTAGGTCTTCATTGGTGTAGCTCATGAGACATCTCCATTACGCCGTGGCGATAAGTTCTCCCGTGATAATGTTTTTCGTACGGGATTTGTTTCATGGATATCGCCCCAGGGGCTGGGCAGATAAGTTTACAAAGATTGCAACCGACACATTCTTCTTCCTTAAGGATCGGCGCTTTGCGGGTATGTCCGTCGGCCTTGTATTCAGGATTTAAAGAAAGACACTGATGTCCGCCGTCGTTACATGCAACGACACACAGATTACATCCAATACAACTTTCGTCGTGAATGTCTGCGATCAGTGCGTATGTGAGGTCAAGCGAGCCCCAGTCGGTGTAGTTTGGTACTGCTTTTCCGATAAAATCTCCGACCGAGGTGAATCCTTTTTCATTCATGTAAGCTTTCATCCCGTGTGTCAGGTCATCGATTATCCTGTACCCATAATGCATGACGGCTGTGCAAACTTGCACAGTGCCTGCGCCAAGTAGCATGAATTCAACCGCGTCTTTCCATGTAGAAACGCCGCCTATGCCAGAAATCGGGAGGTTCTTTCCGTGCTTGCGCGCAATCGCACCAACCATGTGCATGGCTATTGGTTTTACTGCTGGCCCGCAGTACCCGCCATTCGTTCCCTTTCCGTTCACGGTCGGTGTGGGTGCGAAGCTATTCACATCAACGCTGATAATGCTTTTTATCGTGTTGATCAGCGAAACCGCATCCGCGCCGGAGCTCCTGGCGGCTTCTGCTGGAATCGTGATATCAGTTATGTTCGGGGTTAGTTTAACAATCACTGGAATGCGCGCGTACTCCTTGGCCCAGCCGGTTATCATCTCAAGTATATTTGGTTCCTGTCCCACCGCAGACCCCATGCCGCGTTCACACATTCCATGTGGGCAACCGAAATTGAGCTCGATCCCGTCGCAACCGGCGTCTTCAACTTGTTTGATCAGTTCACGCCACTCTTCTTTCGTTTCAACCATCAGTGATGCGATCAGTGCGTGTTTTGGGTAACGCTTTTTTACTTCCACCATCTCGCGCAGGTTAGTCTCCGTGGGGCGGTCGCTGATCAACTCGATATTATTGAACCCCATTAATTTCTTGTTTGCGAAATCAATCGCGCCGAACCGTGACGTGACATTTTGGATTGGCCTTCCGATGGTTTTCCAGACCGCCCCGCCCCAACCTGCCTCGAATGCGCGCTCGACTTGTTCACCGGTGTTTGTTGGCGGCGCGGATGCAAGCCAGAAAGGGTTTGGCGAGTATATCCCCGCAAAATTCACGGATAAATCGATATTGTTTTGTTTATTTGGCGCCATTGGAAAGCTCCCCTTCGATTGCCTTGTGAATTCCGATTGCGGTTTTTTTGCCTTCGGCCACGGCGTTGACCACTTCCATGCCTCCGTTGGTTAGATCACCACCTGCAAAGATTTTCAGGTGGCCGGTTTGGCCGGTTTCATGGTTCACGACCAGGCGGTTCTTCTCAAATTTTAAACCTGGGAAACCAGCAAGAATTTTTTCATGTGTCGACTGTCCGGTGGCCAGCAAAACAATATCAGCGTGAAGTGTTTCCGGTTCTTCGGCTTGCGAGACTGGTAAGAACGTTACTTGGCCATTTGCTGCTGTAGCTGTTTTACCTAGGGTTACCTTGAGCGCCTGGTCTGCCATGGCTATCCTTACCGGCAGAGTGTTAAAAAAACATTCAACACCCTCCTGTCGCGCATGGAGCAGTTCATGTGTGTAACCTGGCATTTCATCCATGCTTCTTCTGTAGCTTAAAATCACACGTGGTACACCAAGGGCCTTGAGCTCGCGGCATGCATCAAGAGCAGTGTTCCCGCCGCCAACAACGATTACGGTATGGCAGTTTTGCAGCCATTCCATATCTTTTTGTGTTTTTGTTTTTAGCTTAGAAATAAAATCAACTACACCGTGAGTACGCGCCTGAATCTGTGGAGAATCTAAACCCGCTATCTTTGGCGAGTTATCAGCGCCAAGTCCCATTCCGAGAAAAACGGCGTCATATTTGTCGACGAGTTCCTGAAGTGAAAGATTTTTGCCGAGTTCTTTTTCATATTCAAATGTGAGGCCGATAGAGGCTGTGTGTTCGATTTCACGTAAGCTTACATCCGCTTTCATTTTATATGGCGCGATTCCCTGGGTATTAAGCCCGCCAGGCAAGCTGGATTTTTCAAAAATGGTTACATCGTGGCCAAGCCGCTTAAGCTCATGCGCGCAGGATAGTGATGCCGGGCCCGAGCCTACAAGTGCCACGTGCTTGCCGGTCGGCTTCCCCGCATGGAAAAACCGCGTGCCCTTTTCATATGCTTGTTCAACAGCGTAACGCTGCAGGCGGCCTATCATTATCGGTGTCTTGCTTAATGTTTTTAAAACGCAGACTCCCTCGCAAAGAACCTCTGTCGGGCAGGCGTGCGCGCAGGATAGTCCCAGGATGTTTGATTCCAAGATAGTTCCTGCAGCTCCTGTAACATCACCTGAGGCTATTCTCCTGATGAATTTAGGTATGTCAATCGATGTGGGGCAGGCATGCGTGCATGGGGCGTCGTAGCAGTTGATGCAACGATGCGCTTCGATTTCAGCCTCGGTATGGTTAAGAGGTTTTTTAAAATCTGAAAATTTGTTTTCAAGCCTGTCTTCTGGCCTCTTCTGGCTAAGCAGGTCAGCCAATGTTTCTTTAGTTGGCATTGCAGTTAACCTCACGTCATTAAATCACTTATGTAAATCACTTCTGTGTACTACTTAATGGCATCGCGTTTCAGAAACTGGCCAAAACCACGTTTAATCTTCACATCGCCATCCTTTAAGGCCCAGGCGCCGCGTATCAAAACACCTGCTGGTTTCCCTTTCAGCCTGAATCCCTCGAACGCGGAATAATCACATCGATGATGGGAGTTTTTTGAAGATATCATGCTTTCCTTGGTTGGATCAAACAAGACGATATCAGCGTCAGAGCCGGGAGCGATCGTGCCTTTCTTCGGGTACATGCCAAAAATGCGCGCGGGATTTGTCGCCGTGACTTCAACAAACTGGTTAAGGGAAATCTTGCCTTCCAGCACACCATAAGTGTGAAGTATATTAAGCCTGTCCTCTATGCCTGGAGCGCCGTTTGGTATTTTTGCAAAACAATCTTTCCCCATGTCTTTTTGCCCTGAGAAGTTAAACGGGCAGTGGTCGGTGGCCACAACCTGTATGAATCCGTTCCTAATCCCGCTCCATAGCGCTTCCTGATCCTGCCTGGTGCGGATTGGCGGTGACATGACCCATTTGGCGCCTTCAAATCCTGGTTTTTCATATACACTTCTATCCAGGACAAGATATTGCGGGCAGGTTTCAGCGAATACTTTATGATTGTTCTTTAACGTGCTCTCCCTTACGTGTTTCAACGATTCCTCACAGCTCATGTGTACAACATAGACTGGGTGTCCTGCCATTCTCGAAAGCGCTATTGAACGATGGGTTGCTTCGCCTTCGCCGATGGCCGGATGAGCGAGCTCATGGTAAAGAGGCGAGGTTTTACCTTCACCAAGGAATTTCTTTGTCAGTACGTCGATTATTTCGCCGTTCTCGCAATGAAGTGAAATAAGCGCGCCTAATTTCCTGGCCTCCGAAAGCAATTTAAAAAGTTGCCCGTCATCGATCATCAAGCTTCCCTTGTAGGCCATGAAACACTTAAATGAAGTCACCCCTTGTCGGACGACACCAGGCAGCTCAGACGCGATCTTGTCATTGAAATCTGTTATCGCCACGTGGAAGCCGTAGTCGGTAACGGCTTTTCCTGCGGCCTTTTCGTGCCATTTATTGAGTGCTTCGGTAACGGTGCGTCCTTTTTCCTGGATCGCAAAATCAATGATTGAAGTCGTGCCACCACATGCCGCCGCAATCGTGCCTGTTTCAAAATCATCAGAGCTTGATGTCCCCATGAACGGCAGATCAAGGTGCGTATGCACATCTATCCCGCCTGGCATGACATAGAGCCCGGTCGCGTCGATTTCCTCGGCACCGGCTGGCACTATGCCGCGCAGGTCACTGCCCACTGCCGCTATCTGTGAGCCATTTACAAGCACTTCGCCAATAAATGTGTCGGAGGCGGTTATTATTTTGCCGCCACGTATGTATTTAGCCATATGTTAGTACCCCAGCTTTTTTTCCACAGCTTTTAAAGACTCCGCGATAATGCGCACGATGTCTCGCGCATCTTCTTCAGTTATACACATCGGAGGTGTAATCCTTACCACATTGCCATAAAGCCCGCCCTTGCCGAGCAGGAGCCCTCTCTCACGCGTCTGTTCGAGAAGCTCGAGAGTTTCTTCCGTGCCATAGGCTTTGGTTTTCCTGTCTTTCACGAGCTCGATGCCTATGAGTAGACCCCGGCCCCTGACGTCGCCCAGGATTTTTAATCCGTTTTGGATTTCCTTAAGACCGGACATTATGATGTCGCCAAGCCTGCCGGCTTTTTGCATCATTTTTTCTTCTTCAACGATCGCCAAGGTCTCAGAGGCTTGCATCGTGGCCCACGGGTTACCAGCAAATGTGTTGAAGTGTATTTTGCCGCGCATGGATTCGGATATCTCGTCCCTGGTCACCAGCGCCCCTATCGATGCGCCATTGCCAAGTCCCTTAGCCATTGTCATCATGTCTGGGATTATGCCGTTGTAAAGCACGCCGAACCAGTGCGTCCCCGTGCGTCCAACTCCCGCCTGCACTTCGTCTGAAATATAAATACCGCCATATTTTTTAACCGTGGCGTGGATTTTCTGAAAGTATTCCCTAGGAGGCACGATAAACCCGCCCACTCCTTGTATTGGTTCCACTATCATTGCTGCGATCGCGCCGGTTGTTGAAGTCTTTATCGTCTCTTCAACATCATTGGCGCACTCGATCGCGCATGATCCTGCTTGGGCTCCCCATGGACAGCGATAGCAATTTGGTTGTGCCGCGTGGACAACCCCGGGAAGGCTTGGCCCGCCCCATTTCCACGTATACTGTCCGACAAGAGAAAGTGTCCCCGCGGTGCCGCCGTGGTAGCAGTGTTTAAGAGCGACTATCTCGTGACGTTTGGTATATTGCCTCGCCAGAAGGATGGCGAGTTCGTTTGCCTCGCTTCCACTGTTTGTAAAAAATGCGCGTTTCAAGCCATCCGGTGTGAGAGCAGTTAATCTCGCCGCGAGTTCGGCTATTGGTGACGAGAGGTAAAATACCGTCGTGTGCTGAGGCCCATCCTCATCAAGCCAGGCTTGCAGGCGTTTTTTAATCCTTGGGTGGTTATGCCCAGCGCTTATGGTTACGATGCCGCCGAACGCATCTAAGTAGCGGTTACCATCTATATCCCAAACCCACTGCATCGATGCTTTTTTGATGTGAATAGGTTTTCTGTAATAGTGGGTCACGGATGGAAGCATGTTTGCCTGCCTGATCCTAAGTATCTCCTCCGTCGATATGTCGCCGCTATTCATTTAAGGAGATCCCCGTACGTTTCAGGTCTGCGGTCACGATAGAACTGCCATAGGTTTCTCACTTCATCTATCATGTCCAGATCAAGTTCAGCGGTCAGTAACTGGCTTTCATTTGGCGATGCCTGGGCAATAATCTTTCCGCGTGGGTTTGCAAAGTAGCTCGAACCATAGAATTCGCCTATATTCCAAGGCGCCTCTTTACCTACGCGGTTAATGGCTGCAATGTAGTAACCGTTTGCCGCCGCATGCGCTGGCTGCTCCAATTCCCAAAGGTATTGTGAAAGGCCAGCCACTGTTGCTGATGGATTAAACACGATTTCTGCTCCGTTCAGGCCCAGTGCGCGCGCCCCTTCAGGGAAGTGGCGGTCATAGCATATGTAAACGCCGACCTTGGCATATGCGGTGTTGAAAACCGGATAGCCAAGGTTGCCTGGCTTGAAAAAGAACTTTTCCCAAAAACCAGCTACCTGAGGAATGTGGTTTTTCCTGTACTTCCCGAGATAAGTTCCATCCGCATCAATAACCGCCGCAGTGTTGTAATAAACGCCGCTCATCTCGCGTTCATAAATAGGAACGATAATGACCATGCGGTGTTTTTTGGCAAGCGCCTGCATTTCACGCGTGGTAGGGCCACTTGGGATTTCCTCAGCCAGCCCGTACCATTTGATGTCTTGGGAAGGACAGAAATACGGCCCCGTAAACACTTCCTGGAAACAAAGAATCTGTGTCCCGGCCTTTGCCGCCTGCTCTATGTAGGGCAGGTGCGCTTCGAGCATACCCTTTCGTATTGTTTCACAAGATTCATTTGTATCAATCCGGCATTCAAGCTGTATCAAGCCTGCTTTAATTTTACGTGACATTGTTTTTTTCCCTTTCTCAAATTTTTTCGTTCCTTTTAGTAAAGATTACCTTTGCGGACTGTGGCGTTGTAATCAACGTATACTGTCTTTATTTCCCGGAAGAACTCAGGTCCAGTACTGCCCATCTCGCGCCCACCAAGACCGGTAGCTTTCATTCCTCCGAACGGGGCATTCGCTTCACCGCCAACGGTTGGCGAATTGATGTGCAGTATGCCTGTTTCAATACGGTCGGCGTAATTCATGATCCGCTGGATGTCGCGTGTGTATACCGATGAAGAAAGCCCATATTTCACCGAGTTTGCAACCTCTATTGCTTCATCAAAATCGCTTACCTGAATAATGCTCAAGACCGGGCCGAATGCTTCTTCCTGCGCGATCTTCATGGAAGGTTTTACGTCATCAAAAATCGTGGGTGCGATGAAGTAGCCACTGTCCGGAGAATCAGACCCGACGCGCCCGCCACCGCAAAGAAGTTTCGCCCCTTCTTTTTTCGCTGTATCGATGGCTTTTAAGACGGAGATCATCTGCTTTTCATCAACTATCGGCCCCATAGCCGATGGGTTTTCAAGCCCATCACCTACTTTTATGTTGCGGCTTTTTTCCAAAAGCTTTTTCATGAATTCACCGTGGACTTTTTTGTCGATGATGACCCTTGAAGTGGCCGTGCACCTTTGGCCGGTTGATCCGAACGCGCCAGTAACCGTCGCTTCAGCCGCCTGATCAAGGTCGGCATCTGCAAGTATGATGATTGGGTTTTTGCCTCCCATCTCTAGCTGTGTGTGCGCCAGCCTCTTTGCGGCTTGGGCATATAGTTCGGCGCCTACTTCGTTCGATCCCGTGAATGAAATCGCCTTAATCGCAGGATTATCAACGATGGCATTTCCAACCGTGGAACCAGATCCATAAACCATGTTTAATACTCCTGGTGGCAGGCCAGCTTCATGGAAGGCCTGTACCAGCAGCAATGCGCATGCAGGCGTAAGGCTGGCCGGCTTGAAGATTATTGTGTTCCCCTCGATCAGAGCTGCGCTTATTTTCCATCCAGGAATACATAGTGGGAAATTCCATGGCGTGATTAGGCCGACAACACCAAGCGGCGCGCGCGTGGTATAGATCATCGTATTGGGCATTTCTGAAGGGATTACTTCGCCAATGGGGCGGCGGCTTTCTGATGCCATGAACTCAAGTACATTAATGCTCTTTAAAACCTCTCCCTTGCTTTCATTTAGATTCTTGCCCTCTTCGATTGTCATGGTCATTGCGAAAGTATCAAGTTTTTCGCGGACCAGTTTGGAGACTTTTTCTAAGAATGCCCCTCTTGCCGGGCGCGAACGAGCAGCCCATTCGCGTTGCGCTTTTTGTGCAGCAAGCACAGCCAAAGAAACATCCTCATGGGTGGAGCAGGTTGCTTTCCCGATTATCTGTGTTGGTTTTGCGGGATTCCTGTTTAACTCCCATTTGCCGGTGCCACCCTCCCGCCACTCGCCACCTATAAAATTCAAGTATGTCTGCTCTTTTCCAACCATGATTCCCCCTTGCCTTTACTTAACGTAATGACCTAAAAAGAGTTTTCCTATCGCAACCCCACCAGGAAGCAAAGCTTGAAATTATCCGTGTCAGTATTTTAAACTTGTCTGGTTCAGCTTATTTAACCGTTGCCGCTACAAGGCGATCTTTCAATTCCCCTCGTCAAAGTCGTGTGATATTTAACGGCTGTTGAGAGGGGATTAATTTGAATTTCGCGGAGCTTTCCAAAAAAAAGTTGGAGATACATGACGGAAAACGTGTGCAGGTCATGGATATAATTGCCAACCTTGCGTCCGTTCCGGTGAACCCCGCAAATTTTCATGAAGGTCTAGAAGAGCTTCTTGAGTTCTTGTGCTCGGCATTCGGTGCCGACGATGCCGAGGTTTTTCTTTCAGAACACAAAACCGATGAAGTCCTGATGTGCGCATGCGTGGGGCCGGATAAAGATGAACTCCTCACCAAGACCAGTTTTAAGTCAGATAGCGGTTTTCCTGGCACCGCTTATGCCAGGCGGCGGCTGGTCGTCACAAGAAATCTCGGGCAAAACAGGAGATTTCTTAGAAAAGCTGTTACGGATAAAGGTATTCACTCATTTGTCAGCGCTCCGATACCAGGGTTTGACGGCAAGCCTCTTGGTTGTTTTGACCTAGCCTGGAAGCGAAGTGACATCGATACCGATAATCTCTCGATGGCGATCTCAATGTTGGTCCAGCCGTTGAGCAAAGTTATCGCCTCCGCGTACTGGGCCGTTCGTGAGAATTCATTGCTTAGCTTAAAAAACCTCGAAAAATGGGGAGCCCCCAATCAGGCTAATCAGGCCGCAGGATTTATACTGGAGTTTCTTATTAAAACTGGTAGCGCTGACTTTGGCAGCCTTGTCTTGTGGGATCCAAGAACAAAAAATATTTTATCTCATGCCGAAAAAGGCCTGGTCACTTGTAACGCAGCCATTTCGGATAACACTATACATCAAAGCAAACCATCTATTACTTTGATTGAAAAACCTGATGGCGAAGCCGTATGCCATGTTCCGATCGGCGACGGCGTGTCCATCGGCGGTATGGCGCTGCTTGGCTATAGGAAGCGCGATCCAGATTCCCATTCATACCATTCATACATGATGAGATCTTTTGTTCCTTTACGGATAGCTGCTCAGGAAGTGTCCGCAAAACTTCCTGCTGGACTTTTCAGCACCGGTGGCACAATGGCAGTAGGCCGACAAATTACCAGCAGGAGTGTCGAGATAAAATGTTTCGGCGGCTTCGAGCTCCGCATTGATGGGCGTGTAGTTGCTCCACAGGAATTCAACAGACGTCAATCAATCACACTCCTTAAAATACTGGTTTTGAATGCCGGAAGGCCCATTCATCGTGATCGCCTGATTGACTGGCTGTGGGATGACGAGGAACCTGAGGATATAAGACTTAATCGTTTGCACGGCGTAGTACATTCGCTCCGTAATGTAATTGAAGCCGATCCCAAGAAGCGCTTGTGGCGTTATGTGCTTAACAACGGCGAAAATTATATGTTTGATCCTAAGGCACCGGGAGTGTCCATCGATGTTTCACGTTTTCGTGAACTAATGGAGCACGCGGCGCGCACGGGCCGCAGTGATGGTGATGCCAGGAAAATAATAGATCGTCTCGAGGAGGCCGTTCGGATTTACACCGGCAGTCTTTTTGAAGACGAGCCCTATGCAGAATGGTGTAATAACGACCGTTTTGAATTTGAAAAAGACTACATAGACGCACTAGTCAGGCTTTCTAAGTTGTACGCCGGCCTCGGTGATAATGCAAACAGCATCAGATGCCTAAGGCGCGCGCTAAAGCAGGATCCACTGCGCGAGGATCTGCATGATGAATTGGCTGTAGCTCTTACACGATCAGGCCGCACGCATGAGGCCAGTGCGCAGAGGCAGCAGTGTCTCAGAATAATGCGCGAGGAACTCGGTTCAATTGATTATGTCAGCAACACGGGCCATGGTTGAGCACTAGCGATTGCTAAGTTTTTATGCAAAAATTATTCTGCTGTCGCAGCGACGGTGCTGTGGTCTGCATGCTTATAAGGAGCTGCTTCCTGCTCGCTCGTGACTTCATCTTGTGTTGCAACTTGCTCACAAGATGCGGATTGGGCTTCCCCGGTTTTTTTCTCTCCAGCAATAGCTGTGTAAGCCAAGAACTGGGTTAGAATTCCAGCCAAAACAAGTATCTTGCATATATTTTTTGAAATGTTTTTCATTTTAATTTCTCCTCACTCTTAGTTAAGGAGTATTACAAACTACGTACCAGATGATCTTGTATAAAATCAGCTATTTATACGTTAGTTAAAAATGAATGATACAAGCAATTTAAACATATGTTCACTCCATGAACGTATAAACATTTGACAGTTTCTGCGCAGTAGACAGTTTATATAACGTGCCGATATCAGCTATTTATCATCAAGACGCGCTGGAGGCCGATTAGGACAAGCTCCGGGACTAATGCATCAAAGAGTTTTTCTTTGAGTTTTTCCCTTTCAAACAGCCTAGAGAATCCTCCGGTCCCGACCAGGACTACACCATCGTTGTTAAAATACTGTTTTCTTATATGCTGTGTGATCCCTTTAAATGCGTACAAATGGCCGAAGTATAACCCGGACTGAATGCTTTCGATAGTAGAGCGTCCAACGATTTCTGGCGGGGGGGCGATCTCAACGGCCGGGAGTTTCGCCGTATTAGATTCAAGAGCTTCCATGGAGATCCGCAGCCCTGGCATGATCAGGCCACCGAGATATTCTTTCTCTTTAGTTACCGCGCAATATGTCGTTGCGGTGCCGAAGTCAGCAACGATCACATTCTTACCAGGAAAAAGATGTGTAGCTGCTATCGCATTGGCGATGCGGTCGGCGCCAACTTCAAGCTGGTTCCTATACTTGATGTTGAGCCCTGTTTTTGCTCCGGCCTGGAGCACGAATGGCTGTATATCGAAATATTTTATGCAAGCGCTGCGAAGCGAGTGTATGATGTCCGGCACCACCGAGCAAATGGCTATGTGCCGCACTTGTTGTGGGTCAAGGCCGTTTTCCCTGAGCGCCACTCTGAAGAAAGTACCAAGCTCGTCGGAAGTGTTCTCATTGTTGGTGGTCTTCCTGAACTGGAACTTAAGCTTATCTTCATTAAATACGCCGCCATGTATCTGTGAATTACCAACATCAAGAGCCAGAATCATCGTGTACCTCCATTATTGTCTTAGTGATTCTTTCAAGATCAGCAGCTAGGGCCGTTCTACCAATGCTGCGCGCTTTCTCATGAGGTTCTCCGCCGGAAGTCATGTAAATCGTGAACAAGCTTGGGCCAGCTTCCTTATGCAAGTCTCTAAAGTCATTATGTACGACAAGATCCACAGCCCCACTTGAAAAAAGTTTTTTTATTTTTTGTAAGCGCTCGTGAGCGTCCGCGGTGTTTGTTAATTTGAATGCGACAATGATCGGTCTACCGCGCCTCGGGCCGGTCTGTGAATAAGATAAAAGCCGCTCTATTATTTTGAAGTTCCTTTTTAGCGAGATAGTAATATTTTCCGTATCCGAATTTATTTTTTTAAGCTCGATTGGCCTGAGAATCTCTTCACCAGCCGACACGCTTTCTATGGAATAATCGCTGACCGCGGCAGCATGGATAATGACGTCAAAGTTCGCGCTTCTTAATAAATTTTCTAAAAGTTCATTGAGTGAGCGAAAATCGCTGAATTCATGAAGTTCACAGCTACCTTTAGGCCTTATCGAACCTGTTGCGGATAAAACAGTCACCAGGTGCCCTTTCGAAGAGAAATAATCCGCCATGACCGCGCCTGTCCCTCCGGTGCTCATGTTGGTTATGAACCTTACGTCGTCTATGTGTTCCATTGTCGCGCCAGAGGTTATGATGACTTTCATGCTCTATTCTCGCGATTGTTTATCGCATTGATTATTTCAAGAAAGATAGCGTCAGGCTCAAGCATCCTTCCTGGACCAATGTCCCCGCAGGCTTGTCTCCCCGTGCCTGTTGGAAGTACCGTGATCCCCCACTGCTTTAATTTTTCAAGCGAAGCCGCAGTCGCGGGATGCGCCAGCATTGCTGAGTTCATCGCCGGTGCCACGATATATGGTTTTTTTAAGTCGTAAGCGAGGAACAAGTTACCGATGGCGTTGTCCGCGATGCCGTTTGCGATTTTGTTTATGGAATTAGCCGTTGCTGGGCACAAGACCGCGATGTCCGCCCATTTTGCCAGCCAGATATGGTCGAGCATCCGCCCGCTTTCACAACCGTCGGTGAAGACGGGCTTACCGGTAAGCCCTACCAGCGTTGCTGGGCCGATGAATTGTAATGCGCTTTCCGTACAAGCAGTTTGGACTTCAAAACCTTCCTGCACAAGTTTTGAAATTACATTACATGCCTTATAGCAGGCTATCGAGCCGCTTAATTTGAAAAGAACTTTAGATCGGGACATTGTCAATCAACCTTACCTTGCCGAGCTTTACGGCGCCGAAGCGGCGGCCGAAGCGCTCTTCAATATAATCAACATCAAAACCAAAGCCTCTTAATTGTTCCGCAACATCGCCTATCAGGCGTTTTGATGCGAGGATATCGTGAAACAAACTTGCCTTTTGCCTGTCATTCTTACTTAGAAGCCGGTTCCGTGAACTCCGCGCAAGTCCGTCGGTTTCTCGCGACGTAGCACAAGGCACTATGGTAGTTTTCATAAAAAATGATTCAGTCATGCCTTTTATTAATAGCAATTGTTGATAATCTTTTTCTCCGAAATATGCGCGGTCAGCGGAAGCAATATTAAGGAGCTTCATAACAACCGTCAATACGCCATCAAAATGGCCAGGCCTGTGGGCACCGCAAAGCACTTTGCTGAGTTCACTTTCAGTAACACGGTATTTGTAGCCATCAGCGTAGATATCTTCATACCTTGGGGTTAGGACGAAATGCGCGCCAGCATCGCCGAGCATGCCGAGGTCTGATTCGATTGTGCGTGGATATTTTTCAAGATCTCTTTTGTCATCAAACTGCGTCGGGTTCACGAATATGCTTACAAGTGTGAAGTCATTTTCAGAAATGCTTCGTTCAACCAGGCTTATATGACCGTCGTGAAGCGCGCCCATAGTAGGAATAAAGCCTAGTGTCTTGCAGAAAAAACAAGAAGAGTTCCTGAACCGCAGCCATTCTTCAATTGATTCTAAAACACGCATCATGTGTAACTCTCGCTTTTGGTTGGAAATGTTTTATCCTGAACCTCAGAATGAAATCTATTCAATGCGCCTGAGATATCACTCTCGCCTTCGAGGAAATGCTTAAGAAATTTTGGCTTGAATGACAAATCCATTCCGAGGAGGTCTTGCAACACGAGGACCTGACCATCCACGTCCAGACCCGCTCCTATACCGATTGTCGGGATAGACAGCGAATCCGTGATAGCACTCGCAACAGGTGCGGGCACGCACTCAAGCACCACGGAAAAACACCCTAATTCCTCAAGACGTTTTGCCTGTGCGATCAAGTCATTTGCCGCCCTTTCATCGCGCCCCTGGACCCTGAACCCACCGAATTGGTGTATTGACTGCGGCGTAAGGCCGATGTGCCCCATGACCGGGATGCCTGATTGAGTGATTGTTCGTATAATTTCCTCGTGGCCCCATGCACCCTCGAGTTTGACCGCGTGGGCACCGGCTTTCATGAGTTCGTCGACACATTCCATGGCTGGCGCCACCCCTTTACGAAAGGAGAGGAAAGGCATGTCGCCTATAAGAAATTTTTTCGCCAATCCTCTTGCCACCGCTCTGATATGCATGGACATCATTTGAGTAGTCGCATGCACGGTTGAAGGGTAGCCATGCATCACCATCGCGGCGCTGTCACCCACAAGAACACAATCAATGTCGCTTTTGTCCACGATTTTCGCGCTCCAGTAGTCATAGGCCGTTACCATTGAAATTTTGCGGCGTTCGATCTTCATCTGCCTGAAATCAAGTACGTTAATCATAATGTGGTTTCCTTCGTATTGTCCCTTTCAGTTGGTTTTGTGGCAAAAACACTGGCCACTGATTTGTAAATTTCTTGGAATGGATCGCCCTCTAGCGCGGCTATGTTTTTGGCTATGGTTCCACGATCACCACGTTGCAGTGGGCCTGTCAGAGCGTTGAGCCCCTTGGCTTCCAGATTTTTTGCTGTTTGTCTTAAATACGGGATTGCAGCCTGGCGTGGAATGCCGAGCCGATTTTCGAATTCCGTAAACAGTTTCTGCCAAAGCAATGTGGTGAAGTTCCCGCTCATCACGCATAACGCGTGATAAAGCGGCTTAAGTTCAGGTTGCACATAAAAATGCGGGTTCTTGAGGGATGGAAAAATATCCGTGAATTCAACCGCTTTTTCACAAACAAACGGGATGTCTTCGTAGGTCGGTAGATCATAAACCTCAGGGCCGAATGTCATCAGCGGGTGGATGCCTAGCGCCAGATGAGTCGCCAGGCTGCCTGAGAAATGCACAAGTTTTTTTCCACCAAGGCAAGAGTGTTGCCTTATGAATTGTTCGATAGCTGAATCAGAAATCAGGAGGAGGGCTGTGTCGCACGGCTCCAATGCGGCTTCAAGGGTTATACATTCGCGTTGTTTAACACTGCGTGACCAGCCCCTGAAGCGGACTCCAGCTAACCTGAAATATTCAGAAAAATGGCGACCAACCTTGCCGTCACCAACGATTAGATAATGTCTATTGGGTACCTGTCCCACCGGATCAAGTCCTCGTTTTAAGTGTTAAAAATCTAACAAGAACCCTAGCAGGTCTTTGAATTTTTTGGAATATCTAAATTCCCCCGCGGTTTTGCCGATAAGAGGATTGTGAAGAAGCGTCCTATACAGATATTTCTATTGGTGGCATGTGCTTTGATTGTAGCCATTTCAGTGCCGTTGCAGATACAAGTTCAACAAGGCGAAATCCCATCCGACCCAGCGATATTGTTTACAAGTATATCGCTCCTTAACTGGGTGGCTATTTCAATTGCAATAATATTCTCTTATCTTGTTTACACCGCCTCACTCTGGGCTTGGGTGGCTATGCCGGCATTCATGTTTGTAATAGGATGGAGCAACTGGCTGACGGCGGCCTCCGACAGCAAGGCCTATCTTGCCTTTTGGACGATAGTCGTAATGGCTGCCCTGCTCTGTTACATATTCTTTTTCGCCGAAAAAACAAGTCAGCTTTTCAGCGATCCCAATCTACGTTGGTGGCGGAATGCTCCGCGTTTAAGGATAAGCGTTAATGCGAATGTCAAACCACCTGGCGGTGATGTGATCGTGACAGAAACTTTTGACCTTTCAAAAAGCGGCGCTTTTATAGCAATGCCAAACGCGCCGGCCGTAAAATTGCCACAAAAGACATTGTTCATGGATATTCCGATTGGTACACAATGCGTTCTTAAACTTAATATAAATAATTATTGGGCTATTTCATGTATGGCTGTCGTCGTACGCCATTCAATAGAGTCAAGAGGGCAATATCCAAGCGGATTTGCTGTACAGTTTGTTAATCTGAAGCGTCGTGACCGCATGAACCTTGAATCATATTTAAAATCCGCGCAGCATGCAGTGGTATAGCAAGAGCTTATGGACTCAAAATCTCCAACAGCTCCTTACGTGAAAAAGTCTTGAGCCCGACGGACGACTCTTCGACCAGAGCGCCGGATAGCGCAACCTTGGACGCGATGATGTTTGCAATTCTATCCTCAACCGTTCCAGGTATCTGCAGCTTGAATATCTGCACACCGCGTGTTTGACCGATTCTGTGCAAGCGGTCGGTCGCCTGGTTTTCCTTTGCAGGATTCCACCACCTGTCAATATGGATGCAAACGCTTGCGGCGGTCAGGTCAATACCTAACCCTCCAGCGAGCAGGCTGCATAAAAACAACTTGCACCCAGGGTCATTGCTGAAACGATCGATCCGCTTTGAACGATCAGTGGTATCACCGCGGAGTTGCTCATGGTCTATACCCTGCTCTTTTAAAAACTTGCTGATGATATCAATTACCCCAAGATATTGGGTAAACACCACAATCTTTAGTTGCGAACCCAGCGCTTCGTTTAAAATCTCTTCAAATGTTTCCCATTTACCGGAGTTTTTTGGATCAATTGATTTTAATTTTTTGGCATAACCGCTTTTACATGAGCTAAGCTCAGGCAACTTTGGGTGATCGCAAACCTGTTTTAGCCTCGTAAGAAGAGCAAGGATGCTTGCGTAATCAACCTTTTCGCCGTTCTTTAAGTTTTCACGCACGCGCTTAGCTTCGTCGCTTATCAAATAAGCGTGGTAAGCCTTGTCCTGGACCGGAGTCATTTCACAATGCATGACTTCCTCAGTTTTCTCCGGCAACTCTTTAAGCACCTGAGCTTTTGTTCTTCGCAACAAGAAAGGAGATACCATTCTTCTAAGTGTGTCGGCTTGTTGTTTGCTTTCGAGCTCCCGGCTGAAGCCATAAAGTCGCTTGAAGCGCGCCAGGGAACCTAGATAGCCTGGCAGGAGGAATTCGTTTATGGACCATAGATCGACAGCCTGGTTCTCGACAGGCGTGCCGGTCATGGCGATTTTATATTTGGCCTTCAGCGATCTTGCGCACCTGGCGCTCAAAGTGCCTGGATTTTTTATGGCCTGGGCCTCGTCAAGCATGACAGTGTGCCATTGCATATCTCTTAGGTTAGGCTCTCGTTGTAAAATGCCATAAGTGGTCAGAACGACTTGTGTGTCGGATTTCTGGGGTTTTCGGCTCTTCCCGTGAAATACATGCCAAATCAGGCCGGTATCATATTTAGTAAGCTTCTGAACCCATGCGGTTACAACTGATGTGGGCGCAACCACCAGGGACGGCTCTTTCGGTCTCGTACGTTTTGAATAATAAATGCTGCTTAAAAAAGCCAAGACCTGGTGGGTTTTGCCTAACCCCATGTCGTCGGCCAACAAAGCGGACAGCCCTCTGTGATAAAGACTCCACATCCATGAGAGGCCGTTATTCTGATAATCCCTTAACTGAAAGCCGTATTCGATCTTAGGTAAAGCGGCTATACGTTTTTTCTCGAATGTTTTGCGCCACTCGTGGAACTCAAGCCAATCGGCGTCAACATCAAAATTCTCAACACCAAGTTCAAGGCTAAGCCTGTATGCAGTGATAGGATGAAGCGGGTGGTCTCCATGGTCATAAAGTTTGCCAACCGCAAGAGCAACTGATGATTCGCCATCTTCGCCTTCGGCTGTAGCAATTCCACTCCTGTTTGCATATTGTGCCAGGCGGGAAAGTGATGTACCTAGCTTATAAATCTTATCGCCTTTCCATACATATTCGTCAGAAACACGGCCCTCGTTGGCTAGTCGTTCAATTTCATGCGACGTCAAAGCACTTCCACCTGAGTTGCTTTTGAATTCATAGTGAATCGAACGTGTCTTGTCGGTCTTCTTACCAATCTTGAAAGACATAAGTTTGAGCGGATTATTATCCACCTCGAGATCAACGGCCTGGTGAAAAACCAACTGGTCGCGATCACGGCTTGTCAACAGCGCGGCCAGATTCTGTAATGCCGCCTGGCCTTGATGGATTATTTTTGCTGAATTTATGCTCCCTAATACAGGAACTGCTTCATTCTTAAGCTTTATAAGCGCGCCCTGAGCTGTTCTCCACGTGCCTGGTTCGCGCTCCCTCGTTAGATAGTTTAAGGTCTGCACCTGGGTCACGCTGTTTTCCGGATCGGTGTAACGCATCGCTGGCTCTATGGACACGGCGACCATTGCCTTATTCTGAAAAAATCCTCTAACGTAGGCTACGGCTTCAGCTTCTATATATGAAACAGTCGCGCTTTCGTGTTCAGCTTCCTGCCCATGCTCTTTAAGTGCGGCCGCTTCTATGAATGTAACTGGAATTTTTATTACACTAGTCCCGTTCTTGCACTCCACGAAGCCGGCTAGCAAATCCCTGCGCAGTAAAAATTGGCTGGTTAACAGCACGGGATGTGATTGAAGAAGTTTTTTCAGCCTCACGTCTGTCGTGACTTTTTCAGAAGACTTGAGAACCAGATTTCGGTCATTTTCAGCCACACCTAATTTAGATGCACCAACACCGGCCCTTAGGAGGCTCCCTCTCTCGACGATCCAAATGCTAAGCGCGGCTATGTGCTTGCAATGTGTTTCATACACCCTGTGCGCCGGGCATGAGCACTTGGAATTGGATATCGTCCCTCGAGACATGACCAGAGCGGTCTCGTAGGCCTGTTCACTCGTCCCTTGTACCTGAGCAAGCACGATGTCGCGTTCGAGACGCACGTTTTGCACGCGCTCCTCGTGGAAATAAAGCTGACCACGCCGCCACGTGACCTGCGAAAATTCTTTTTTTATCTGGCTATAGAATAACATCTTGGTGTCCTGCCGTTAACGGCGCGGACAAGGTAGTATACCAGGGCTTTTCATCTATCACCACATAAAATATGGTAGTATGCTTGCACTTTATGTCGGGATTTTTTACAAAAACACGATCTTACTCCGCTGTAGTGGTTTTGCTGCTTTTGATCGCGGTGGTTTACCTGCCTTTTATGGGGAAGCGTTTTGTCCGTACCGCCGGCGATGAAAAGGTTTATGTCTCGCAAGTCATTGAAATGGAGAGGGATGGCAGGTGGTTTGTGCAAACCTTGCAAGACGTGCCTGACTATTACAAAGGCCCACTACATCCTATTCTCACCCGTGCTGGTATCATTATCTTTGGCAAGACCCCGTGGGCGATCCTGTACATGAATCTTGTCATGGTAGTACTAGGGTCGCTAGCCGTATTCAGCGTGATAAGACGCAATCTTCCAGGTGCGGACTGGACCGGAGTATGGGCTGGTTTTTTCTTTGCGACTGGGGTCGGCATTTACACGCATGCTTATATCAGCCAGATGGACGTGGAACTGGCCGGCCTTTTTGCCATTGCGATGTTTCTGCTAAGCAGACTGCCGATGGAGCGCGATGGATTCGTCTTTTGGATGGTTGTCGGCCTTACCGGGCTGGTAAAAGCCCCACTTCACAGTTTTCTTCTAGGTATATCCGCTTTTTTGTTCTGGTTATTGACAGGTGAGTTACTCAATCGACTCATAAATCCTAAAACCTGGCTGGCTATAGGGACCGGCGTTGCGATTTGCCTCTTGGGTTTTGCGCCTGCATATTTTTTTGATCACGCAAACTTCGTTGCACTATATATCATGAAAGAAATCGTCAATAAAACAGCCACGCACCAGCATTGGTCGATCCCGGTAGTCCCGATTTTCAGTTATTATCTTCTTCCTTGGGCACTGCTTGCAATTGTTGCGTATCTAAAGCTGCCGTTTTTATTGCGTGAAGTGTTTTTAAACACAAACAAGCGCCGCCTTTTTTTTCTAAGTATTTCCTTTTTACTTCCAAGCGTAGTTTTCTTCATCATGCATCCTTACAGGCTTGAAAATTACAACCTCCCAGCCATAGGCGCCGTGGTGGTTCTGGTTACACTACTCCTGCATGCGCCTGGAACAATGCAGACCTCAATCATCCGTGTGTCGCTTTTTTGCACTTCTCTTATCTGCTTATTATTTGCCACCGCTGTCAGCGCGGTCGCGATCAGGTTCTGGCCGCTCCCCGAGTGGTGGCCGCAGTGGCTTTTGACTTTTATCTGGTTAGGGAGCCTGTTTAGCGCTCTTGGTTTCTTTTTCTTTGGTGCCGCTGCCAGGGTTTTCCGACCGCTTGCACTAGCCATCAGTTCTGTCGGGATAATAGCAGCCATTGCAGTGCTCGGCACTACGATTGGTGAACGTGAACTCATCGATTTGCGCGGTTATCTTGCGCAAAAAGGAAATAGACACTCTTTAGGTTATTATAATTTACAGCGGAATATCTGGAGCGAGTGGGGAATCCTCAATTTCTGGGTCAAGGCAGATGTGTACGGCATTCATGATGAAAACAAACTACGCCAAGTCATATCTAGAGGCGGGACGGTTTTAGTGCCTTCCAAGGAAGCACTTTCAGTAATTCAAGCTGCATTTCCTGGGCGCTCATTTAATTTACAGATATGGAAGAAGTGGAGAACCCAGGGTAAATCAGACGACGGCCATCCGCTCTGGCTAGAGGCTTGGCGGATGCGGAATCTTGCGGTTCTTGAACGTGATTTTTATATTTTAAATCCCTAGTGATATGCGGAATGCGTATCTGCGATCACCAAGCAACCCGGGATTAAGGCTCAGTTCTTCGCCATATGTGGCGAAATCAAATGTGAAGTATCGTACATCCACTCCGAGACCCGCGGTGAAGTAACCTTGATTAATCCCCAATCGCGGTGCCCATACACCATATCGCGCTTCTCCGCCTAAATGCACAGTGCGAAACATGCCGCCGTCAGGGTTGTTCCCGATATCCGTGAATTCAAGCGCAAATACGACATCTTTAAATCGCCAGAGCGTGGGTCTGTTGGCTGACATTCCGAACCCGAGGCTACGCGGCTGGGGAGTTGGTTTGTTGCCAGTGTTCAGCATGGAGAGGCCAAGGTTTGAGTAATTCCCCCCGAGAAAGTTATTGATGGCGGCTCCACTGATGAATTTGAATTCTTTCCACGTAAACGGAAGGTCATACGTGCCTCCGATATCTATATCAAGCATTGCACCATCGCCGCCGCTGTGTGATGGCGAAAGAGAAAGACCTTTTATGAGATCAACAAAGCTGTAATTTTTTTCGGATGCGAGCCTGTATGTAATATGCGGTGTAAGCCCCACGGCGAGGACGTCATCTTTCAGATATCTCCTGCCAATCGTGAATGCAGGTCCGAAGTCAAACAACGCTTGCGGTGAGATATTGAAGCTCCGTCTCAAATCCACGTCAAATTGTGCGCTTGAGATTATGCCGAAGGCGTAAGACATTTTTCGGTCACCCTTGGCCGGGAGGTAAAAGGAAAATGGGAACGTTGTTTGTACACGCCCATGATTGTTTTTGCCTGCTGTGTCCCCTATTTTTTGCAACACATCGCCGCCGCTAAGAAGATCTTTCGTGGTTTGTATGGAGTTGCCGTTAAATTCCGTCATGAGGTCAAAAATCGTCATGCGAAATGACGGATTCGATACCACGCGGGCCGGGTTACCAAAAAAATTTTCGTCATAAAGACCGGTGGTGAGTCTTACTCCTCCCATGCCAGAGGTACGCACACCCTGGTAAGGCCGGATAATTTGATCAAGTGCGAATGAATAGTTTTCGCAAACAAAAAAAGCAATTACTAAGAAGAGGCTAACTCTAAGCGACAATATTTTTTTCATTCGCTTGACCCCAGTTTGTTTTTGAGTAGACCATAACGGTAACAAGGTCTTTCATCCGAGCCTGGTACGCCGGTACTCAAACTGCTCCTAGCAGTGGGGGTAACCAATTGCATGACAAAGTCAGTAACGGCGTTCCCTAGTGTTCCTCCAAATATTATTTCTGCTGTAGCCACGTTAACTTCCTCGAACGCTGCATGCAGCATATAGAGTGTAGGTTCGGTTGCGCTCATTTGTTCGACTGTGGCTTGCGAAAGGAAGTTTCCGGTATTTAGTTGCGTGCCTGTGACAAGGTTCTTTCCTGAAGGTTTGGCGCAGGCAGTGCGTCCTTCAGATGTAGATAGGCAATCCGTTGTTGTTTGTTCTTCGCACACACTGGGGTCAGCAACAAGATCCCGCTCTCTGAATACCCCATCGCCTGACGCATCCTCGGCTAGAAGCTCCGCTGCCATGACTGTTGCCGTGACGAAACGGACCATCCCGCGAAGTTCAATATTGTTTGGGATATTATCGATTTGTTTAAATGCATTAAAAATAGCAAGGCGTTTTGCCACCCCGGCTGGCCCGCCCGCACTGTAGAGTGAGGAAGTCAGCTTGGTGAGCGCGGGTCCAAGACCCGAAAGTCCCTTCCCAAAAGATGACATGAACGCGCCCATTGTGGCGCCATTCTCATCGAGTATCTTAAACGCGAGTTCGCTCGAGGCTATCTCTGAATATGACGATGACAGTTTGCCGTAATGTTCGGTCGCGCATTCGAAGTCGCCTTGATCAAAACAGGCGCGCGCGGCTGACAGGTTCTGTATATCACCGCTCGGGTTGTCAACCGGATCAAAGATATTACACGCATTAAATTGGAATGCCGCTAAGATACTGCCAACCAGTAGTAATTTTTTTTGTTTGTGATTCACAAACACCTCTCGTGTGTCTTACTTGTGTGAAATCAGACTACGGAAGATTGGAAGTGTTGTAAAGTAGTAAGGCGGCTACTTGAAAAGTTTAACGATGAGATATGTGATTTTTTCTCTTAGTTCTTCGAGTGTACCTGAATTTTGTATCACAGCTGTCGCGGCGGCGCGTCTTGCTTCATCCGATATCTGTGAGTCGAGTATTTGTTCCGCCATTGAGGCGCTTATTTTGTTTCTTTCTATTAAGCGTTTTTTCCTAAGTTCTCTTGGTGCATCGATTACGATGAGGCCAGCCAGGTCTTTATATCTTTCTTTTTCAACTAGAAGTGCTGCTTCATAGATAACATGGGGGGCGCTGAGGGCTGAGATACGCTTTTTGCTTTCAGCTTGTATTAGCGGGTGAAGAATAGCTTCAAGATCTTTTCGCGCGGCTTCGTTTGAAAACACAAGTTTTCTCAGTTTTTTTCTGTCAGCAGTCCCAAAACGCTTAAGTATAGCTGGATACGCGGCACCCTTTTTTTGGCTTAGCTCCCTTGCTATGGCATCTGCATCAACGACAGGTATGCCGGCCTGTTTAAAAAATTTCGCGGCGGTGGACTTTCCGGATGCCACACCGCCGGTTAGTCCCCATATTTTCACTGCGGCTATTTCCCTTCTTTCTTTGCCTCGTTCCAATAACGGTCCATCTCCTCGAGAGTTGAGTGCTCAAAAGTCTTTCCGTGCTCTTTAAGCCGTGCCTCCACATGGCGGAAGCGTATTTCGAACCGCTTTAGCATTTCACGTAAGGCGTCTTCTGGATTGACTTTCACCAGATATGCAAGATTGCAAAGTGAGAACAGCAGATCGCCGAGTTCGTTTTCGATTTTTTTCCTAGCTTCAGCGTTGTCTGCGTCTTTACATTCTTTTTGGCTCTCTTTTTGGAATTTTTTTAACTCCGTTTTAAGCTCACCTAGTTCCTCCTCGACTTTCGCAATCGGGCCCTCCAAATCAGACCACTGAAAGCCCGCCTTGGTCGCCCTTTCAATTATGCGTGTCGCCCGCTGAAGGGCTGGGATATGTGTAGGCAGTCCGGCCAGTAGGCCTGAGTCGTGCTGTGTGGCTTTTTCTTTTGCCTTTTGCTGTTCCCAGTTTTTGTAAGCGCTTTCAGGCGAATCTGCTTTTGCAGTTCCAAAGACGTGCGGGTGTCTTCTGATTAGCTTATCATTCAAGCCCTCCGCCACGTCAAAAATATCGAAACGCCCTTGCTCAGAAGCTAATTGCGAATGAATGAGCACTTGCATCAGCAGGTCGCCCAGTTCTTCACGAAACGTGGAGCATAATTTATCGTCACTTAATTTTTCGGATGAATCAATGCGATCTAGAACGTCGATGACTTCGTATGTTTCCTCGACGAGATATTGCCTTAGCGTTTGGTGTGTTTGAGCGAGATCCCATGGGCAGCCCTCAGGTGACCTTAATTTACGCACGGTTTCTATTAACTTCATGAATGATTCGATTGATTTTTTTTCGCCTGACATGAATGTCTGATATCATGCATTTTGATATGATGTCTAATAAATGGCCACAATGGGAGGCCATAGCGGATTCAAGATTGAAAAGTTTAATCCGAAAAGCCCGCAGCTTTAAGACTCTCGCCAAGCATGGCCCTGTCGAGGGCTGGAAAGTGTCGGTTGCTATCGTAGGTTCCGCCGTGATTAAAAAACTCAATACGGTTTATAGAGGGAAAATGGCGGAAACCGATGTGCTTAGCTTTCCCGCACACGGGATTTTTAGACAAAGCGGCTATCTCGGCGATATCATAATTTGCCTCCCGGTTCTTAAGCGCCAGGCTAAGCTTCTCGGACATGCGGCAACGGATGAGCTTGATGTTCTTCTTGTCCATGGACTTTTACATTTGCTTGGTTTGGATCACGTAAAAGGCTTGGCTGGCGCGCGAACCATGGCAGGATGGGAAGAACGGATTTTAAATAAACGAGGCCGCCGCTCAGCGAGAACAGCAGCGGGCTTGATTAAACAAGCATATTCCGGTAAGCGGGGATGATAGTAGGTGATTATATATGATTACAGCAGGTGAGATTTCCGAGCAGCTTTTGGTATTGAGCGAGAAATTTAATTTCCTACGAGGTTCTCTTTGACCTCCCTCGTAAAAAACGCCGCATAGATGAAATAGCGGAACTTTCTTCACGCGAGAATTTCTGGAGCGACAGGAAAACTGCGAGCGTCTTAAGCGCTGAAAAGTCGCGGCTTGAGGCTGAGATTACTGAATTCGAGGAACTTGAACGCGCCTTCAGTGACGCGCAGACATTGTTCGAGCTGGCGAAGGACGAGAAAGACGAAACCGCACTTGAAGAATCCTCCAAAATGATCGCCAATCTTGTACCTCGATTTGACCAGGTCGAGTTTCATAAAATGCTATCGGAACGTGACGATCCCAGAAACGCCATAGTTACAATTAACGCTGGCGCCGGAGGAACAGAGTCCCAGGACTGGGCACAGATGCTCATGCGAATGTACCAACGTTGGGGGCAAGACAAGGGTTTTAAGGTCGAACTTCTTGATGCGCTGGCCGGTGAGGAGGCCGGGGTAAAGAACGCGACGATCAGTATTACCGGAAGTTACGCCTATGGTTTGTTGAAGTCTGAAGCCGGTGTTCACCGGCTTGTCCGCATTTCGCCTTTTGATTCGAATGCCCGCAGACATACTTCATTTGCAAGCGTGTTTGTAACGCCTGAAGTGGATGATGATTTTGAGGTGGTTGTTAATCCGGCAGATTTAAGGATTGATGTTTACCGGGCCGGTGGGAAAGGTGGGCAGGGGGTTAATACTACGGATTCTGCGGTTCGCATTACGCATATCGCGACTGGCATAGTTGTAGCTTGCCAGCAAGAACGATCGCAGATGAAGAACAGGGATATTGCGATGAAGATCCTGCGATCACGGCTTTACGAAAGACATTTGGAGGAAGAACGCAAACGTCAAGCTACTATCGAGGCATCCAAAAAAGAAATCGCTTGGGGTAGTCAGATCCGCTCATATGTGCTTCACCCCTATAAGATGGTTAAGGATCACAGGACTGGATTTTCGGTTGGCACCGCAGAGAAGGCTCTCGACGGAGATATTGACGGTTTTATCAAGGCATATTTGACGTGCCGGATCACTGGCGGGTGGGCACGCGGGGGTTCTACAGACGTCTAGATTATTAGCCGATATGACTCTATGGCTCATCTTCATCGAATAGTGGAGGTGGGTTGTCATGGAACGGTTGCTAATAATGGTAAGCGCAGCGCAAAGAAAAAGAATATTCAATGAACTCTCCAAAGTGGATCCGACTTTCATAGAAAAGGTTGAACCATTTCTTGATGGTCTTTTTAAGTATTATTTCCGCTGCAATGTGAAGGGCTTTGAAAACATACCTGAGCAGACTTCGTTATATGTAGGCAATCATAACGGCATGCTTGCTTTTGAAGTGTTGATGATTTTTTACGCATGGTGGAAGAAATTCGGCTCGTCACGCAGGGCCCTTGGTTTAGCACATAGTGTAGCGGTAGATAATCCATTGTTAAGTTGGTTACTCCCTCGCATCGGAGCAATCCCGGCTGATCCAGATGTGGCGCTTGAAGCTCTTGAGCGTGGTTATTCACTTCTTGTGTATCCAGGCGGTGAGAAGGAGTGCTTCCGCCCTTTTAAGGAACGGAAAAAAGTGGATTTTTACCAACGCAAGGGCTTTATCAGACTGGCACTTAAGGCGAAGGTGCCGATCATTCCAGTGGTGAGCATCGGGGCTCATGAGAGTTATATTATATTGGACCGTGGTGAGAAATTAGCCGAAAAACTTGGTCTTAAAAAGAAATTGAGGCTGCATGGGTTACCGATAACTTTTCGTTCAGTTTTTTTCATGTGGTGCGTGGCAACCGGACTTTTCACATTTTTCCCGTTGCTTCTTGCACCAGCCGCGTTTACAGCGATCTTCGTGCCGATGCCTGCAAAGATGGATTTCAGGATCCTCCCACCGGTGGATGTTTGTTCGATGATTAAGCCATCATTATCGGAAGAGCAAAACATCCAGCGGATTTATGATCATGTGGTGGGGCTGATCCAGCGCGTGTTGGTGAAGGAGTATTCGAAGAGAAAGCTGCCTGTGATAGGATGAGATTACTGTGACTCAGACGCCTAAAAAAAAGCAGACGGGTGCCTGCCGAGCCGCAAATT
>CAYHPW010000033.1:0-28729 GCA_964358645.1 uncultured Bacteriovoracaceae bacterium | reverse complement strand
GCTAGCAGCTCAAAAAGCTGGACATAGCTTAAGTCAGGATGCGAGTTAGCAAGTAGCCCCCTTAACTTTTCAATCTTATCCATAAACTCTTGCGATACTAAAAATCTAAGCTCAACTTCTTTAGCTGAAACAACCCTGAGCTTCTCTTGTGGCCTGACTGACTCGGGAGATATGCCCATCAAGATTTTCTCACACTCCCTTTGTGAGCAGTTTTCTATCTTACGCGTAAGCTCACGCTTTTGTTCAATGCTGTACGCCTTTCCAGTTTTCTTCTCCTCCCGCTTTATAAAACTCTGTACCGTGCTTACGGTGGAAAGATTGAGATTACCTTTTTCAATTGAGTCCTTTAAATCAGGCAGGTCCTTAAGAAGACGCATTGAGTTTATTCGACGAGCGGCGCTGGCTTCTGAATACCCAAGCCCCTTGACCACGTACTCAAACAGAGTGCTGAATCCTTGCTGGGCGTACAGGCGACGGTGCTCCACTTCGCGCAGCAGTTCAAGTACCTGGGTGGTGAGTTTTCGTTCTTCTTCCGCCAGTGTTTTAATTTTGGATAAAAGGACCGAATCGGGGAGGGATTTTATGTTTTGCATGTACGAACACATACCACGGAAAATGAGGCATCATAAAACGTGGCTGGATCGACGATATGGGACGTATTTTGGTTATGAGTAAAAAAGTCTCGTAATCATGCGATAGTCCCCTGTATATAAACCAAACGCCGATAGAGCTGTTTTAAAGCCATAACGAGTTGATTTAACAAAACCTCGGTCAAGTCTTTTTTTCAATAAAATGAAAATAATTTTGCAAGCTTGTATTGAATATTATAAGTTTTGATCTCAAAATCCTGAACAGTAAATTCGCAATAACCTTTAAATACAGCTCATTCAGGAATCCGATCAGGCTGACGGCTGAGTAACCGTTCTCTCGCGCCCCTGCAGGTTTGGGTCACCCGCCATGACGTGTGACTGTCAAAATTTCGACATTTGTTTAATAGACAATTTTAAAATCTCAGTCAAAATTTCGACATTTTGTTTTTTAAAAATCTCTAGCTAAGTTAAAATTTAACACATGTATAGATGGATCATTATCATAATTTTTTTATTTACCAATCGATCGCTGTTTTCTCAGTCAAGCCTGGCAGAAATAATTACAAAACAATCATTTTTAAATTCCACATTTGAATCCTATCTACGAAAGAACGCTAGCAAAGACATGGGCACGTCAAATTGTAATGGACAAGAAGACATGGGGCCGTTTCTTGTCGGGGTAAAACAAGCAATAATCGAAGGCAGACATCAAATACTTGATACCTCTTTTATTAAAAAAGCAGATCCAACCGGCGATTTTAAGGCGTGTAAAGAATATTTTTCCCTACCACCATCCACGACGCCACCCGAAGAAAATCAAGACTATTATAATATCTCTAGTTATTTAGATGACCGAAGCAAACGAACAAACTCAAATCGCAATACTTCTACCAATAATGATTTAGATGTAGCACTAAATAAAGAATTAACTACTTTGCAAACAAAACAGCAAACCAATCCTGGTTTCCTCTGTTGTAAAAAAGGTTACTTGTTAGGCATGCAATATTTAATAGAACACCTCACTAAAAATCCATCGCTTTTAGATAAAGAAGCTAAGGCATGTAAAAAATTCTACGACGCAGGTAATGAAGCACGCAAAAAAAAATGTGTTTCTAAAGATGAAAATACTATATGTACCATCATTAATTTTAAAAACGAACATAAGAAATATATAGGTTGTTATACGGAAGGATATATTTCTGAATTTTCTAAAAATTGTAACCTGCCAGATTGTGAAGACGCTTGTATTCAGTATTCATCACCAAAATTAAATGATAAACAAAATTCAAAATCCATCCCTTCAAAAGAAAATATTACGCAAGATCCTATGGACTCGAAAAGCGGAACGCTTCATAAAGCAGAGGACAGCATAATAAATAATGCTGCCAAGAAAATACATAATGTTCCTTAATTTAATTTCGGTTACGCTTACGTTTATTTCGGTTTGTTTAGCTGGAACACAATATTCTCTAGCCCATGCCGCTGGAACACTATATTTTCTAGACCCTGCCATTGAGTCCTATAACAAATCAGATTCAGATAAAGAACTTCACCTAATACCTAACGTATCTGATCCTTTTTCAAGTGTAGGGGGAGTAACAGTCGATGGATTCATTGTTCCAATGCAACAATATAGCGGGCCTGGTATCTACAAATCAACATGCAGCGAAACCAAAACGCTTAACTCCGGCGACATTTTAAGGGAAGACGCCGATGAAGAACCAGGGCCCCAACCAGCTCCACCACAAGATCCAGCGTCTGCCCAACCACCAATAGAAGAACCCACCCCACCGCAGCAGGCAGATCCTCCAAAAAAAGAAATTGATTACACTGATACAACACTTGATTACAGCGGCAGCACTTACACTGGCGGCTCGACATTCATCCAGCCGGTTGAAAGCAAGAACATAAGCACCGTGAGGAATGCTGGCTCACTTGCGGAAGATGCGCGAGCACGCGAGCTCATTGAATCAGCTAAAGCCAGCATGAAGTCAATTGAAGAGGCGGCACGCAAGGACATTGAAACGCTTAAAAAATCTTATAAAGATCTTCCGGCCAAAGAACTCGGCAACCGATTTAAAAATGCGGTAAAGAATCTTAATTCATTATGCTCGGATCTTGAAACCGCAAGAGGCGGGATTGATAAAAGTGAGCGCGTTAGATTCCGCAATGTTTGCCTGAATGCACGTGACAAAGCGGCAACCGGGCTTTCGATGCTCAATGATAGTGGAATGCAAAACTCCACATCGCCAATTTCTCCATTTGACGATGAACCAAAAACTGGTGATGACAAAACCGACAAAATTTCAAATGATATCGGCGAGGCATTAGGAAATAAACCTGCAAACGAATCCCCCAATGGACAAGATGCGCTGGCAAATAAATTCATGATGCTTGCCGGTTTGCCGTCAAAGCAAAAACGAGATGCGGCCTTCAAAAACCTGCAGCTCGCAGAAAAGCGTGAGATCACCATGGCTGATGGGAGTTCGCGTGTTGTAACGCTGATTCACAACGGATACATGCTGGGAGATGCAAAGACGGCTGTGGATTGCTCAAAATTCGTGAGTGCTGTACTCCCGGCCGATATCCGCAAAGGTGCTTTTACAACCATGGATTTTCGCGCCATGTGGATTGTCCAACGCACCGGGAAGATGCCAAAACCACCCCGCTGGGATAAAAATAGGGCCGAACTAGTGCGTAAAACTGCAAGAGGATTCATCGCTGTTAATTTATATGGAGGCGAAAAGCCAATGGCCGGAGACCTCCTTATTTTCCGCATGCCATGGAAACCAATCGGTCACATATTCATAGTAAAGGATTATGACCAAAAAACCATGAGAGCCACGGTCATAGAAGCCGCTCAAAGCGCCGGTACGGTCCGTGAAAGAGAGCTGCCAGTGTCGCTTGATCCGATGACCGCTAAATTCCGCATGGTGCGTCCTGGTTTTCTAGATCTGCGCTTAAAGCCAGTATCAAACGCGGCTTGCGCCTATCGCGAGCTAGCAAGAATACCTAAGAAGAGGGCTGGCAAATGAGCTTACGCAAAACCATATTTGGACTATTATTAATAGCCGCATTTATAAGCCCCGCGCATGATACTGCCTTCAGCAAATCACAGCCGTTGGAGCACGAGCCGCTCCGTTTTAAAAACACATTTAGAGTCCCTGAGGATGTCATACGCTACTATTGCGCCAGGGATGCATCTGGTTTCGTGTGGTCAGGCCTGCTTGAAATAGAGAGGAAGGCTTTTACCTTATGGAAGGATATCCCACAGCAGGATTCTTTTTACATAGCAAATAAATATGAAGTTATGCCTGGTAAGTTTACATCACAACGCAGCGACGAGGCCGTGGTGGAAGTCATGTACGAGGTGACAGCCGTCGGTGACGCCAATGGAACGATAATGCCGCTATCAGACAAGGAATACAGGGTCACATTCACCCTCCGGAAAGATCACGGAGCGTGGAAAATTTCTGAACCAGGACCGGCTTTGATTTCGCCAGTTGTGCTTGAATCAAAGTTCCCATATCAGGCTGCACTGGCTCATGAACTGACCTTTGCTGATAACAGGAATTAATAACGTAGTTGAACATTAGACCTTGCCAACCTGGTCCCAGAATTACAAAAAATACTTCTTGAAGCATAGAGCCTACATATCCAGCACGATCGGCAGGACGACAGGTTTTTTGCCGATGTTTTGGTTGAAAAACCGCCGCAGCTCTATACGTATCGTCTCCTGTAGATCCAGAGCGGCGCCGCGGCTGCCGATGCCCTGCTCATAGTTTTTTGCTACCTTCTTAACGATGGTCTTAGCCTCGTTTATAAGAGATGGCTCTAAAGCCTCGCTTACGATTCCTTTAAATATTATTTCAGGCCCTGAAATAATTCTGCGGCTTTTCGCGTTTCTGACTAAAAGGGAGAAAACCACCCCCTTTTCACCCATCTGTCGCCGGTCCTTGAGCACCAAGCGGGAAATATCCCCGCCATCGCGTCCCTCTACTAAAATGCGCTGACCCTCGATCTGGTCCACAACCACGCATTCTTTTCGTGACAGCTCGATAACATCACCGTTTTCTACGATAGTAATATTATCTGGCGGAACGCCGCATTCCTGTGCGAGCCTGCCATGATGGACAAGGTGTCTGTATTCCCCATGAACTGGTATAAAAAATTTCGGCCGTACCGTTTCTAGCATTTTTTTAAGTTCCGGCCTTCCAGCATGACCCGAAACATGAATATCACTAACTGATTCATAAAGAACCTCGGCACCTTGCCTGAACAAGTTGTTAATCATTCTGCCTATGGCTTTTTCATTTCCTGGAATAAACTTTGAACTCATGAGTACTAGATCACCTTTTTCGAGCTTGACCTGGGCGTGCTCACCATTGGCGATTCTTGTAAGCGCGGAGCGCATCTCGGCCTGGCTTCCGGTGGACATGACAATAACCTTTTCACGCGGATAGTGGTCAATATCATCAAGCGGTATTAGAACCGAAAGCCCGTCCTTCAAGTATCCTGCCTCCATCCCGAGGCGCGAGTTCTGCTCCATGCTTCTGCCGGTAATAGCTACTTTCTTGTCCATTTTGCGGGCTAGTTCAAAAACCTGACCCATGCGCGCGATGTTTGACGAAAACATCGATACAACCGTGAGCCCCTTTGCAGCAGAAAACAACTCCTTAAATTTCTTATAAACAGTGGCATCACTCAGACTATGAGTACGGCGCTCGATATTTGTTGAATCAGACAGCAAAAGAAGAACGCCTTTATCTCCGGCGTGTTTGAACACATCAAGATCAATTATGTCGCCGTAATATGGAGTTGGATCAATTTTGAAATCAGCGGTATGGATTATCCGGCCGACAGGTGTGTCTATGATCAGCGAAGTCGCATCAACGATGCTGTGATTCACATGAACGCTCGTTATCTTAAAACTACCGAGTTTGATGGTTTCTCCGGCTGAAGTCGTCCGTATCTGCACTTTCTCATCCAGTCCATGTTCCTTAAGCCGTTCACGTATCAATAATGAAGGGAAAAACGGAGCATAAATAGGCGCGACGATCCCCATTTTCAGGGCAAAAGGCAATGAACCTATATGATCCTCATGCCCGTGTGTGATAATAAATGCTTTTACTTTCTCCCTGCGTTCCTTGAGATAAGTGAAATCAGGTATTATGAAATCAACTCCGAACTGATCAAGATCAGAAAACAAAAGCCCGCAGTCGATAACAATGATCTCGTTTTGATATTCAAGCACAAGACAGTTCATGCCTATTTCGCCCAGGCCGCCCAAAGGCAGTATTTTTAACTTTGACACTTTATTGTAACGCCCTTTCTTAATTTGTTTTAGCCGTTATCTCTTTAATTTTTGCTGCCAGCACTTCTGCGGCGATATCGGTTTCGTCGCCTACGACAATATCGGCATACTGGCGGGTAGGTTCTAAAAACTCGTGGTGCATGGGTCGCACGGTATTGTAATACTGTCTGATGATACTATCAAGATTGCGGCCTCGTTCACGTACATCGCGATGCAACCTGCGGATAAATCGTATGTCTGCTTCTACATTCAGGTAAACTTTTACGTCAAACATGCTTCGTACGTCAGGTTCCCATAAAACAAAAATACCTTCCACCAATATCGTCCTACATGGCCCGACGTTCCTGGTCTCTTGTTGCCTGCGGCTGGTGTGAAAATCATAAATCGGCGTGGCGACTTCATCGCCTGCTTTCAAACGCATCAAGTGATCCTTCAAGAGACTCCAATCAAACGCATCAGGGTGATCAAAATTCGGCTCGCCGTGGATCTTGATATGCCATGGCGGTGAGGGTAGGTAATATGAATCCTGGTGAAGCAGAATAACCCTGGGGTCATTAACTCTTTTGATTATTTTTTGTGCGAAAGTGGTCTTACCTGATCCAGAGCCGCCCGCAATCCCTATTATGAACATTAACGCCTCTCAGTTGCAGCAGGTATCCTGGTCTTTCGCCTGTATTGCTGCGTGTGGAACTTGTATATACTCGGGATCTGCTCATACCCAGCAAAAAAAACACGCAAAGCGGCTTCCGTGGACAAAATTTGTCCGGCTGGCAAACGGAGCTTGTAGCCCACTGGCATGAGCAAGGACCCAAGAAAAACCTTTTCACTCAATGCCGGGTTAAGTTCCATTAATTCTCCGGTATCAAAATTTAAGAAACTGGAAAGTTCTTTGATTCCTACATAGTCCGGAATAGTCGCCTCAATAAAATTCATCGGAGGTAGTTTTTCAATCTTGCCGAAGTAAAGTTCTGAGTTTTTCTCGACTTCTATTACTGCTAGCAATTCGCAGAAAAAATTACTGCTCGCGAACCCGAAGGATCTGCTTTTATATGATTGGACAACATCCTCAATCTCATCACTGCCAACTCTCCTGACCGCGCGCTCCATGCCATGCCTGCCGTGATTATAAGCCGTCACTGCAAGCGGCCATTGTTTAAGTGACCCATAATTAGCTAGCAGCAATTTGGCCGCTGCTTCAGTAGCACGAAACGGATCATTTCTTTCGTCCAACGCCGCATTTATCTTGAGGTAATTGCGGCCGGTCGATTTCATGAATTGCCATATGCCGCTTGCCCCCACCTTAGAGCGTGCTTTCACGTTAAAACCGCTTTCTACAAAGGGCAGTCTGGTCAGTTCTATCGGCAGGCCTTCACTCTTGAATATGTCCTCCATATGAGGCAAGTAACGGCCCGACTGCCTGATGCCTTCCATGAAATTCTCGCGTTGCCCGGTTTGTAAACGGATCCTCCCGTTAGCCGCGGCCTTTATGTATTTGTCATGACCGCTGATGGTTTCAAAAAGTCTGGAGACATATGTTTCGTCGCTAGTCATACTGGAGGTGTCCCGTTTTTTATGCAAGGACTTCAATATTTGCTGCCATTTTTTCTTGGATTTCTTTACCAAATCTACATGATCACTGTTTCTTAAATCGATTACCTCATAGATCAGATTCACATATTTTGAATCGTGAACCACACCCTCATGTGAATAATACTTTGTGTATATTGATACCCAGAATTTAACGTTCTCGCGCAAGCGCATATCCACCGAAAAAACCGGGTACGGCCAGACACTGAGGATCTCTTTTTCCGGTGTTATGATTTTCTTGTTAAGCAGATTCATGGGGGCGCCTAGTGAAACTGCTGAGCCTGAAATCATGACAAACAACATTAGGTGAGACAAAAGCCTCATATGTGCTAATTTTATGTTAGATGCGCAAAATTAGCATTCTGATTGGAATATGTGCATGCTTTGATCTGGGATGTCGCCCTGGTTCTACAATCCATAACCGTACAATTACAATACTGCTTGACCCGCCACCGGTCACACTTAATCCACGCCACAGCATAGATGCTAATGGTCAAAGAATTGGCGCTCTTATATTCAGAGGCCTGACCAAATTGAATAAAGACCTCGTAGTGGAGCCTGACATCGCTGAACAATGGCAGGCCATCGAGAACGGCAGAGGTTGGAAATTTAAAATAAAACCAGGCCTGACTGATCATGGTGGTGAACTGATAACCGCTGAAAAAATGGCCCAGTGTCTTGAATACTACAGAAGCGGCCGTCCTGTTTCGCCATTGAGGGCTGGATTTCCGTTCTGGAAAGAGACAGGTCACTCGAACGATATTGTTTTTATAAAATTAGAAAAACCCGACCCATATCTGCCCAAAAACATCTCGTCTTTGCGTTTCTTCCGGATAGCTGGCGAAAAAATACCGTGTGCTGACGGACGTAATACTGACAACATGATAGGAAGTGGACCTTTCAAACCTATTAATTGGGATCCATCTCCGCAAAATCAAATCACCATGACTCCTAATGATCCAGCCGATAACCGGCTCACTGTAAGGTTTGTATTTATAAAAGACAGCACATCAGCACTTTTTAAAATAATTAACGGTGAAGCTGACGCCACACAGAATTCATTGTCTCTGACCAAGACGCGTTGGCTCCAGCGCAATTATTCTTCACGATTCAACACGCTGGAGCGTAACGGTGTGGCTGTCAGTTATCTTGCATTCAATATGAGGGATAAAGTTCTAGCCAGAAAAAATATAAGGATAGCGATTGCCTCCGCGATATCCAAAGAGGAAATAATCAGCAACAAATTGCTGGAAATAACTTTTCCTTCGTCAAGCTTCCTGGCACCGGGGCTGGAGGAAAGTTTCTCGCCAGAACCATTGAAGCATGACACTGCTTACGCTGAACAACTCCTGGACCAGGAAGGATTACATCGTGGAAAAAACGGGGTGAGGCTTGAACTCCACTACAAAACCACCCCGATCCGTGAAGGTTTCGAAACCGCTTTAATGCTGCAAGAGATGCTGGGAAAAATAGGAATTAAAATCATCATAGACATGGTTGAACCAGCCGTGTTTTTTGCATCAATCAGGAAGGGATTCTTCCAGCTTTATTCCTCACGCTGGATCGGAGTGGCGGACGGCTCGATTCTCTTCAGAACTTTACGTTCCGGGCAGCCATTGAACAGGATTGGCTATTCAAATCCAGCTATGGATAAATTACTGGATGCCGCGATATCCGAGACCGATCCTGTAACCAGAAAAAATCTTTTAAAACAAGCCCAGGAACTTATGTTAGACGACTTGCCGTATTTCCCACTTTGGTTTTGGAAAAATACCTTGATCGTCAAAAAAGAATTTACTGGGCTGACCGATTCAAGTCTCTCGCTAAGCGGTGGGCTGGAGCCGCTTACATATTTAAGGTATAGGTAGGTTCACATGAAAAGGTTGCTTTGCCAAGACTTACAAGAGTTAAAGGATCTCAATTCATCATCCGCAAGAGTCGTGCTGCCTAAAACAGAGGCTCATCACGCGATCACTGTTTTAAGGATCAAGGATGGCGAGATGGTGGAAGCAATCGATGGCAAGGGTCTTTGCCTGAAAGCGGTTATACGTATATCCGGTAAAACCGCTTATATTGAAGCAGTAGAAAACACATGCCATGTAACACAAGCGTACACCATAGGTACGTCTGGCACCGATACAAAATTGGTATTAGAAACATCAATCCTTAAAAGCGGCGCAATGGAATGGCTGGTGGAAAAATGCGTGGAACTCGGTGTAAGTTCCATACTTCCTGTCATTACAGATCACACAGTAGTTAAAGTTAACACCAAGGGCCCTGATAAATTCAGGGATCGATGGCAGAAAATAGCTGATCAGTCACTCAAACAGTGCGGACGCTTAAAAAGGCTTGAGGTGCAAACACCAGCCGTGTTGCGAGAAGTACTGAAATCCACAAGTGGGACACCCCCTATCCGCCTTTGGTGTGATGAGGAAGCGCGCCATGATGGCGCCGTCCCGTTTATGATGAATTGGCTTCTTGGCAATAAACTCAGCAAAGATCTGGATGAAATAAGGCTGCTGATCGGCCCTGAAGGCGGCTGGTCAGCAACGGAGCAAAATCTCCTTGCAAGCTATTCGCAACATAATATTCACAGAGTGAGCCTTGGTAAGACCATCTTGCGCGCTGAAACAGCTGGTATTTTTGCAGTGAGCCTTGTTACGGGCTGTCTTTGGTTACCCACTTGACAATAAACATGCATCAAGGGACTTTCTGTTATGGTGGATAACAAAAAATGGAATGATGAAGAATTATCATTTCGGCCTGTTTCAGACGGTCTGGGGTTTCATCCATTCTCGGATGGCTTGCCATACGCGCCACAGTCAAAAACAATTAAACAGCAAAAAGATAGGCAAACAAAAATAATCGAAGCAGGGGCGACCATGGCCGCTCCCCCGATATTTGTGCACAAGGCTCCTGTAATCAAGCCTGCTGTGCAGCTATCTAAAAAATGGCACGATCAACTTGTCAATAAGCACATAGATAAAACCACTGATTTTGGCGCTAAATATTTATTTAAACGGATCATCGCATACCTCGTGGACTCCGCTTTAAATTTAGTTATTTCTTCGGTTGTTCTTTATCTATTGCTATATGAAAAACCACTGAATGTAGAGTTGATCCTTAATTCCGGCGTGGTATTGATTTTTTTGATTTTTACGGGAGTTATCAACTGGGCTTCGATAACTTCACAAGAGGTCGTTTTTGGAACCAGCATTGGCAAACGCCTTTTCGGTCTGACCATTGATGGGAAGATAATCGCCACCTTCATAAGGGCTTTGCTATTCGTCCTAAGCATTGGCTTCGGTGGCATTGGGTTGCTTTGGGCGGTCTTTGACGGGAAAAAACGGTGTTGGCATGATCTGGTTATGGGGCTTCAACCCGAAGAAAAAATGCGTCTTTAGGCCTAACAATGTTTTCAAAAACTCCATCTAAAATACAGTCAAGGTATGCATTAAAAAAAACCATCTCTCAACTAAGGAAGAAGAGTGGTAAAAAAATCAGAGTAGTTTTTACGAACGGGTGTTTCGATTTATTACATAGAGGCCATGTTTCATATCTGGAAAAAGCTAGACTACTAGGCGATATCCTAGTGGTAGCGCTGAATACCGATATTTCAGTGAAAGCAATCAAAGGCGATGGAAGACCCATTAACACTCTAAAAGACAGGATGGTTGTGATGGCAGCCCTGCAGGCTGTTGATTACGTTACTTGGTTCAACGAGACAACGCCGCTTAGCCTGATCAACTTTCTTAAACCTGACATACTTGTTAAGGGTGGAGATTGGAAAACAAGACAAATCGTAGGTGCAAAAGAAGTTCTATCTTGGGGTGGCAGGGTAAGGTCTCTCAAATATTTGACGGGCTTCAGCACTACCAATCTTTTAAGCGGTAGATAGCCAGTAGTGCGGGCATCTTTTGCCTATTTATTTTCATAATGGAAATATTATCATTAAATTATGGAAATAAATCGTAACAGGGATGCGATGGGTTCTTATAATGACGATGAACGGTTCGCTGCTTATATGAGGGAGCGGCGCGAGCAGCAAAATGAAAAAATGGACAGCGTTAACGATGAATACAAGAAAGAAGTAGATTCGATGACGGCATTCCAAAACCATAAGGTGAAGGAACTAGAAAAAGCATACAATGTCGAGCTATCGCACATGAACTCCGTTCATGAAAAAAAACTTTCGGATATCAGGAAATCACACGAAAATGAGATCCGCGATGAGAACCAAAAATACGAAAAAGAATTCGAACATGTCAGGCTGCGTGAAAAAGCCAAAGTTGAGACTTACAATAAAAACCAGGAAGAAGTCATAGAAAAATTACACGCAAAATATCAGAAAGCCCTTGATGAAATGAAAAAGCACACCGGCGGTTAAGAGCCTTTCTTTTTAAACCTCCAAAACGAATGTAACAGGCCCATCGTTAACAATGGATACCTTCATATGCGCCTGGAAAACACCGCCAACAGTCATAATGCCCTGTGCCTCGCTGACTAGCAGCGCCTTTTCATATAGCAACTTCGCCAGATTCGGCGGGGCTGCCTTGATAAAAGAAGGCCGCCTGCCGCTTTTGCAATCTGCAGCCAACGTAAATTGTGACACGATCATATGCGCACCGCCGGTTTCAAGCAAAGAAAGATTCATCTTGCCTTCCTTGTCCTCGAATATCCGAAGATTGCAGATTTTTTGTATGAGTTTTTCAAGTTTTACGTCGTCATCACCATGCTCGACGCCTAAAAGAGTAAGAACTCCATGACCTATTTTAGATATACTTCCGGGTACGCCGCCAGGGCCATCGACAATTACTTCAGCTTCTTTTACCCGTTGTATTACCGCTCTCATCAGCAGTTAAAAACAACTTCGCTTATTACACTTGCGCATATTTTAAAAAGTATATGGCGACTGATTGATAATTTAAAATGAAATAAAACTAATAAAAAATATTGCTTTTTAAAACCTGGCGAACATCATTTGATAAGAACATAATTAAAAATATTTTAAGGAGCACACCGTGAAGATCAAGCACTGCTGGTTAAAAATGATTGTTGTTTTAATATCCACAGCTTTAATCGCTGCCTGTGGAAAAGATGAGCCCACCGCGCCTGTCACTGTGAAATTCATAAAAGTAGCGTCCCCATCTTCGGGAGTTTTGGCGGCAACTACTTCTAATTCATCTGCTAATACGCTGAATACTATTACATTCACGCCTTCATCATATAAGTTCCCAGTGAGCAGAGTGGAATTTTTGCCAGATCCTGGGAGTGGCAAAGGCGTTATCTTTGACGGCAACGAATTGGTAACAGTCACTCCCAGCGCATCACAGGAGGCATTACTCACTACATCAGAAGGGAAAGTCGCGCCAGGCACCTACACCGGGCTGCGTGTTGTATTCACCAGCGCTTCTGATTCAAATTATACTGCATACATCAAGTCTTCATTTGAAATTTACCACGGCACCAGATATGTGACCGGTTCGCAGGATCTTGTTCAAAGCTCGGATGTGTCTCCGGCAGATCAGCCAGTTACCATAAAAAGCAGCAGATCGGAGCTTACGTTCGCTGCCCCACTGACTCTCACCCAGGACCAACCGATAACTATCTATGTCTATTTGGATCCTACGCATCTTGGGCGCGCTGGCTTTGGCGGGACAAATGGTTCTCGTTATTGGTCAACAGACTGCACTGGCACGATAAACAGCGATACAAACATCGTAACCAGCGGCGCATTTGTTTGCGCATCGATACCGCGTTTTTTTGCCACGACCGAAGAGATCACTCCATCTGTTGAGCGCTATATCATGTATAGCATTTTGCATGTCTGTAACAGCGATGGGAGTGATGATTCGGTGGATGACAGCAATTCAGCAAACTCGGCTGTTTACTCGTTGTTCTTTCATCCAACATCCGGCACTTATCTTGGTGGGATCACCACGCGTTTTGCCACCGAGGGCGCTGATGGCGGCGGAGAACCAGCAGAGGCTGGATACGCCATAGAAAGCTTAGCTGACAATGGAAACAGTACGTACATGCTTAAATGCGCCACAAGTGGTGGATCAACAGATAAAGCCAACTGCGAATATTCCAGCTTTCAGCGGCAAACCCATCAAGGAAGATACAGTAACAGAAACCAGTCTTGCTGGGGCTACGGCGCCATCAAGCTTTGAGCAGTAAATGCATTACTACGGTAATGCGTATGTCGGTGCAGTCACAGCCGAAACACTGCCAAGGTCACCGACGGATACAAGTTCGTGTGCGCTTATTGTTCGGCTTCCATTAAAGAACGTGGGCATTGCGTTGCTGATTGTAAAGGCATCGGCTTTTACGCATGTATCCGTTGGTGCAAAATCAAGTTTGCTGTTAACCGGCACGAAGGCCCCGTTGGTATCTTGCTGAAACGTCTGACTTTGGATTTTCGCAACTGATGGGCCTGATGCGAGATTGTTTAACCAATTGCAATGCATTTTGGTCATCCACGGCGTGCTAACATTATCAGTGAGTGTCGCTATATCGGCGCCAAAGCCATAATATGCCACGCCGGTTTGCGAGCCTTTGGTCCCGGCTGCGATTTCCACGGCGAATGCTCTTGCCGAATTGTCCTGCTCACCGGCTTGCCAAGCGTAATGCATGGTTACAGCATTTGTGTTTTCGTTAAACTGTGCAATTATGCGATTACCATCCTCACCAAACGAGGCTTTTGAAAAATCAACTCTGCCCGTTGTTGTGCTGAAAAAATCTTGCGAACTTGTTGTGCGGTTCGCTGCCATATCTAGTGCATACTTAATTACGCCATCGACTTGTTCATAAACCATAGACATCCCTCTGTAGGCTGCTGCGTTTGGATCACCCATTGATGGTGTATGAGGCACAATAGCTTGGATGAGTCCTGTGAAATTGGTATTATCGCCATTCAAAGGTGTGTGCCACACTGTTACGCTTCCTGTTTTTGAGACTGGATCTGTGAATGCAATTATTGATTTATAAACCGCTTTTCCATCAGCGCGGTCTGCCAAACGATTAACTTCAGCTGTTGTGATTGTTATACCAGGTATTGTTGGCATATCAGGCTTTGCATCCACCTTTTCACCAGCCGGCGGCAAATCTTTGTCAGCCTTGTTCATGGCTGCAATCATCGTTGCTTGGAGTTTTATAAGCTTGTTTAAAAATTGAGGGGCGCTTCCTATTAAGGCATTTAACTGAGACGCAGAACAAGCCATAAGATCAGTGTTACTTGCGGTGTCATAGACCATCCCTAAATCTCCGGTTGGACGATTCACTGAAACACCCGTCGCATTATCCACCCAAGCCGGGCCGTAACATGGAGCTCGATATGATGTTGCTGTCATATTACCTATCTTTGCCGCAAGCGCAGCCGGGTCACTGCCCTGAATATCATTTTTTAAGTCGCTCACCATCTGATCCATCGGCTTGACGTCGGTTGGTTGAGTTGTTTCTTCAGCCACGGAGCTTGGATTTAAAACCTTAAGTAAATTCACCCTTACTTTTGCCCAGAAACTTTTTTTAAGGTGTAGACTCGCTGAAGAAGAACGGCTGGCTGTTGGTGATGTAACAGCCATCGCTGGTATAGCGCTAGCTGCTGAAGAACTATTAGACGCACTATCATCACCACATGACATGGTCATGGTTACTAAAGCAAGTATTGGAACTATAATAATCTTGTTATTCATTTCATCCATCTCCACAAAAATAAGTTACCGTGGCTTATGCCACTTTGAATATATCGGCAGCGGATGTTTTTATTGTAGATGTGTCAGGCTTGATCTATCAGATTTAAAAAAGTGTCATCTTCATACAGAAGACACTGCCACCTGATTTCATGTATTCGCTGGTTTCAACCTCGGTTACTTTGAATCCTCGGCGGCGAAGCTCTTGATTAACTTGTTCCGAGCCGCGCTGAATCACGACATGTTTACTAAGAAACGCAGCGGCATTACAGGCCATGCGTTCCATCGCTTCATACTGATTTACCACAATGACATCAGAAAAAATTTTACGTATTAAGGCCATACCTTTGTCAGTCAAAGATGGCGGATAAACAAGGACGGTCTTTTCATCAATTGGGCAAAAGCAAGTGTCAAGATGATAAAAACGTTCGGTTTTGAGTTCCAATGTAATTACCGGGGCACCGAAAAAATCTGAAATCGAGGAATAAACCTCCGGGTTTGTCCTGTGTCCATATCCCCCCCATATCAACGCCCGTCCTGGATGCCATAATGTATCTCCGGAGCCTTCGAATAAAACTGAATCATTCTGTGGGAGCGATACTACCTTGTAACCGTTGGCATTAAACCAATCCGCAAATGCAGGGACTTCTGCGCGGCGGGAAGGGTGCTTCATATGACTTAAAACACATAAACGTTTTCTATCGGCATCTAGACCGACGAAGGTCTGGTTTGCGCAAAAGACCATGTCCTCGCGGTCTTTAACGGGTTTTATCAGATTCACCTTCACCCCTACCGAGGTGAAAGCTTCTTTCAAGTCATCCCATTGCCTGCGGGCGAGAGAACGATCAACATTGCCGACCTGGCCTTCCATAAACGGATTTTTGACATCAATTACGTCAAAATAATCCGGCGGACACATCAATACCTCAGACGGAAGCGGCATCTTCTTAAGCTGGTCAACCGATGAAATGACTTGTGGCATGTTCAAGTTTTCGCCAAAAAACTGCCCAGGATTTCATCAATTTCTGCGGCACTCTTGTCATCAAGATCATATGTAACTCGCAACATCGGGTGCCGAGTATCATTTAACAACCGGCCTAGATCAAGCGGTGTCCCAACCAAAACAAGATCGCATGGTACGGCGTTTATTGTCTCCTTAAGTTCGCGCATCTGTTTGTCGCCATAGCCCATGGCCGGCAATATATCTTTAAGATGGCTGTATGATTCAAATGTCTTTTTAATAGAACCAACAGCATATGGTCTTGGATCAACAAGCTCAGCCGCACCATACTGGCGAGCCGCGACCGCAGCTGCACCATAGGTCATCTCGCCGTGAGTGAGCGTGGGGCCATCTTCAATAACTAGCACGCGCTTACCCTTGATTGACTCAGGATTTGGAACATTTATAACCGATCCTGCCTCAATAACACGTGAGGTAGGATTGCACTTTTGTATGCTGTCGCGAACGCGCAAAATCCCCTCGGCGCTTGCGGTATTCGACTTGCTTATGATCGAAACCTGCGCCATGCGGAAATTAGCTTCACCAGGATAATATCTTAACTCATGTCCAGGACGGTGCGGATCAACAAGCACGAAGTGCAGGTCTGGCTTGTAAAAGGGCAGGTCATTGTTACCGCCGTCCCATATGATTATGTCAGCTTCATTTTCAGCGCTGCGGAGAATATCAGCATAATCCACGCCCGCAAAAACCGTATAGCCTTGCTGGATATGGGCTTCGTATTCCTCTCTCTCTTCAATCGTGCATTTATGTTTATCCAGATCGTCCATCGTCACGAACCGTTGGCAACGTTGGGCGTTTAAATCACCATAAGGCATGGGGTGGCGTATTATAGCGATTTTTTTCCCGCGCTTTCTGATCAGGCCGGCCACTGCCCTGGTGGTTTGGCTTTTACCGCACCCTGTGCGTACGGCGCATACGGATATCACTGGTTTATTAGCACGTATCATCGTTGAGGCCGGGCCCATTAAAATAAAATTCGCACCTGCGGCGTTGACGATCGCGCTCTTGCGCATAACTGTTTCGTACGCGACATCGCTGTATGCGAAAACAACGTCTTCCACCTGATCCTTATGTATGAGCTCCTGAAGATTTGCTTCTGGATAGATCGGTATACCGTTTGGATATAGGCGGCCAGCAAGCTCCCTTGGGTACATGCGGTTATCTATGTTGGGGATTTGAAAAGCTGTAAACGCCTTGACCTGATAAGCAGGGTTATCCCTAAAATATACATTAAAGTTGTGGAAGTCCCTTCCAGCGGCTCCCATTATAATTATTTTCTTTGAATTATTCGTCATACCAACTCTCCTTTAAATTTTTCGATGGCCCAGTCCAAATCCTCCCGGGAAATCACCAGTGGAGGGGCTATCCTGATCACATTCTCATGGGTTTCCTTGCAAAGAACACCTTTATGCATGAGCCGTTCGCAATAAGGCCGTGCCCCTCCGGCTTGGGAGTTAAGCTCAATCCCCACAAGCAGGCCACGACCTCTGACTTCACGAATTTTGGAACTCTTTATTTTTTTAAGTTCAGCCACAAGATGGTCACCTAGTTCGCGTGCTTTTTCGGGCAGTCTCTCTTTTTCAAGGGTGATTAATGCCGCTCTTCCCACTGCGCAGGCAAGCGGGTTCCCGCCGAACGTGCTGCCGTGGCTGCCTGGTTCAAACACACCAAGAATCTCGCTTGAGGCCAGAACTGCAGAAACAGGGATTATCCCGCCGCCAAGAGCTTTACCTAAAACAAGCATGTCTGGACGGATCCCTTCATGCTCAAACCCGAATTTTTTCCCAGTCCTGCCAAGCCCGGTTTGTATTTCATCAAGCATCAGTAGAACATTGTTCTCGCGGCAAAGCTCAGCTGCTGCCCTGAAATATCCTTCAGGAGGAATTATTATCCCACCTTCTCCTTGGATTGGTTCAACAAGGAAGCCAACAGTGTTAGGTGTGATTGCCTCACGCAACGAACCAATATCTCCAAATGGAATGACTTTAAACCCGGGAGTGAAAGGGCCAAAATCATCCCTGTAGGCTTTTTCCGTGGAAAAACTTATTATTGAAACCGTTCTACCATGGAAATTATTTGAACAAGCTATGATCTCGGCCTTGTCCGACGGCACTCGCTTCTTTCGATAACCCCAGCGGCGGACCGCTTTTATAGCGGTTTCAACAGCCTCGGCTCCGGTGTTCATCGGCAGCACTATTTCATAACCGCAATACTCGGCAAGCTCCTTACAAAACAGCGCGAACTGGTCATTGTGAAACGCGCGCGAAGTCAGGCAAACACGGCTGGCCTGTTCCATCAAGGCCCAAACCAAAGCCGGATGGCGATGGCCATGGCTGACAGCCGAATAAGCGCTCAGCATATCGAGATATCGCTTGCCGTTAATATCAGTAACCCAGGCCCCCTCTGCTTGAGAGATTACAACTGGAAGTGGGGCATAGTTCCTGGCACTATATTTCCCGATAATTTTTAAATGTTCATCTTGAGTTAGCACAATCAAAAGCTCCCACCTACACACAGCAACCGTCAGTCGGCTTTGCTAAAGCTCGAAGTTTAGCGGAATAATGGCTCATTTTCAAGGAAGCTCTTCATAGCTTATTGATATTATTAGAAAATTCTTGAGTTGCGGGCTATATGGAGAGAAACTTCAAGTTAATCTGAGACTTAGACAGGTTTATTTAGTAAATATTGGTTTAGTATGCCATCCACCAAACATATTCCTACGGATATCATATCGTTACTCGGTTGCCGCTACCCTATAATTGCGGGCCCGATGTTTCTTATCAGCAATGAGGACCTTGTTGTCGCCGTCAGTGAGGCTGGAGGAATTGGTGCAACCCCGTCGTTGAACTGGCGAAAGAGCAGTGAGTTCCATGAAGCAATTGTGCGGATCAAGGCTCGCACTTCAAAACCATTCGCCGTCAACCTGATAGTGAACAAAGCCAACACGCGCCAATACCAAGATCTTGAAGTTTGTATCAAAGAACGAGTCCCGCTGATTATTACTTCTTTAGGCAATCCGAAAGAAGTAATACGCCGTATGCATGATATTGGAGGCAAAGTGTTCTGCGATGTCACTGATCTTGAGTATGCAAAAAAAGTCGAGGATCTAGGGGCTGACGGCGTAATAGCTGTTGGTGCCGGGGCTGGGGGGCATGCAGGGAATATCTCACCATTAGTTTTGATACCATATCTGAAAAAATATTTGAAAGTCCCGGTCATAGCTGCAGGTGGGATCGCCACCGGTCAGCAGCTCGCCGCTGTCATGCTTCTAGGCGCAAGTGGCGCACTGCTAGGCACAAGGTTCATCGCTAGTACCGAAGCCCAGGTAAGTGAGGCTTACAAGAAAGCTATTCTTGAAGCAGGACCAGAGGACATAGTTTTGTCAAAAAAGATTTCTGGCACACCTGCTGCCGTTATTAATACACCTGCTGTAAAAAAGATGGGACTTGATCTTAATCCAATTGAGTCCATGTTGTTTCGTTATCCAAAGACCAGGAAATACGTGAAGATGATAAGGACTTATATCGGGGCAAGTTTACTTAAAGAATCAGCGCAGCGGTCAAAAAATTCGCCTAACTTGAAAGAGGTCTGGGGTGCCGGGCAGAGCGTGGCTTTTATAAATGAAATACTCCCAGCGCAGTTAATTATCGAAAAACTGATGAAAGAGTGCTCTGATTCTCTCTCTTGAAATGTCGCCTAGGAAATCAAATAAACGATCCGGTCTTAGATTGGTTTTTCTCATTCTTTGGTGGGAAGGCGCCTTCGCGGTTGCATACGAAACATGGATAGGCCCGACATATCTGAGCGGACTGGCGGGAGAGTTAGGCGTTCCGGTCGCATGGGTCACGGTACTTGCGATGATCCCGTGGATAGGAGCTTTTGGCCAATTAATCGGGGCCGTAATGTGTGGGTATTTTTTATCCCTAAGAAAATACACTCTATGGGTTGCCGCGATCGCCCGGTGCCTTTGGGTCCTGCCAGTTTTATCAGCTATCGTATTAGGCATCCTTCAGATCAAATATGGCTACATTTTTCCAAAAAAAGCTTGGTTTCTGTTGCTTGTGGCGGTTGGCTGCACTTCAGCTCTCATAGCCAATGCCAGCTCAGTGGCCTGGATGTCGTGGATGAAAGGTTTGGTTCCATCAGGTTTCCAGGGACGTTTTTTTGGAGGCCGGCAGCGCTATGGCATGGCAGCACTTATTGTGGCCAATCTGCTTGGCGCGATATGGGTGGGATGGAAGCCCGGCGGTTTTTTTATTGGATATGGTGTGGTGGGTGTTTTCGCGATCGCCTCGGCTTTTCTATCGACTTATTTGTTACAAAAAGTTCCTGATTTAAAATCACATTGCAAAACAGCAAGAGTTAGAAAGGATCTTTTCCGTAAACCTTTCAGCAATCCCGATTTTTGTAGGCTTCTTTTATTTTGGGCCATGTTTAACGGGGCCACCTCCATAGCCGGTCCATACTTCCCGTATTACTTCACCAAGGAGTTGGGCATTTCAATGTCCGCCGTTGCGTTTTGGACGATGATGGCAAACCTTGGGTGTCTGCTGGCCAGCGGCTATTGGGGAAAATATCTGGACCGATTCATTGAACCATCCCGCGCTGTATGGTTGGTAGGGTCAATAATAGCGGTCTCACCGCTTCCATATGTGATTCCGTCGGCAAGTATCATTCAGATGATTGCGCCAGTGGAATTCTTTTTTAATGGGATGGCGTGGGCTGGGTTTGGGCTTTTGATGACCAAGTTGATTTTTAATGTTTGTCCGAAAAAAGAAAACACAGCTTATTTTTCGCTGATCGCGGCAGCCAACGGCTTATCCGGCGCTTTGTGCAGCATGATTGGCGGAAACATAGCGCAATGGCTGACTCCGTGGGGTGGATTTAGGATCCTATGGGTTATCGCTGCCGTGGCGCGATTCGGCGTGTTGGTGGTTCTTGTTCCAATCGTGTTTAAACCACGGGCACGTTAAAACGCAGAAGAATTTATCCGGGATTTTGCATGTAGTTTAGGAAAAAATCTTCCAACTTTTTTTGTGTAATCTATATATGCCTGACCGAATTTATGTCGGAGAAAATATTCCTCTATAAGGACCTTTCTATAAAGGATAACAATAAGCACTGATGTAGCAATAGCTGCAAGCCAGGATCGGCAAAGTAGTGCCCAACCCCCTGAGAGTAGAAAAACGCCATCATAAACCGGGTTTCGAATAAAGCTGAATGGCCATCTTATGACAAGCTTTGCTTTGCTTCTTGGAACTGGTTTTACCGCGAAATTTTTTCCCATCATTAAAGTGGCGGATGCCACGAGAAATCCGCCGATTGCCATTACGATTATCGCTACTTCTTTTGAAAAAGTAATGTCGTGGAAGAATTTATCCAGTGTGAGAGATCCGTCTAAAATAGGTGCTATTGCTACAAATGTGGTTCCGATGAATTGGAACAGAAGTATAAGCTTGATGCTTGCTTGTTTTATGTTTTGTTTCTTATGCGTGGACATTCCAGTTGAAAAGGTTAGCAAAATATCAAATCATTTGAAACTATCATAAAATAATTGGAGGCTCTCTTGGCCAAACGCAGATTAATATCGTCATTTGCCGGGAAAGAAATTGCGACCTGCTTTAAACTGATTAAAAAAACCTGCGAAATAAAAAGGATCCTGACCCATGCGTGCGTGGACAATTCCAGGATCACCATCCGGCCGCGCGGTGTTACGGAAGACCATGTAAGATTTGAATCGGCCCTTCTGGACGGGGGGCTGAGTGAAGAAAGGTTACAAGTTGTCCGGCCACGAGGCGCTAAAATGCCAGGGAACATAAAAGAATGCCTGATGCTGGTCTACCTAAAGGGCCAAGCTATCGTGGGTGCGGCAATTGAGTTTAAAGGCGAAGACCAGCAGCATTTTACCTTCACTCTGCCGACATGTGTGTTTAAGTTGCAGCGCAGGGGCGCCGCTAGATATTCCATTCCAAATGCGTATGAAATTTATGTGCGATTTAAAAACAATCAAAACAAGCCTCTAAAAAAACGCCTTATAGACGTAAGCCAGCGCGGTCTTTCGTTCATGGTTGAGTCAAAACAAGAGGCAGCAGTGTATAAGCGCGGGATGTTTATCCGGCGGTTGGAATTCCGCATTATGGGCAGAGAGATAGTGACAGACGTCGAGGTCCGCAACATTATCGGTTCTACTGCCAAGGCAATTGGATCAGCCAGGATTGGCGTTGACTTCGCAAGGATCTCCAAAACGGACGCTGATTATATTGAGAGTTATGTGCTTGGACATATTTTTAACAGCGTGGTTTAACGCGTCTAAATGGATGTTTAAATATGACCGTTTCAAACAATGATGTTGCATCGGTTTTTGAAACAATGGCTGATCTGCTAGAAATCGAAGGTGCCAATCAGTTCCGTGTTAGGGCATACAGGAATGCCGCGCGGACATTGGATGTTTTGCCAGAACCACTCGCCGACATGGTTTCAAAAGGGCGTGATCTTACCGAGATACCTGGAATAGGCAAGGATCTTGCCGGGAAGATAATGGAGATTATTTCAACCGGGAAACTCGCGGCTTTGGAGGAAATCTCTGACAGAACACCACCGGGTCTTCTTGCTCTATTGAAGATCCACGGCGTCGGGCCAAAACGAGTCAGGGCTTTTCATGAAAAATTTAAAGTAAAAACCATTGAAGATCTCGATAAAATAATAAAAGATGGCAAGTTAAAAGAGCTGCGCGGGATCGGGCCGAAGCTCGAGAGATCCATCCTGGATGAGATTGACAGGAAAAAGAATGAACCATCACGGTTTGGCATAGATGTCGCTGGACGGATCGCCGATGATTATATTAAATATATATTAAATTTTAAAAATATAAAAAATGCCATTATAGCCGGAAGTTGCCGTCGCAAACAGGAAACCGTTGGTGATTTGGATATATTGGTAACATTTACCAGGCCCAATCCAGCGGTCACGATGGTGCCAGCGATAATGGATAAGCTTGTTAAGTATGATGGAGTTAATAAAATTCTAGCTAAAGGCGGAACGCGCGCAACCGTTCTTTTAAAAAACGGTATTCAAGTTGATATCAGGGTTGTTCCGGAAAGCAGTTACGGTTCAGCTCTTTTGTATTTCACAGGTTCAAAGGCACATAATATAGCGGTCAGGAGTATCGCGATAAAGAAAGGTCTTAAAGTTAATGAGTATGGTGTTTTTAAGAGGGATAAGGCGATAGCTGGAAGAACGGAAGAGGAGGTCTATGGTAAGATCGGACTGCCATATATAGAGCCCGAGCTGCGGGAGAATAGAGGAGAAATCGAAGCCGCTTTGTCAGGCCGGCTTCCTCGGCTTATCACGGAAAAGGACATAAGAGGGGATTTTCACGCGCATACCGTGGAAACAGATGGCCACAACACGCCCGAAGAAATGGCGATGGCTGCGAAGCGCCGTGGGTATACATTCCTGGCGATAACGGATCATACCAAACGGCTGACCGTCGCAAGGGGGCTTGATCCAAAGAGATTGGCCGCGCAAATCAAGAAGATTGATAAATTTAATGAGAAATCCGACGGGTTAATATTATTAAAGGGCTCGGAAGTAGACATTTTAGAAGATGGTTCACTTGATTTGCCAGATGATATTTTAAAGGAACTTGATGTGCGCGTGTGCTCGGTTCATTATAAATTCAACCTCACAGAAAAGCAGCAAACAGAGCGGATAATCCGTGCGATGGACAATCCTTACTTCAATATTTTCGCCCACCCGACCGGAAAACTTATAGGCAGCAGGCCTCAGTATAAGATTGATATCGAACGCATCCTGGTGGCAGCAAAAGAGCGTGGTTGTTTCCTTGAGCTTAATGCGCAGCCGGAGCGTCTTGATCTTGACGACGTTCATTGTAAGATGGCAAAAAATCACGGTGTGAAAGTAGTCGTTTCGACTGATGCCCACAGCGAGGCGGAACTTGGTTTTATGCGCTTTGGTATTCAGCAGGCCAGGCGTGGTTGGCTTGAGCCTGGCGATATTCTGAATACGTTAGGTTGGAATGAGATAAGAAAGCTGCTAAAACGTAAATGAAAGGATAGTATGAAAGATCGCAAGAAAAACAGCAAGGGAAGCCGCCTCGCCACACCAGTCGCCATAATCGCCGGTAGCGCATCAGATGTTCCAGTGATGCGTGATGCAGCTGAAGCGTTGAAATTATTTGATATCGGCTATGATATTCTCGTCATGTCAGCTCACCGTACGCCAACGGAGACAATTGCTTTCGCTAGTTCAGCCCGCAAAAAAGGTTATCGTGTTATCATTGCTGGAGCTGGCGGGGCCGCACATTTGCCCGGAATAATTGCGGCATTGACGGAACTTCCGGTAATAGGCGTGCCAATCGCAACGGAGCCACTCCGCGGCCAGGATTCACTGTTATCGATCGTGCAGATGCCGAAGGGGATTCCGGTTGCCACGGTGGCGATCGGTAATGCATGGAATGCCGGGTTGCTTGCGACGCAAATTCTTGGTGCAAGTGAAGCAAACAAGCCCGCTTGGAAAATGCCGCTTTTAGACAAGATCAGGGATTATAAAGAAAGTCTCAGACGTAAGGTGCTCAATTCATTCCGTCAGCAAAGTTAATGGTGATTATTTTTTGACACCGGATAAAAAATTATAGCCATACTTGCGCCTATCTGTTTGGTGCTGCATAATTTTCTTTAGTAGTAATAGCGATGTAAGGGTCCATGGAAGGACCTATTTCTATACCGCTGTCTCAAGGATGAGGTGAGTAGTGCGGTTTTTACTTCTACTTGTTTTAGTGACAAGCGCTTGCGCGACACAGGGGACTGTCATACGCGAAAGTGACTATGAGCCAAGCGTAAAGCTCCAAGAAATAATAAAACAACTGCAAGACGCCGATGCGGAAATCGATCCGTCACCGCACGTTGCCATCCCATTGACTGTTAATGCACGAGTCGAGCGGTGGATTGAGTACTTTTCAACCAAGGATCGTGCACGGTTCAGAACTTTTTTGGAGCGCGGCTCGTTTTACAAAGCCATGGTGGAGCAAGTGCTCGCAAAACACGGTGTGCCACGTGATATTTTTTATCTCGGCATGATTGAGAGCGGGTACACGCCACATGCTGTTTCAAGACAAAAAGCTGTCGGCATATGGCAATTTATCCGGGGTACCGGTGTACGATATGGTCTCAAGGTGAATAGGTATTTAGATGAGAGACGTGATGTGATTCTTGCGACTGAAGCAGCTGCGCGGTACCTTTCAGACCTTTTTATGGAATTTAAATCATGGTATCTTGCTATAGCAGCATATAATGCCGGAGAAGGTAGGATTCGAAGGGCGATTGAACAGGAAGGTGGTACGCGTGATTTTTGGGATCTTATACAAAAGGATGCGCTACCAAGAGAAACTGTTGATTATGTGCCAAAATTTTTGGCCGCGGTTATAATAGGTAGGAATGCTGAAAAATACGGATTTAACGAATTAAACAATAAAAAATTGCCTGATTTAACGAGAAAAAAAGTGCCACCCCAAACACATCTACGTGAAATAGCCAGGCAGCTAAATGTTCCATACGAAATCGTGAAGGCTCTTAACCCGCAATTAATCAAAAACCGCACCCCTGCAGATATAAGAACCAGCAAAATATGGCTTCCGAACGGACCAGTTGCGCGGATTGTTTTAAAGCGCAATTTGGCGACTCGAGAACTTAGCCAAGAAAACAACCGTGAGTATGGCCTAGAGCATGCGATAAGCAGAGTCGCAAATATTCATAAAGTACGACGTGGTGAAACGCTAAGCGGTATAGCAAAGAAATACGGGATCGCTGTTTCAAGATTGAGAAAAATAAACAAGTTGCAGACGAACAGGATCTTTGCGGGGCAAAGGCTCACGGTGGTGAATGTTGGCACCTAATAAGTTTATCAGAGAAAACGATCCAGATAAGCAGGATCTCGCTGAACGAAAAAAAAACATCCGGCAACAATTCGGCGGATATAATTACCTCATAGTCGATTCCTACTCTAGCAGAAGAAGCGTGAGAGCGCTGTTGCGGCATGTCGGTGTCCCGCATGAACAAATTGAAATGGTCAGCAGAGTTGATAAAGCCACCGAACTGCTCGACAGTCGTAAATATCAAATAGTGTTTGTTGATTTTGAATCCATAGGGGAACCACACTGGGAGCTGCTCGATGTTTATCTTAGAAATACGGCGCTAAACAAGCCGAATGCGTTTTTTATCATCGCGAATGGCAATGTCAGAATAACGCTTGACGCGAAAGCTGAAAAATTTGTGGATGGAATTATATCGAAGCCATTTAACTTCAGCACGATCAAGAGGACCGTGGTCGGCGTACTGTCGGAAAAACTGGGGACAACTCCGTATTATCAAGCAGTAAATTCCGCAAAAAAATTCGCGGAAGGTGGATATTATGAACAGGCCATAAGAATACTTAGTCTTGCCAGGAATCTCGGCGAAGAAAATTCATCTGCATATTATCAAGAAGGTTTGATTTATCATAAACTCAACAGGCTTGATGAGGCGATCAGGTGTTTTGAGTCGTGTTTAGAGCTGAATCATTCACATGAGCGCTGCATGATTGAGCAGATTGGCGTGCTATGTGAAGGCGGAGCGTATAGCAAAGCCAATGTTCTAGCCCAAAGGATCATGCGCAGCCAATCCATGCCGCTGCGGCTGATCCCTTATTTAGTTAAACTTTCCATATACAACAGCAAATTTGAGCGCGTGATAGATTATGCAAGATATGGAGAATTTTTACTTAAGGACGATACGGGCGGAGCTGCTTGTCTGGCTGCCGGGCTTGTTGTTTACGGGATCAGATTAATTAGCAAGAATGATCGCGCACGCGGGCTTGATGCCTTAAAAAAGGCGGAGTTATACTGTGGTGGAAGCGCCGCCATACTGAAGAAAATCCTTTACGCCTTGATAGCCGGAGGTTTTCAGTCCGAAGTAGATGATTTTTTGTCTAGGATCCCACCGGAACTTGTCGATCATCGAGAAGTTAAAATAGCTGAATTAGAATGTTTTGAGCGGACCGCGGTCGCAAGTGCTGTATTGGAGCGCTCGTTGAAGTTGATTGGTGATGGTATTCATGATGACAAGCTTTATAAAATAGCAATAAAAAATGCCGCAAAAATTAATGACAAGCAGGAACTTGTAAATGAGCTTATAGCGAAAGCCGCTGATTTGTTCCCTGAAAAGCAGAGTACATTTATGGCATTGCTTGACGACCATGTTGCAGTTGTGAATGGTTAGTCACATTAATAACAGGAGTTTAAAGTGAGCATAGCTGACGCAACAACGATAAAAGATACTGAGACAAATAAAGTAGTAGGCGATCTGTTCGGTGGACTCGCATCCATGTTGGTGGCTCTGCCATCGGCTATAGCATTCGGTCTTATAGTGTATGGACCGTTTGGCGCTGATTTTCTAGCACAGGGAGCTATGGCTGGGATTCTTGGAGCAATAGCGCTAGGTCTTGTAAGTCCGTTATTGGGTGGGACGCTTCGTTTGGTAAGCGCGCCGTGCGCTCCTGCCGCTGCTGTCCTTGTAGCGTTGACCACTGAGCTTGTGAGTCAGGATAACAGCGCGGCGGTGACGCCAGGAATTGCTGTTTTGCTTATGACGGTAGTTACGGTGTCTTCCGGTTTTCTCCAGTTTTTGTTTGGGTCCCTCGGCGGTGGGAAGCTCATTAAATATATCCCATATCCTGTAGTTGCCGGCTATCTCAGCGGTGTTGGTTTTCTTATTCTGTCCGGGCAGATCCCAAAGTTACTTGGACTCCCCAAAGGTACGCCCATCTTTAGCGGCATGATATCTCCTGATCTTTGGAAATGGCCAGGCATAGCTGTCGGTGGTGCTGCTGTAGCAACAATGATCATCGCTCCAAAAATCACGAAAGTGGTTCCTGCAGCCATACTCGCTTTAACCAGCGGTGTTCTTGCGTACTTTGTTTTGGCGATTTTTATTCCAGAATTAAGTTCGCTACATGCGAATAATATGGTTATCGGGAAAATAAATGTCCCAAGCATGGTGGATTTTTTGGGAGCGTTCACGGACCGGTGGAGTTCAATAAACTCGATCAACATGGCTAACTTACGCTATGTTGTTGTGCCGGCATTTACGCTGGCTGTTTTACTTTCAATAGACACTCTAAAAACTTGTGTGATTGTGGATGCCCTTACCAGGAGCAGGCATAATTCTAACCGTGAATTAATAGGGCAAGGCATAGGGAATATTTCATCATCTTTGGTGGGGGGACTGCCCGGCGCCGGTACGATGGGGGCAACTCTTGTTAATATCAGCAGTGGTGGAAAGACGCGTCTGTCTGGATTTTTTGCAGGTGTTTTCGCATTATTGACACTTGTTCTGTTCGGGAGGTTGGTGGCGTGGGTGCCGGTAGCAGCACTTGCTGGGATTCTTATAGTAGTCGCCTTCAGGATGCTTGATCGAAACAGCTTGCGCTTGCTGCGACAGCGATCCACTTTTTTTGATTTTGTAGTCGTGGC
>CAYHPW010000032.1:0-30638 GCA_964358645.1 uncultured Bacteriovoracaceae bacterium | reverse complement strand
CAGATTCTCCTTTAATTACAACGCACTCGCGAAAACGGGTGTCAAAGTCACGGCAGATTTTGGGACGGCTATTAGAGCTTAAGCTGGTACAGCGGCAAGGGGCGGGGCGCAGCGTGCGGTATTATCGCGCGGGATAATAATCAAACTGCCATGCTGATTTGGCAGAATATTTATAATATTATGGCGTTTTCTATCTCGCCGAGTGCGCGCTTTGAGCGGTAGGCTAGGCACTTGACGGCGGAAATGCTTACGTCAAGCCTTTTTGCGATTTCATTGTAAGGCAACTCATACACAATCCTCATCCATACGACTTTTCTTTGCGGCGACGTCAGTTTTTTCAGCGCACGGAGCAGGCTGCGCCACTGGGTTTTTCTTTCAAGTACTTTTTCTGCATCCGGTCTTGGTGACGGTAAATCGTCCGCTGGTATATCGATGGTCGCTGCTGGTTTTTTTCTAAGTGCATCGAATATGGTGTTCTTAGCGATGGTCCAGATCCAGGTGGAAAAACCATGCTCCGGTCGGTACGAGGATCTGAAACGGAATATTTTAAAAAATATTTCCTGTGTCAAGTCCTGCGCAATCTCGGTGTCACGCGTATGCCTTAAGACGTATTTTAAAATCGGATTGGAATACCTGTTGTAAATCTCCGAGAACGCCTGTTGCTCACCATTCTGGAACGCATGTATCAGAGTGGAAAGAACCGGTATCGTGGGCGCGGTCGGTATTTTGTTATTTTTTTTAAACCGGTACATCACAGCATATAGACTATAAATGAATGCTGTTAAAAAAATCAAAAAAAATTTTGACACCTTAGTGCGGCCCGGTCCGTACAACTTAAGAGATAAATAAAAATCGAACATGGAGGTTGTATGAGGAGTATGAATTTATCGGGAACATGTGCCCTTTTGGCCCTTATGCTGTCCGCTTGCAACGCAAGCGATGAAAATTTCAAGCAATCATTGGTTGATGATTGGATAAAAGATCCTCCTGTTCAGACACCGGAACCATCGCCAACCGAGTCGCCTTCGCCAGAACCCACGCCGACTCCATCGCCAACCCCGACACCTTCACCTTCACCTAGTCCTACTCCATCGCCCTCACCGTCGCCTACACCTACTTATGGCCAACTCTATACGGGGCCAGCAGAACTCGAACGATACGTCGTTAAGTTCGTAGATGATGCAAAAACTCAGGAGACGGATGTGCTACCGGAAATGGATAACCCGAAGCTTGATATCCGGCTTTCCAGCCTCGATTATTATGGAGCATATGTAATAGGTCTTTGTGAAAGTGGCGTGAGTATTCGCCGCGTAACGCTGGATCCTGATTTCTGGGATAGCGTGTCCGATACGCAACGTGAACTCCTAATGCATCACGAGCTTGGTCACTGCGTGCTCTACCGTGGGCACAGATCGGATTCGCTCTCCACCGGTGCGTACGCGTCCATCATGTATCCAGTCATCATGAGCAGCTCAACGTACATTAATAACTATGATTACTACCAAAATGAGCTATTCACATGGGCAGCGCTGTCGATTTCTGCTAGAGCAGCGGACCGTGAGGTAGTCCATATCTGTGACCAGTCTGAACTTTTCTAGCGCGACATGCCCGGCTGTTTGTCATACTCTTAGCATATGGCAGCCGGGCTAAAAGCACGCAAAAAGGTGCAGGTTTGGATTTTCTATCGGGGGTTAAAAAAAAACACTTATGTTCTTTTGCTGCTGACGCGGCCAGAGCGTGGGAGCTTTTGGCAGCCCGTCACTGGATCGGTTGAACCGGGTGAGACACTTCGCGATGCCGCGCTCAGAGAGGCGGTCGAGGAAACTGGGTTGAAGTTTTGCAAGAAACTGATTCCGCTAGATTATGATTTTATTTATGACAAGAGTGGGACGACGTTTCATGAGTACTGCTACGCGCTTGAGTCTAGCGGTTTGAAGGGCGGCGCCCCACCGCCAATAACGATTGATCAAGGTGAGCATAGCTCGTATTGCTGGACTTCAGCCATGGAAGCCGAGCGGATGTTGTCATACAAAACCAACAAGGCGACCCTTCAGCTTCTGGTGCGGTTTTTAAGTCGGTCGACTTTGTGCGATCTAAGAAAAAAAAATACTTAAAAGCAAATGTTGCATTGACAGGCGGCCTTACATTGGACATCATCGCATCGTCAATGCCGCTAGCTGGCTGGTCGCATGGCTAGACGAGCGGAGGTTGGTATCTGGCTGTCGCAAAGCAAATAGAGTTGCTCGATAAAAAGTGCCAGAATTATTTAAAATAAAAAGGAGATAGACGTAAAATGAATAAGGCTCAATTGATTGAAGCTGTGGCAAAACTGACCAAGCAAACAAAAGTTGAAACCGAAACGACTCTTAACGCCGCTCTTGACACGATCAAGAAGAGCATCAAGAAAGGTGACGATGTCACGTTAATCGGATTTGGGACATTCACGAAGACTAAACGTAAGGCCCGCGTGGGACGCAACCCGCAGACCGGTAAGGAAATCAAGATCCCAGCTATGACGGTGCCGAAGTTCCGTCCTGGGCGTGAATTCAAGGATGCAGTAAGATAAGCTAGTTTTAAGTATTAAAGTATTAGGCCCGCACCTTAGGAATCAATCACCAGGGTGCGGGTTTTTTTTGCATGCTGTACAATTTTTTGACAGCTGCTTTATCCAGCATCCCCTTTGTTTTTTAAATTAATAATATATACAATTAGCGCGCGGCCAGGATTTTTGAATGATAGCATAGGCTTATCGTCACGCCACGGCTGTGCCATGACTGTGTCAAAACATGGCACCACGGTTGCACTAGTTACCTGGTGAGCGCCATGTTGGTGTAGTCATAACGATATATGGTGCTATGTACAGTTGAATTAGCAGAGTTGAGGAGTAGATATGAAAAAGCTGTTTTTGTTAATGTTGTTTAGCCCGCTGTTTGCCTTGAGTGCGGTTGCGGATGATGGATCTTCACAAACGTCTATCGGCGAAAAGAAGGTATCACAAACGCCACCGGCATCGATAAGATGTGAATCTAGGGCAGCCAAGAGGCTTTCAAATACTGATGAACCGCAAGACGCCGCTAAAAGCGTTAAGTCAGGTGTAGCCCGGTAAAAATTTAACCAGGGTTATAGCTACTGTTCGTGAGGGCCATCGATCTCGTGGATCAATGCCCTAAGCTTCTGGCGTTCAGGGGATGATGAATCGCTTGTGTTCGCGTGAGTTGCTGAGGAATTGGCAGCCTGCTGGTGATTGAGTGTTTTTTGAGCTTCAGATTCGAGCTTGCCAGCCCATTTTTGCATTTTCCCGGCAAATCCCAGCTCGGCGTGGGAGAGCTTCGTCTTTATCTGGTCTGAAATAGTTTTGCCATCCCACCGGAGCCAGCTTCCAAGTACAAGCACTGCCGATGCAAAGATCCCAAGTTTTAATAAGGTTTTTAGTGTCTTAAGCATTTGTCTTGTCTCCAGCTATTGTTGTCACCTGAGTTGGTATCAAAAGCGTCTGTACGGTTACGATACGGTTGCCGTGAGAGTGCAGGTATTTCTTTCGTATTATGGGCGCTCCATAGGCGAGAAGTTTTCTAAGCTGAGTGGGGTTGAGGACGTGCGGTGGTGATATCATCACATCGAGTCCTTCTTCTTTATTGAGGTGTACGGCTATCTGGCTTGCCAACACATTTCCCATTTCGGTGTATGTTGATACATCAAGATCCCTATCGAATAAAATCACCAGGACGCTACGTAAATCTCCAAGGAAACTGAACGCTATCGCGAAGTAGTCATCAACTAGGCTCTCGAGATTCGCGAATTCGACTGGTTCGCCAGGGCTGAGTTTGACATTGCCTAGGTGGTAAAACTCAAATTCAGTTGGCAACGCGCTTATTAGTGGCGGGATGTCTATGCTATTTCCAGTGTTCATATGCGTAGAGTTCTCCTTCCGTGAAAAACTTTCCACTGTCTTCAGACCAATCTCTGCTCCCGCGGTGTTGGCCTGCTGAATTGTCCTGGCTCGTCAGCTATCACGCGCTCCACTGTTCGGATGACGTCGATAGCGCTGAATGGCTTTAAAACATAATCTTTTGCACCGGCGTTGATTGCTTCCATTACGAGGTTTTCTTGCCCCATCGCGGTTATTATTACTACTTTGGCGTTTTTGTCGGCTTGTACGATCTTGCGTGTGGCGTCTATTCCGCTCATTCTTGGCATTACAATATCCATCGTTACTATGTCGGGATGGAGCTTCGCGTACATTTCAACGGCTTGAGCCCCGTCCGTGGCCTCGCCGATGACGTGATACTTCGCATCTGATAATATTTGCGTGAGTGTTTTCCGTACGAAGGGGATGTCATCGACAATAAGCACTGTTTTAGCCATTCTAAAAACTCCCCCTCTTGAAGTTGAATTTTAGCTCTTTTGTGCTGAAAAGACAAAATGCAAAGCTATAAGGCAACGTTATTGGTCGGTAATCATTTTTTAAGCCCGGTTAGGTAGCTTTGCTTTCTATAATATCCAGTTGGATAGCTTCCACTTGCCGTTCTGTCGCTTTTTTGACGGTGAATTTCAATAAGCCGACCGGCGTGTTGAAGAACAATTCATCGCCTTGTTCCGGGATGCGGCCGAATTGCTGTAGTAGGAATCCACCGATGGTTTCATAATCACCTGATGGTAGATCGACCCTCAGGTTTTCGTTTACCTGCTGAACTTCCATCCGTGCTTGAACCAGCCAGCTTGAGTTTGAAATAGTCTTGAACAATGTTGTGTCAGAATCAAATTCGTCACTGATTTCGCCGACGATTTCCTCAACTATATCTTCGAAGGTCAGTATGCCAACGGCGCCGCCGTATTCGTCGACCACGACAACCATTTCATTATCTTCCTTGTGCATTTCCTGAAGCAGGTCATCCAGCGCTTGGGTTTCTGCCACATAGCGCGCGGGACTTATGAAGGCCCGCACAGGTTGCTCGATGTCCGTTACGATCATTAGGTCTGCAGATTCAAGAACCCCGATTATATTGTCAACCCGCTTTGAATAAACTGGCATCCTCGCATGACGGTGGCGATCAAATTTTTCAAGCGCTTCACGCACGGTTGTTAACTCCTCTATGGCCTCGACCCGCACCAGAGGAATGAGGGCATGTTTAGCCTCGGAATCCTTGAAGTCAAAGATGCGCTTTAAGATTTTTTTCTCGCTGCTTTTTATTTCAGATTCCCTTTTGCTGTATGAAAGGAGTGAGCGGAGTTCTTCGCGCGTGGTCCGGTGTTTGCCGGCTAGGAGCTCTTCTATGGGCCCGATCACCTTGGCAAGTCGTACTGTATAAGAGGAGAGTAAAATGGTTACAGGAAAAAACGCCCAATATGTCCAATTTACGATCTGTGCTACCAATGGCGCGATCTTGGTTGAATGCCGTTGATATAATGTTTTTGGGAGTAGCTCGCCGAATATCACCACCACCGGCGATGTTACGACAACCGCCAGCAGGTCCGCGTGGCCCGAGGATTTGTTTATAAAGTAAAGAGCGATTAAGACTGAAATGCTGATCACGCAAATACTCGTCATCAGCAGTGTTGTTGATAGGATGCGTTCCGGATGCTTGGTCAGATCAAGCGCGTTCCTGGCTCCTTTGTTTCCCTGGCGGGCTAGTTTTCTAAGCATGAGTTTGTCTGCGGATAGCAGTGCTATTTCTGATCCTGAGAAAAAACCTTCTATAAGAAGAAGCAGGGGGACGATCATGAGCAACGTTTGATATGAGAGGCTCATATATGCTTGGACCTCGCGTCGCTTTTTATGTCGTCATTTATATCTTCTGGGAAAATGTCTTCAAACAAGGTGTCAAGCAAGTCGCTCATAGTTACCACGCCCATGAAAGAGCCGGATGGATCTTGGACTACGGCTAGATGTGTTTTTTGCATTTTCAATTTTCTAAACAAGCTGTTTAGGCGCAGGGATGGGCTTACGAAAAGCGGCCTACGCATTATGGATTCAATCGGCATTGACAGTAGTTCTGGGTCAAGTTTCGCTTTAAGCAGATCCTTAGAATATAAAATGCCGATAAGTTTTTTTCTGTCCGGCGTGCTTACAGGCACGCGTGAATACTGCGCGCCACGGAACGAGAGCAGCGCCGTTTTGATCAGCGTATCGGAAGTAATCGTTTTAACCTGCCCGATGGGTGTGTATACATCGGCAACAGTGGTGTTATCGAGTTCAAAGACGTTTTTAATAAGTTCAAATTCATTTTCTTCTATGGCGCCTTCCTTGCGCCCTTCTTCAGCCATTAGTATGAAATCTGATTCCTTTAAAATCGTCCCGCGCTTTGGTTTTTCTGTAAGCTGCGGTTTGCTTATGCGAGAAGTGAGCAGTCGTATGACTCTCTCTAATGCCACCCTGATTGGCATCAGGAGGGAATAAAGTATTGTAAGCGGTCCCGCAGCCAGCGGCGCTATTAGCTGGTTGGCGTGGGCGGCGAGTACTTTGGGCGTTACTTCACAAAAAAACAGGATTATCGGCGCGGTGATGATGAGGCCGATGAACGAGTCAACGGCCCAATTTGGGATCCATCGAGGGAGAAAAGATGCAAGGTATTCGCTCGCGGCGGTGTTTGCCACGCTTTCGGCGATGACAGCGGATAGCGAGATGTTGACGATCTCGTTTATCACCAGGATCGTGACCAGAAGGCCGCCTGGGTCTGCAAGGAGCTTTTTTATCTTGCGATGGGCTGTACGTAAATGCTCCTTCATCGATCTTAGTTGGAATTTTGATAGGCTGAATAGAGCGATTTCTGACGCCGACATATAGGCGGAGATTGAAACCAGCAGAACACATAACAGGAACTCTAGTAGGGTCACGGCTTTTTATTTAAGCTGCTTTATCCACGCCGGAACCTGATGAGTGCGGGATCTTCTTCCGGCTTGGCTTATCGCTTTTTTCTTCCTTATGCGGCGAATTCTTATGTTGCCGATCTTTTGTGATTTTTTCAGTCAAAACCGCCTCAAGAACATTATCAATAGTCTTAACAGGGATGAACGTCAAGTTGGAGCGGTATTCTTCGGGAATATCCTCAAGATCCTTTTTGTTTTTTTCAGGTATGACTATGTTTTTTATCCCATGTCTCATTGCCGCAAGGGCTTTGTCTTTAAGCCCACCGATCGGCAGCACTCTGCCGGTCAGTGTTATCTCGCCGGTCATCGCGACATCCTTGCGTACAGGTATCCCAGTCAGTCTTGATATCATCGCGGCGGCCATGGTGATTCCAGCCGATGGACCATCTTTCGGGACGCTTGCGGCAGGGAAGTGCACATGCACGTCGGTTTCGCCGAAAATATCTTCATCGATCCCGAAGTCGGTGGCCCTGGATTTAATCAGGCCTAAAGCGGCTTGGCCTGATTCCTTCATCACGTCGCCAAGCTGTCCGGTGAGCACCATATTGCCCTTACCCTTCATGGTTGTGGATTCAACGTACAGTATTTCACCGCCTACAGCCGTCCAGGCTAACCCAGTCGCGATGCCAATTTGGTCTTTTTCCTGCTCGTCTTCGCGGACAAACGGGGCTGGCCCTAGTAATTTATAAACAAGATTCTGATCGATAATGCTTTTATCCGTTTTACCTTCAGCAACCAGGCGTGCGACTTTGCGGCAGAGCGTGGCTATGTTGCGCTCAAGGTTCCGCAGCCCGGCCTCCCTTGTGTATTGCGATACGATGGTTTTTATGGAGTCGTCGTCAAATTCGATGAGTGAGTCTTTCAACCCGTTTTCGGTGGTTTGTTTCGGGAGTAGGAATTTTCTAGCGATGAAATATTTTTCCTCCTCCGTGTATCCTGATAGCTGGATTATTTCCATCCTGTCCTTGAGTGCTGACGGGATGGTGTCAAGCACGTTGCATGTCCCGATGAACATGACATGGGATAGGTCGAACGGGACATTGAGGTAGTGGTCGCGGAATGAGTAGTTCTGCTCAGGATCCAGCACCTCGAGAAGGGCTGATGACGGGTCACCACGGAAGTCGCTCCCCAGCTTGTCAATCTCGTCGAGTACAAATACAGGATTGTTGGTCTTGGCTTGCTTGAGACCCTGAATGACACGTCCAGGGAGCGCGCCAACGTAAGTGCGCCGGTGGCCGCGTATTTCGGCTTCGTCCTTGATCCCGCCAAGCGAAACACGCACGAACTCCCTGCCGAGAGCGCGTGCAATGGACCGACCAAGCGAGGTTTTGCCTACCCCGGGAGGTCCGGAGAAGCAAAGGATCGGGCCCTTCATTTTATCCTTTAATTTGCGTACCGCCAGATATTCGAGGATCCTCTCCTTGATCTTTAATAGATTGTAGTGGTCCTCATCTAGAATGGCTTTCGCGCGCGCTAGATCGAGGTTGTCCACCGTGTTTTTGCTCCATGGCGTTTCGATCAGCCAATCGATATATGTGCGGAGCATGGATGCTTCCGAAGCGTCAGGATGCATTCTTTCGAGTCTGCCTAGCTGCTTGATTGCTTCCTGCTCCACTTCCTGCGGCATTTTGCATGCGGCGATCTTTTCCTTGAGTTCGTTTATTTCCTCGCTCTTGCTGTCGGTGTCGCCTAGCTCGGATTTTATCGCTCTTATCTGCTCACGGAGGAAGTATTCTTTCTGCGACTTAGTCATTTCATCCTTGGCTTGGGAGCGGATTTTAGCTTGGATCGCGAGGACTTCTATTTCCTTGTTTAGGATCTCAAAGATCTTACGCAGGCGATCGATGGGATCGTCGGTTTCTAGTATGCATTGCGCGTCCGACACTTTAAGGCCCATGTTGGATGCCACGAGGTCTGCAAGTCTGCCAGGATCAGATATGTCATCAAGGACCATCAGTATGTCAGGTGAAAGTACCTTCCCCAGTGTTATGACTTTCTCAAGCTGGTCGCGTACGTTGCGCATCAGGGCTTCTGTCTCGCTTATGGTTGATGGTGTGACATCTGGCAACCGCTCTATTTTCACCTCGAAAAATGAACTTGTCTGTGTGTATTCCTTTATTACGGCTTTACATAGACCTTGTGTAAGAATTTTTATTCGACCATCTGGTAACTTCCTCATCCTCATGATCATCGCGACGGTGCCGATCTTATAGATCCCGTCCGGGGACGGGTGTTCCTCGCTTATGTCTTTCTGTGAGGCTAGCAGAATTAGCCTGTCTGAGCGGGCAAGGGCTTGCTCAACACTCTGTATTGATGAATCTCTCCCTACAAAGAGCGGTATTACCATATATGGGAATACAACTATATCTCTGACAGGCAATAACGGGAGGATTTCCGGTATATCCACCTGTTCGCCGTCATAGTTTGTTACCATTCAATCCCCCCCTAGGGACTCCCTAGGCATTTGCTTCAACTTGAAAGCTCGTTACTCTCTTCAATTAATGATTCGGCCAGAGCGGGATATGGCTTTAGCAGCTTTTGGTTTGATTGCTGGCTTTAATTGAGCTGACAAAATTTAGACAGAAATAGCGGCGCGTTAAATAAAACCGCTAAAGTTAGAACTCCTGGCTATCGCCGGACCTCTCCTCAAGATCCCAAATCTTTATCCTATTATCATAGCCGCGGGAAATAAGCCGCTTTCCGTCCTTAGATTTGTTTATTTCCTCAACGCCATCAGCGTGGCCAATAAAAGATCTGACTCGCGCTCCGGTGCTGATATCCCACATTTTAATTTCTCCGCTTTGGTGGCTCGCAATGACATATCTATTGTCATCAGTGAGTAAAGTGCTGGATGAGGTTGAAATGATGGGATCCTTCTCATCGAAGATCTCATTAAGCATCTTGCCTGTCTTAAGATCCCATATGTTTACGATTCTGGTATTTTCAAGATCATTAAACCCGGTAGTCACCATCCGCCCGCTGTCGTTGGTGAAAAGTACTTTCTTTAGACCTTTATGCTTTATTGATTTATGTATTATTTTTTTTCGTTTCCAGTCGTAAATCTCAAGATTTGCGGTAGATATGGTCAGATTGTTTGTGACAATGATTTGTTTTTCGTTGGGGGTGACGTAGACTCTAGATGGAGAATCTATTTTTGTCTCGAATGAGCCTACCGCCTTTCGGTTTTCTAGATCCCATATTCTAACATTGTTTCCGTAATCTAATGTGACTGCCTGCTTACCGGAATCAAGAATGGCAAGCGAAATTACTTGGGTGCCATAGAGTTTTGGATAAAATGTTTTGAAGTCAATGTTACCAATCTGCTTGCCGGTTAAAAGATCATATATATACAGATCGCCGGTCTTAGAGGCCATCACCAGCTTCTTGCCATCTGGAGTAATTGCTACACTTTTATTGTCTCCGCTAGGAGCATCGATATGCTGAACAATCTCACCTTTTTCAAGATCAATGACCTCAACTGAAGTTGTGCTTCCTGCGGTTGGCGCTACCGCTGTTTTTAGATCCTTAGACACCAGTATTGGATTATCATGTCTATTCCTACTAAGTCCGTGTATCGAGCTCACTACCTGTCCATCCCTGTTGTCGTAAGTAGTAAGTGCGTTATTGCTGCGTCCATTATACTGAAGCGCAATTACTCGCTCATTGTTTTCGTCAAACACTGTTGCAAATACAGAAGAATAACCTATAACATCCAGGCTTCGTATTTCCTTCGATGGTGAAAGAATGATCTTGCCCACACCAACACCTGTGTTTCCCAAATGATGTGCCACAAGATTCAATATCCCCTCCTGCCGCTTAAATGCGTCTTTGCCAGGAGTAACGATGCGTGCTCCATCCGAATCGTGCGGCCGCTTAACCACCTCGTCAAAATCAATGCCTTCCCTTAAGCCTTCAAGCATTGTGTATTGAAAGCCAAGCCCTGGCTCCAGCAGTAATGGTGATTGGTCATCCGGTGAATGAAAAATCGCAGCGCATACATCGGTCTTGCCGCCGGTTTTGCAGTTTAACTGCTTTACCATTTCGCAATAGAGGTTACCGACGATCTGAGAACTCCAGCACGCGGTGTCAAAGTAAATGACATAGCGCCCTTTAGTCATTTTTTCTTCACCGATAAATGATGAGCAAAGCTCACAAAATGAAACATTTGTCCTTTTTGATTCATCGCCTGGAATCAGGATGATTACTTCCTCGGTGATTTTTTTTAATTTTCGACATTTCTTATAGAGGCCGGATGATTTCGGGAGCACCCTCGTATATGAAATCACCTTCCCGTTATCCACCATTACGAAGGCTGCCGCCTGGGCGCTGGCATGGGCTTCCTTGTCGATGAGGTCGGCGGTTTTTGAATGTTCCAGGAAATCATTTTTTAAATCTCCGCTCTCAAGCACCGTTTCTTGCCACTGGTCTTCTTTTTTAAAATTCTCAATAAGCTGATCTTGGCTTGCTCTCGTGTCATGTCCGAAGGCGTAGAGACTCTTTAGTTTGCCATCCTGACAGATCTTTTTGTAATTGACCGACTCCTGTTTGCCGGTGAGTTCTTTTAAAATAGCGAGTGCCTTTTGCAATGTTATTTGCTCTTTTGGCGTCACATTTATGTCATATTTACCACCGTCGGTTATGAGCTGGATCGTCTGATTTGCTTGCAGTCTTTCTGACCAGATATTTATGCCAAGTACATTCTTATCAGCGGCGCGTCTGGCGAATATGCCATCGCTGAGACTCATCACAAAAATCTTGTCGTCATCAGGTGGTGGGTTTCGGTGGATCCAGACCTTCTGGCGCTTTTCCCCGGTGTAGAAATTCTCAAGCGCAAATTCGCTGAAATAATATAACGCGCTGTCGTAGACTTGGCCCTTAAGACCGTCGACCTCCTTAAGCCGAGTTGACAGATCTTTTTGTAATTTTTCAGAAGCTTTTCCTGTGTTTCTCTTAAGTGCTCCACGTTGCTCATCCGTAAGGCTTTTGCGGAATTCGTCGAGTTCGGATGATTTTGCTCCGCTCTCATATGCCTGAACCATCGCTGATTGTATTTTGGAGGAATCACCATCGGCCAACGCGCTCATGAGTTGTGCAAGCGCCTTGTTTTCAACGTCATGCGCTTCTTGTTCCTGCGCCGCCGCTTTGCCTTGCCACGGAAGAACCATAGAGCCGGTCCACATCCCAGCTGTTAAAATGAACCATGATAAAAACACACGCATCTTGAATGAGTTTAACATGTGGGCTTAGGCAGCGATATGGTTCTTCGATTGATGTGCGCGTGTGCTAATATGTAATTATATTTAATATGCAAATTATTATATTTAGTATAAGATTTAGCTAATAAATTATAATTTTAGCTTGCATTCATTATAGAATTGGTGCAATATTTTTTATATTAGCAAATATGATGCATCATAATTATAATCCGATCGTAAAAACACTTGGTCCTCAGACCGGACGCCTTGTTTTAAGTCTATATGATCAGAACAAGCCCATATTCCGTTTGGCAGATGCTCAGGCAATCCTTGCTACGAATCGGAATACTGCAAGCCAACTTGTTTTTGAACTCGTCAAACGAGGGATAGCTACACGACTTAAACCTGGGCTTTTCCGTCTAGTCCCATTTGAGCTTGGCTTTGAGCGTGAGTATCTCGGCAATCAGTATGTCGTAGCGCGAGAACTAGTTCGCGCTCGTCGAAAGGCGACTAAAACCAAATTGGGGCATGCCAATAAATCCGAACCATATTTCCTCTCACACGCCTCGGCACTAGAACTTCACCAGATGGTCACGCAGCCACAGCTTGTTGTTTATATGACAACTCCTAGAATGATTAGACCAAAGAGTATTTTAGGAACTGAGTTTCGCTTTGTACGGTGCAAATCCTCTGACCTATTCGGAATCACCGACATATGGGTTGATAAGAGCGAAAAAATCCAAGTAAGTGATCTTGAGCGAACGATTCTAGATGGTCTCAAACAACCAAACTATTGTGGTGGCTTAACGGAAGTCGCCAAGGCTCTCTGGATTAAGCGAGATGTAATATCGCCAGGGAAGCTTGTGGGGTATGCATTGCGACTTGGTGTCGGCGCTATAATTCGTAGGATAGGTTTTCTAATGGAGCTTTACGAAATGAAGTCTCAGTCGGAGATCGAACAACTTCGATCTAAACTTACAGCTACATATCATCTGCTTGACCCAGGTCTTCCGCCGGAAGGTAGATTCGTTGCAAGATGGCGTCTTCGATTGAATGTAACTGAAGAAGAGCTCCATAATATCGTTAGGACGTGACAGATGATAGCTCAAAGCCAGATTTCCAAGCTTTCAAACCGCTTGCATAAGCAATCGGGCGGCAGACGTATTCCTGAAGCCATACTTGAACGCGATTACTGCGTGGCCTGGTTTCTAGCCGGACTCTCGCGTTCCACGTTAAAACCTAAACTTGCCTTCAAAGGTGGTACTGCCCTCAGGCGGTGCTATTTCGAGGACTATAGATTTTCTGAAGATATGGATTTTACACTAATCGAAATAGCAACATTTGAGACTATCAAGAGAGAACTGGAAGCTATATATGCAAATGTGAAAACAGCCTCCGGAATTATCTTCCGATTTATGCGCGAAGATTCACAACCACATCAGAATTGCCATACGTTTTTTATGAGCTATGAAGGCCCGTTGCCCACCACAACTGCTGGCAAGGAAATTAAGGTGGATATCACGATTAAGGAGCACCTGGTCCAGCCGACGAAAGAACTTAGCATTCTTAAGAGCTATGCAGAGTATAGCGATTTACCGGACAACTCAAAAATACATGCATACTCTCTAAATGAGATTGCTGCTGAAAAAACCGTCGCTTTGCTTGATCGTGCGCGATCTGAGCCGCGTGACCTCTATGATCTTTGGTATCTTACTGTATCAACGAAATGTGTCGAGCTTGCTGACATAGCGGACGTGATTCGAGGAAAGCTAGCCTTCCGCAATAAGTCGCTAAACGACGTTCGTGGCGAATACGGCAAAAAGGAAACGCGGCTTCAAAAAGCCTGGAAATCACGTCTTTCAATGCATATGAGCGCGCTTCCAGAATTTGATGGCGTCTACCGCGCTGTAAAAAAAGCTCTGCGTCAGGCCCAAATCACAACCTGATAGCAATGAACCAAATAGAACCAATCGAACAACTTATATTACCAAGTGCATTCTTTGTTTAAAGTAAGTGTTTCCACAATGAATAACTGCCTACCATTTTTTTAATTAACTATGAAAAAAAACATAGGCACTTTAAATGTGATGCCACACGCAATAAAGCGTTCAATTGAACAGCTTTTGTTAAAATCCTTAAAATATTGGCCGATTGTCTGCCTCGTGGGTGCTCGTCAGGTTGGTAAAACCACGCTGCTAAGACAACTGGCGGGAAGGAAATACCTAAGCTTGGATGATCCTGCGCTAATGGACCTGGCTTTGCGTAATCCAAAATCTGTTTTGCATCCACCTGTATCAATTGACGAGGCTCAAAAAGCCCACCTCGTTTGGATAAGGAATTTTGGCCTCTTGAGCAGTGGTATCGCTCATCTTTGGCCCTCGTGGCACCGGGAAATCCACATGGCTGAAACAACAGTTCAAACCCGACCTGACAATAAACCTCCTACTGTCCTCAGAGTGCCTGGCGATTTCCGGCGACCACGGACTCTTAAGACGCCGCACTGAAGCCTTGCCAAGAGGATCAAAAGTCGTAATCGATGAAATTCAAAAGCTGCCTGAACTTCTCGATGAAGTTCACGCTCTGATTGCGGACCATAACGGCGATTATCAGTTTGCTTTAACAGGATCGAGTGCACGAAGACTGAAAAGAGGTGGCGCCAACCTTCTTGCCGGCCGGGCCGTAAAAAGAGAAATGTTCGGCCTGACGTCGGCGGAAATCGAGTTCGATTTCGAATTCGATGATTTGCTTAGGTTTGGATGTCTCCCACTGGCCCGCACACTGCAAACATCAGAACAAAAAGCGGATTACTTATACTCATACGTGGACATGTACCTAAAAGAAGAAATTCAGCAGGAAGCAGCAGTCAGAAATCTAAGCTCCTATCACCGTTATCTAAAACATGCAGCCTTGGTTAACGCGCAGGTTCTGAACGCAAGCGGCATTTCACGCGATGCAGCTGTGGCACGAGCAACAGTGGATGGTTATTTTTCAATCGTCGAAGATACGCTGCTCGGTTCCTTTCTCAATGCCATCCAGTTCAAAGCCAAGGTTAAGGAGGTAGCTAATCCCAAATTTTATTTCTTCGACTGCGGTGTCGTCAGGGCTCTACAAGGAGAACTTGATGTTCTAGACAGCAGTCAGAGGGGGTTCTTATTTGAAACATTTATCTTGAACGAAGTCCGAGCCTATCAATCATATTCTCAGATTCGTGGTGAACTCGGCTACTGGGGCACCCCCGGGGATAACGAAGTTGATCTAATTTGGCTCAAAGGCAGGCGTGCCGTTGGTATCGAGATAAAAACCTCAAATCGGTGGAAATCTGACTTTGGATATGGCCTTAAAACACTCATAGAAGCAAAAAAGATCAACTCTGCCTTTGGTATTTACTGGGGGAAAGACCGGCTTAAAGATGGACCGATCACCGTCCTTCCGGCAATGGATTTTCTAAAAAAGCTACATCGGGGGGAAATTTTATATTGAACAAACCTAATCACCACACCGCCACGTCACCGGCGACCGACGGCAACTCGTTATCGCCGATATGAGTTGTGTTACCGTAGCCGAGCTGGCCGTAATAACCAGTGCCCCAGCATCTTACGTTGCCCGTACTGGTAAGAACACAAGTATGATCCCTGCCAGCTTTAATTTTAAACACATCAGCACCAATGCCTACATCACCAGCCGAAGCAGGTGCCTCATCGTCACCTATGGCATAACCATTATAGCCTATTGAACTAGCATAACCCCAACACCGCACCTTACCGGTACCTAGGAGCGCACATGTGTAATACTGACCAGCAGTTATTTTTATTACATCCGCGCCAACATTCACATCACCCGCAGAAGCAGGTGTTTCATCATCACCTATAGTGCTCATATTACCGTAACCAAGCTGACCGGAAGTCCCATCACCCCAACAACGAACTTTTCTGGAACTAAGAAGAGCACAGGTATGATCATAACCAGTTGCTATTTGTACGACATCACCACCAACATTGACATCACCAGCCGAAGCAGGTGTCTCATCATCTCCTATATTGTTAGCATTGCCGTAGCCCAGCCTACCTGAGCTAGCCTTCCCCCAACACCGCACCTTGCCCGTACTTAAAAGTACACAAGTATGTAAATCACCGTTAGATATTTGTACGACATCACCACCAACATTGACATCACCAGCCGAAGCCGGTGTCTCATCATCTCCTATATTGTTAGTATTGCCATAGCCAAGAATACCGAAACTGCAGTTACCCCAACATCGCACCTTACCAGTACTTAAGAGAGCGCACATATTATAATTTCCAGCCGATATTTGCACAACATCACCACCGATGCTCACATCACCAGCCGAAGCCGGTGTCTCATCATCTCCTATATTGTTAGTATTGCCATAGCCTATTCTATCAGCCAGACCCCAACAGCGTACCTTACCAGTACTAAGCAAAGCACAGGTGTGTCCATAACCAGCTTCAACCTGAACTACATCCCCACCAACACTTACATCGCCAGCTGATGCAGGCGTTTCGTTATCTCCTATATCGGTAGTATTACCATAACCCAGTTGACCCCAAAAATTGTTACCCCAACAACGAACCTTACCGGAACTAAGAAGCGCGCAGCTATGAGTAAAACCACTAGCAACGTGCTTTAATGCAACATCACCACCCACGTATACATCCCCGGCACTGGCGGGGGTTTCATCATTGCCTATGGTGTTGGTGTTGCCGTAGCCGAGTTGACCGGCCTCATTCTTTCCCCAACACCGAACTTTGCCGGTGCCGAGTAGCGCACAGGTGTTAGATTTACCAGCCGTAATTTGCAGAACATCCCCGCCTATATTTACATCTCCAGCCGATGCGGGGGTTTCGTTATCTCCTATAGTGTTGGTGTTGCCGTAGCCGAGTTGACCATAACTGCTCTCACCCCAACACCTAACCTTGCCGGTGCTTAGAAGAGCGCAGGTATAATAGTCACCTGCCGTAAGTTGCACAACGTCCCCTCCGACATTGACATCACCAGCGGATGAAGGGTTTTCGTTGTCGCCTATATAGTTGGTATTGCCATAACCGAGCTCACCATAGATAGCCAAACCCCAGCATCTTACCTTGCCGGTGCTTAGAAGAGCGCAGGTATGTTTTCCACCTGCCGTAAGTTGTATGACGTCCCCTCCGACCTGCACATCCCCAGCCGATGCAGGGGTTTCGTTATCGCCAATCCAGTTGATATTGCCATAACCGAGCTCACCATGGAGAGCATAACCCCAGCATCTTACCTTGCCGGTGCTTAGAAGAGCACAGGTATGTTTTCCACCTGCTGTAAGTTGTATGACGTCCCCTCCTACATTTACATCACCAGCGGATGCAGGGGTTTCGTTATCGCCAATCCAGTTGCCATTGCCATAACCCAACTGACCATCGCTAGCATTACCCCAGCATCTTACCTTGCCGGTGCTTAGAAGAGCGCAGGTATGATAGTTACCTGCCGTAAGTTGCACAACGTCCCCTCCGACATTGACATCACCAGCGGATGAAGGGTTTTCGTTGTCGCCTATATAGTTGGTATTGCCATAACCGATCTGACTATAGTCAGCATTACCCCAGCATCTTACTTTGCCTGTACTAAGTAGCGCGCACGTGTGATATTCACCCGCAACCACCTGCTTCACCGACCCAAGCTGCGGAGCCTGATATGTCACCGTGCTATCCATACTCGTAGAAGCGGCATTGAGATTCCCGGCTGAATCAGCTGCACCACTCGCATTGATCGAAGGTATGATGGTCCCGCTTGCGCTCGCACCAGTGATCTGAATTTCGTAAGTAGTCCCACTTCCGCTTACTGTAAGTGTTACTCCAGTCGCAGTTCCGCCAATCGTCACATCTGCAGATGTAAATCCAGTAACTGATTCGCTAAATACAACATCATAAAGAATCGGAAATGATGACACAGGGTCAGCTTGTGCTCCGGCCTGATTCACAGTCACGGTAGGTGCTGTCTTATCAATCGTGTATGTCTCCCCTGATGTGTAATTATTAGTGCCGGCTCCACCAAGATTGTTCCCAGCTGTATCAACAATCGAATCATCATCCGTTAAATCAAGTCTAATGGTACCGCTGTTTGATCCGGTGGCTACTGCGACAGTGTACTGTGACGCAGTTACTTGCGTTACTGAACTTATAGACGCTCCACTTACTCCAGTTACTGTGAGCGTGAAATCAGCCGTATCCACTCCGCTCACACCCTCACTAAACGTCACGGTGAAGTTTACTGCGCCTGAGTTTGACGGGTTTGAACTTGCTCTCACTATGGACGAAACCGTTGGCACCGCTAAATCAATCGACACCGTGCTATCCATACTCGTAGAAGCGGCATTGAGATTCCCGGCTGAATCCGCTGTGCCACTCGTATTGATCGAAGGTATGATGGTCCCGCTTGCGCTCGCACCAGTGATCTGAATTTCGTAAGTAGTCCCACTTCCGCTTACTGTAAGTGTTACTCCAGTCGCAGTTCCGCCAATCGTCACATCTGCAGATGTAAATCCAGTAACTGATTCGCTAAATACAACATCATAAAGAATCGGAAATGATGACACAGGGTCAGCTTGTGCTCCGGCCTGATTCACAGTCACGGTAGGTGCTGTCTTATCAATCGTGTATGTCTCCCCTGATGTGTAATTATTAGTGCCGGCTCCACCAAGATTGTTCCCAGCTGTATCAACAATCGAATCATCATCCGTTAAATCAAGTCTAATGGTACCGCTGTTTGATCCGGTGGCTACTGCGACAGTGTACTGTGACGCAGTTACTTGCGTTACTGAACTTATAGACGCTCCACTTACTCCAGTTACTGTGAGCGTGAAATCAGCCGTATCCACTCCGCTCACACCCTCACTAAACGTCACGGTGAAGTTTACCATTGCTGAGTTGGCAGGGCTTGAACTCACCCTCACAATAGACAAAACGCTCGGTGCCGCGGTTTCAAACATATATGACTGGGAAAGATCAGTACATGACGTTGCATTCCCAGCTTTATCAGTGATCTTTCCGTAAAAATTCTTTATACCGTCAGAGGCAAAGCTTATATCGCTTATCGTGACATCCGTTGCCGCAATGGTTGCCGCAGAACCAAGCTGGGTCGTGCAACCGCTGTCAGAATAAACCTTGGCCGTAGAACCAACCTCAAGCGCATTGCCAGGGATCGTGATCTGAGGAGCGCTGTCATTTGACGTCGTGCCATTCGCAGGACTAGAAAGCGTCCAACTACTTGGTGCCACTGGCGCTTGCGTATCCCTCACCCATTGCTGGGCTATAGAGCTTGACGTATTACCAGCCACATCAGTCTGTGTAATAGAGAAATTATATGTCCCATCCACATCCTTACCGATGCTGAAACTATAAGCACCGCTTTCACAAACCGCGGTCATCGTCGCCGCTACATCACCACTTAACCCAACCGTGGTACCACTCTCACAGCTTCCGCTGATACTTAGTGTGGAAGCACTTGAGTAATGCTCAGCAAGCACCGGCAACGTTACTACAGGCGCCGCCGGTGCCGTTGCATCAAGCACGTACTCGAGTTCATCGGAGCAACTCGTAACTCCACTTGGTGATGTAACCATCACCCTTAAGTCGTATGTCTTGTCCCCACCGGTAAGGTCCAAAGAATCGATTGTAACGCTGCTGCCAGTTGAAGTTACGGATTTTATCACGCTGCCACCGTTACATGACGAATCAGCTCCCTCCAGAATTTCAACAATATACCCATCGCTTAAATTACCTACTTCAAACGAAGGCGTCTGGTCGTTGGATGTGCTAAATATTCCAGCCTGTAATTTAAATTCAGGCACTGTAATGGATCCAGTACCTATTGGTAGTTTACTCTGATTAATGGGCTCCACCGTGCAGCCGGTCGCCAAAAAACTAGCTGAAAAGCAGATAGCTGCTATCACATAAACAGCAATATTAAAGCATGGTGCTCTTCCTGAAAAATTATTCATTCACTCACGTCCCGCTGTGTTAAATTAGCGCTATTTAATATTATAAGGATAAAGCGAGCCAATAACAAGGTGTGTTTATTATTGGACAAACTCATCCAAAGACTCGAAAAATTACGGAGAAAGAAGTAATTTTTACACTAAATATGCGTAATTATTAAATAACCTCAAATTGTCTCCGATGACACATTAAATATGTGTAATAAAGGAGGTAAATTAATAGTAAGGAGAACGTTTTCCGTTTTTTTCCATAACGGGGACATAGTACGTATGCGAACAAAAACCAACAGTGTCTGGCAGTTATTGTTTTTTGTATTATTAGCGGGGGTAGTGTTCTCGTCCTGCAGGTTTGCGCAGGAGATGAATAATAATGAAGAGGGAAGTGTCGTGGCAATTAGCACGACTGGTGGCGGTTCTCCTTCCAAGGTTTTATTGACCGGAGACGTTACGCCGGTTGCTGGTAATTGTACGCCGCTTACCATTACGTTGGCTGATTCGTCTGACAATCCTATGAACGCGCCTACATCAATAATTATAACATTCAATATAGTAGGGGCGGGTACATATTATATTGGTCTTGATCCTTCGTGTTCTGGAACAGCCGAATCAAATGTCACGATTCCGTCTGGTTCAAACAATATGGTGGTTTATTTCAGCACGACGTCCTCCAGTTCGGCATCGCTTGGGTTGACAGCTGCGACCGTAGATGGCAGCGGACCTGCTATAATCCCGCCAGTTACTCATGAGGTACAGCCGGAACCAGCGGCTCCACATCACATAACGGTAGCTGGGCTTGATAACGGCAGCGCTGGCGCCGCACAAGGAGTTACGGTCACGATCAAGGATCAATTTGGGAATACGGCAAATAATTACACAGGTACAATTCATTTTACATCGACTGATGGGAGTGCGGTTTTGCCATCGGATTATACTTTTGTCGTCGCAGATAATGGAGTTCATACGTTTGCTAGCGCTGTTACTTTTAAGACAGCAGGAGCCCAGTCTGTTAATGTTAGCGACACAGGTGCCGCTATCACTGCTGGATCGCAATCAAGCCTTAGCATAGCGGCTGGTGTTGTTAATAAATTTGGGATCAGCGGGTTAAGCAATAATGTTGCTGGTTCTTCACAGAATGTCACTGTCACTGTACAGGATGAGTTTAATAACACTGTTACTAATTATTCTGGGACTGTTACGTTTACTACGGATCTTGGGACTTCGACGGATACATTGCCAGTGGACTACGTATACGTGCCTGGTTCAGATGGTGGAGTGCATACATTTGCGCTTGCTCTTAATGGAGCGAGTGCTACCAGATCATTTACAGTTAGGGACAGTAACAACAATACAATATCAGGTACGCAATCTAGTATTACAGTAACGGCTGCCAATGCGACAAAGCTTGCGATCACTGGTGGCTCGGCGAGCATCACTGAAGGGGTTTGTGAGCGGTATACTGTTACGACTCAGGATACATACGGTAACACATCGGCTGTCACAGGCAGCAAGACGATAAAGCTTACTGACGGCGGGAATAAGACATTTTACAGCGATAGTGTATGTAATACGGCATTGCCGACGACCGGTGGCTTACCATACATAACGATCGGTGCCTCACAGAGTTCTGCTGATGCGTATTATAGGAACCCAACCGCCTCTGCTCCCACCATTTCTGCTACGGATGATGCTGCGATCCTGACGGCTGCTAACAAAGCCGTGACTGTGACAACCAGGCCTGTGCCATCGGGTCTTCAAGTGCATTACCGTATGAACGAAGCGGAGTGGGATGGAACCGCCGGACAGGTTGTGGATAGTTCTGGGCAGGGATTTCACGCAACCGCGATTAACGGCGTGTCTACGGCAGCTGGTGGAGTGGATAGCGGAAATGTTGGGTCATTTAACGCCGGATCAAATCATTATGTGCAAAGTACCGCTAATAGCACGATCACCGGTACAGCGGCTCGTACTATAGCGTTTTGGGTTAAGTTGAGTACGTTGGATGACTTCAATGGATTATTCTATATGGGTAATAATAGCGCAGATGGCAAAGCGTTTGGGTTGAGGCATTATTCAGGAGCGAACGCGATAAATTTTTGGGGACAGAATAGAGATTTTCAGACGAATAATGGAACAGCGACTTTAGTTACAGGGACCTGGTATCACATAAGCGTGACATATGATGGAGCCAATGTGGCGATATATCTTAATGGTGTATTAAAGGGAATCAAGGCGATGACTCTTGATACTGCGGCGGCTCCGATAGTGATGGGAGCGACCGATGCTGGTGGATCTAAGCTACGTGGATATATGGATGAGTTCATGGTGTTTAATAGAGCGCTAAATATAAATGAGATAAAAGCACTTGTCACGCTGACATCTGCAACGAAGCTGGTGTGGAGCGAGGGAGGGACAAGTGTAGCCGCTGGCGATTGCGTTAAGTATGTGATCACTGCGCAGGATGCAAGTAGCAACATGGCAAATTCATTTGCGAGCAAGGATATAGAGTTTACTGGAGTTGGGTCTGCGGGGCTTTATAGTAATGCGACTTGTGCATCGGCGTTACAAACGAATGGCAGTGGGAATAAATATATAACGATGGCGGCTGGAAGTAGTTATGTGAATGTGTATCTAAAAGACACCACATCAGAGACGCTAAATTTGGTGGCTAGGGATACGTCAGTGAGTTCTGCGCTTACGTCAGGATTATTAACGGTGAATGTGAATGCGGCGTTGCCGAGTGGATTAGTGCTTCACTACGACATGAACGAGAGCAACTGGGCAGGTGTACAAAATGAGATACATGATAGTTCAGGGAGTGGGAATCATGGATATAGCGTTGTAAACAGCAACGATCCTGTAAATGCGAATACGAGTGGGGCAGAGGGGATAAATAGTTCAAGATCCGGGTATTTTGTAGATGGGACTGACAATGTCAGCACTAATGCTAATTCAGCAATTACTGGAACATCAGCTCGTACTATAGCGTTTTGGGTTAAGTTGAGTACGTTGGATGACTTCAATGGATTATTCTATATGGGTAATAATAGCGCAGATGGCAAAGCGTTTGGGTTGAGGCATTATTCAGGAGCGAACGCGATAAATTTTTGGGGACAGAATAGAGATTTTCAGACGGATAACGGAACGGCGGCTTTAGTTACCGGGACCTGGTATCATATAGCTGTTAAATTCGTTGGGGGTTCACCAGGTACTGTTACGATATATTTAAATGGTTCGGCTCTGAATGTATCCGGTGGTGCTTCGTCAGTAGTTCTGGATACTGCGGCGGCTCCGATAGTGGTGGGAGCGGCAGAAGGTGGTGGTTATAAATTAAGGGGCTACATGGATGAGTTCATGGTGTTCAATAGAGCGTTAAGTGGCGCCGAGATTAGTGATCTCTATTCACGCGGGCCGTAATTCCGTATTCATTGAAAGTTAAGCTAATCAGCGGTTATTTAACCAATCTTCTAAACATAAGCCTGCGTGAGCCGAAGACCAGCGCCACGAGCCACACGCCGAGGATCGGCACCGAGGCAATCTGAAACGGGAATCCAAGCGTTATGGTCCTAAGGAGTGAATTCACTGAGGTGAGCGGGAACACCCAGGCAAAAAGCTGCAGTGACTTAGGCAGTGTTTCGACCGGGTAAAAAACTCCGCAAAAGAGGAACATCGGGAATACCAAGAGATACTGCGGATAAGAAATCTGGTCGATCGTCTGCGAGAACGCAGCTACGGCTAGCCCCAGGCCGGAGAACAAAAGGGAACTCAAGAAGCAAAGTGGTAGCACCGCGAGCGGCGTGATCGGAGCGAAGTCCCCCGTGATTACTCCGATTATTGCCACCACTTCCGCCGCGGTGACGGACTTGGTGGCGTCCCAGAGCAGCTCCCCCCAAAGCACCTCGGAGAGCGTGATCGGGGTCACGGCCATTGCGTGAAATATCTTCTGGTAATACATGCGGATAAAGCCGCCATAAGACGCTTCAAAAAAACCCTGGAATAATAGCGTCTGACCGAGAATTCCAGAAAACACAAAACTTCGATAGCTTATCGACTGGCCATGGACCTCTAGTGCCCCGACCAGACTGCCTATCCCGAGCCCGAATGAAAGCAGATACAGCACCGGCTCTGAGAACATGGTCACGATGTAGTAGCTTAGATCTTTCTTGAAGGCGTCAAAGTACCTGAGCCACACGCAGCGGATGCCCCACAGTGAATCCGGGACCCTCATACGTCCATCACCCCCAACTTGCTACCGGTTAGTTTGAGGTAAACGTCTTCGAGGTTGGGAGGGCGCTTCCAAACAATGCCTGGGCGGACTTCCTCCTCTATGGTCTCCTTCATGATGTGTTTTGAAATCAGTGCCTCTGGTGAATCGATATCAAGAATCCTACCTTTGTGAATGATGGCTACCCTGTCGCAAAGTCGCTCAGCTTCCTCCATGTAGTGGGTGGAAAGCAAAATCGCAGTTCCGCGGTCACGGCATTCCCTCAAAATTCCCCACACAACCCTCCTGACTTCTGGGTCCAGTCCCGTGGTCGGTTCATCTAGAACCAAAACCTTAGGATCCGATATCAGTGATCGCGCCACCTGAAGCCTTCGTCTCATCCCGCCTGATAAGCTATCAACGCGCTCCTTGGCTCTTCCCTGGAGGCCGAATCGTTCAAGCAGTGCTAGAGCCCTCCTTCGGCCCTCTGGAACAGAAATCCTGAAAAACGTCGCATACCTCACAAGCTGGTCCAGTACAGCAAAATCAGTGTCGAGCGTGTCCTCCTGTGGGCATATACCTAGGGCTCGTCTTGCTGATTTTGGTTCGTTGTATGTGTTGTAGCCTTCTATAAAAACAGCGCCTGATGTCGCTGGATAAAAGCCTGAAACGCAATGTATGGTCGTGGATTTCCCAGCGCCATTTGGGCCGAGGAGCCCGAAGCATTCGCCTGCGTGTACTTCGAAAGAAACGTCACATACCGCATCTGTAAATCTCCCTGATTGCTGCTGGTAACGCTTAGAGAGTTGAGCAATTTTTAGCGGTGTCATATTGGCTCTGGTTTTATCTACACTAATATCCATACCTGTTATTCAGACCTATCATTTATAGCTTTGTCACAAAACTGGATTTCATACCGTAATTAAGCTAAAAGCTGTACTCGGTGCGTTAGACGCTTAAAACGGTTAAAAGGAGATTAAAAATGAAAACATCATGTATCGCAGTTGCTGCGGCGCTTGGACTTATGATTACAAACGGTAGTTATGCATTTGCTGAAGACGCTGGTCTTGATGCGCCAGAGGTTACCGCTAACAGCCATTATCAGGTAAGCGGGAACTGGTCGCAGCTCAAGCGTGGATGGAATGTTCTGACGCTTAAAGTCACCGATGTTGCTGGCCAGTCTATTATCGGTGCAACTGTCACCGTGGATTACGACATGGTTGAAATGCCGATGAGTCCCCCGAACAAGCCAGTGGAGGATAAGGGCGGCGGTTTTTACGAGAAGCGGGTTTTTCTTGGCATGAAAGGCAAATGGAAATTCGACATAACTGTGAACTCCAATGCCGTCGAAGATACGCTGATTAAAATCCAGGAGGTTACAAAATGAGAGCTCTAGCACTTAGTGCTGTTGTTTTGGTCCTGATCAGCGGCTGCAAGGGAAGCAGCAATGAAAAGATTAAGGAGTACACCGATATCCAATCTAAGGTCTCTTCTGAAAACGAGGTAAAGGCCGAGAATGATAATCGCGCTAGATGGTCTTCGGCAATGGAGACGGATCTTCAGCGCAGGCAGCGCTTTTACCAGGCCATGGTTGGGACTTATGAGGGTGAACTGAAAATAGGCGAGGAAGCTTTTAATATTCGGATCACCATGGTGTCAAGCATTCCACCTTACGTGCCTTCGGATAGGGTGAGGTTGCCTGAGGAAGTGGCATCAGATCTTAATAATCTTTATTTAAATATTCAAGTCGTGCAGTGGAACCCTAGGAGCAAGTACGGGTCCGTTGGATGCCTTGTGGAGAACGTCCGCCCGGACATCAACCGTGGCAGGCTTAGCGTGTCATCAGAGGCATGTCCGAACCTTTACTTGTTCCGCATCTCGGAAGAAGCAGGTGTGTTCGATGTGATAGCTGATCAGTCCTCGGCTAAACTTGCTTCCGCAGTTGTGGAAGGCCAGGTTGGTTCAGTCGACAGACTGATAGGCCGGATGCAGCCCACCACGAATTCGGCTGTTTATGAGTTCACCGCGATGAAGGTACGGGAGTGATATGCGCCAGATGCTGCGTGGTATATTCCTTGTTTTTTTGATTCTTGCGCCGATCTCAACAGGCTGGGGTGCTGCTACAGTGGTGGAAAGTCCCAATAGCACCGCTACGACAGAAATCGTCTCGATTGGCGATGTGGTTGGGAAGGTTTCCGGCGAGAATTATGAAGTCCTGCAAAATGCCCTTAAAGTATACCAGGCTAAAGAATCTATAGCAGTCGCGCGCGGCAACTTGCTTCCAAGACTTAATTTGTGGAAAATCTTGAACCTCGCTTACGAAACCGTGATGGGCGTGTCCACTTACAATTACGGGTCGGTGGCTAACTCAGCGCTTAGCATGATTGAGGATATAGCGCCGTTTCTTGTACCGGCTAACTGGTTTCGCCTGAAGGAGACGGAGATTCTTTTCCTCGCTGAAAAGGAAGCTTATCGCGCTCTCTGGGCTAATGAGGTGATGACGGCGAAATCACTATATTTCCAGTCGCTGCTTGACAGGTCGATCCTAGAGCATGTCGAGATGAATATCAGCGAGTTCAATGAACTTTATACCGTGCTGGCAAGCAGGGAATTGCTCGGCGGGCTTCCACCCGGTACAGCCCGCGACGTCGAGATCAGGTTGCTCGCGCTTAGAGAGGATAAGCGTTCGCTTGAAGTGGTGATAAACGAGGAAAACATCCTTCTTGCCTATATGCTCGGAATACCGACCAGAACTGATATAGCTCTTCAACCGGTTACGCTTCCTGATTTCAGCAACTACGAACCTTTACGGTACGATGAATTCGAGTTTCGCGCGCTTGATGCCTCGCCAGAGATCAGGCAATACGCACATTTCATTGATGCGGCGGAATACGTAAAACGAGAAGTGATGTATTCATTTCTCGGCGCTTCAAGCACCATGCGTGGGACGCAAGGTGGCGTGTTCGATGGCTTGCCGCTACAGATGGGCCTGGGATTTGGCACCGGTGCATCGATGCGCATTGTAAATGCACAAAAAGATATATTGAAAATTCAGAAAAAAGCCGTAAGCGAAACGGTCGCGCGACAGCTCAAGCTTCTTGTTAACAACTACAATCTTGATTTGGCAAATTATCCTGATCTTAAGCGGCATTCAGCTCTCACACAGGCCGCCTTGGATACGCTGCAGGAGCGCTTAAAGCTAGGCGAGAACGTCGATATACTTTTAATTGTTGAGGCTTCGCGCAACCATATCCAGGCGGAGACGGCGTTGTTTGCGGCTCAATTCAGGTTTCTTGTCAACGAGGACAGGCTTAAGCGGCTTTTGTTCCAAGGTGATTACAGCATGGTTCCCGCTGTTGTTGAGATCATAAGGGGGATCAAAAAATGATACGGTTATTTTTGCTGGTTGGAGTTTTGGCCATTGGTTCTGGTTGTAAGGATCCTGCAGAATTTACAAATTGGGTTAAGAAAACCGGGGAGCTGCGAGAAAAGGCTGACCCACTGATTGATCTCATCCCGTATTCACGTGAGCAGCAGGAGGCGTTCCGGGATTATTTCACCGAGCTTGAGAAAGTCGCGCTCAGGCTTAAGAATGACAAGAAATTCACAGTGTCTTTTAACGAGTTGTTTAAAAAGACCACTGGTGCCAGCCGCGCTGGTGTTGCTGATCTTAAGACCATCTGTGAAACTATATTAATGCCCAAAGAGCGATGGCTACGGCTTGTGAGCGGTTGTACGAAGAATGGCTTTTTCCTCTGTTCCGAGGAAGTGGCTCACTATCCTGAGTTTGTATCGGCTCTGCGTGATAGCCTGGTTGAGGTTCAACGCAAGAAATTCGATTCAACTGCCGTTTGCTCAGTCTTCCATTGAAAAGATGCCGCTGATCTGGATGTTGTTCTTGGCGTGCCCGCCCGCACCTCGGCAGACCGCGATGTAGAGATATTTATTAGGTACTTTCAGCGTGAATGATTTAAATTTTTCTTTCAAAGGCTCCGGTACATTATTGATTCTTGTCCATTTCTTCCCGTCTAAGCCATGGAAAGCCACGATGCCAGGCGATTCGCTACAATGATTTTTTTGGCAACTGTCCCCATTTATGGGATCAGCGGTATGACGGTAACTAATTATAATGTTATTGGAGAGCTGCTGCCCGAATTTGTATTTCACACAAGACGTGACCAATGTTTTAGCGATTTTACTGCTATTCATATCTGGTGTCATGTATAGCCCGGTCTTTCCTGTTAGAGATATTGAACCTGTTGGGTTGAAGGCTGGCAACTGTGCTGAAAAATCAGACGCGGTTATGGGATATGCGTGATCATTTGGTTTCCATTTAGCGAGAAACGCTTGTCCGAGGAGGTTCTCACCGTCTTTGTTAAGATAAATGTCGCGGATCACGAAATAAACCCTTCGGTTAAACTGCGTAAGATCGGCCCATTTTGTTGCTGCTTTTTGGTAGCTGGGCTGATCAATTTTTTTAGGGATGGTGCCGTCAAGGTGTGATCTGACCTGCGCGGGTTTTGCAGCAATGATCTTTAAGAACGTGTTTGCAAATCTTAGCATATCTGTTTTTGTGAAATATACTTTTTCCCTGAATGCGAGAGCGGCAAATCTCACCGAAATCGTGCCATGTGACGTGTCTTCCTTTCGGCCATTTTCTTGATACCTCCAGAAGTAACTATCAGTTTTAGTGATCGTCGTCAGATTTGACTTGAAGTAATGAGCCAGCTTTTTTGCGATATCAAGATGATCTAGTGCCTCATCACGAAACTCGTTTGTTGATTTCGCCTCCAGCGCTTTTGCGAAAGCAATGTGGGTTCTACCCATGGCGAGAATCATATTGAAAGGAAGCGGTGTCTTGGCGAGTTTGGCGAAATCCTTATCCATATTGCCATCCTCATCATGGTCACACTTTCCAAGTTTGGATGCATTACTTGGCCAAATGTAGTAACTGCCGCTTGAGTTCTTTGTCTTGTAGTCTTTTTTATATATGGCAAGAGCTTTGCGTATGGCCTGCATGTAGTTTTCGGCTTTTTGCTCATATTGATCGCGAAGATCGGTATTCTCAAACACGATTCTTGAGAACATGGCCATAGGGTACGTGAGCATCCCGGTATGTACAGCGTGGATGAAATATTGCCCGCATGAATATCCTGTCGTGCCCCAGGCTGGGAGTGGTTTATTTTTTAAAACATCACGTATTTCTAGTTTCTCGCTTGTGTGCTCTAGCAGGAAATCAAATCTGTAGACAAGTTCGTCAAGCAACCGCCTATCTAGGCTGGCCTTATACATCTCGATCAACGCTTCTAATTGGACTGACTCAACCCAGATCGCTGGTGATGTAGGATTATCTCTGAACGTTTCTAGCGAACCGCGTGATAATCCATTTAGAAATTTATTAACTTCATCCTGACTGATGGTGCCACCATCACCTTCGAATGCAAATGTGGTAGTTGAGTTCATTGCCAGAAATAGAAAAGGCAACAGAGTTATGAACCTTCTCATATAAGTTAAGCCCCCTGTTATTTAATACATCATCTCACTGTATTAAGTCATAAACAATCGTGTCTTGTTGGACACAGGTTTAAGGATATTGGTGGCGGTCAGTAAAGCGGCGCTGACCTCATGCTTTATTTTAAACTTCGATTGCTGCTCATGCCGAAGTTTCCATTGGCCATTAAACTTGTCCTGACCTCAAATATCGGCCCTTGGTTAAATGGCGGCTGGCGTACAGAGGCACTGTCTGGAGTTCTGAAGGGTTTTTATTCTATCCGGCTCAATCGTCAGTGGAGAGCGATTTTGAGATCAGGCCGGAGCGCAAAGTGGTTGTTATCAGGATTGTCGCTCACGACTATAAAAGCGTGGGAAGGAGGTAGATCATTATGAAAGCAAATGCAGGTCGACTTTTTGAGGAAGCTCTTAATGAGGCAGATATTGATTTAAAACCTGGTACTGAATTTAAAGTAAAAGTTCAAGGGAAGGGAAAACATTTGCGCTTAGTGGTTGGTTCCACGAAATTGAATGAATTTGAGGCTAGTATTCTTGAGAGGTCGAAAAATGCTTCTGAAAACCCAAAGCCTTATCAACCAAAGCTTCCTCTTGGTGAACGGATACGCGCTTTACGGAAAGCAGCAGGACTTACCATTGAGGCTCTGGCCTCAAAAGCTGAGATGAGTAAGGGAAGTCTCTGCTCTATTGAAAAAGGAGAACGTTCTGCTGGGCTTACAGTCCTGCGTAAGATTGCCAAAGCAATTGGTTGCTCTGTTTCAGTTTTGGTTGATTAGAGATTGCGTAATCATCGAGAAGTAGGAATTTAAGCTGATACAGCGGCAAGGCGTGACTTTGACACCTTGACGGAGAGCATCCAGCCTCAGCTGCGTTTTATGTG
>CAYHPW010000031.1:0-31311 GCA_964358645.1 uncultured Bacteriovoracaceae bacterium | reverse complement strand
AACCCAAATACTGGCAGGCACCCGTCTGCTTTTTTTTAGGCGTCTGAGTCACAGCTGTTTAAAGTAAACGCTCGCAAATATTTGTTTTTTACGTTACACGAATGAAACAGGTAAGCAGGTATGCTTGGTATGGAGGACGGACTGTAAAATGGCCATTGAACGCACCTTTTGTATAATCAAACCAAACGCTATGGAAAAGAATGTGATCGGCGATGTCGTTAGCCGTTTTGAAAAAGATGGTCTCAGGATCGCGGCTGCAAAGATGATGCGTCTTTCGCGCGAGAAGGCCGAAGGGTTTTATATCGAACACAAGGATAGGCCCTTTTTTCAGAGTCTGATTCAGTTCATGACGAGTGGTCCGGTGGTTCTGCTTGGAATTGAAGGTGAAGGAGCGATATCAAGGCTTCGAGAAATCCTAGGTGCTACTGATCCCGCTAAGGCTGCGCCAGGAACGATCCGTCGCGACTTCGGTGACAGCATTGAGGCCAACGCTGTCCATGGCTCTGATAGCGCTAAATCAGCTGACCGTGAGCTCGCGTATTTCTTTGATAAAGCGGAGATATATAAACGCTTTTGAATATGCGCATAGCCGTTGCACAGCTAGATCCGGTTGTCGGCGCGTTTGAGGAAAATGTTAAAAAGATCAAGGAGGCATACCAGCGTGCTTGCGCCGAAAAGGCCAGGGTGCTGATTACGCCAGAGCTTGGCGTTTGCGGCTATCCCCCCCATGATTTAATTGACCGCCCGGAGATGTTCGAGCGCAATGAAAAAGCAGTTGCTGAACTTCTGTCGGTCACCAAAAGTAAAAACTGTGCACTGATTGTTGGCTACGTCGAGCGCAATGCCTCGTCCGTTGGAAGGGCCGCGCAGAATGCCATAAAAGTGCTGGATAACGGCAAGGAAGTTTTCCAGCAGGCTAAAACGCTCTTGCCCACTTATGATGTTTTTGATGAGGCCCGGTACTTCGAACCCGCGCAATCGGTAAGTACCTGGAATTGTGACGGCCGCAAAATCGCTATCGCGGTTTGCGAGGATTTATGGGCAAGTGACCCAAAATTAGGGCGCAGGCTCTATGGGAAAAATCCAGTGGACACTTATCGACGCAATGGTGTGAGTTTGATTTTATCGGTTTCAGCTAGTCCCTATGAATGGGGCAAAAGGCAGCGGCGTGAGCTTATCCATATGTCGGTGGCGAAGGATCTCAAAGCCCCATTAGTCTACGTTAACCAGGTTGGGGCCACGGACGAGATTTTATTTGATGGTGGATCATTCGCGCTTGATTGCATGGGGCAGGTTAAGGGGCAGTTGCCGATTTTTTCCACGGGCTTTGCTGTTTTGGATGTCGATGTAAATGGTGACGGCGGGATCATATGGAAAACCATTTCACCGACGCCATCTGATAAGCGCGAAAAGATAACTGAAATAGGGGCATTGTCCAAAGGGCTGGTCGTCGGGGTCATGGAATACTTTGCTAGAACCAAGTTCAGCAAGGCTATTATTGGTTTAAGCGGTGGGATTGATTCTTCGGTTGTAGCTGTCCTGGCCCAACAGGCGCTTGGGGCAAGCAATGTTCTTGGTGTCGCGATGCCGAGCCAGTATTCGTCCCCGGATAGCCTGCGTGATGCCGAAAAACTGGCAAAAAATCTAGGGATAAGATTTGGTGTGAAGCCTATAAAATTTTTATTCTCACAGGCGAGCAGGGAAATTGCAGAAGGCCATGGTGGTTTATCCGAGATATCTCTGGAGAACCTTCAGTCACGACTGCGAGGTATTATCCTGATGACACTGGCAAATAATTATTCGGCGCTTGTTCTCACCACCGGTAACAAATCAGAGCTTGCAACCGGATATTGCACGCTTTATGGCGATATGGTCGGTGCGCTTGCCCCGATCGGGGACGTGTTGAAAACCAGGGTGTACGAGTTAGCGAGGTTTTTAAATAGCGAGTTTGATAGCCCTATCCCTGAGAACTGCCTGGTAAGGCCGCCAACAGCCGAGCTCAAGCCAGGGCAGACTGACCAGGACACGCTTCCACCATATGATAAACTGGATGAGTTGTTATACGAGTATGTGGAACATGGCGCCTCTGTCGCCGCTCTCGAGGAGAGGTTTGTTTGTGCGGGTGAGAGTGAGAGTTGGGTCAGGGCTGTGCTTAGAAGACTTGAGATGAATGAATATAAGCGCCGCCAAGCCGCGCCGGTATTGAAGATCAGTTCCAAGGCCTTCGGCATAGGGCGGAGAATACCTATCGCTAAGACATGGGATCAACAGACCCTTTACTTATAATTATGTTATGTGATAGAGGCTGCACGATTAACTGTGATGTTATCAAAATATATTTTATTAAACGTTTGTTATGAAAATATGGTAATGATGCTATATTGAAATATTGCATAAGAGGGTTATGATTTATGAAGACTATGAATACGGAACTTAAAAAAGTAGTGTCGCGCGTGAAGATGGCTCAGGAGAAGTTACAGGGGATAATGAAAAATCAGGGTTGGGTTGAAGATGCCAAAAAGTATGCGGAAAGGCAGGGGCGTGAAGTGAAGAAGCTATTTACGGCGGATGTTGAAAAGGTGAAAACATTTTTACTCCGTGAGAGAAAGTATCTTGATAAGATACAAAAACATATTCCTGGCGAAGTCAGGAAGTTCGGTGTTTTTGTCAAGACACAGAAAAAGGAATTTGAAAGACTTTTGACGGGTCTCCGCAAAGCAAGAACAAACGGAAAGCTTCTTGTAAAAGGTAAGGCCAAGGGACGTAAGGCAGTCAAAGTAAGCGTTAAGGCAAAGACCACGAAAAGTAAGACAGCCAGGAAATCAACTACTGCTGCTTCAGCATAAGCTGATTGAGATACGAAGGAATCTGACATCCTAAGGAAGGGATGCTTGACAGAAACTTAGTACTTCGTTATCGATTTAATATTAGGGAGGTTCTTAAGAACTGACAAACATGCCAAATTCAAGTCCTTCAGGGCCGCCAGGCCCGCCTTTTTCATCAAGCAGGTTACAACGTGGGGGAATGCAGTACCAAAGCAACCACAATAACAGCCATAGCAAAGACGAGCACAGAATTAATGAACGTATTCGTGTGCCGCAGGTCCGCCTGATAGACGAGAAGGGAGGGCAGGTAGGAGTAGTTCCTACTTATGAGGCCCTGCAGATGGCTCGTGATCGCGGTCTTGATCTTATGGAAGTTTCACCGAACTCTCAGCCGCCGGTCTGTAAAATTTGCGATTATGGGAAGTTCAAGTACGAGAAAAAGAAGCGGGAACACCAGGCAAGGAAAAAGCAGACTGTAATTAAGGTAAAAGAAATTCAGCTAAGACCGCAGACTGAGGAGCATGACCTTGACTATAAGTTCAAGAACGCTAAGCAGTTCCTCGAGGATGGGGACAAGGCCAAGATAACTATTATGTTCCGCGGGCGTGAAGTTGCCTACGTGGAGCACGGCTTTAAGATAATGAAGCAACTGGTGGAGATTGTAAAAGACATAGCGGTTATCGAAGCGCCACCGAAGCTCGAAGGTAAAAAGCTTATTATGGTGCTTGCACCAGCGCCTGCTGGAAAGAAATCCAAGGTTGCTGGTGGAGAAGCAGAGTCTCATGTGGTGAGCACCGTTCACGAAAAGATGGCGTAAGAATTCTTATTATTGACTGTGTTAAGGTTCTTGGAGTAGGTTTTGCGTCATAACCCGCATGAAAAGGTGTTTTACGATGAAAATTAAAACTAAAAAGGCCGCGGCAAAAAGGTTTAAATTTACAGCAACCGGAAAAGTTAAGTTTAAACGAACTAACAAGCGGCACAATCTAAGCTCCAAAGGCTCTGCGCGAAAACTTCGTTTAAGGGCCAGTGGTCTGGTTTTCAAGGGCGACATAAAGAGCGTGGAAAAAGCGCTGCCCTACGGTTCCAATTAAGAAGTAGATATTTAAGGAGTTGATATGCCTCGCGCAAAACGTGGATTTAAACGTCGTCGTCGACATAACAAGGTTTTAAAAAGGGCGGAAGGGTTTGTCCTCGGCCGGAAGAACAAATACAAGCGAACAGCTGAAGCGGTTGACAGGGCTCTTTGTTATGCATACAGAGATAGGCGGGTTAAAAAGCGCGATTTCCGTCAATTATGGATAGCCAGGCTTTCGGCCGCATCAAGTGCAAATGACATCAGCTATAGCCGTCTTATATCTGCGCTCGGCAAGGCTGAGGTTAAACTAAATCGTAAGATTCTTTCTGACATAGCCATTACGGACCCTAAGGCCTTTTCGCTTATTGTTAACGAAGTACGCGCGATGGCGCCTACTAATTAGTCTTATCGCCGGGGAACATGATCAAGAAGCTCGAGACCATAGGTGCTCAGGCTTTAAAAACCATAGAGGCCGCAAACACTCTAGAGGAGCTTGAACAGCTTAGGATCGCGGTTTTGGGAAAGAAAGGCACGCTGAGCGAAGTTCTGCGTGGCTTAAGTGCTGTACCATCCGAACAGAGGCCTGCAATAGGCGGGGTTGCCAATGAGTTTAAGCGCCGGCTCGAAGCCGCAATCGAGCAACGCAAGATTTCGATCCGCGATGAGGTTCTCAAAGAGCAAGTTGAAAAGGATAGGATCGATATTTCTTTGCCGTCCAGGATGCCGCATCGAGGGACACTTCATCTAGTCACGCAGGTGACCAGGCGGATAATCCAGGTTTTCAGCCGGCTTGGTTTCGATGTAGTTACAGGCCCAGAGGTGGAGACTGAATTCCTGAATTTTGACGCCGTCAACATTCCATCCGACCATCCAGCCCGCGACATGCAAGATACTTTTTTTCTGGGCCCTGGTGTTGTTTTAAGGACGCACACGTCAGCTGTTCAAATGCGCGCGATGAGAGCGCAGCCGTGGCCGGTTCGCGTATTATGCCCCGGCGCTGTTTATAGAAGTGACAGCGATGCCACGCATTCGCCGATGTTCCATCAGGTTGAAGGTTTTTGGGTTGATAAGGATGTCAAGATGAGTGATCTCAAGGGCACGCTTTCTTACTTTGCGAAGGAAATGTTCGGTGCCGAGACGAGGATAAGGCTTAGACCAAGTTATTTCCCTTTTGTCGAACCGGGAGCGGAAGTCGATGTAAGTTGTATTTTCTGCCGCTCAAAAACAAACGAGCCATGTAAAGTTTGCAAGGGCAGTGGATGGCTTGAGATACTTGGCGCAGGCATGATGCATCCAGCGCTTTTTGAAATGGCTGGCTATGGTGATGCTTACAGATCACAAAATCTTACAGGATTTGCATTCGGGATGGGTGTTGAACGGATTGCGATGCTGCTACATCGCGTGCCGGATCTCAGGCTTATGTTTCTAGGCGATGTAAGATTTCTACAGCAATTTCAGTGAGATTAGAAAATGTATATTTCTTGGAAATGGCTATCTGAATTTGTCGATCTCAATGTGGCTGGCAGCCCTGAAAAGCTGGCTGACATTTTAACCTCCCGCGGGCTTGAGGTCGAAGAAGTTAATAATTTAGGACGCGGGCTTGAAAAAGTTATTACAGCTAGGATTCTTGAAAAGTCGCCGCATCCGCAGGCTGATAGGTTGAGTTTGTGCCGTGTTACCACGGGACAGGGTGATGATTTACAGATTGTCTGCGGCGCCAGGAATATGCAGGCTGGTGACTGTGTGGCTCTCGCGCAAATCGGCGCGCAACTCCCTAATGGTGTTAAGATCGAACAAAGCAAGATCCGCGGCGCTGTTTCATGCGGGATGCTTTGTTCAGAAGATGAGCTTGGTTTTAAAAAGAATTCAGATGGCATATTAATACTCCCCGGGAGCACGCCAGTTGGCTTGCCACTGGCTGAGGTTCTTGGGCTTGATGATACGATCCTGACTTTCAAATTGACAGCTAATCGCGGTGATTGTCTGAGCCACATGGGGATAGCCAGGGAGGTCGCCGCCGCATTAGTAAAGAAAGTGAAGCTGCCGGTATTCAAGGAACTTGATTTCGAGAGACTTGGATATGGACCGGTGGCTGTTTCCTTGAAGGCTGGTGAACTTGGTCAGCAGTTTTTCGGATGTTTTATTGAAGGCGTTAAGATCGGCCCTTCACCAGCATGGCTGAAAAACCGGCTGGAAAAACTTGGTATCAGGTCTATCAACAACGTCGTGGATGCAACTAATCTTGTGTTGCTCGAAATGGGGCATCCAACCCACGCGTATGATGCTTCGTTGCTTAAAGGCGGGCAGGTGGACGTGCGGTTGGCCAAAAAAGGCGAGACACTGGCGCTTCTTGACGGCGGCACCATTACACTGGATGGAACCGAGCTCGTGATTGCTGATAAAGAACGTCCGGTGGGTTTGGCTGGGGTCATGGGCGGCGGGAATTCTGAAGTCCGTGAAACCACGACATCCGTTTTTCTTGAATGCGCTGAGTTTGATTCCAAAACGGTACGTAAGACTGCACAAAAGCATCAGCGTCGCACGGAGGCATCTCATCGTTTTGAGCGTGGTATTGACCCGCTTGGTCTTTCGCGTGTGATATCCCGTCTTTCAGGATTGGTGTGCGAGCTGGCTGGAGGCCGCGTGCTTGGTGCCGTGCGAGCAAGGACGGCTTCGCGTGAGTTTTTCAAGCCGCTAGAGATCAGTGTTAACTTTGGTTATTTCCCGTCCTTTTTGGGCATGGAAGTTACACGTGAAAGTGCGGGTGAAATATTCTCAGCCCTGGGATGTACGGTAAGAAAAGACGACGGCAAAGGTGGTGATAATTGGGTGGTGAGTGTTCCATCCTACAGAAACGATCTATGCTGCAAGGAGGATCTGGCCGAGGAAGTCGCAAGATCGCTTGGATATGACAAAATAGCGGAGACAGTGCCGAAGTTGAGCTCTAGGCCCAGTCCGAGTGGTACTTCGCAATCCGCCATACGCTTGGCGCTGATGGACAAGGCAAAGGATGTTTTAAAGCAGCTTGGATTTTGCGAAACCGTGAACTTCGCTTTTTCAAGCAAAGCATGGCTTGGGCGTTTCGATGGCTATATGAACAACACGCATAATGTTTCATTGCTTAACCCGCTCAGTGAGGAGCACGAAGTCCTAGTGCCATCTTTATTGCCAGGCCTTATCAAAAATTCGCTGGATTCGTGGAGGCACCATTTTGGTTCCGAGCCTCTTGCAATCCGTTTGTTTGAGCTTAGGCCTACATTTAATTTTGCAGGTGGGGATATACGGGCGCTTAATGAAATGGAAACCGTGGTGCGAGAAAACTGGAAGCTCTCACTAGCGGTTTCAGGCCCAAGATACATGTCAGCCCTTCGTAACGAACAAAGTGAGACTGATTTTTACGATATCAAGGCTGTTTTTGATTGTTTGTTTGACGCCCTGGGGACTAGGGGTATCAGATACCAAACGGGGGCGAATCGTGCCGCGGAGATATTCCATCCTGGTAAGAGCGCTGAAGTTTTAGCCGGAAAAGAAGTGGCCGGGCGTTTCGGCCTTTTTCATCCTGCGAAGGCGGCTGAGTTAAAAGCGGATGCCCCACTTTGGATAGCTGAGATTGACTGGTCAGTTATTGAGAGACTTTCACTTTCACCCGTGGAATTCCGGTCATTCAAGCCTTGGTCTGAGTTCCCACCTATTGAGAGGGATTTTGCGCTTTTGGTACAGGATAATGTAATGGCTGAGAAAATCACTCAGATTGCTATTAAAGCAGGTAAGCCACTAGCTAAAACAGCTAAGATTTTCGATACTTATAGAGGCTCTCAGGTGGCAGAGGGTATGACCAGCATAGCTGTGCGGGTAGTGTTTTTTGGTGAAAGTGGCAGCCTCAAGGAAGCCGATGTAGACGCAGTTTCAGCTAAGATTCTAGAAGCATGGCGGGCGGAGCTTGGAGCCGAGCTTAGAAGTTAAGAACTGTTTCGTCGCATATTTCAAAATGTTTGTTTACAATCTTTGTAGATGCTTGCTTTAAAGCTAAATATTGAAAATACTGGAAGTATAGGGAGGGAAACCTAATCGTGGCAATGACCAAGGCGGATATCGTTGAGGCGCTTTATCAGAAAATAGGATTTTCAAAAAAAGAGGCAGCTGACTTGGTGGAGATGGTTTTTGACACTATTAAGTCAACGCTTTCTCAAGGGCAGAAGATAAAGATCTCAGGGTTCGGAAATTTTGTGCTGCGCGAGAAGCGGTCCAGAGTCGGCCGCAACCCGCAGACCGGCCAGAGCATAGAGATCAGCGCCCGGCGTGTGCTGACATTCAGGCCATCACAAGTTCTCCGCGCCGAAGTCAACTCAAGCGCGGGAAGCGGGAAGCGTTCTTCTTCCGGTGCTGGTTTATCTTCAGCGATGGTAGGTGAAAGCGATGCAGAGTGAATCGTCAGGCACCGAAACTATGCCAGAAAATATTATGAGCGCCTGCATTCCCGACAGATTGTACTTCCGGATTGGGGATGTGTCACGTATCGCCGGTGTCAAACCATACGTGCTTAGGTATTGGGAGTCGGAGTTTGCGATGATTTCCCCACAGAAATCCGGAAGCGGGCAGCGTGTTTACAGACGCAGCGACGTAGAAACCGTTTTGATGATCAAGCACCTTTTATATGAGGAACGCTACTCTATCGAAGGCGCGCGAAAGCGGCTGAAAGAGCTCCGGAAGGAAGGCGAACTAAAGTCATTCAAGCAGGAGACGATAGAGACTGTCACCGAGGAGTTTGAGCAAGGGACACTCAGGCATGTGCGAGGCGAAAGATTAGTTGAAATGAAAAAACTAAGTGAAGATTTAAAAAATCTGATGGAAACGCCGATCTCGGATTTTTTTAAACCAGCTTCGCTAGAGATTTGATTATAGGCTTAGCCAGATTGAGGTCCAGAGCTTCTTCCATTTGTCTTATCAGCCCAGGGCTTGTGAAGTTAAAATCAGTGACATATCCGCCAACAAGATCAACCGCAGCCATTCGTATCTCCATATCACGCAGGAATTTACCTATCCTGTCAGCGGCCTTTAAGTCCTTTTTATTGAGCGTGCTGGCCAGAAGTCTGCTCCCCCTGTCTATGTCGACCCTGAAGTCACCTTTCAAAGGCATTTTGCGCGCGTATGCCAGGAGTTTTCCGTCAATGAACCAGAGGCGCTGTTCTCCGTTTGAGATCTCGTCAAGATAGCGTTGCAGCAGAACAGGACGGCTGAAGTTAGATGTCATTTTAGCCAGGATTGCCAGTGAAGAATTTTGATTTTCCTTTGTTGTCCAGCTAAGCAGCCGCACCTCTTTGCTCTGCGCCTTATGAAGCGGCTTAGCCACGGTTTTTTGTTCATTGCGGCCGAATGACAGGAGCACTTCAGCTTTTGAAGACACTGCGGTGGGCGGTGCCAGGTTTCCAAGCATCGTGCCTATTGTTTTTTCGTTGAAAGAAAAAAGTATCCCAGGTGGATTCACGATCTGTGTTTTGCTCCCTGCCACGCCCAGTACCAGCAGTTGAAGCGGGTGAAGATAGGCAAGGTCAATGGGTGGATCGGTCCTGTACTGGATTGAATCGAAGTCGCTTACGACCATGGGTTTTGCTTGTCTTTGGTGCAATTCTTCATGATTGATTCCTAAATGGCAGGCATTTATTAATACTTTGCGATTCACGAGCCTGATGGACCGCACGTCACACCAATAGCATTTCATGCCTGCTATCACGGCTTCTTCAGCCAATCTTAAAGTAGTGTCAAGTTTGTGATCTAGCAAGTGCCATGGATCAGTAACCCAAAGGAATCGTATTTTATATCTCATTTTAGGCTAGGGCTCTTAGTACCTGGGTGGCGATTTCACGCAAGGCTTTTGATTTGTCACCCCACATGGCCTGCAGACTGTCCGAGGCTGCTTTCAATGCTTGTGTTGACTCGTGTCCGGCTTCTTTGGCGCTTTGGTAAAATAAAATGCTGGTTGGAGGTGATCTGGAGTCACCTTTAGAATCTTCAGGGTAATCCGCCAGGTCATCGGCTACCTGAAAAGCCAAACCGAGTGCATGCGCCAAAGTGCCGATAACCATGCCTTGGTCGCTTTTTTCTTCGATGCCGGCGAGATCTTGCGGGATCAGCAATGAAGACTTAAAAAGAGCGCCGGTTTTCAGCTCATGCATGTGTCTTAAGTCAGAAATTTGTGATTTTTTGGTTAGTAACATTTCAGCGGCTTGGCCACCTATCACTCCTTGCGGGCCAGTGAGTGATAATAATCTTTTACCTGCCCTTAGCACTCTATTTGGTTCAATGTGATTTGCAGCTTCAAGAAGCTCCTCGAATGCCATAGCCATCAAGGCGTCACCGGCTAGAAGGGCTAGTGCTTCGCCAAATTTTTTGTGGTTTGAGGGAAGGCCACGGCGGAAATCCGCATTATCCATGCACGGTAAATCGTCATGAATCAAAGTAAAACAGTGCATGATCTCGACGGATAAAGCTGCCGGTACTGCGGCAGCGTAAGGCAGGCCCAGCATTTCGGAACAAGCGAGTGACAATCTTGCCCTAATCCTCTTGCCGGGGGCTAAAAGTGAATAACTGATGGATTCTGAAAGATTGGTGGGGGTATATGATGAAGTTTTGAGCAGCCTTTGTTGCACGACCTGCTTAAGCAGCGGATCAATATCATAGTTATACTGCAAGCTCATTTAGGGACCGCCTTCGGCATCGGGGAATTAAGAGGGCCGGTTATTTCAACAGTGTATGAACCGTCTGGCTGTTTTCCTGCCGCGAAGAACGTGTCGATGAGGATGAAAGATTTCAATATGTTTGCTGATATCTTAAAGCGCGATTGAATATTTAGTTGGCTTTCTTCGAGGTCGCTTGCAAGTGTCATGTCACCGGAGAGCGTTGCTTGTAAGTCATCCGCGGCGTTATCGGCTTTCCCTATGTTGCCTTTCTTTAAAACGGCTTTGCCGCTCTTGATGTCCAGTTCAAGGAGCGTTTCAGAAATGAAAATAGGCGGAAACGAAAACCCTTTTATCGTCTGTTGATCCAGTGCGAATTTTTTGAAGTGTATGTTTGCATTTCCATTCATCGTGGATGGGTTAGAGTAATCGCCTTTGATCACGGCGGATGCATCTAATGACCCGGTCCCTTTTAAACCAAGCAAGGCAGCAAGCAGGCCAGATTTGGCTAGATCTAATTTGTCAATATCCAGGGATGCGCTTAGTTTTGTATTTTTGACCGAGAAGGAAACATTAGCAAGGCTTTCACCACTTTGAATCTTGAGCTTCCCTCCGTAATTTTTAAAGATCATCGGTATAAGCGACGGAGAAAACGTCACGTGCTCTATCTGCACTGGTTGCTCTGGCGGTGGAAGATTTAGCGTAACATTTTTCATCACGTAAGATATGCCTAGCCCGATGGATACCCAGCTTTCCGAAGCTGAAAAAGACATCCCATTTTCAGCAAGAAAATACGAAAGTGTGCCATTCACATAATTTTTAATCCGGTCCTCCGGGAGTTTTACGACCGTAAACATTATGAGAAGAGCCGTGGCTGTCAGTATCCACAAAGCGGTTCTAATTGGTTTTTTAGACCAAAAACTTCCACCAGAATTTTCACCTGGAGTTTCTGGGTTCGCTGGGGCCTGTTGAGGCTCCTCTGCGGTGGGAGGTAGGGATGGGTCTTCAGGGCCCATCTCGTATGCTTCAGCTATATCAGTACTAGAATCAGTGGTAGTCATAATCTATTTTTGTGCAGGCGTAAAAGCTGATACCGACAACGTCGCATCAAGATATCCCTTAGGATCCTGTTTCGTGTCAATTGCAAGATTGCGGAGCTTTACCGGTTTGGCGCCGCTTTCAAGATTAACAGCGTAGCGTATCGCTTGCTTTATGTTTATATGCTTAAGTGAGATGTCGAATAGTGATTCTTTTGTTTCTCCAACTGGTTTTTCTGGCATTTTTTCAGTGGATACGGAGAACACCTCTTTGCCTATACCGGCATTGCTGGCCACGTTTTCAAAATAAGCAGGCCAAGGCGTGCTATCCAAATCTGCGTGTGCCGATGTGGCTGAGGCATTCGATTCTTTTAGACGCCTCAGTTCATCATTGGCTGATTGTACCAGCATGAGTAGGTCCAGCTTGGTGGTTACATCTTTTTTAATCCGGTAAACATTATAGATAGAACTTGCCATGATAAAGATCAGCAGGAGCGACCCCGCGGATGCGCTCAGGACCTTTAAGTACATCCTGCTCTGCGGATCAAGCTCGTCCCATTTTGCCTTTAGCTGTTGGAACGCCTGTTGTTCGCTGACAAAATCGCCTGCTTTATGGACGATGTTACCGATTTTTTTCTTAGTTCCCATATGAATGCTCCGAAGGTTTGCCGGAGAAGGTGATTTTCCAGCGTTTACCTGTTCCGTCAGGCGCGGTGACTTCTTCCGTTTTCCCGCGTTGGATATCATTTAACTTGGTTCCTAAAATAGTCGCCAATTTTTCAGCGGTCTGCGGGTTTGACAGCAGGAATGTAAGTGAGGCATTGCTCTGGTTTGCCGATGTGAATGGTTCTGTCGGAGCAGAGCCTATCTGTAACATGGTTATATCCATGATCAGATCCTTTGGGATGGCTGTTGAAATAGTTTTTATAAAATCAAACGGAGAATGAGTGTTTGGGCTTAGCAGTCTGTTCAAGTCGCGTTGTTTGTCTAGTTCCTTGTTTATGGACGCCTTGAGCGTGCTGGTGTTTGCGAGATACGTCTTAACCGCGCTGCCTGAGAGATTGGTAAAGAATGACCTTATGTTTTTTTCCAGTTGCGCGTCCAGTTCGATTGATCTTGATTTATAAACTTTCGACTGGACGAAAAGACTTATGAATAAGGTAAGTAGCACCGTGCTGACGCCTAAACCAACATGTCTTATCGTGGATAGGTCGATTTCACGCGAACGCATATGCTTCAGAAACTGGCCCTTCCTAAAATTGGCGCTTGTCGCGCGTTCTGAACCGACCATGCATAATGCCAGGGATATGGAAAGCGGGAAGGTTGCATCCGTATGCTCTGAGTATGTGATGCCGGACGTGGCTATCGAGCTCAGGGCCGCGAGTGGTTTGATCGGCGCCTTGACCGAGTCCTCTAAGAATTGCTGTAAACCAGGGAGCAGCGAGGTACCGCCAGCTATGTAAACGGCGCCTATGTTCCGCTTTGTCACGTTTTTGCATGCGAGGATGGATTGTTTTATTTCATGGGCAAGGTATTTCAGCTGTTGTGAAAGTGCTTCTGAAAACTCGGCTTGCTCTACTGTCACGTCCTGCGGTGAAAAAGGCGATACCACAAAACCATGATCCAGTTTTGTCTGTTCAGCTTGGTCCAGTGGGATTGAATATTTTTGCGAAATCGCAGCCGTCAGGTCACGCCCCCCCCAGCTAAGTTCCTTGGCCAGAACCGGGAGCCCCTTGTTGTGCGCGTAAATAACTGTTCTTGCGTGGCCTATCTGTACGAGGATGACTGGTTGTTCGCTAATCATCCTGCCTACCGGGTGCTGGGCAATCCTGTTAAAGAGCGTGCGGTAAGCCCATGCTTCGGTGGTGAGAAGATCAGGATCGAACTCGGATTCACCCTGCTGTTTATGGTCAAATCTAAAATTCTCGATGAAAGAATTTACGTGCTTTTGCGGCGCGACTGACACATGGACCGTGGACATCTGCTTGGAGACGGAAACAATGCTGTGCTCGATTACCGATTCATCTATCGGGAAGGGTAGCTCGTCATCAAGTTCAAAATTGATGGCGGCTTGTATGGCTTTTTTGTTCCTTGTTGGCACGGTCAGGTTGCGGAATGTGGTGGTCCTGCATGGCATGGCCATGGCGATGCGGTCTGGTTTTCGCGAAAGGCTTTGCATGAGGTTTGACAGCGCCTGTTTTGGTTCCTCGCCAAGTCCGATGCGGAATTCATGGTAATCCCTTATTTCAAACCTGCCGAACGCCGAGTCGATCTCCACGCCTTTAACGCTTGTGGTGCCTATATCAACGCCAAGTATTCGCATGATGTTTCCTTCCTATAAGATTCTCATGAACGTTATTTTTAAGCCAGAACTTGGTGTCGCATTTTGTGGTTGAGCCGTGCCGCCTGGAGGGGCCGCATTTGGTGCTGGCTGTTGGCGCTGATCCGGAATGTCATCGGCATACGGCTGTTTATGGGACTGTTCTGTGGATTCAGTGGTAACCAGTGCTTCGATTATGCGAGTTGCCTGGTTGGCATGCGCGCGTATGGTGATCTTAAATTGTGTTTCGTCAACCACCAGTCTTATATGTCTGTTTGTCATGCTTTTCTTTAATTCGTCTATGGCGCTCTTACTGTCCTTGAAGTGGGCTACGTTGGTCATTAGGTATTCAAAGAAAGCGTCTTCTGACTTAAATGAGTTATCCTCTGTCTGTGAGTCTCGGAATTTCATGAACTCGGCTGATTCATCCTTTGTAATTTCCGGCACCAGCGCGCGCAGGGTTGCCTCGTTCATTGTGTTTACATTAATTCCTGGAGTCGTGCTGACGGTCAGGTTGGGCGCGAACAAGTCATAGATATCGTCTGACATGGTGGGGACCATGTGAAACTCCGAGAGCGTGTAAAACGGCGCTTGTTTCAAGGCAACGACATCATGGAATCCAGAATCCTTCCGCTGGTAAGTTCTGTCAGCCCAAGCTGTAATATGATCCATGAGGTCCTCGATCTTAAAATCACGGTATTCGGCCGCGAAATCTTGGTCGCTTTCGAACTTCTGGTTCAGTAGTTGCCAGAGATAGTCAGCAAGGCTTTTTCTGGCGGCTTCTGGGCTGAATGGTTGGCTTGGTTGCGATGCCTGCTTTTGATCTGCTTGTGTCGGCGACGGTGAAGGAGACGGTGAAGGAGATGGTTGCGGCGCGAACTGCGCGAGTATCATGTTTAAGTTATACTTGCTTGATTCGGATTCTATTAGCGCGGTGAAGTTGCCTTCCAGTCCGGATTCTTTTTGAAACTTTTCAATCCTTTCCCTATCCGCTGGCATAAGGCCGGGGATGGTTGTTGGAAAAGGATAAATCAGAGGGAAGCTCCAGATCTTGTCAAGAAGCTGTCTTGGCACCGCGACCACGCCTGCATTTTGGCCCCCCGTGAGCGACTTGAGTTGTTGGTACGCTTTCAGACGGAGAAGCGATAGCTTGAAAGCGCTTTTGGCAAGATAATGCGCTTTGACCTGATCCAAGGCATCATAGGCGATCCTTTGGTTGACCTGGGCTATGTAAGTGAACTCGGTTACAATGATCGACAGCACGCTCATGGCGGCTATCACTATGAAAAGAGCTATACCGGAGGAGTTTTTTTTAGGTGCTTGGGTTGAACTCATTGATAGGTATCTCCGGTCTAAATTTAAATATCCCCTGGAAGTTGAGCTTCGCGGGTCCAATCACATCCACCGTCACTTCGATGATATCCGGGTATATTTTTTTAAATTCCTCCTTGTCGCTGTCCCATGATGTATGCCACTGGTCCTTGCTTTTTTGGTAAAAACGATAGCTTAATTTTTTTATCCCGCGAAGCAGTGAAAATGACGCTGTCAATTTATCGCGCGAGTCATCGTCTTCAAAGACATTCGGGCTCTCAGTCTTGACAAGAATCATGGTGTCTCGGAATTCCGTGGAAGCTGTTTCAGGCTTTAGTTCATATGTGATTTTCGCAAGCTCGGACTCGGTGGTGTTTTTGTAAATACGGATATGCGAGGCCGAGATGAAGCTGACCTTTGAACTCGTGCCGACAAAACGTGACGGACGGATGCCTGAAGAGTCCTCGGCTGGCCCCCAGAATTTAAGTGTTCGGCTCAGGTCGCCTGACATGAGGGCTTCCATTTCCTGTGCGCTTACAGGTTCCTTCTGTTGTTTTTTTTCAGGAAGCATGATCACGGGCGAGTAGATGAGCGAGATATCACGTTGCATAATGTTCATCGAAAGGCGGATGCCGTTTTGGAAGTCACCTTCGTTTGATAGGACATCGCGCAGATAGTAAGTCTCTGTCGTAGCCTGGTAGATGGCTATGCTTATGAAAATCAGTATCGCTATTGCGATCATCATCTCTAGTAGCGTGAAGCCGGCTACCCGGTTCGGAGAGCCGCGCTTTATGTCATTCTGAAAGTTGGAATTCATGGTTTAAGTTCACCCAGTAAGTTGAGACGGAAAAATTCTGCTCCCCTGTTCCTTTCTTCCAGGTCACTGTGACAGTCACCTCGCGTACGGCTTTTGAAAGAAAATTTGTTAACAACTTTGCGAGGAGGTCGGCAATGTTGCCACCCTCGTCAGGCTGTGCGCCGCCACCGGAGTCATCCGCTCCGCCGCTTGCAAGTGCCGCCACGTTCAGCGTTGGGAAAGTTAATTCCTTGACCGAGGATTTCCATTTATAATCCTGATAAGGCTCAGGGAAGTTGCCGGAGTCCTCTTTTTTGAATTCATCAAATGTCTTTCCCTGGAACTTGTATTCAATATCCACCATGGTATTTTTGGCCAGCATGGCGACAATATTCGTCTGTTTTGCGCGGGCGGCAGCGTCTATGCTCCCTGATTCAACAACAAGAATAGAAGTAAATGCGACTACCATGATGGCCATCGCTATGACGGACTCGAGCAATGTGAAGCCTGATTCGTTATTTCCCAAACACTTCAACACTTGGCATGTACCTTTCGTAAAGTTCCGTGCGGCCTATGAGCGGCGTTATGACCAGCGAGGCATGGTGTTCCGAGTTGTCCTTTAGGTGGATTATCGTGTTTTCAGTGAAGCCATGCGGGAAGAAGTGCGCATACGCAAGCCCTTCGTAAATAGGTTCGGGCCCTTGCTGCGTGACTATGTCCTCGAATTCCACCTTGCCGGGTAGGGCGATTTTCTTCCTTGTCACGCTTTTTTCCAGGTCAAACGACGGAGGCGATGATTTGTTTTTAGAATTTAAAAACTTTTTTTTCCGTTCCTCATGCTCCTTCGACTCTTTTGTTTCAAGCAGCGTGGTAGGCGGGCCTGATTCAACCCAGTAAGTATGTTTCTTAATATCAAAGACAATCCGGTGAATCCTGCCGGTCATTATCGTTGAGTTGTAAGTCTCCTTGATCACTGTGGCCATCTCCCTGGCCGCGGAATTAAGTGAAATCTGAAAATATGAAGACACGCCCGGGATAACCATCGTCGTAAACAGCGCGATGATGGCGACAACCACCATCAGCTCAAGCAGCGAGAAGCCCCGTTTATTCAAGCTCGTCCGATGAAATATCGGCAGATACTCCGGTGCCGCCTTCGGCTCTGTCCGAGCCAAGCGATCTAATGGTGTATTTGTTGCCGTCGCATACGTACATGAAGTCATTGTCCCATGCATCCTTCGGAACTTTCTTTAGGAATCCTTCGGGGTCGTAGTTCTTGCATTCACGGCCTACAGGCGCTTTCGCCAGCGCATCAAGGCCCTGTTCGGTTGTTGGGTAATAGCCGCAGACCCTGCGGAAGTCCTGCAGGATCACCCCGAGTTGCCTGATTTGGGTTTTGGTTGCGCTGATCTTTGCTTCGTCAAACCGCTTCATCACCTGAAGCGTGACCATTGAACCTATAAGGCCGATGATGGCGATGACTATCATCATTTCCATTAGTGAAAAGCCTTTGTCCGACAAACTGCTTATTGTTTTTTTCTGATCCGTCATTTTCCCTTCCCTCGTTTCTAACTACTAATGCTGGTTTATATTACTTATCTGCAGTAACGGCATGAACACTGACATCACTATAAAACCAACGGCGCCGCCCATTACTATGATCATAAGCGGTTCCAGCAGTGATGTAAGCGAGTCAATCTTGGCATTAACCTGTTCCTCGTAAGTTTCCCCGACGTTGGCGAGCATTTGCGGCAGCTCGCCGGTTTTCTCGCCTATCGCTATCATGTGTATGACCATTGGCGGGAATTCCCCGCATCGGCGCAGAGGCTCTGCTATTGATTGTCCTTCGGTGATGTTTTCACGTGCGTTTGTGATCGCGGTTGCGATCGGCACATTGTCCACTAGATTTTTAGCTATATTCATGCTGGTTAAAATCGGCACGCCGCTGCCGAGCAGGGTGGCCATCGTGCTTGAAAACCTCGTGACAGCGATCATCCTGACCAGGCTGCCGAAGACTGGGACATGTAATTTGAATGTGTCCCATTTTTTACGTCCAGTGGGCGAGTTGATATACCTCCTGAAAAGCCACGTGGCTATGATAAACGCGGCACCGAACGCGAACCACCAGTTGACCACCGTATTGCTGACAAAGATAAGAAATTTCGTTGTCGGTGGCATTGGCTTGTTCATGGCTTCAAAAACCTTTGTCAGCTTAGGGATCACGAATGTGAATATGACGATCATCAACAAAAAAGCCACGCTCATCATGAGAGCGGGGTAGGTCATTCCGCTTATAAGCTTGCTGCGTAAACGCATCTGGGCTTCTTTGAGTTCAGCTAGACGAAGCAAGATAAGGCCAAGAGTGCCGGAGCTTTCGCCGGCTTCGATCATATTGACAAATATGGTGTCGAACACCTTGGGGTGGACAGCGGTTGCCTTGGCAAGGCTTGAGCCTTCGTTAACGTCCTGCCGTACCTGTGCGAGCACCACCTTGAGGCGTTCGTTCTCGGTTTGCTCCACAAGCGCTGTCAGTGATTCTACGAGTGGAATATTCGCTTTTATGAGGCTTGCAAGCTGCCTTGTCATTAAAGCCGTGTCACGCACGCTTACGCGCCCGCCGAGAAACGGTATTGATACGGAGGTGCCATTTTTTGTGGTTGTTTTCTCGGATATCTCCGTAACCATGAAGCTTCGTTTTTTAAGCTTGGCGCGCGCAGTTTTTAGCGAGTCGGCTTCCACTATGCCTTTTTGCTGTCTTCCATCCGGGCTTAATGCTTTGAATTCAAAAATAGGCATTTAGCTCATACCTCTGCATGCGTGGCGCGCATAAGTTCGTCAACCGTAGTAATTCCTTGAAGGACTTTTGAGACCCCGTCTTCACGCAATGTGATCATCCCACCTTCTATCGCTGCTTTCTTTATGGTGCCTGAATCGGAATTGCGCACGATAAGCGACCGGATTTGGTCATCCACGATCATGAGCTCATGTACGACGGTACGGCCTGAATATCCGCTTTGTGAACATGTGGGGCAGCCTTTGGCGTTGTATACGGCTGTTTTCTCAGGAAGGTGGGTCACACCTAGTTCTTGCATCTGGAATTCTGTCAGCTTGCTTGGTGCGCGACATTTTTCGCAGACCTTCCGAATCAGCCTTTGGGCTACTATGCCGAGCAGGGAACTTGCCACCAGAAACGGCTCCACGCCCATATCAATAAGCCTTGTCGCGGCGCCTGATGCGTCGTTCGTGTGAAGTGTTGAAAGCACCAGGTGCCCCGTCAGTGAGGCGTTGATAGCTATTTCCGCTGTTTCCTTGTCGCGGATTTCGCCCACCATGATTATGTCTGGGTTTTGCCTCAGGAAGGCTCTCAGAGCCCGTGCAAAGGTGAGCTCTATCTTTGCATTAACCTGCACTTGGTTTATGCCGGGAATCTGGTACTCAATAGGATCCTCGACGGTGAGGATATTGCGCTCCGGACTGTTTAATTTTACAAGACAGGCTGAGAGGGTTGTGGATTTCCCGCTGCCCGTGGGGCCCGTGACAAGGATTATCCCGTATTTTCTGAAAATTAGTTTTTCGATCATGTTGCGGCTTTTTTCAGAAAACCCAAGGTGCTCGAGTTCCAGAACTGTCCCGGTCTGCTCCAAGATACGCATGACAAGACGTTCACCATAAATCGTTGGAACGGTCGAGAGCCTGATGTCTATGTCTTTGCCGGCTATCTTGATTTTTATTCTCCCGTCTTGCGGGAGCCTTTTTTCCGCGATGTCGAGCGTGCCCATGACTTTTATTCTGGATGAAATAGCGGCATGGGCCCTTTTGGGTTGGCGGATGATGTCGTATAGCACGCCGTCAATACGGAAGCGGACAACAAATTCTTTTTCAAACGGCTCGATGTGTATGTCAGATGCTTTTTCCTTCACCGCGCGAAAGATAAGTGAGTTGACGAATTTAATTACCGGCGCGTCGTCCTCCGTTGCTTCAAGGATGTCTATCGGGCCTTCAAGGTCGTAGCCCTCTTCAAATTCTCCCTCGATTTTTTCAACAAGGCTTGCAGTGTTGCGCTCATAGACGCGGTTTATGGCGTCCTGGATACGCATGTTTGTGCTTACGACTATTTTAATCGTCATCCCAGTCAGTGCTCGAAGGTCGTCGATTGTCGTTTCAGTGAATGGATCAGAAACAGCTACCGTCAACAGCGGTCCGTTGGGCGTTTGTTCAAAATGAATGGGGATGATTTCCTTCGACTTGGCGTAATTGATTGGGATGCCGTTGACGAGTTTAGGGTCTATCTCGTTTGGTTTTAAGTCATCGATAAAAGTTATCCCGATCTGGAAGCAAAGCGCCTTTAGGATCTCATGCGGCGTGATCAGGTTCTTCCTGATCAGGATCTCGCCTAGCATACCTCCTTCTTTTTGCTGGATTTCCAGTGCTTCGTTTAGTTGTGTCTCGTTAAGCGAAGTGTGCTGCAGGAGGATTTCCCCGAGCCTTGGCTCTTTTGCAGCTTTGAGGCGCGCTCTGATTACTTCATGAGCGCTCATCTATGGTGCTCCTGATTCTTGGGCTGATTCTGGTGTGGGGGTGCAGGCGCGGGTTCAGGCGGTGCTGCTGGCGACGCTACTGGTGGCGGTGTGGTTTCAGGTTGTTTGCCACCTCCAGTGAACGGGCTTGTATCGGATTTAGTTTGTGGCTCACTTTGCTCATTGTCTATCGTAACGGTGGATCTGACCTTTCCTGACATGAGCTCCGACATATCCGGCAGGGATCGTATCATCTCGTCGCGCTGTCTTCTTAGTGGGTCGTGGCCACCGGCATTAGATTCGATGAAATCATCACGCTCTTTGAGTTTTTTATCCAAGATGGCGCGGACTTTCTCGTACTGCCGTATTATGTGCGGAGTCATGAAGATCAGGAGATTGGTCTTCTCCGCTCTTGAATTTTTAGCGCGAAACAGCCAACCAAGAAGTGGGATATCGCCAAGTATCGGGACTTTCGTTACAGTATCGCTTTGCTTGTCACGGATAAGGCCGCCTATTACGATGGTGTCAGCGTCGCCGACTACAACCGTGGTCTTGGCGCTGCGGCCGATGGTGGCGAACGCGAGGCCGGCCACCTGTGGTGGTGGTGCCCTTCCGCTTATGTCTTCTAGCTTGGCTTCCACGTCGAGTTTAACGAAATTTGTTATCTTGTTGATCTGTGGTTTTAGTTTTATGGAGAGTGACACCGATTCCTTGGTTATTGAAGTGGAGACACCTGCCCCCTGAACGGCTGTTGTGGTCGGTACCGGGATTTTTTCAGCTGACTCAAAGGTTGCTTCAGAGTTGTCAAGCGCGATGATCTGTGGAGTGGCCAGCACGTTCGCGTTTGAGTTGGCCTGTATCAGCTTTACGAGGCCTTGCACGCTGGACACCTTGAATGACTGCGAGCCCACGCTTAACGTCTGTTCACCACCTGATTTAAATCCTATGAGCGCTCCTTTTTGTGAAAGTGGGTTCGCGAGGAATTCAAACAGATCTGTGCTAGGGCTGAATGCTATGCCTGATGATGGGTTAATAACATTTGTTGAAAAATCAAATTCCCTGTTCAGTGATACCTCCATGATGATGACTTCGACATAGACTTCGTCGCGTGGGATATCTAGGCGGTTTATCACGCGCTGAACGGTCACAAAGTCTGCAGGCGAGGCGGTTATCACAAGCGAGTTGGTGGACTTGTCTGGGGAAATCTTTATTGATCCCTCAAATAACGATGAGGCCACTGGATTTATGCCTGTCCCACCGCCGAGAGGCATGCTTGATGGTCTAGCTGATGATGATGAGATGTTGTTCAGCGTGTTGGCTATTTGTTCGGCGTCCGCGAATTGAAGGTAAACCACGTGGACCTTCCCACCGCCTGCTGGGGCTGGCACTTTCTGGTCTAGTTTAGTGACCAGTACCCTGACTTGTTCTGCGCCCCTGCCGTTGGCGTGCACGATAAGTGTATTGGTCCGTTCATCAGCTATTATCGTGTTTATTATCCCGCCTTCCTTGGTCCTTCGTGCGCTGAATCTACCCGTGCCGAAGCGTTGGGGAGCTGATGGCTGGCCGGGGGCTGAGCCAGTTCCAGGTATGAGTGTGTCTATAAGTTTTGATAGCTCCGATGCTGAGGCGTATTTCACCGGAATAACTTCAATGCCGGCGTCGAAACCTTCGATGTCGAGGATTTCAAGCATTTTGGAAAGCTTGGCTATGTTAGACCCAGTGTCAGTGACAATGACTGTATTGGTCTGATCGTACGGTATTATCCTTGAGTTGGCGGGCATGAAGCTCCGGAACGTTCTAGCGACTTCCTCTGAGTTAATATATTTCAGCGGGAAAACACGCGTAATCAGCGCATCGGTATCTGGGGAGTGCTCCCCCGTGTATGTCTGAAGCTGCTTGTCGCGGGCGTCCCTCTGGCGCGCGATACGTATGTATTTGCCTGACGGGATTATCGCGAATCCATTTATGTCTAGCGCCGTTAGAAAAGCTCGCCAGGCATCGCCGACTGTGATCTCTGAATTTGAAATAATAGTGATCCGGCCCTTTACGTCCTTGTCCAGGATGAAGTTTTTCCCCGTAAGCTTGCCAAGTGTTTTGGCGATGTCCATTATGTCAGCGTCAGGGAAGTTGAAGTCCGTGACGACATCCTTACTGCCTTCCCCAGTTTCTGAATTGACATGTATTGGTTTTACATCCGAATGTGTTACAACTCCGCCAGCTGTGTTGCCGCCAAGTGAGATACCTTTGCCCTTGTTTGATGGTGCAGCTCCAGGGCTAGTGTCAACGCCTGCTTGGGGAGGGGGGTAGCCGGGGGGTTGTTGTTGCGGCTGATCCGGAAAATCAAAGATGTCCTCGTCTTCCTCCTCCTCCTGGTCAATTACGTCACCAGGCCTTGTGGGCTGCACATTGGCAAATGGGTTTGTGAACGTGCGTGGTCCTGGCTGGAATCCGCCTCTTGGTCCTGGATCCTCCGCCAGTACGCCTGTTGTTGTTAGCAGCCATGTCAGCATAATGCCGAGCAGGCATGGCATCACTGTTTTTGTGATTTCTTTGGCCGTCATCGTGACTCCTTTTTATCGTATGTCATAGACGAATGTTGAGGCCCTTCCGCCTCTCTTAACTTGCATCTCTAAGTGCGATGATGTTTTGAGTTGGGACAACAGTTCGAATGCCTTGCCTGGGTCATTAATGGCTTCACCGTTGAGACCTGTTATAACATCATCGTTTTTAAGGCCAAGTTTGTCGTATATGCTGCCTGGGACTATTTGGAACAACTTGTATCCATTCGCCACGCCGTTTTCAAAATTAGGAACCGCCCTGGCTTGTGTCAGGATGTTGTTGAGATCCGCAAGCGACTTGTCCACTTCATTTTTTGAGATATTGAACTGGTTGTTCCCTGATTGTTCGATTCCGAGTGACGGCGCTCCTGTGGAACGGGCACTCCCGATAGTTATCCGCGGTACCGTGGATGGAGCATCCTCCGGTAATTCTATGAATTCGCGTCTGCCAGAGGAAACATTCAAAAATATCACTTTTTGCGGCTCAATCTTAAGAATTCTAGCTTTTGACGGGATTTCATCGCTTACGCGTACTGGGTACACAATCGATGCGGATTTGTCTTCGATTGTAGCGATCGAACGTATCTCGTCTTTTAAAATCAGTGTCCCTATCAAGTTAAACGGAAGCGTTGATTTTATTGGCGGGGAACCCAAGTCAAGAACACCAGGCACGGCTGGCGCATCATCGCCAGGGATCAGGCCCTGGCTATTAAATAAATTTCTTGTAAATATTATGCCGTAATCCTCGAAAGTCTTTGTTTTTGCCTGTGCCTGACCGATCGGGCTGGCCATCCTTGCCAAAGGTGGTTCCGGAACGAATTTACCTAGGAGCATGGCTGTGAGATCTGCCGTGAAATACGCCGCAAGTATGATTGTGAGCAGGGTTCCGTAGAACCCTGCATTTTGTTTTTTAAAGATCTTGTTTGCCCACTCGATAATATTGGTTACTTCGAATCCTTGCAGCTTTGCCTGTAAGTTCTGCGCCCACTCGCTCTCGCGCCACTTCTTTAGGATCGCCTGTTTAAACTTGATTAAGACAGGATGCAATTTGTTCCTGATAGCAGTCCATATTGAGACAAGAATCTTTTGCAGTTTTTTTTCTTTTGACATAGCCCCGGTAGTTTATGAGGCAAGAGCGATGCCAGCTTGGTGGGATTTTTTTGCCTACTACGATGGACAGCTTGATATGAAAAAAATCGAATAATCTTAGCTTGTCTTTACTCTCAGACATTCTACACTTGATAATTATTCAAGGTATTAGTGCGACGCATTTGACATTTTGTCAGAACGACATCAAATCGGTTTTATGAGAGGTGGTTTGACTGACAAATTGTCAATCAGGAGAAAAGAATATGAACCCAGCAAGTAATAACAGTTTCATGAAATCGCTTTTTTTCGGTGAAATCCGCGAAGACCTTGTTTTTCCATACCCAAAGGTGTCCTCGGAGGTTTCTGAAACAGTCCGGATGATCATTGATACTATTAGCAAGTTCGCCCGCGATAACGTGAAGTCATCCGAGTGGGATGAAAAAGGCGAGATGCCGCGTGAGATGGTTTCGATGATGGCGGAAATGGGCATGATGGGGCTCGCGGTTCCACAGGAATTAGGAGGTCTCGGCCTGCCGCAATCCGGTTATGCAAGGATTTTCGAGGAGCTTGCCGGCATAGATAGCTCGCTGGCGGTTACATTGGGTGCGCACCAGAGTATAGGTTACAAGGCGCTTCTTCTCTTTGGTAGCGAGGAACAGCGCAGGCGCTTTCTCCCGAGACTCGCTGCTGGCGAGTTGATAGCGTGTTATTGCCTCACGGAACCAAGCAGTGGCTCGGATGCTGCTTCAATTAAGACTAAGGCTACTCTTTCACCCGACGGCAACCATTATGTTATTAGCGGTAACAAGCTTTGGATCACAAATGGCGGCATCGCCAACTTCATGACGGTTTTCGCGAAAACTGAACTCACCGAAGGAGGGGTCAAGAAGGAAAAAGTCACGTGCTTCGTGCTTGAACTCCCTGCCGACGGCGTCAGTGTCGGCCCATCTGAGCATAAGCTTGGGATCCGCGCTTCGTGGACCAATGCTATTCATCTAGATAACGTGAAAGTCCCAGTAGGTAATGTGGTGGGCGGCCTTGGCCAGGGATTCAAGGTAGCAATGGGCGTGCTTAACCACGGTCGTCTTGGATTGGCTGCTGGAAGTGTTGGTGTCGCAAAAAAATGCATAGAGGCTTCCATTCAGCACGCGAATGAAAGAGTGCAGTTCCAGAAAAAGATAGGCGAGTTCGGGATGATCCAGGAAAAAATCTCTCGCATGGTTACGAATGCCTACGTCGCGGAGAGCATGGTTTATCTGACTACTTCGTTGATTGACCGCAAGGACATAGATTATTCAATCGAGAGCGCCATAGCAAAAGTGTTTGCTTCGGAGATGCTGTGGGAAGCGGTGGATGAGAACCTGCAGATCTGGGCAGGTCTGGGTTACATGAAGGAGTATCCCTATGAGCGCTGGCTGAGGGACGCCAGGATAAACAGGATCTTCGAAGGAGCAAACGAGATACTGCGTGCGTTCATCGCGCTCTCTGGTATGCAGGGACCTGGTCAGGAGCTGGCCGGGCTTGCAGATGCAATAAGATACCCGCTTCAGGGGCTTGGGCTTGTGAGTGATTTCGCTATCAGGAAGATTCGCCAGAATATTGTTGGTGAGACGATTACCAAATCACATCCTGCGCTTAAAAAAATGGCAGGAGTATTGGAGGAATACGCCGTTGAATTCGCCACACAAGTTGAAGTCCTCTTGCGCCGCCATGGCAAGAAGATACACCTTAGGCAATTCGCTCAAAGGAGAATCGCCGACATCGCGATAGACATGTACGGGATGGCTTCAGTGCTTTCCAGAGTCACGGCCGCCATAGATCTTAACGGCAGCACTGATAAGTGTGCGCTTGAATTGGCTATTGCAGAGAGCTTCTTCATGCATGCAAATAGACGGATACGTGCCAACTTCAAGGCCATTGATCGCAATGATGACGATGCTGCAAAATTGATCGCTGCCAGAGTCTATGAATTAGGCCACTATCCATTTGATAGGTTGAGCGAGTGAAGTGTCTTGCTTTTGTACAATCGACTAATCACATTCCAGTTCTTAGTGTTGAAGATTTCTTATTAAGATATTAGGTGCGTTCAGGCTCTAGTGTTTGAAGCTCCTTAATATGAACGGTACTAGTAATTATTCATTCAGCTTTAGGCAGCTTTGGGCATCCTCATTGCTTATGCCCTCAAGCCAGTCTACTTAACAGCTATGATTAAGCAGCTGGTCAGGAGGTAGTTTAAAAAAGCTTTATATTTCAATATATTACTAATCCTATAGGGTTAGGGATATATTGACAAAAATATGTTCTGTGTGGTATGGTCTTGCGAGTCAAATTTTTATCCGCACATAAGAGCCATCGCAGAAAGTCTTGCAGCTCACTCGGAGGTATTACAGGATGTTTAAAGTAGGAGACAATGCAGTTTATCCTGCTCATGGAGTAGCCGTTATCAAGCGTATAGAGGAACGGGACGTTGGAGGCAAGAAGAAGAAGTTTTACGTGCTTCAAGTGGTAGACAACCAGATGACCATAATGGTCCCGATGGACAACATAGCTTCGGTAGGCTTGCGGCAGATCATTTCCAATAAGGATGTGAAGGCGGTTTATGAGATTCTCAAGGACCGCAATGTTAAAATAGACCAGACGACGTGGAACAGGCGGTACCGCGAGTACATGGAAAAAATCAAGACTGGCTCGATTTTCGAGATTGCCGAAGTGCTTAGGAATCTGTTCCTTTTGCGGCATAACAAGGATCTTTCATTTGGTGAGCGCAAGATGCTTGACCAGGCAAAGCACCTGCTTGTTAGGGAGATATCCCTTGCAAAGAGACTCAAAGAAGACGTGATCGAGCAGGAGATTCAAACGATTTTTGCTTCTTGAAGTCCAGTCTTTGTCGTAAACTGACAGCTGTCCGCTTCTAATTATTTTACTATATGAAACAAGATGAGATGAGGCCTATCAGGCTTGCTAACACGCTTACTGGAAAGAAAGAGCAGCTTAGGACGCTCGAGCCAGGCAGGCTTACGATGTATTCATGCGGGCCGACCGTTTATAATTACATACACATTGGAAATCTAAGAGGCGGTCTCGTGGCTGACATGTTTTTCCGTTTCTTCAAGCGCGCAGGATATGAAGTCCTGTACGTGCGTAATTACACTGATGTTGATGATAAAATAATAAAGCGAGCAACGGAGGAAAAGACGACTTCTGAGGCTGTCTCCGCGAAATACACCGCCGAGGTTGAAAAGGATTTTGCCGCTGCCGGCATGCTTGAACCAACTTATAAGACGACTGTAACGAGCCATATCCCTGATATCATCGCGATGATAGAGAAGATTCTCCGTAACGGCAAGGCGTACGTCGTGGATGGTGAAGTCCTATTCTCAATTAATAAATCCGTTGGTTATGGAAAGCTTTCGCAAAAAAATATTGACGAGCTTGTTGCCGGTATGCGCGTGGACGTTAGGGAGAAGAAGCAAAACCCACTTGATTTCACGCTCTGGAAGCCAGCGAAACCTGGCGAACCTTCTTGGGACAGCCCTTGGGGGCGCGGCAGGCCGGGTTGGCATATCGAGTGTTCCGCGATGGCAAGCAGGTGGCTCGGCGAGCAGATCGATGTGCACCACGGCGGCGAGGATCTGATTTTTCCGCACCACGAGAACGAGATCGCGCAAAGTGAGGGTGCCAGCGGCAAGGAGCCTTTCGTACGTTACTGGCTACATCATGCTTTTCTAACTATCTCCAAAGAGAAATCCAAGGAAAAAATGTCAAAGAGTCTCGGCAACATATTCACGGCACGAGAGTTCCTGACGAAATTTCCGGGCGAAGTTGCTAGATACATGCTTCTTTCAGTGCATTACCGCGCACCGATTGATTTTTGTGATGAGGCTATTGAGAGCACGTTGACGTCGTTACACAGGATTTATGAAGCAAAGGCGCGAGCAGTGGACCTTGTTGTTCGTGGCGACCAAGGCCCTGGTGCCGAAGCCGGTGCGAATCATTGGGTCGCATTCAGCGCTGCGTGTGACCGGGCGCGCGCATCAATTGACGAAGCATTCGCAAATGATTTTAATACGGCTGAAGCCCTGGCCGTGCTCTTTACGCTGATAAGGGAATTCAACAAGACAGTCTCTTACGCCGCTGGCAGCAACGCGGCTGCGCCTGAAGGTGCGGCAAAGCTGATTTCGATCATGGAAGGAGATATCGGCGGCGTGCTTGGGGTTTGTGTATCCGAGCCAAAGTCTATGCTCGCTGAACTCTCGCGGATTCGCGCGGATCGTCTTGGGGCTAAAGGTGTTGTGCGGATGCCTGAGGCAGAGATTGTTAGTCTTATTGAGGAGCGCAACCAAGCACGCAGGTCTAAAGACTTTAAGCGTGCTGATCAGATTAGAAACGAACTCCAGTCACGCGGCGTGATGATCAAGGACGGCCCGGGTGGGACTACGTGGGAGTATGTCTAGGAGCTGATGGCCATTTTCACCCAGAGAAAATTCGAGCTTAAGACACCTTTCAATCCGACCGGTGACCAGCCGCAGGCGATCGAAAAGCTGGTCAGTGGTCTTGATGCCGGGAAGCGCTCGCAAGTGCTTCTTGGCGTGACCGGGTCTGGAAAGACCTTTACGATGGCGAACGTCATCGCGCAAACAAACCTGCCAACGCTTGTGCTCAGCCATAACAAGACGCTCGCGGCCCAGCTCTTTAGCGAGTTCAGGGAGTTTTTCCCTGACAACGCTGTGGAATATTTCGTCAGTTATTACGACTATTACCAACCTGAAGCATATATCCCACAGACCGACACATTTATTGAAAAAGATGCGCAGATCAACGACGAGATAGATAAGCTCAGACACTCGGCTACCCGCTCGCTGCTCGAGCGCAATGACGTCATCATTGTTTCGTCGATCTCATGTATTTATGGCCTAGGTTCTCCAGAGGCCTATCAAGGACTTTTGCTTTATCTCGAAACCGGGCGGGAAGCCAAACGGCAAGACGTTCTCCGAAAACTTGTTGATATCCAGTACAGGCGTAATGACGTTGATTTCCACCGTGGTACTTTTCGCGTGCGAGGGGATGTGGTGGAAATTTTCCCCCCTTATGAAGAAGACCGCGCCATTAGGGTTGAATTTTTTGGCGATGAGATAGAGGCGATTTCAGAGGTGGATCCTCTTAGGGGGGTGAGGATACAGAAAATACCGCGTGTGACGATTTATCCGGCAAGCCACTATGTCACGACCGCTGATAGCAGGCATTCAGCAATTGAGTCCGTCCGCGTTGAGTTGCGTGAGCGTCTGAAAGAACTTAAATCCGCTGGCCGTATGGTTGAAGCCCAGCGTCTTGGCCAGAGAACATTGTTTGACCTAGAAATGCTCGAGCAGCTTGGCTATTGTCAGGGTATTGAGAATTACTCCCGTCACCTGACTGGGAGATCGGCGGGCCAGTCGCCGCCAACGCTGATAGATTATTTTCCGAAGAACTGGCTCCTAATCGTTGATGAAAGCCACGTGAGCGTTCCGCAGATAGGCGGGATGTACCGGGGCGATCGCGCCAGGAAGCTGACGCTCGTTGAGCACGGCTTTAGATTGCCGTCGGCGCTTGATAACAGGCCGCTAAGCTTCGAAGAATGGGAGAGGAGTATTTCAAAAACAGTTTATGTATCAGCCACGCCAGGTGATTATGAACTCGGGAAAACCGGCGGTGAAATAGTTGAACAAGTTATCAGGCCGACCGGACTTCTTGACCCGCGTGTGGAAGTCAGGTCAGCCAAGACCCAAGTTGATAATCTGCTTATTGAGATAAAGACGCGGGTGGAGCGCAATGAGCGGGTTTTGATAACTACGCTTACCAAGAAGCTTGCCGAAGATCTCACAAAATTCTATCAGGACAAAGGTGTAAGAGTTAAGTACCTGCATTCTGATATAGAGACACTGGAGCGGATAGAAATTTTAAGGGACCTAAGAATGGGTACCTTTGACGTTCTCGTGGGGATCAATCTTCTTCGCGAAGGTCTTGATTTGCCGGAAGTCTCTCTCGTGGCTATCCTGGATGCCGATAAAGAAGGTTTTTTGCGCAGTCATCGCTCGCTGATCCAGACGATAGGCCGTGCCGCGCGCAATGCCGAAGGCTGCGTGATCCTCTATGCTGATTTGGTGACAGGAAGCATGCGCAAGGCTCTTGATGAGACGGCGCGCCGCCGGGAACTTCAAGAAAAGTACAACAAGGAACATGGGATAGTCCCGAGGACAATCCAAAAATCCATCCCAGCCCCGATATCCATCCCAGAAGGTGGAGCGCAGAAGCACGCTGACAGCGCTGCTTTGGCAAAGCAGGCTCTGCGAACCGGTGCGGGGTCCGGTCATGGCCGGAGTATCTGGAGTGTGGCAGAATCGGGCGCGCTTGACTTGATGGATCCGCAGGAGCGGCTGGCGGAAATCAGTGAACTTACCGGCGAGGCGGTCGCGTCTGTGGAGAAGCTCTCCGGTATAATCTCCAGAATGGAAGGCGAAATGAAAAGCGCCGCCAAGGATATGCGGTTTGAAGATGCCGCACTTTTAAGAGACAAGCTTAGGAGGCTTAAGACGTTAAACCTTGGTCTCTAGGCTGGCCCAGCCTTGCGGGGGACCGGCATGGATCAGGGTTTTCATGTAGTCGCGGAATATGACTTCAAGCTTGTTCGGGAAGATAAGCTTTCCGACAATTCCTTCGCCGAAACTTGGGTGGCTTAGCTTATCTCCTATATTAAATTGGGCCTTGGTGCTGTAGCTCTTTACCGGTGATTCCAGATGTGATGCCATGAGTTTTTCCCATTCCACTTGGATTGATACCACCTCTCCAGAGCCGGCTTTGTCTTTTGTTTTGCGTCTGGACGGGGTTTTCTTTGCCGGCGGCTCGGTGATGCCCTTTGGTATCCGGTAGGCATGCTCTTTTTTACAAGTAAGGCACTGGACTTTTGCCGCGCGGTCACCTTTCATCGCGACAATTACGTGGTTGAGATCCATCTTACAGCTGGTACAGTATGACATGATTTCTTTGGCTACATCCGTCGAACGACTCATATGAAAGTTCCTCTAGAAAGAGATTTACAGTGAAGTTGAATGGAAAATCAAGCTTCTAAACCT
>CAYHPW010000030.1:0-31373 GCA_964358645.1 uncultured Bacteriovoracaceae bacterium | reverse complement strand
TTTCAATCGGTTGCCTAAGTTTGTCCATGTCGATTTAATAAAGTCGCGCTAGATGTCCTGAAGACTAATCTGATAGGGGTTCCTATGTATTCCCATCGATCTCTTATCGCTTTCACTAAATGTCTCTTAAGACTGAAATGAATTTTATCTGGATCATTGACATAACAAGCGAAACTTGGAGGCCTTCTGCTGATTTGATGTGCCATGTAGAATTTTGCATTTTTAGGGTTATGGATCTCAGCTTCTTTTCTGATAAAATCCGTAAGCTCCCGAGTTTGAATCTCTGTTCTGCTTTTCTCCAATATGAGCGAAAACAAATCACCGAGGTCCTCGAATCCTAAACGTTGTTTGGCACTGATAAACAACAATGGAGCATATGATAAATATGCCATCGATGATCTTATAATCTTTGCGGCATCAGTCTTGGTGAACTTCTTGTTCTGTGCCTGCATGTCCCACTTATTGACGGCTAAAATAACACTACAACCAGCTTTTTCAATCAACCCGCCGATTTTTTCATCCTGCTCCACGACTCCTGACTCTCCATCAAGGAGAAGAACCGCTATATCAGCCCTCTCCAAAGCCTTTCTAGCCAAAACGACGGAGAGCACTTCTACGCCTTGTTTGGTTTTGTCTTTTCTACGTATACCGGCGGTATCTATCAGGATGAAGTCACGACCGTTTACATTAACGTGACTATCCACTGAATCCGTCGTGGTTCCAGCGGTTTTGCTGGTAATCATTCTTTCCTGATCCAGTAAAACATTTACAAATGTGCTTTTACCGACATTAGGCCGGCCAACTACAGCAATCGCTGGTAAATTAATGTTCAGATCTTTCTTTGCCGTTATAGGTTTCTTTTGAAATCCCGTGCATATCGAATCCAGAACCATTGTTTTAAGGTCATCAATACCAAGGTCATGCTCCGCAGAGACAGGCAAAACCTTTTCAATACCCAATGAATAAAAATCATATATCAGGTTTTCTTGTAGAGCGGTGTCTATCTTGTTCACTACCAAGAGCACTGGCTTTTTAATAAGCATCCCTGACTTTCTCAATGATTCCAAAACATGCTGGTCACCGCTTGTAAAACCATCACGGCCGTTAACCACCCACAAGACAACATCGGCTTTTGACAAGGCAACACTGACCTGGAGGGCAACTTCCTCAACAAAATGCTCACCCGCTAGCCCACCAGTATCCATAAGCAGGATTTGATGTTTTTTACCCTTCACCATCCAAAGCGTCTGTTGTTCGATCCTGTCCCTTGTAACGCCAGGCTGGTCATGCACCAAGGCCTTACGCTGTCTAATCAGCCTGTTAAAAAGAGTACTTTTGCCAACATTCGGCCTGCCTATTATGGCGACTAATCTGTTTTCAGACATGGTTAACGACCCGCCTTGTTGCTAAATACCATTGCTTATGGCATGTCGTGCGGCATTTTGCTCAGCTTCTTTTTTAGAACAACCCACAGCTACCGCGAGTGTCCTGCCGCTCATCTGCACCTCAACTTCAAACGTCTTAGCATGTTCAGGTCCCTCTGTTTTACGGAGATGATAAGTAGGGGTAGCTTTCCAGCGTGCTTGAACTATTTCCTGTAGCTGGGTTTTATGATCATAAAATGCCATCAGTTCCCTTTCCTCAGCGAATAAAGGCGCGAATAAGTGCCTAACCACAGGGTAAACAGCGTAAAAACCACCATCTATATAGATAGCAGCTATTAAAGATTCAAGAGTACTTGAAAGTATTGAGCTCTTCTTATCGCCTCCGCTTTTAGCCTCACCTCTGCCCAAGCGGATGCATTCGTGTATGCCTACGGTTAAAGCGACTTCGGCTAGCATTTTTTCATTTACCACTGCTGCTCGCATTTTTGATAATTGTCCTTCGTTAGCATCAGGGAAAGCTTCGAGAAGGATATCCGAAACTACTACATCCAGAATCGCATCCCCTAGAAATTCAAGCCTTTCATTATCCCTAAGGGCTATCGATTTTTCCTGAAAAAATTCGTGACCATACGACTTATGAGTCAAGGATTGTAGCAATATCCCTCTGTCACTGAAATCATATCCCAAACGTTCCTGTAGGCATTCTAAACTCATAACACCTGCTACTACAAAATATTAAAAGCACCCTACAATAGTGGTCCATTAATGTCAATAAATATACATAATTTAATAATTTTTTAAATACTTCAATCAACCATTGCACGAAATAAAAACACAGGCTAAAAGCCGCACGTAACACTTATGAAAAAATATGTAATACGGCTTTTATTTGCAGCTAATACAGCTCTTACACTGGCTTGCTCCGCATTTGCCGGCAATATCACCTTGCTTCATACAAACGATGTCCATTCACATTACAGACCCGATAAAAGCATCCTGCAACTAGGCGGGATAGCAAGACTAAAGACAGCTGTGGATAAATTAAGGAGCATATCACCGTTAAGTACGCTTCTAATTGACGCAGGCGACTGGTCGGAAGGCGGTATCTATTATATGGCCGGCACAGGCGAAGCCAGCCTGCGTATAATGGAAGAAATAGGATATGACCTTGCTGTAATAGGAAATCATGACTGGCTAAATGGGCCTGACGTGCTGCTTGATGTAATAAGAAGAGCACATCAAAGATTCCCATTACTGGCTGCGAATGTAGACTTACGCTCATATAGTCGCGCGGTGGAGTTTAGTACACAAATAAAGCCATATGTAATTCGTGAGATCAACGGAGTTAAAGTTGCTTTCCTTGGTCTAATTACTTACGAATTTGCATTCGATAAATACATAGAACCTGTCCGTATAACAGATCCAATTCTTCAAGCAAAAAAACTGGTGCCAATTATTAAAAAAGAAGCTGATGTCATAATAGCGGTTTCACACAACCGCATAATGATGAATAAAGCAATCCTAGCTGCAGTACCTGAAATCAGCCTAATTATAGGAGCCCATGACCATGCAAAACTCACCAAACCGATAACTGTACAAAGAAATAACGGCACTACAGGTTGGTTAGTTGAAGCGGGCAGTTTCGGTAAATTCCTCGGCAAAGTAGACTTATCGGTTACATTGGAACCATTATCAGGAAAGTCTCTGGTAGCTCTAAACAAATATGAACTAATACAAATGGACGAGACGATACAAGAAGACTCAGTTATCCTAAATAAGTTAGAGTTATTGGAGCAAAAAATTGAATCTTTATTCGGGTATCCTTTATTCACTGATCACATAGGCCATTCAGACGTGGAGCTTGGCAAAATCGGCGTTGAGAATAGGCTTGGAAATTTCATTACAGATTCATACCGCCTTGAAACATCAACAGACATAGCGTTAGAACACGCTAAATTTTTAGCAGAAGAAATATATCATGGAACGATAAATACAGCAGATGTAATAAATACCCTCCCACACATTTATGACCCGCACACTAATAAAACATGGTCACTCAACATATTGACAATAAAAGGCAGGACACTGCGCTGGTTATTAAACACGTTTTTCTCTTGGAACCCAATCAGCCAGCGGGCGCCACTCAGCGTTTCTGGTCTACGTTTCATATATAACCCATTCACAAGAAAACCAAGCTCTCCCACCAATACGCCCACCACACATAGCGTACCTTTTAGATTGATACCGCAGTTACCACCCAACCAGGAAGACTCAGTCATACATGACATCACGGTAAACGGCAGCGCGCTTAATGATGCACAAACTTATAAGATTGCAGTGAGCAAAGGAACACTCGATGCTCTCACATTCCTAAACGATTTCTTTAATGAAGCAGTCCCCATCAGAGGGCTTGTTGATACAGGTATAGAATCATGGCGCTCAGTAGCATCAAGAATCAAGGCATTTTCTACGCTAAACATACAGAATGTCCCGATAGATGGCCGTATAAGAACCCAAAGATACGACCTCGGTATTATACACGAAGACATAAATCTTACAGTCCTGAAAAAAACAAATACTGAAATAATTACAGATGTAAGCGCAACGGTAAGAAATTATGGTGCAAGCACCTCAGCTGTTGGAATAAAACTTAACCTACTTATGAACTGCAACGGCCCGAAGCTTGATAAAACCCCGATCTATTCTGACTTAAGTCCTTACAGGCAACTACCACTGCTTGAACCTAACGAAGGCGTCACTGTCATCTGGCATAATGTAGTAATGCCGGAAATGAGTGGTTTTTATGGTGTTACACTCAGCATCTCAGACGCTGCTGATGATGTAAACGCGATCAATAACGAGACCACACGGTGGTTTAAATTTCCCCGATAACAGAAACATCAAAACCTTGTTCATCAATTACAAGGCCTTTTAAAGTAACTTTCACGATTTCATTGGACTGGACTTGGCGTCCGTTAGTTGCCTCAATAGGAATAACGACTCTTGTATAATTCCCGGTATGCCCTGTAGCCCAAAGACTAGGCTTAATAAGCATGTTGTTCAAATAAGACCCACTCATGCGACCACGAGGTGGTTTATTAGAAATGCTCTCGACTAAGACATCCTTAAGCACACTATTAATAACACCAGTGTATCTTTCTACTAACCTCTTCAGACTTAAGCGGTTAAGCTCTTTTGCTCGCATCTTACGTTTGGATACAGGGACATTCCCAGGCAATCCGACTGCTAGCGTATTAGCTCGCTCACTGAAAGGGAAAACATGTAACCTGTCCCACGGCAGCTTAGAAAGAAGCCTGTATACTTCATCAAAAACATTGTCCGCCTCACCAGGAAAACCAGTCATCACATCCATACCTATAAAAACAGGGCCACCTCCATCAAAAGGTCTGCACGACTTCAACATATCCAGACAATCTTTTATCGCTGAAAAGCGATACCTTCTCTTCATTGAGGCAAGGATCCCGTCAGAAACACTCTGTAGGGATACATGAAAATGTGGACAAAACCGTTTATCACTCTCAACCAGCTTGACGAATCCACTTGTTATCTCCGTTGGATCTAATGAACTGATGCGCAGTCTTGCTACGGCAGTTTCGTCAAGCACACGCTTAACCAACGTCAACAGATCGGTCCGCCGATCACCTGATTCATCTTTGTACTGGCCGAGATTAATCCCTGTGAACACGACTTCTTTAGCACCACGATTAACAATTTCACGTACAAACTTAATTACCTGTGGAACTTCAAGACTCCTACTAGGGCCTCTGGCAAAAGGCACAGCACAATATGCACATCTAGCATTGCAGCCTTCTTGTATTTTAAGAAATCCTCGTGTTTTTCCGCATGCATTATCAGCTTTTCGAAAAACAGATACCGTCTCCCCCACGGCAGGCCAGCCCACTTCAACATGACTTTGCATGTTATCATCATGAGGCCGACACCCTAATCTTTCTTCAAACTTCCTAATTATCAGCTCTGTTAGTCTAGGTTTATCCCTATTCCCTGCCACTATACATGAGCTTCCAAACCCCAATCGATCTATTTCTGCTGCACATCCAGTCACTACTACTATTGAGTTAGGATTCGATTTCTTTATCCCGGCAAGAGCACGCTTAGCTTGCTTGTTCGCTTCATTTGTAACGGTACAACTGTTAATTACGTATAACAGCGGCAGTTCGTCACCATTCCCTCTGAAAGGAGTCCATCCTTTTTTTTTCAACTCTGCTTCTATGAATTGGCTATCCGTCATGTTGGCTTTGCAGCCAAATGTCTTTATGATGTATTGATTCATGGGTGAACTTCATTATTCCAGTGACAATAATCGGTCAATCACAGCTCCACCTATCACTTCTTCTTCATCATAAAATACAATAGCCTGCCCTGGAGTTATGGCACGCTGTGGTTCATCAAACTCAACTCTCACAGTGTCATTTTCAAATAACGTGACAACACAGGCGGCTTCTTTATGCTGGGACCTGATACGCGCCTTGCACTTGATAGGCCGCAACCCATCAACATGAGTTATCCAATTCACTCCGGTTGCAAACAGGTCTTTTCTAAACAACTCTTCCTCGGTTCCTACAATAAGCGCACGATTTAAAGAATCAAACCCTACTACAAAAAAACGCCCTGGGTCGTTGGTTATCAGCTTCAAACCTTTGCGCTGGCCAACTGTATAACGATGTAGCCCATCATGCTCTCCAACTATTTGTCCATTAGTGGTCCTAATAAGGCCTTTAAGCCGCAATGTCTCCGCTGTTTGGTTTTCAATAAAATCCTTATACTCACCATCACCCACAAAACAGATCTCTTGGCTATCCTCTTTATTAGCTACCGACAAGCCCATTTCATCAGCCATCTTTCTAACCAACGTCTTAGGAAATGCACCAAGAGGCATCAGCACACGCTTAAGTACCACCTGGGTAAGACCAAATAGAAAGTAACTTTGGTCTTTCTGTGGATCAAGCGCCTTGAATAACCTGTATTTTCCAGCAATCGCATCATGCCGAATTTGCGCATAGTGGCCAGTGGCTATTGATTCACATCCGAGTTCATCAGCTTTTTCAAACAAAAACTTAAATTTGATCTCACTATTGCATTGTATGCATGGATTCGGCGTCCTGCAGCTCAGATATTCATGGATGAAATTATCAATTACCTTGCCTCTAAAAGCATCTTTGGCGTCTATTACATAAAATGGTATATCTATTTTTTCGCACACACGCCTGGCGTCACATGAATCAATCGGAGAACAGCAACGTCCCGTTAACTTAGCGCCACAAGCCGTGACTGGTTCTGACAACAACATATGGACACCAACGACGTCATACCCCTGTTTTTTCAACAATGCAGCTGTAACAGAACTATCAACACCACCGCTCATCGCTACCAGGATTTTTATCCTGTCTATTTGCTTACTCATGGAGCGCACCCCATCTTTCGCCATCTTGTTTGCGTCTCACGTAAATGCTTAACAGTTACATAAAGTACATTTAAAAATTCTTCAATACAATCAAGTCTCGTACTTTCGCCGATCGATACCCTAATGGATGCCTTGGCCTGCGCGCGCGTCCTCCCCATAGCCAAAAGCACATGAGATGGATCCGTCTTGCCACTCAAGCAGGCAGAACCGGCGCTTACCGAAAACCCAGCCAAATCAAGCGCCATTACAAGGCCTTCGCCTTCTATTCCATCAAAAGTAAAATTCGATGTATTGGCAACTCGGTCATTAGCAGAACCATTGATGATTACGCCGTCTATGTTTCTGCAAACCGCATCTTCCAAATAATCCATGATCGGCCTAACTTTTTTTGCCCATGCTTCTGGATTTAAAACTCTTGCCACCGCCCCGAGCGTTGCTATACCAAGAACATTTTCAGTGCCTACACGAAAATCTGTTTCCCGTATTTTCTCACGCGCACTATCAGTAATCCATAAAGCTCCGGTTCCAGAAAGCGCCCCAATCTTACATCCAGATAATGATACGGCCAATGCCATACCCGGATCTAATGACAAAGGTTGTTTTCCCCATGCCTGCGCACCGTCCAGATGGAGAAAGATGTTTTTTTTGGAAGCCACCTTAAAAAGACTGTTGACGTCACTAATCACACCAGTTTCGTTATTTACCCATATAACACTTATAAGCGCAGTCTCATCCATCAACATTTCTGGCAAAACACTTATATCCGGCCGCCCGTCTTTCGTAACAGGCAGTAAACTTACACTCACTCCTAATGTCTTTGCCCACTCAATCATTCTCAGCGTTGAGGCATGTTCAACACCAGTGGTGATCCAATGCACATGGTTTTTCCCTGACTCTCCCTTGGCAGCGATAGCGCTTTCTAGTACTGAACGAATTATTATTTGATTTGCTTCTGTTCCAGAGGGGGTAAAAAAAATCTGTTCGGGTCTAATCCCATTCCCCAACGACCAGGAAATGCTCTCTCGCGCATCAGAAAGGATACACTTAACCCTTCTTCCGTATGAATGAATACTTGAAGGGTTACCCGTGAGAGCTACCCTGCTTTCCAATAGGCCTGAAAGTGCCTTTACGGATTCAGGGTGTAGTGGCGCTCCGGCATTCCAATCAAGATATATCGCGTCCCTTGCCGACATTTGGTTGAGACACGGGGGCTTGCTGGAACACACCTGTTCCAAGCGCTTCCCCAACTGCTTTTGGCAGTTCCTGAGTACCACGTGCTTTGCGAATCAAGTCACCTACTGAAGTGGTGGTCAAATATTCCTGCATGATCAAACCGAGATTCTCAAAATAAGTTTTAGTTAGTACGAACTCCACAGTGTCACTATTCAGATCTCCGGTGCCGATCAGATCACGCGCAGGATTGATATTTTCTCCAACACTTAGCAAGACATCTTTAACTGAAATTTCATCCATTGACCTGGCGAGTACATATCCACCACCTGGCCCGCGGACACTTTTTACAACAGAACCTTTGCGTAAGCGTCGGAAAAGCTGTTCCAAATAATGAAGTGAAATGTTCTGGCGTTCAGAAATTTCCTGCAATCTGACTGGTCGACCATTTGAGTTGAATGTCAGATCCAAAATAGCTCTTGCCGCGTATCGTCCTTTTGAAGTTAAGCGCATATTCCTTTTCTCCCTTTCCCTCTTACCTTTCGTTATACAGGGCGTATCATGTCATATCTTATACGTCAACTAATATTCTAGTTTAGTTTTTATCTTATATAACCGAAAAAAAAAGAGGAAGGTCTTTATTGTTTTGTCTTATGGCAAACGAAAAGAAAAACAATGATTTAAGTGAGCCTACTATTGCATTGGAGGACTCCAACCGTCCCACCTGTGAAGAGCCTTCCATACCGAGCGTCTCACGTCTCATGATTAGAAAAAGTCTTTCTAAATCAAAGAGTTGCGACACGATATCCATCTCACATGAAAAAGGCGTGGAGCTAGAAACTAATCATAATGACAAGACAAGCATGGAAATCAGTGATGTCATTACCCTAGAACAAAACGAAGACCATAAAGATAAGCTGATCGATCATAACAAACATAAGATTATAATTAAGCGAGCAAAGCGCAGATTATCAACAACGTCATCACAATCTAAGAAGTTGATTTTATGGGAAAAGGATACACTTTTGCGTGGTAGCGACCCTATAGGGAAAGGTCTTATTTCCCTTATTGAAAAAGGCGCTACCAGCTCTTTGTTTCTTACTATTTCACCACCGAAACCAAATTCACCGGTACCGCATTTTATCAGCACAGCAGCATTAAACCCTGGTGATAGATCAAGTATCTGGGAAGGTCTTTGCTGGGATCCAATGATAAGCCCTGAATTATGGAACTACTTCACTAAAGCTGGCTTTGCTGAATTATCACCTCCAGGGACCGCAACAAACCTACAAAGCACAAGAAACCTAATGAGAGCTGCATTCGGAATTATGCCAGATGAATGGCTTCTCTTAATCCGCACTGGACCATTAAACGCGTGTCGCGGAATATTGGCGGTTGTCTCGGAAAAAAGCCTAATATCTGATCTCGTGGCAGTGCTACCTTTGCTTGTATCGCCGCTTCATCGGAAAAATGCTGCTTAACATCTATCAAATCAGCACCTATCAATAACCAAGTCGCGTTTATCCGGCTGGTTATCACAAAAGGAGATTTTTACTTTCCAATTGATGCCATCACTTAAAACAGATCTTTCAAACTTCGGACAAAGCGATATCCACTCCGCAATGGTGATGCATTTTGGATCCCAGAAATAAGTGTGTATGCCGACTTCCTCTATCTCCATTTCTGAACGAAGTCTGAAAAAATCAATATGTGCTATTTTCCCGTGCGAGTAGGAATACTCATATACGATAGGAAATGAAGGGCTCCCCTTCAACTTCTGCTGAACACCCAAGGCTTCTAGCAAACTAACAGCAAAAGTGGTTTTTCCAGCACCAAGTTGGCCTTCAAGCATAACCCTGCAACCCACTCCAAGTTTGGAAGCCAATTGCACAGCTAAGGCACGGAGTGAATTTTCAGAGCAGCCTTGCACGGCCTTCCACCGGGAGCGTCGGTTCTTGGACAATTTTGATATCCTTTATCGCATTGCTGATATTATTGATGATGTCTGGAGCGGTCATGCTGCGATGGCCAAGTGCTTTTGCGGCGAAATCACCGGCAAGGCTATGCAGGTATATTGCCAATAAAGTGCCTTGAAACGGATCCATCCTCTGACCAAGAAGCCCTCCTATCATACCTGCCAAGACATCCCCCGAACCTGCTGTGGCCATACCGTCGTTTGGATAATGATTCAAATAAAGAATATTTTCAACGGAACCAATAATGGTGGCCGCCCCTTTAAGAACAACAACAGCATGTGTCGCTGATACTGCCATGCGAACCGTTTTAATAGGATCAGAGGTAACTTCATCTTTGGATATACCAAGCAATCTCGACATCTCTCCTGGATGAGGCGTAAGCACCGTAGGGGAACGCCTCTTCACCAGTAAATTATGAAGCTTGTAATCAGCTATTAAATTAAGTGCATCGGCATCTAAAACAACTGGGCCTTCATAGAAACAAAGCAGTTCACTTAAAAGATCTTTGCCTTCAGGACGCAAACCAAGACCAGGCCCAACCACCACACATGAAAAAGTCGGTATGATACGCTTCACCGATTCATAATCAGGGCCACTCCACTTAAGTGGCACAGCCATGGTTTCATCCGGCAGCTTAATCAACAAAGTATCGAAAACGTCTTCCCAGCTCGCTACTGTCACAAGTCCTGTCCCAAGCCTATGGCATGCCCTGGCTGCCATGGTAATTGCGCCTATCCGACCTGGGCTGCCTCCAATCAGCAATGTGTGACCGAACGAATTCTTATGCCCGTACCGGTCACGTTCCTTTAACCATGCACCCATCGGACCTTTCATCAGCAAAAATTTATCGCCCTCACGCCTGAAACGAGGAGGTAAGGAAATATCAACATTAACGAGTTCACCACGCCTTGCCGCACCAGGGGGCAAGAAATGGCCCAACTTAGGAAAGCCAAACGACACTGTCATCGTCGCCAGTATGGAAGTCCCGTGAATTACGCCGCTGTCTCCGTTAACACCGCTTGGGATATCCAGAGAAATTACTTCCGGGCATTTCAGGTTGTTTATCATCTCCACTGTGTCGTAAAAAATACCTTCCAATCCGCCCTTTAGGCCAGTCCCGAGCAATCCATCTACGATCGTGAATTTTGCTGCGGAAGTTTCGAAAAATGATTGAAGATCAGAAGCAACTTCCAAATGCATCAGTTTTGCCTTCATCCGCTTCAATACTTGGAAATTTTTATGTGCCGGACCCTTATAGCCGGATTCTTTTTCAAGATGGAAAACACGGACACGTCTATCCAGGCACAACAGCCTTCTTGCCACCACGAACGCATCACCGGCGTTATTACCTTTCCCAGCAAAAATCAGCACCTCAGTATCGCGTCCTGCAAACGGGAAGCGTTCCAAAATAGTCTGAGCAGCAGCACGGCCTGCATTTTCCATCAGAATTGCCGAATCCAGGCCGTATCCGGATTCTGCAAGTTCATCCAACTCTTTCATCTCCGATGCGGTACATATTCTCATCATGGATGACAACATATCAGTCCTTTCCTACGTAATTACGGCGCAACGATAGCTGATATCATTTCACGAACCGCACGTCCAAGTCCTACAAGTGCAGCTCTACAAACAATGGAATGCCCGATATTGTATTCATTAATTAAATACTCAAGTGCCGCCAATATGCGAACATTATCGTAATCCAGTCCATGTCCAGCATGAACACCGAGCCCAATCTTGCGGGCAAGCTCAGCGGATTTCTTTATACGTGCAAGCTCGGACTTAAGAACAGCCGGAGAACGGGTTCCGAAGCCTCTCTGTGATGCAAGTGAGAATCTGCCAGTATGAAGTTCAATGGCATCAGCTCCAATCTCTTTGCTTTTTTTAACCTGTTTTTCATCGGGTTCAATAAAACAACTAATTTTAATCCCGGCTTTTTTGAGCTTACTGATCACTTCTGCAATACGCTTTGTGTTCTTGGAAAGATCAAGCCCACCTTCAGTGGTGACTTCATTTCTTTTTTCCGGAACTAGGCAAGCCCAATCCGGAACCATTCTGCATGCGAACCTTACAATCTCTTCCGAGATTGACATCTCCATGTTTAAGACCACATGCAGCGAAGCACGTAGTGCCTTGATATCCAAATCCTGTATATGCCTTCTGTCCTCGCGCAAGTGGACAGTTATCTGTTGCGCTCCAGCCTCTTCCACCAAACGTGCGGCACTCAATATATCAGGATAAGGAGTCCTCCTTAATTGCCTGAGAGTAGCGATGTGGTCAATGTTAACACCTAGACGTGGGGGCATGGTTCATCCTAAAATCCGCTGGACGCTATCCGCAATACGTCTCGCATACATATGTATTTTTTCTTTATCTTCACCTTCAACCATTATCCTTGCAAGCGGCTCTGTACCTGAGTATCTCACGAATACCCGTCCGCGGTTCATCAGCGCGTTTTGTGCTATCGCGATTTCCTTGGCAATCTCAGAATGGTTTTCAAACGGCTCTTTCCTGCTAACCCTGACATTCTCTATTACTTGCGGGAAAAGCTTAACAGCCTTCTTGAGTTCTGAAAGCCTCTTGCCGGTCACACGCATGGCTTCCAGAACCTTAAGGGCCGCAACAATACCGTCACCGGTGGTTGACTGATCCAAAAAAATAACATGCCCTGATTGCTCGCCTCCAAGATTGTAGCCATTCTTGCGCATAGTCTCCACGATATACCTGTCACCGACTTGTGCACGTACCATTGATATGCCTTTTTCCCTGAGTGTCAGCTCTAGGCCGTAATTTGACATCGGCGTGGTAACAACGGTATTTTTCCGCAGAGTCTTCTCTTCCGCCATCTGTAGCGCACATAAACCTATGATCTGATCTCCATCTACGATTTCGCCATTCTCATCAGAAAGCATGCAGCGATCTCCATCACCATCCAGTGATATGCCTATATCGGCCCGGTATTCCACAACCGCACCCGCAATCGCTTCGGGATGTAATGCACCACATTTGTCGTTAATATTTAATCCGTTAGGACTAACACCACGTTTAATTACTTCAGCTCCTAGTTCCTCAAAAACCAGTGGAGCTAATTTATAAGTGGCACCGTTAGCACAATCGAGAACTATTCTAATGCCAAGAAAATCCATCTCTTTTGGAACAAGGCTTTTTAAAAAAACTATATAGCGTCCGTATACGTCGTCAATCCGGTATGCCTTGCCAACCAGATCAGCGGTAGGCCGCGACTTATCAAGCTCATGTGGGCTGGTAAGAACCAACCTCTCGATTTCGGCCTCCATTTCGTCAGGGAGCTTGTAACCATCCGCTGAAAAAATCTTAATACCATTGTCGTAATATGGATTATGAGAAGCAGAAATCATGATACCCGCATCCGCACGCATACTCTGAGTTACAAATGCCACTCCCGGCGTCGGTAACGGCCCAATGAATATAACATCAGCTCCCATCGAACAAATCCCAGAAGCAATAGCCTGTTCGATCATGTAACCGGAAAGGCGAGTGTCTTTCCCTACAACGATCTTAGCCCTACGCACCGACTTGCTAGACTCCAATGGCTTCAAACCCACTGGTACTGAACTTTTAACGAGTGGTAAAACGCTCTTCTGCAAAACATGACCGACAGCTCTGCCTACGGCCATGGCTATCTCACTTGTCATCGGGAACTCATTTGCAAGCCCCCTGATGCCGTCTGTCCCAAATAACTTAGCCTTGTTATTGCCCATCTCTCAATACTCCCTCGCAAACTATGTCTTTAAATCAATAAAGAGTAACACTCACACGCTCAGGCACCGTTTTAACAAAACCTACTTCTTCAGGCAAAGTTACTCTGACGGCTTCAACATATTTTCCCTTTGGTTTCCCGCTCAAATCCACAATTGCATATACATGATTTCTGTCTAAAAGCTTGAGGTCCTTGGCTTCTGCCCTCACCAAAACTGTCACTGTTTTTTCATGAAGACGCACGCCTAGATTAGTCAGCACCCTGACTTCAACATTTTTAATGCGATAGTTTGCAGAAATAGGTTCGATTTCAACCATCACATGTGGAAGTGATCCATCCAACTGGACATTAAGCCGCGACATATCCATTGCCACCTGGTAATCAACACTTTGTTTTAAGCGCGACACATCAATGGGCATAGTCGATACTTCGGTAACAGCATCGATACGGGATTCAGGCCCCTTGATTCGTACCACCTCAGGGCGAACCAACGTCTTAGCAACACGAAAACCCTCGGGCGCGCTGCCACGAAGCTCTACCCGTACAGGCACTTCCTTTTTCTTAACCTGATCAAGTTTGATTAAAATAGCTGCTGGATTAATAGAGAGAACTTTGACACCGATTGGAACGCGTATATTGTCGGAAAAAAACCGATAAGTGACCAGGCCGGGTTTTGCGCCGCTCAAATCAACCATGATCGGATCCTCACGACGATCAAGCGCTGTCCTCAAAAAAGCCTTCGGACCGGAAAGCTTGAATGTCACGCTACTTGGAAGGTCATTCGCTACCATAGAATCAATAGGCGCAACTATTTGTAGTGGGATTTCTTTGGACACTTCAACATTCTTAGATGCAAGCACCACCATCCAAAAAACAACAGCTATCAACACTGATATTATTTTAGCTCCGATATTGGCGGTGATGGCTCCTAAAAAACGATCAAATAATGAAGTAGACGAATCTTTCATTGTCTCACTCTTCGGTCTTAGACTTGTTCTGCACTGCTTGAATCCAACCTCTCATCCTTCGCGGTATGGTCGCATGACTTCGTGAAAGATCAAGCAGAGCCGCCAGGCTTTGTCTCAGCTCCTGTTCATTCAAATTTGTTGTAATCTTCCCGCTTTTCACCAGATGCGCTTCGCCAGCTTCTTCAGACACAAGAACTACTACCGCATCGGTGTCCTCCGTCAGGCCAAGTGCAGCTCGATGCCTTGTCCCATAGCGTCTGTCGATATTAGGATCTTTGGAAAGAGGAAGGAAGCATCCAGCCGCTGCCACACGACCGCCTGTTATGATTACCGCACCGTCATGGATGGGAGATGTCGGCACAAAAACGGTGTAAAGCAATTCAGCATTAACACGTGCATCAATACGTGAGCCCGTATCGATGAAATTCTTAAGCCCAGTCTCGCGCTCAATGACAATGAGCGCGCCAATGCGTTCTTTGGCAAGTCTTGTGGCGGCTTTGGCTATTTCACCGACATTTTCATGCTCTTCCTCTTCAGATGCCCCAGCAAAAAAAGGATTCTTTCCTACATGGGTCAAAGCGCGGCGAAGATCGTCCTGAAAAATAACAATGACTATCAATATCAGATAATCAAAGAAGTACGAGAACAACCAGTGAGTCGTAAAAAGCTGTAACGTCGATGCGATAAAAAAACCTATGCCGAGTATGCCGAGTCCTGTCAGCATCTGCATCGCGCGCGTACCCTTTATAAGAAGAAGTATACGGTAAACGATAAATGCCACTATCCCCAAATCCAGAAGGTCTACTAACCGCACGCTGGATTTAAGATTTATAAGCAGGTCTTTCACTTTCCCTCTGAATTACGCTGGCATCGGAGCTGGATCTGTCCGCCCCGTTACAGAAGTAACAGGCGCTGCGGCGCTTGGCGTGTCATTATTGTTAGTGCTCGGCGCTGCCTGTCGCTCTATTTTGAGCCCATTGACCACACGCTCAACATCTTCACCATTAAGCGTTTCATATTCCAAAAGAGCCTTGGCCAACTCATGCAGGATCGGCAGGCGTGTTGAAACTATATCCTTTGCTTTTTTGTAGTTCCGCTCGACGATATCGCGCACTTCACGATCAATCGTCTGGGCAGTTTGTTCGGAATAATCCCTATGCTGTGCGATTTCACGGCCAAGGAAAATAGCTTCCTCTTTTTTACCAAATGCAATGGGACCTAAAACATCACTCATACCCCATTCAGTAACCATCCTGCGGGCCAAATCAGTTGCGCGTTCTATATCATTACCGGCACCGGTTGTTCTCTGATTTAACACCAACTCCTCGGCTACACGTCCTCCCATTAAAAACGCGATATTGTTTTCTGCCCTATCCTTTGTGAGATTCACGCGATCTTCATTGGGCAATGTCTGAGTCACACCAAGAGCCATACCGCGAGGAATTATCGTAACTTTATGTATAGGATCGGTCCCTGGGATGAATTTACCAACAAGCGTGTGGCCTGCTTCGTGATAGGCCGTCGTACGCCGCTCATGTTCGCTTAAGACCATGCTCTTCCGCTCAACACCCATAAGCACCTTGTCCTTAGCCTGCTCAAAATCCTGCATCTCAAGAAATTTCTTGTTTTGCCTTGCTGCAAGCAATGCTGCTTCGTTGACAAGATTTTCAAGATCAGCGCCGGAAAAACCCGGCGTACCCCTGGCAATGACAGAAAGATTTATATCAGCCGCCATCGGTGTCTTACGTGTATGCACAGACAGGATTGCCTCCCGGCCCTTCACGTCTGGAGCTGAAACAACAACTCTGCGATCAAAACGACCTGGCCTAAGCAAAGCGGGATCCAGCACATCAGGTCTATTGGTTGCAGCTATAAGTATCACACCCTCATTAGACTCAAAGCCGTCCATCTCGACCAGCAGTTGATTGAGCGTCTGCTCACGCTCATCGTGCCCGCCGCCAAGCCCGGCTCCGCGATGCCTTCCAACCGCATCTATCTCATCAATAAAGACAATACATGGAGCATGCTTCTTACCCTGTTCAAAAAGATCGCGCACTCTGGACGCACCCACACCGACGAACATTTCAACGAAATCCGATCCGGAAATCGAGAAAAATGGCACACCTGCCTCACCAGCAATCGCTTTTGCAAGCAGGGTCTTTCCTGTACCAGGAGCTCCCATAAGTAGAACACCTTTTGGTATCCTGCCACCAAGCCTTGTAAATTTTTTCGGGTCTTTGAGAAATTCGATTATTTCCTCGAGTTCTTGCTTGGCCTCTTCGGCTCCCGCGACGTCCTTGAATGTCACCTTGTTGCTTGATTCAGTAAGAAGCCGCGCTTTGCTTTTGCCGAAAGACATGGCCTTTCCGCCGCCTATCTGTATCTGGCGCATGAAAATAAAAAAGAAAACAAACAGAAGCAGCATTGGGAACCATGAAATCAACACCTGCTGCCAAATGGGAGTTTTCTCATTTCTTTCGTAATTAGGAATTATGTTGTTCTTTTCGAGTATCTCGAAAACTTTTGAGTTTTCCGTGTCACCGAATGTTTCAAAATACTTGCGGCCGTCAGACTGCGCCTCTTTAAAAGTTCCGACTATCAGATTATCAGCTTTAAAGGTGATATCAGTAACCTTACCGTCCTTAACGAATTGAACAAATTCGCTAAACTTTATTTCCTTGCGGTTCCGACTACCTGAATCAAAAACTTTAAAAAGACTGGCAAAAAGCAAAATCAATACTAACCATAACGCCACTGTCTTATGTGATGGCTTCATCAATACGCCCAACCCTCTATTGATACGCTATCCGATTGCTCTACAAAAATCAATTCAACTAATCAGGTTTTACCTGTCTTTTCATTTAGTTACAATCAGCTACTTACGTATGTCCCAGCCGCCCTTTCAAGCATCCAGCGTTCTGAAAGTGGTTCATTGGGTTTCGTGCGTAAGTATTCGAAATATAAGCGCCAACCGCCTGGAAGATATATTTCACCTTTTCTCTGTCCTCGACTGCTCCGCAACTTTTTGTACAGCATTTGCCAATGCGAACGTCTTGCATCTATTCCAGCTACCCCTAACAAAAGCCGCTCAGGTTTAAGCTGATCATCAAAAAACTTATCAGACACCATCTCAGATGTACCGTTGTTTTCAACATATTTTTTGAATGATTCGAATTGTGCTCCGAGTGCCAAATCAACCAAATGCTCTACAGCTCGTGGAAAAATTTTTTCAATCGCTGGCATAATCTCAAGCCTCATACGTGATCGGAGGAATCTACCGGAGAAATTAGTATAATCCTCCCTCCAGTTTTGATTTTCCTCACGCAGATATGCTTTAAGTTCGTCCTTGCGGATTCGTAGAAACGGCCTCATTTCGCGGCCATTTACTACTGCTATCCCGCCGCCATGGCTGCTTGCACTGCCGGTAAAAATTCGCCATAACAACGTCTCTGCTAGGTCATCAGCTTGGTGTGCTGTTAATACAACAGCGCCACCTAATTTTTCAGCCTCATGATCGAAGATCTCTTTTCGTGCGCTCCTTGCTACGTTTTCCCAGGATTCGCCCTGAGGGACTCTTGTCCGTTTCAGCTTCCGCACAATAACAGGCACGTTCCAATTTTCAGCACAACACCGGACAAACCTTGCGTCATCATCAGATTCACTTCCACGCCAACCGTGGTTAATGTGCAGCAAGGTTATTTTATTAGATGGCGCTATTCTTCTCCCGTAGTGGACCATCATATGCGCTAGTGCAAGCGAGTCACTCCCGCTAGAGGTTGCTAGGAGGATATGCGAATTTAATGGTAACTTCACTTTTCTTTGCTTTAGCAGTCCTATGGCCTGCCTTATAATGCGGCCGCCAACGGCGCCTGGTTTACGATAATGGAACATACTTTATTTGCTTTAGTCTTCAGTGTAACCAAAAAGCAATAGACAAAATGAGGATTGCCATTGCGGCACTACCTGATAAAAGGTATTTGTTGTGTTTAACACTTAGGCCGGCTGGGTAGCTCAGATGGTGAGAGCGGCGGATTCATAACCCGCAGGTCGGCGGTTCGATCCCGCCCTCAGCCACCATTCGTCAAGGGTCCATTCCGGACACATAGGTTACAGATTATACCGAAGACATAGGTAACACTTTTGGTCCGAATGGGCTAGGCCCGGGTTCAAACTGTCCACTCTCCTCATCGAAGTATCCGAGATCATAGTCTATAAAGCTCACTAGCCAGGTTTTATCATCGACTTGACGAATCCCTACATCTTGCCCTGCAAAGACATTACTGAAGCTAATCTTGAGTCCTTTGTAACAAATCCTCCCGCAAGAGGTGACGGTGATCACTTTTATGATGAAAACACGCCCGATCAGTAACAAGGTCAAGAGCCGCGCGGCCCGAAGTAAACTCTAGCACGGACAATGCGCCGATTAACTCTTGTGAAGGAAAATCATAGTCCCAGTGCGACGAGAAAACCCCGTCGCGATACGCTTCGTTCCAATATTGCCGTGAAACGCCCATGCTCCATTCCTTACCAGTTTGGCGGTGCATTTTCATCCACGCAGTGGAAAGTGCTTATCAAATATCGAAATAGTTCTACTCATGGGGAGAAAATCAGCTTAGATCAACAGCCTCTCTCGCATCTCTATCGGCAGCGTACTTGCGGACCACTGCCTCGGCATCCGCTAAGTCAAAGTTAAAAAGCCGCGTCCAGATCAGCTTGAGCAACCGCTCATTACGCCTTTGGCGGTTAACTTTGTAAATCTCCTTGTTCCTGGTAGTTTTTCTCAAGCTAGGGAACCGTTTTATGATGAAAGTCATAGAGGGCATTCCTAAACTTCACATATGATTTTTGTGACTAAACTCGCGGACCTTATCGGCCAACATTGGAATCCATATCGAAAATGCGGTCTCACCCTTCCCTGTCTGATAGTGGGCATAGTCATAGAAAAGTTCCTCGTGCCCATTAAGCACGTTTGAGTAATCCAATATGGTTATCCCAGCAGATCTTGCCCGTGCCAGAATTTCCATGATCAATCGATTAAGGTTCGCAGAAGTCACAGCACCACACCGCTGCGTTAGGCTTTGATTTAGCGGAGGAATAAAGAAAATCACCTTAATCCGAGACTTCCTGCTCCATTTTAGCATGTCTTCGAACACTTCCATATCAACGCCGTTAACTTTCTTGAGAATATAATTCTTGCACATATCGTTGAAGGCATACTCAGGCAATTTATCTGGGTATTTGAACGGTTTTTCCTTGGGTTTCAGAATAACTCCGCGAAGGGCACCAAACACACCGCCGACCACGCTGCTGTCTTTTTCGTCATTATTGTCAGAGGCCACATGTCTTAGACGGCCCGGAGCAAACTTACGCGCAATAAGGTCTAACACTCCCTCGACTCCGAGCTGCCTTATAATCTGAAAGCGAACACTGTTTCGTACGTATGGAAAGACCGTGCCGCCTTTTTCCGATTCAGTGGTCACAATCATGTGTTCACGAGAAGGCCCCCCCCCTGGATATATGCGTGAATTGAAGGTTCTAGGATTGACTTCAACTACCGCCACATCGATTCCATACCTTTCGGCAATAATCAGCTCAGCTAGCTGATCAGCTAAATTCCTGCCGTCATGAGACATGTTAAGAACCAGGCCATTCCCCCACTGGAGGTAATTCCCAAGTTGACTAGCTAAAGTAACCGCCCCTCTCGCCCCAGAAATGCTGCTACCTATCACGACGACACGAGGGGAAATCTTGGGGTTAAGACTGGCATTTAGTATATTGCCCGTAAATCCTGGGATCGTAGCAGAATAATAGGCTATAGTTTGAATCGCCATCGAAAACAACCAATGCATCAAACCCAGCGTAATGCAAAAAACAGTTAAGATTATGACAATATTTTTCTTGTACAATCTTCCTGTAGCCAATTTCCCTGGTTCCATAAAAATATGCTCAAAATTGAAAATAAATAAAGCTAATCTGTGGCGCCGAACAAATCGCCATCACGAGAACCGCGACTGCCGTAACCACCCCGTACCCCAGACACGCCCTATTGGAGTTTGGCGAAAATGTCTCCAACCTTCTGCGCCATCTTGTGGCATTAGCATAAAGCCACAACATTATCGGTGAACTCAAAAGGATCAAAACTGAGTATACAGGAGACACCGTTGCACTAGACAACTCCTTCGGTATAAGAACAATTGACCTGATTATCGTACAGGCCTTTTCCATTGAAGTCGCCCTAAAGAAAATCCAGCTGAAACATACGAGTTGAAACGTAGCTAAGGCCTTCCAGCTGAATACATATACCCGTTCTTCGATCATACCTTCGCCCTTGAGTAATTTATGTATGGCGAGAAAAGCGCCATGGATCCCACCCCATATTACAAAGCGCCAGGAAGCCCCATGCCACAGACCTCCAAGTAACATGGTAATCATCAAATTGATGTAGGTTCGCATTTTCCCAAGCCTGTTACCACCAAGGCTTATGTAGAGATAATCACGCAACCAGTTCGAAAGCGAAATATGCCATCGCCTCCAAAAATTGGTGATGTTACCAGCCAAATAAGGACTATTAAAGTTCACCGGCAATTCATATCCTAATAGAGACGCGCTACCAATGGCGATATCGATGTACCCAGAAAAATCGAGATAGATCTGAAAGGCATAACAATAAGTTGCAAAAAGACAGGCCAAGCCACTAAAGCTGGATGGGTCGTCATATACAGGCTCAACAAGCATCGCCAGCCAGTCGGCAATCACAACTTTCTTAATTAACCCGATCGCAATACGATTAATTCCAAAAAAAGGCTTAATATTGGTTTCTACTGGATTCGCGACCTGAGGCAAAAATTCATTCGCTCGCAGGATCGGCCCAGCTATGAGGTGAGGAAAAAACGTGACAAAGACGCTGTAATTAAGCAAAGAGGACTCGGGCGCAGTTTTCCGCCTAAAAACATCGATGGTATAGCTCAAAGATAGAAACGTATAAAAAGATATCCCGAGAGGCAGCGAAAACTCCCACACGGGAAAACTCCAATGTACACCGACAAGATCCAAAACATGGTTGGCGTTACTTAGTGCCCTACCGGAATACTTAAAAACCGCTAAAACTCCGATATTAACGAAAATACTCGCCAAAAAAATGGTCCTTCGATGGTTCTCATATTTCCAAAGTGCCTTCCCAACAAGGTAATCAACAATGATTGTGAGATATAAGAGAAGCAAGTAACCATAGCTCCAGGTTCCATAAAATATGCTGCCAGCGATAAGCAATAGCCAGTTACGTTGTCTGACCGTAGGTAGCAATCTATAAAGAATGAGAACCAACACTAAGAAGAGGACATATTGGTAGGTATTAAACATCATTACATATTAATAGTAACATGCTGTCCGGTTTGAGGCGCAGCACAAACATTAAAAAAGCTTGAAAACCAAGGGAAGAAATGGATTTACGACAACCTGTTTTCACACCCGGAGGATTTCAAGCTTTGGCCCACCATAATCCCTATACGAACCGCCATCACATTGAGTCAGCCCTGCGGTATTACCCCTACCCTCTTGTCTAACACTGGCAAATCTGCAATTGTCACCATAATTTTTTCGATAAGGGGGCTTCTGTGAAAACTGCTAAAACATTTATATTCATACTCGGCTTCATATTCTATAACCATGCTCATGCTTATGACGGCAGCCCATATCTTGATTTCGAGGGCAACTGGTATACAGAAGCAAACCGCGCCATGTGGTTCTATGCGATGGGAGACCAACTGATCGGCAACACCACCGTAGAATACACCGACTACTATGGTTACCCGATCGGACATAAAATCGAATACAACTTCATATTCGACACATTCGTCACCGACAATCAGATCATCGGAAGGCTCACCACCTACGACTCTTTCTATAGATGCTCACTGGATAACGGGAGCGCTACATTCACCTCACTTGATGACGGGCGCGCGAGAATAGTTTTTTACAAAGCAATTTTTCAGCCAAGAACATGCAGAGTCATAAGAAGAATTCCAGCAGGCCAATTCCTGTCAAGGTTCCTTCCAATCACACCGGGACCTTAGCCACCCGTCTTTAATTTTTCCTTAACCAATGTTTTATAGTCAGACTCAAGATCTTTTATTGAATTAAGAAATCTTACCGCCAAGTCACTCAGACTCTCGGCCAGTGTGTTATCCCAGCGTATCCTCCCGGCCTTGGCATTATCATCTAGAACCTCATAACCAAACCGTACAGGCATGTCATTACCGCCTTCGATATAATTTCCAAGAAAAGAAATATTGAACCAAAGCAGCTCACCTTCATTTTCTACAAAATACAACTCACAGTTATTGCCGCCGCAATACCAATGGGGATTCCCTTCAGCAACAGGCTTCAATATATCATCCGGAACTTTCTTAACTTCAACAGCGTCTAATTCTAAATATAAATACAGCTGGATACTAGTTACCAAAGACGGGGTTGGCTCAATAAACATACAACCCACAATGCCGCCCGCACTGTGCACAACACGCAAAACAGCCTTGTTTACATCTTCACCAATAAGCAACTCGCCACTGATCTCTGCACCAGCGGCGGGGACTCGCTTTAAATACTCCTTAGTAAGCGCGACACCACTTACTGAAAGATTGGAAACACTAAGCAAATCACCGAGTCCCTTGTCATCAGGTGTAAAATGCAAATTATGAAGCTGCGAAATACTGATTCTAGCACCTCTCGCAGTCTTGGTATTTTGCACGTTCTGGCGTAACCTTGTCTGGACTTTTTCAATAGGTATTAGTTTCAGTAATTTGCTGAGCTTCATCACATAAAAGTTTACAGACCCGCTGAACATCACGCAAGTTTTTTACTTTTTAAATCATTGTCCTGTTATTTTTATCTGATAAGACCTTAGTAATGCTTAAGACACTCACTACATGGCTTTTAGTCAGCCTGGCGTTACACTCCATCGCCGCGATCTACAGCGCTGGATTCTACCACGCTGACGAGCATTTCCAGATTCTTGAATTCATGAACTATCACCTTGGCAACAGCCCGGCAAGCGATCTGCCGATAGAATTTCATCGTTCAATGCGCCCATGGATGCAACCAGCAGTGTACGGTTTCATTTCATCACTGCTTAAAACTGCTGGCGTCACCAATACATTGACTCTTGCTCTATGGTTCCGAATTTTTTCTGCATTCATCGGATGGTTAAGTGTTGCTGGCCTTGTAATGTGTGGCCGCAAATGGTTCAAAACAGAAGCCATCGCAATAGTGTTTGCTTTGATATGGTATCTCCCGGCGTTTCACGCGAGGCATTCATCGGAAAATTTGGCCGGCTCCATGTTCTTCATCGGAGTCAGCCTATTAGTGCTTTTCAGGCGTGGCATTCTCCCCAAAAGCGTTGTTTTTTTTGCTGGGTTCCTCTTGGGGCTAGCTTTTGAGTTTCGCTATCAGGTTGGAATAATGGTGGCTGGGTTTTACTTATGGATGTTTTTTTTCAAGCGTTCCCAGGGTACATCGACAAAAGACCTTTACATAATTTCTTTAGGTGTTTGCAGTGCCGTTGTGCTTGGAATATTTGTTGATAGATGGGGTTACGGGCACTGGACTTTCGCTCCATGGAACTACCTACAATACAACATCATTGAAAACCATGTTTCCGACGTTGATACATCGCCATGGTATGATTACTTTCGTCGTGCTTTTACTGAAACATGGCCACCACTTGGCTTTCTACTTCTGGTCAGCTTTGTAATCGCGTGGATTCGCCATCCTCGCCACGTCCTGACTTGGAGTACGCTGCCTTTGTTTTTAATCCACATGATAATAGGCCATAAGGAACTGCGCTTTCTCTTCCCAATAATCCATGCCGGACCAGCACTGTTGGTGATGGCTTTGTATCCGTGGTTTGGGAAACTATGCGAAAAACTAAAATTACTCCGTTGGCTGACTATGGCCTTGGTCGCCACGAACATCGCGGCCCTGCTAGTAACATCGCTTGTACCGGCATGGATGCCTATTAGATTTTACTCATACATCAACTCAACCCCGGGGATTAACGAGATATATTACATGACCGACAATCCGTTTAATGTTGGTGGAATACGGCTTAATTTTTATAGACCAAAAAATCTAGAACTTCACTCCATCACGGATTACAGCATGCTTGACCCTGGCGGTGTTTTGTTCTTCCACACAAGGTCGACACTTCCACCTGTATTGTTAGATGATATTGCCGCTGAAAAAATAAAATGCAGCTTGGTTTTCCAGAGCCTACCGACATTAGTTGAACATAATATATTTAAAGGGATCCTCGACCGAGTAACAAACTGGTCGCTTTTTAATTGTCAAATGGGTTGATCTCATGTGTGACGAAATAATACCAAGCCGTACCGGCGATACTTGCAGACGTACTGAAGTCTTTTCTGTTATTTGGGCTCGCGTAAGCCACTCCCCCTGATTTAGTAATCATGTGCCTGATGGACTGCAGAAGCTCAGCGGCGGTCCTGCCATTACAAGTCCATGTGATCCCGCTTTCTTTTTCAACTTCACGTATAGCGAGGATCATCCCTAACGAGCCCTCTGACCACACAAAGCGCTCTGGCTTGTCATAGTTCACCGGCCGAAAATCCATAAAACCAAATAGCAGCCCCTTGTAATCGCCATTTTGATAATTAACGGAAACAAAAAAATTCTTACAGTTGCGTGCAAGTCCTTTAGCAAAATTCTCACCATTTAGTCCATGCCTGCCAAGCGAAAGGACACCCCAACTTTGCGTATCAAGATAAAGCTCCTCTTTATTCGGCATACGCGTGCGAAGATCATAGCCTGGATAAAAATGATCTTTGTTCCACAAAGATTGCGTAAACGCATTCATGTCATCAGCTATGCGTCCGTAACGTGACTGCTGATAACCTGATGCATTCTTAAATGCCGAATACGCGTCAATGTTGTGCTCAAACGCCACTACAAGTCTTTCGTCCCATGGGGTTAACGGGATATCCGCTGATGAAAAGCGGATAGGATGGAATTTTTCACCATCAATATTTACTTCCACACGTTGTCGTTCAAGATAAGAAAGAGCTCTTTCTGTGTATGAGTCAAATTCAATGCCGCCAAAGCGGTCGCGATATGTGTTCATAGCAATCAATACCCACGCTATCGCGCCGGAAATAGACCTTTTATCTTCCTTTGGATAACTAAAATTCCAAGAGCCGTCCTGCTCCTGTACGTTTGCTAATGCATTAAGCACTTTGAGCGCGGCGTTCTTGTCACCAGCATGCGTAAACACTATTGCGGCCAGAGCCTGATCATAAGTAAAGAACCGCTCCCACCCTTCATAGCTCCTCACAAAAGCAGCAGGTTTACGAACTCCAGGGACCTCCTGCCTAGAGAATTGTTTTAAAAAATAATCAATGTCGTTCGCATATGACAAACAAGTACCTAGGATGGTAAAAATCACAGCATTACAAACAGTTTTTAAGCAACGACGCAGGGCTAGATAAGACCAGCTTTTCGCAGGAGTCTGTGCGTCAATCTTTCTAAATACATTATTAACTTTAAACATAAATGTTAACGTATTTTAAATAAGTTTAACTAGTTTTATGCGCTACGTCAACGCAATACGTTAAGTAATATAATAGCTTGTATATAAAGGACTTTTTATAGATTAGCCTTTATCTTGTCGGCAAGAATTTTACCATTTTCAGCGTCTAATGACTTGGTGGGCCAAACGATTCCAAGCCCATCCCCACCGATCTTTGGAATAATATGGAAATGTACATGCGGCACTGCCTGATGCGCCCCGATTCCGTTGTTTTGAAGAACATTATAAGCCTTTGCACCGGTGACTTTCATAACAGCCGCACAAAGCTGCGGTAAAACTTGTCCAATGGCTGCAGCGGATTCCTTAGAAAGCATGTCCAGAGTTTCTGCCTGTTCTTTTGGTATCACCAACGTGTGCCCATGACTAAGAGGATTTATATCGAGAAAGGCCAGCACTTTTTCATCCTCATAAACTTTGTGACAAGGGATCTTCCCATCAATGATTTTCTTAAAAATGGTATCAGCCATGCTAACCCATTACCGTGTTTTTACTTTTTTTCACAGAAGACATTTTATGCAGCCTGCTGAACCAAAATGCTCCAATCACGTCCTCTAGCCCAACTCTCAAAGCTATGCCAGCCCACTTCCGGGAACTGGCGCCTAAGAAGTTCTATATTCACATCAGTTCCGACATGGTTCAACCAATCAAACATTGTAGCCATGGCAGGATTGCCATCACGAACTACGTCAAGCGGGATCTCGTTATACGCGAAATTACGTCCAGCTATCTCAGAAAGAATTTCTGCTGCACGAAAGCCATTCAACTCATCTCCTGCTATATCAAACCTTCGTGACACAAACTGATCCCTGTTCTCAATGACCAATAATACAAAGTTCGCAATATCCTCTAGACATATCTGTTGCAAAACAGTTCCACCGGGGAGTGGCATAGAGAGCCTGCCCTGCAGCAAATCAGACCATACACTCGGACTAAATAAATTTTCCATGAAATACACCGGGCTGATAATCGTAAACGGAATGCCGATGTTGCGGATATGGTTTTCAACCTTGGCTTTGCTGTCAAAATGTGGAATGCCAGTATCTCGATTGGCGCAGACCACCGATGAATAGACATAGTGTAAAACACCTTCAGCCTTAGCAGCATCAGCCATATTCTGCCCGTGCCGCACCTCCCATTCCACGCCTCTTTCTGCTGGAGTGCCAACCGCAAAAACCGTATTCACTCCACGCATGGCGCGTTCCAACGAATCACGGTCCTCGAAATCACCCTGAAAAATCTCGGCCCCCAACCGTTTAAACTCCAAGGCCTCGGCTGAATCAGGTCTGCGTGTCAACACGCGCACTCTGTGCCCATGCTGCAACAGCTGTCTTGAGACGGCTCCGCCTTGATTACCAGTAGCACCACTAACCATGACCAAACGTGATTTAGGCATTTTCATTACCTCCTAAACTATCTATGCAGTCAGTGTTCCATCTGGCATAAAAATTATCTGATTTCATTTGACAGAGCGTAGTGCCGGGGTAACGCTTTATGGTATGCTAGCACCTCCTTTCTACGCCTCCCTCGGTCAAGGCGCACAGGCTTTTTTGAATTTTGCCTGCGTCTTTTTCCTGTTGGCCACTGCGCTATACACTGTACTGCTTTTTATCGCCTGGATGTCCGTAAAGAAAAGGAAGAGATCATCACTGTCGCTGCAGGAACGAATTTTAAGAATATCAAAATCCGCTGAGTCACCGCCTATATCGATCATAATACCAGCATATAACGAGGAAGCGGTGATAACAGACTCAGTAAAATCGTTTCTTTCACTTTCCTACCCGAAGTATGAAGTCATCGTGGTGAATGACGGCTCACACGATCACAGCATGACTGTTTTAAAAGAACATTTCCAACTCGAGGAAGCAAAAATTGAAGGATATAAACCGCTTTCAAACAGCCCCATCAGGAAGAGTTATAGGTCAAAGATAGACCCACGTCTTATAGTCATAGACAAAACAAATACAGGCAAGGCCGATAGCCTAAACGTAGGAATAGGAGTGGCAAGACATGACATAATATGCTCCGTTGACGCAGATACTATCCCCGAGCCAGACTGCCTTAGTAAAACCATCATCCCATTCATTGATAGGCCCGGTGAAACAATTGCTACCGGTGGAACAGTAAGAGTAATAAACGGCTGCCAGTTAAAATCACAGAAGGTCGAAAAGAGCACACTTCCATCTAATTTCTGGGCACTTTTCCAAGTGGTAGAGTATGTCAGGGTTTTCTTCTGTGGGCGCGTGGGCTGGAACAGCTTCAACGCCACAATCATCATTTCAGGCGCGTTCGGGCTATTCAGCAAACAGGCGATCATAGAGGCAGGTGGTTATTCCGAAGACTCAATATCAGAAGACTTGGATCTAATTGTAAAACTGCACAGGCTTTATCGTGAAAAAAAACTACCCTACCATATAGAATTCATCCCTGATCCTGTCTGCTGGACACAGGTACCAGAAGACATCTCCTCGCTCTACGAACAACGCCGCAGATGGCAACGAGGCCTTATAGAAACACTCTTTGATAACCTTGGTATCCTGTTTAACCCAAAATACGGAACGCTCGGGTGCTTAGCATTCCCATATCACCTTTTTGTCGGCATCTTCGGACCAGCCGTTGAAATACTCACTTATCTTGCCATTCTAACAGCGCATTTATGTGGGGCGCTTAACCACGAAATCGTCCTTACGTTCTTCATAGTCGGCTTCGGATACAGCGCGCTCATCACCATCGGCTCCGTATGGCTGGAGGAGCAGTATTATTCCCATAATAAATTAAAGCGTAATTTCTGGATAATGAGCATCCTCGGCATTCTTGAGAACTTCGGGTTCAGACAGCTCCTCTCTCTCTGGAGGGTCATGTCGCTAGTGGTAGGTGTAAGAAGAACCAAGTCCTGGCGCCAAATACCACGGATCAGCTTCGGCACATAGTTACAGAATCACCACCTATAATGCAGCAGATAAGTTGAGGTGACGAACCTTGAAAGCGCAGCCCCTCTCTCTTGCCAATCCATATTGAACTCTACGCCAAACTGTTTCGTGAAAAAAAACTGCGCCCCGCCACCATTGGTAACGGTTTTTACTGAAGCTGTCTCCTGCGGCACCGTACGCAAGAAACCTTCGGTACCGCTGCCGTGATAAACCCAGATCCTCGCGTCGTCCGAAAAAAAATACATTAGTTTTAAAACGCCGGCCCATGCATTAAAGCTTGATCTATCACCTGACGGCGACTCAAAATCATTTCCACTAAAGAACACCCTGCTGCTGATAGCAAAACTATTCGGCAGGTACAGCTCGGCACCAACGGATGAAACCACGGCCTTGGCACCGCTATAAGAGAGGTACCTGATACCCACCATGCCCAGCAAACCCCGGATGATCGGAACGCCAAGCTCTACTTCCGTCCCGAATCTCGGCAAAACATCAGCGCCAGGTGCGAAAGATGTTTCGATCCTAAAGCTGCTGCCGCTATCAAAAAGCCGTATGGCGCCAAGTCCAAGTTCACCATCACCTCTTCCGTATCTATCAAGATAAGTTACTTTGCCTAGCGCTTCCCAATCCTCTGTAAACCTATGTCTTAAAGCTGACCAAAGCTGGTTACCAGACGAAGCACTACTTATCCACTGGTGAGAATAACCCAAGCTCGCACGGTCAGAATACTCAGCAGCGCGGCCGAGGGAAGGCAAAACAGCCAATATAAAAACAAAGTAACACTGTCTCATCTCATTCAAACATCACTTCTAAATTAACATGTGTGGCAGTCTTGAAGTATAACCAATCACCACTCTCAATATGCATTGTAATGTCGGTTTTTGCCAAAACCGCATCACCGGCAACAGCGCCATTGGAGCAACTTTCAAATTTGTATTTCTTACCATCCTTCCAAGCCTTAGTGCCAAAAAACGGATGTGCACAGTTAGCACCGCCGCGGTATCTGCAAACCACGTCGTCAAACTTAAGCGTGGCAATGCCGTTGCCAGCATTGCCAAAAGTTACGTTAAGCTCCTGTGGCACCTCGAAGTAATAATTCCCTGGCAGCTTGCGCTTTCCATCTTTCACGCGCCAGGGTACGCACCATCTTGATGCTTTTAAAAAAAGCCCCGCGTCCACATTTATAATTTTGAACCCTCCCAGACCGTCGCCAAGGAGCAAGGTCGAGCGCCCATTGATCGCATGAACACGCAGATTATTGGCGCTGCCCCAATCCGTCGGATAATCTATGTAGCCAAGTTTTTCAGGCCTGCCCGCACTACTGACATCATAGACATACACACCAGCTTCACCAAGCGCGAGGAATGCGTATGACGAACCAACGTCTATCCCGTTACCAGTTCCCGGGAGTACGCCATGAAATAACGAAGTTACTTTGCCGGCAAATAGATTACCGATATCCAAAATACTGAGCCCGGTTTTCCCTGGATTTGTGTACATGATCTCGCCATAGGTCTTCATTCTGCCAGGCGCGGCGGATGGCTCATTAGCAATCACATGCACAGATGAAAATGAGTCCATCTTGTCCAAAAAAAGTTCCGTTGCAGACGTCCCTCCAAGCGCGAGCGTATGACCACCGTGCCGTATGGCTGAAAGCGAGTTAGTTAGAGGTAACACACGCATGACTTCTGGCTTTTCCACGTTGGCAATATCAACTTCCACGACTCCTCGGTTATCACCTACGTTTATTACGGCTATGTTCCCGTCAAGCACGATACTTGTAGCCTGGTGTCCTCCTAGCAATGTTTCTGACATTATAACCGGTGCACCAGGGTCGGATACATCCATCACCGCTAAAACGCCGCCTCCGTCATATTTTTTCGTCGCACCTACAAGGAATGCATACGAACCACGCACCTGCGCATCGTTAAATTCGCTTGAATCAATAAATGTTGTTGAAATTACACGAGGCTCATCCCTCTTGCTTATGTCAACAATGTCTAGACCACCGTATATATCTTCACCAGCCAGCGCGTATGTCACATATGCTGTAACACTTTCAAACGCGAATGACGTTGCTTGGAGCAGACGTCCATTGCCAGGAATCAGCGGCGGCATAATGGATGCTACATGTAGCAATCTGATTTTAGGCGGCTGCGATCTCTC